>NZ_JBIAMR010000012.1:0-234695 GCF_042874235.1 Nocardia sp. NPDC004151 | reverse complement strand
CACCTCAGCCCCACCGAGTATGAGATGCTCTGGCACGACATCCAACCCAGCCCTCAACTCTCATAACGGCGGCCCATCCGCAGGGGGCCACATCACCCGGACCGAAATCAGGGGGTCAGGTCACAGGAACGAGCGGGCATTTCATCGGCCCCGATTCGCGGTCAATCGGTCTTCCTGCGAATCGGGCGCGATGAACGGGGTGCCCGCGGGCAGCTCGTGAAGGCGACGGATCTCTGCACCCACCAGCGGGCGCTTCGGTTCTTCCTGCGGCCGGCGAATACCCCGACCGGAACTGGCTGCTGGAAGCCGAGGCGCATGAGGGTCGAGCCCGCCGCGCCGGAAGACTCGCAACGACCTCTCAGCGCTAGAACGGAGTGAGTAGGGCTTCGGTGGCCATGTCGACCTGCGTAGATCCTTTATGCCCGTTCAGCTTTGCCATGCTCTGCGGCGTCCTTCCGTCTGCGACTCTCGTTCGCGTAGGACTATTCTGCATCCTCATGTAATGGGAGCGCCACTTCCCGACTTAGCGGCCAGTTGTCAACTACTTGGTGGCGATGTCGAGGGAGATTAGCTGTGTCGCAAAGTGATTGACGGGCAGGGGTCCTGCCATACCTGATCATCGCAGTCGAACGTCACGCACCGGGACCGCCCTATGTCTGAAGTAGCATGCTGAAGCATGGTCAGCGGCAGCAAGAGATGGACAGCTACGACGAAATGGCATCGGCTGACCGAGCAAGGCGATGCGCTTTGCGGCGAACTCTGCCTGTCGAGATCGACTGTTACACCTCAAGTGAAGTCCTCGACGATATCGGATTGCGTAATACCACTGTCTACGGCCGATAAGAGAGAACAGCGGGAGAGGCCCGGTCCCGTTCCGGCAGCGAACGGGCTGCCCAGTCGGTAGCCGCCATACTGGACGGTTGTCAATTATGTGATGCGTCAGAGGATCTCACCTTACACCGACGAGTTCGAACTCTACTTGTAGCTGACGGCTGTGGAGTTCTCGGGGCACGCCGGAAAAGTGAACTCGCCAAACTTCGGACCGATTGGTCAGCCCAACTCGTCCTCGCCGGTCTCGGCCCCCGTGCCGGGCGACTCCTTGTGAACGTCGCCGACCAGCTGCGACGTGTCGATCGCCGACGGTTCGGGCCCATGACGGCCTTCGATGTAAGCCAACCGCTGTGACGCGAGATGAGTTAGGCGAATGGCCTGAACGACCAGCACTCGCCACAAGCCGGCCGATACTTCCCCGCGCTCCCGCGCAACGGCCGCGAGCCGAGAGATCGTCTCCGCCCGCCGTGCAATCCGGATGTCCGGATGCTCGCGCTCGTGACGAATGTGGTCAGTCAGGAGCGACCTTTCGAACGAGGGCGGAAGGTCGCACCGCGGAGACACGGGCGGGATCTTCTCATTCAGAATCGCCTTGTACTTCGAGTTTTCGATTGCGTCCAGATACGCCGAGTACTCGCACTGATTGAGATGAACCTTCGCCTTCTCGAAGGCGTCAGGGTCCTTCTTCTTTGTAACGCCCTCGTACTCCCACAACGGCCAGATCTTGACTTGGGCAACCTCGAAGACGTCCAGGATGCGCATCGCTACAGCATCGGTGCGCTGATTGGTCAGATGTCGACCAATCCGAACTCGCAGCATTTCGTTCGTCTGTCCAACGTAGATGGGCTCGCCATCGTAATCGTAGAACGCGTAAACACCCCACTGTGCATTCGACCACGCCCGCCCCTGGTCGTCCTTCGCGTCGAGAAACTCCTTTAGTTTGGCGCGGAACTCCCGGACGTCGGACGCTGGCAGCTCGCCCTTCTTCGGCGCTGCCGAGCTGGCATTCATGGACGCTTTTCCCTGGCTGGACACTTCCTAGCTACCCCCGAATGGCGAGATCGACTCGCCTGGCAACACCCAAGTTTGCGTCGCCAGGCGAGACGGTTGTTCTGCTACCGACTCGGGAACAGAGTACTCGCTATATCCGGGCTGTCGATCTTACGTAGGGGCTGTACTTCGGGATGGGTTGGTGTCCAGCCGCTCGATGTCTGGTGCTGTAGCGACCACGTGATCGCTCTAGCTGCCAGTCTCATCGCCGAGGTCCAATGCTGGTGCGATACTGGTCATCTCGTCGTTCGCGCCCAGCGCGGCGCGGATGACATCTTCCACGAAGGGCTTGCTCTTCGCGACCCTGTCGAGGGTCCATTCGTTTTCCTCACCGATCTTCACGGCCAGGTCCTGGAGCAACTCCGTCACCGTTGATACGTACCCTTCGCTGAAATCGACGGGGTTGGCCGCGAGCGTAGCGAGCTGCTTCGGGCTGAAGATCCTCCGACCGAAGGTCCGCGTCACGATGAAGCAGCTGACATGGAACCTCAGGTTTGCTCGAACGAAGCGGTCTGCGCCAGCGAGCATCAACGTGTCGACCCGCCGTTGGACCGCCGCAGCCCACAGGTAGACATCCAGCGCAATCTGCTCGTTGAACAGGTCGGCATAGTCCTTCGCATTATTCAGCAGGGTAGTCGGGCGGGCGCGCGCATCGTCTGGCCGCGAGAGTCCGATAGCCATGACTGCTTGCCCCAACGCGGGAATGCCGATGATACGATCCGCCGCTTTGCCCGTGTTCTTGTAGAAGTTCTTACGGCGGTCGTAGTACCAGCCGTGCCCTTTGAAGTAGGCCTCGATCTGCCGGTGAATCTTCTCGGTCGCGTGAAGCGAGGCGTCGTGGACCTTGGTCTGGCTGTTGGTCGCACGGATAATCTTGTCTCGGACCTCCTCATCCTGGGCCTGGATGATACGAACGGAGACCGACCGCCTCTTCCATCGCTCGGCGTCGGGGTTGCTCTTCCCGATGGCAGCGTGGATCTCGTGGGAGGTCTGCATGCCGTTGACGATCTGCACTCCTGCCAGCGTGAAAGTGCTTTCGCCACTGATGGATACCGACGAACAAAGGATCGTGACGCCGTTGTTGAACCACCAGAAATCCTCGTCCTGGTCGGATTCGAGCGTGGCTTGGATGGCGCGGTTGACCATCACCTCGCCCTGATAGTCGCGGACGTTCCAGTCGAACAGATTCGTGCGCAGGCGCTTTCGGTCGTCGGAAAGGAACTCGTAGTAGTCGCTGAGCCGCACCAAGCCGGAGTACGCGGTCCCTCTGGGTACGTAGTGCGCGACGCGAAGTTGGAGGTCGTACTCGGGCTCCGTGCTGGCAAGGTCGTACAGCTCGGTTGCGCCGATCAAACGTGCAATCGAGGCGGAGCCCTTCACTCGAGATTCGATGAATGTCTCGAGTTCGCCCCGCTTGTGGTCGACAGCCTTCCCCACATCGGTCGTGTTGCCCTTCGTCACGTAGTCCACATGGACCGTGATCCGGGGGGACCGAATGCCGAGCTTCATCCAGGCATCGGTGAAGATACGGACCCGTGAGATGAGCTCCTTGGAGTAGAGGACCTTCAACTGCTCGTCGTCCTGTGTCAGGTCGAAGAGCCGACCGAGCGAAGACTGTAGCTTGTCGAATGCCGTTTCGGTGAACGACGATTCCCGCTTGGCCTGGATGACCCAGACGTCCATCTCGGCATGCTTGCGAACGTTGGAGGCCTTGAAGTCATCGGCGAACACATCGGAGTCCTCGTCGAGGAGCGCCCCATCCAGGAAGACATAGAAGCCATCTATCCCGCCGTCTTTGCCCCCTCCAATACGCCCGACCTCGACCTCTTCGTCCGAAAGATCGAACTCACGAAGTACGCTTTGCGCAGCAAACAGTTCGAACGCGACATCGTCGGGCAGCGGTTCCGCCCTCGCATCCTGTGCCGCCTCCAAGATCCGGTTGACGAGAACGGCTTCGTTGTACAAACAGAACTCCCCTTCGATTCGAAACCCGCGTGGGTGACAGAGCTCCACTGTATTACGCCGAACTGCACTGTGGTGCTGGCTACTTCACGGCGGTGGCGTCAGTCGCACGCCTCGACCGGGAGGAGCGATCGCTGTATCTTCTGCTCCCGAAGTGCACCTGAGGCCTGCACAACGGCTGACTCCGCGGCGTGCTGACGCTGGGGCATGGTTCGTTGCCGATGCAGCTGTAGGCTGATCGGCCGGCTTACCAGTGGTCGGTACGATGCCGTGCTGACGTGTGAGTGCAGGCGTCCTATGCCTATGCACCGAATCGGGATCCTTTCAAGGCCAGCGCCACACGGCCACGGTCGCTGATGCGCCAGCGGCCGCGTGACCAGCTGGGGATGATCAGGCCGCGGGATTCGAGTTGAGCGAGGGCGTTTCGGGTTCGCCAGCTGGTCAGGGTTGAGATCAGTTGGATCTGGGCTGCGGTCAAGGTGTGATCGGGGTGGAGGGCGGACAGGACCGCTACCTCGGCCTGGTTCACTGGTTGCCCGCCTTCGGGTTGGGGGAGCGGTGTCTGCCGGTTGGGTGGTTGCTGGTTCGAGGGATATCGAGGAATCCGCCTCCCCTGAGCGGAAGGTGGAGGGAGCTGGGGCTCGCTGACCGGCTGTCTGCATAGAAGCCCCAGCAGGACCAGAGGATGACGGCGGTGCAGAGAGCGATGATCGCGAGCAGGGCCCATGCGTCCCAGGGCATTACGACCTCCTTGGCTCGAGTTGAGCAACGACGACCGGTGGTGCCTGATGCGGCCAGTGGAAGGCCTGAGGTCGTCGATACGGGGAAAGACTGGGCGATCCAAAGGAATCCGTCCGTTTCCGCTGCGAGGGTTCCAGGCCCCGCGGACAATGGGATCCAGAGTTCGTCATGCAGTCATCCACGTTGAGGCGTGCGCGCCATCCAAAAGTTTGGGAGCAGCGCTGATGAGCAAGAATCCGACGACGATTCCGCGGCGGCAGTTGGGGAGGCAGCTTCGGGAGTTGCGGCAAGCGGTGGGGCTTTCACTTGCTGACGCTGCGAGGCTGATCGAGCGAGGGACTGGGACCCTACAGCGGTTGGAGAAGGGGGAGAATCCGCGGATCCGGCAGCTCGATATCGAGGCGTTGTGCAAGCTTTACAGCGTGCCGGACGAGCGCCTACATCAGCTCAAGGCTCTTGCCGCGCAGGCAGATCGGCGCAGTCGACCGGTTGACGAATCCCATTGGTGGACAAGGTACGAAGATCTGATTCCTGCCGAGTTCGAGACGTACATGTCGTTAGAGATGGCGGCTGAACGGATGATCACCTACCAACCTGACACCGTGCCTGGCATCGTCCAGACGGCTGACTACGCGAGGGCCTTGAATCGAGTGTTCTTCAGCTCGGACACAGCGATGGAGTTGGAACAGCGAGTGCAGGTTCGGATGCAGCGGCAGACGGCGATCACGCGGCGGTTGTCGCCGCTCGAAGTCGATCTGCTCATCGACGAGGCTGCACTGCGACGCATCGCCGGCTCGGGGAAGATCATGGCTTCCCAACTCCGTCGGCTGGCCGATACGCCGTCGAACGTCACGGTTCGCGTGGTTCCCTTCGGTGGAGGATTCCCCTTGGGCGGGCACATCGGCCCGTTCGTGATCTTGGACTTTCCCGTTGATACCGCGACGGATGAGCCGGTGGAGCCGTCGACCGTCTACGTCGAGTCCTACGGGTCCAGGATCTACTACGACAGTGATGTCGATGTTGCGCGATACCGCGACGCATATGCGAGGATCGGCCGCATCGCGTTGAATGAAGCTGATACCAAACACCTCTTGAGGTGCGCAGCGAAGGAGTTTGACGCGTGACGGATCTATCCGATGCGCACTGGTTCAAAAGCAGCAAGAGCCAGGGTGGGGAAACCTGTGTCGAGGCGGCCCACTTGCGTGAAGGCGCTGTAGGTGTACGGGATTCGAAGCTCGGAGATTCGAGCCCCGTCCTGATCTTCGACGGATCTGCGTGGGACTGCTTTACCGGCGCCGTGAAGGCAGGCTGGTTCGATCTGCCCTAGCTGCCTGTTCGCAGTGCCGCGTCAACGAAGCTTGGTTCGAAGCGGCGATCCTGGCCCCAAAACTGTTGAGCCAACCGGAGTTTTCCAACCAGGTTCGAGACCAGGGCGGCTGGCTGCTCGGGAGATCGGCTGCCTTCCAATAGGAGCTTGGAGTACGGGACCGAGTCGACAATGACGGACTTGATTCGCTCGTGGTTCAGATACGTCTTCAGGTCTGATTCCCAGCGGCCGGCTGACGCCTCTGGTTCGGCAGCGCCCACAGATTCAGAAAGGTCGCGTACTCGTCCGGTTGGTAGCCCATCTTGTGTAGATGGGAGGCCACGTCGTAGCCCGGGTCGCAGTCGAGACCTAGTTCCCAGTCGAGGAAGACGACCTGCCGTCCATCGCGGATGATCATGTTTTTGCGGTGGGTGTCCGCATGTATCAACCGGAAAGGACGGGATTCGAGTGTCCGCCATCCAGCTTCAATTGTGGTGAAGGGATCGTCCGGCACTTCGAGCTTGCGGTAGAAGTCGCCGAATCGTTCTTGGGTTCTCTCGGAAGGCCCTGCGGGTTACGTCGGAGAGCTGATTCGCGACCGGACCAGCATCTTCCAGGAACTGGCCAACGATAGCCGACGACCACGGGTTTCAGGGCTATCACATCTTGTCGAAACACGCAATGGTTGAACAGTACTCGGGTGTTGACGGCCGGGCTTCGCAGCGGGACAGCGCCATTCGCTATCGCGCAGACCGTAGCCCTGCGCGCCGACTTGCGGGCTATCCGACTACACGGGTGCGATCGTGCGTCGGCCGATGGCAGCGCTCAGCCCGTCCAACTTCACCAGCACGTCGGTCGCCGCCCAGACGCGGTTGCGCCGGCTCTCCGAGAGGAGCTTGAGAATCCCTGCGTCGGTCAATCGGCCCAGCGCCTGGTAGATACTGGCGGAAGTAGTGCCGGTGATGCGTTGTGCGGTGTCGACGTTGAAGATCGGGGTCTCGAGGAGTGTCGCAAGCAGTGTCTCGTCGGCGGAGTTGGCCCGCGGGCGTGCGATGTCTCGCCAGCGTCTCGGCAGGTCGGTCAGTGCCATGGCGGAGTCCTGCGCGGCCTCGCTGGAATGGATCGCGCCGACGGCCAGGTACTCGACGAACGCGTCGACATCGCCATCGCGAAATCGATTGAGGTGCATGAAGTATCGGCTCGTGTCGGCAAGTATGACCGACGCCAGCGGCACGGTCACGCGGCGGGTGAGAGCGCGGCGGCGCAATACGGCGCTGATCAATGCCCGTCCGATGCGGCGTTTCCGTCGGTGAACGGATGGATGGACTCGAATTGGGCATGTGCGATCGCGGCTTGCGCGAGGATTGGCAAATCGTCCCGGTTGACGAAATCCAGTAGATCGGGGACCAGTTCGGGCAGTGGCGGCACATGCGCGGCGTTGATCGGCGTGTAGTCGCTGCCACCGACCCAGTTCTGAACGTCTCGCAGTTTGCCCGCGTCGAGGGTGGTGTATAAGTCGACCGCCGTCAGCAACCGATGGGTTTCGAGCAAGTCGTCGAGCCCGATGCTGCCAGAGCCGGCTGCATCGACCATCGCGATGAGGGCCTTGACCGCCGCCAGCTGTGACTTTGCCTCGTCGCTGGCCTTTCCGCCGACGACCGCCTTGCCGAAGGCTCGCCAGCCCGCATCGATGTGTTCGATCTTCGAGGACGCGACGGACCGCTGCGCAGCAGGAAGTCGGCCAGCGGTGCCAGACGGTCACCGAAGCCGTCCTCGAGACGCGCTATTGCGATCGATGCCGCTTCGTGGGCACGGGCAGGGTCCGGTTGGGTCGTAGTCGAGCTCGCCTATCCGAGGCGGGATCGCGACTGTGATCCGATCCAGGGTCCGGTCCGCCCGCGAACCCTGCCGTTGACGCGATGCCCAGCCTTGTATCCAAGCGGGGATTGACGTCTCTTCGAGGCGGGCCGATCGTCCCTGTCTCCGGTCATTTGGGTCCTGTTGCTGTGACCTGCGAGCAGTAAATTGGATTGATGGCAAATGTTTCGGAACTACCCGCACCGGAACGACGTCGGCTGGCCCAGCACACGCTGGACTCGCTGACGGACCGGGCGGGGCATACGTTGACGCGGGTGCGGTGCGGTTGTGGTCACCATGTTGCGGCGGTGTTCGATACGCCGGCCGGACCGGTGTATCAGTCGGCGACCGGGGGGCGGGCGCATGGGTCGCGTGATTTCGTCGATGCCGCGCATGGCGCTCATGGGCATGGCACCCGGTTTGCGGATCTGCTCGCCGGTGATGGCTTTGTCGATGACGCGTTGCCGGCTTCCTGCGAATGCGGGCCGCACACACTGTCGCGGGTCCGACTCCAGCAGGCCGTCACGAACCACGAGCATAAGATTCAGCTGCCCTGATCAGCCACCACAACCATCCCGCTGCCCGCCCAGCGGCGGTTCCTCCGGTGTGCCCTGCGCTCGGGTGGCTCAGTTCGAACTCAGACCGGAGTTGAGGGTGTAGGTGCCGACGAGGTCGGCTTGTCCCAGGACGTGGCCGGCCATCGCTTCGCGCAGCCGTTTCCCGTTCACTGCCTGTCGCAGCGGCAGCCGTTCGACATCCAGGGCGCTGACGGTGAACACGTAGTGATGGATGCGCTCGTCGTTCCAGGGCGGGCAGGGGCCGTCGTAGCCGTAATGATCCATCTTCGCACTGCTGAAGTCGTTGAGGCCGTACCGCGCGTTATGGGGTGCGGCCGGACCCGACCTGCCGTGTGTGGTCTGGAGGCTGCCTGCGGCGATCTGCCGCACGTCGGCTGGGATATCGAACAGCACCAAATGGTAGAAGTCGTCGCGCGGCAATTCCTCCGGCACCGTTCGCCCCTCGATGTTCACGTCCGAGCCGCTGTGGGGTACGTCGGGGTCGCAGCACACGACCGCGAACGATCGTGTTCCCGCCGGCACCTCATCCCACGCCAGATGCGGGTTGCTATTGGCGCCCGCCCGGACATGGTGCACGGCATCCGGTACTCCGTAGGCGAACGCGCCCGGAATGCGCGCATTATCGTCGAATGAATCACTTCGGACCTTCATAACGCTGCCTTCCACTCATGCGGCCGATAAGCCTCCGGGGGTGCGATACATAGATTCTGCGCTTCCGCCCTGACCCTGCCCAGAAGCGAGGCGATCGGAGCGGCATCCCCACCACTACAATTGCCATTACAAGCCATGAGATAAACGATGACGCATACGAGCGGTCCACCGAAGCAGAGTCCGATCACCGTGCTGCTGGGCGGTGATGTGATGCTCGGTCGCGGCGTCGACCAGATCCAGCCGCATCCAGGTGATCCACTGTTGCACGAACCGTGGGTCGATGACGCCCGGCGCTACGTCGAGTTGGCCGAGAAGACGAACGGGCCGATACCGTACCCGGTCGACTTCGACTGGCTGTGGGGCGACGTCGGGCCGATGCTCGACCAATTGGCGCCCGAGGTCCGGCTGATAAACCTCGAAACCTCGATCACCGCCGACGGCGTATTCGCGCCCGCCAAGGGCATCCATTATCGGATGAACCCCGCCAATATCGCGACGCTGAAAGCGTTTCGGCCCGACGTCTGCGCGTTGGCCAACAACCACATCCTCGATTTCGGAAACCGCGGTCTGCGCGATACGTGCGCCGCGCTCGACGCGGCGGGCATCGGCACAGCCGGGGCGGGAACGAGCATCGACGCAGCCTGCCGCCCGGTGGTGGTGGTGGAGTCCGCCCCCGGGCTGCGGGTGGTCATCGTCTCGGTGGCCTGCACCAGCAGCGGCGTGCCGCCGGCGTGGGCCGCGCAGCATGATCGGCCGGGAGTATGGCTGTTCGGTGATCCGCCGGGCCGTGACATTGCCGACCATGTCGCGGCGCAAGCGTTGGTGCACAAGCATCCCGGCGATATTCTGATCGTGTCCGTGCATTGGGGCCCGAACTGGGGCTACGGGATCGGGCGGAGCGAAATCCAGTTCGCGCGACGGCTCATCGACGCCGGCATCGACATCGTGCATGGGCATTCATCGCACCATCCTCGCCCCGTCGAGATCTACCACGGCAGGCCCATTTTCTATGGCTGCGGTGATGTCATCGACGACTACGAAGGCATCCCCGGATATGAGTCCTACCGTCCCGAACTGCGGCTGCTCTACCTGATTTCGGTCGAGCCCGGCGGGCAGCCGACCGGAATCCGGATGTTGCCCATGCGGATACGCCGCATGCGGCTCGAACATGCTTCCCGGGCCGATGCCGATTGGCTGGGTAAGACGCTCACGCACGTCAGCCGCCGGTTCCACACCCATATCGACCGCGGAGCGGACGACCTGCTCGAGATCCGCTGGGGCTGAGCCGAACTCACGCCCATAGCCGACGCTGATCTACAGTCCAGGGCCTGCGCTCGCCGCAGCGGCACCGAGCCGTCGGTTTCGACGAGACGGTCAACTCGTTGCCTACGGCCGGCTCGAGATGTCGAGCCTCGGCAGTTCGGTCCGCTGTTCACGGGACGAGGTCATGCCGGAGCTGGAGGGAATTCCCGGTTGCATCGGGCTTTCGTTGCTGGTCGATCGGAAAACCGGCCGGTGCATTGTCACGACCGCGTGGGATTCCGAGGAAGCGCTGAGGGCGAGCGCCGAGCAGGTGATCCCGATTCGCAATCGCGCGGCTGAGAAATTCGGCGGTAGTCCGATGGTCGAGGAATGGGAGATCGCGGCCATGCATCGCGCGCATCTGGCGCCGGAGGGTGCGTGTGCGCGCGTTACCTGGGTGAAGACCGATCCCAGCAGGCTGGGCAGCGCCATCGAGGTCTATCGGGACCACACCTTGCCCGGTATGGAGCAGCAGCTCGATGGATTCTGCAGCGCGAGCCTGATGGTGAACAGGTCCTCGGGTCGTGCCGTCTCGTGCAGTGTCTATGACAATGCCGAGGCGATGGAGAGTAACCGGATCGCGTCGGCCGCGCTGCGCGTGGACGCCGCCCGGCAGGCGCGCGTCGAAGCCGTCGACGTCCGCGAATTCGACTTGGTATTGGCGCAATTGCGCGTCCCGGAACTGGTCTGACCCAGGCCGGTTCTACGCGCCGGCGGCGGACCTGAATCCGTCAGCTACGGGCGGCTACAAAAGCTCGATGGTGCGTCGCCCGATGGCTGCGCTCAGCGCATCCAACTCTGCGAGCACGTCGGTCGCGGCCCAGACGCGATTGCGCTTGCTCTCCGAGAGAAGCTCGAGGATCCCTGCCTCGGTCAAACGTCCCAGTGCGCGGTACGTACTGGCGTCCGTGGTGCCGGCAATGCCCTGCGCGGTGTCGATGTTGAAGATCGGGGTCTCGAGCAGCGCTGCGAGGATGGCCTCGTCGGCGGAGTTCGCCCGCGGGCGTGCGATGTCGCGCCAGCGACTCGGCAGGTCGGCGAGAGCCATCGCCGAGTCTTGGGCGGCCTCGCTGGCGTGGATCGAGCCGACTGCCAGATACTCGACGAACGCGTCGACATCGCCGCTGCGAAATCGGTTGAGGTGCATGAAGTATCGACCGGTGTCGGCGAGCATGACCGAGGCAAGCGGAACGGTCACACGGCGGGTGAGGCCGCGGCGGCGCAGCACGGCGCTGATCAGTGCCCGCCCGATGCGCCCGTTTCCATCGGTGAACGGGTGGATGGACTCGAACTGGGCATGGGCGATGGCGGCCTGCGCGAGGATCGGCAGATCGTCCCGGTTGACGAAGACCAGTAGATCGGCGATCAACTCGGCGACCAGCTCGGGGGGCGGTGGCACATGAGCGGCATCGATTGGCGTGTAGTCGCTGCCGCCGACCCAGTTCTGAACGTCTCGCAGTTGCCCCGCATCGCGGGCGGTGTAGTAGTCGGTTGCCATCAATAGCCGATGAGCTTCGAGGAGGTCGTCGAGCCCGATGTTGCCCGAGCCGGCCGCGTCGACCATCGCGATCAGGGCCTTGACCGCGGCCAACTGTGACTTTGCCTCGTCGCTGGCCTTGCCGCCGACGACCGCCTTGCCGAAGGCTCGCCAGCCCGCATCGATGTGTTCGATCTTCGAGGACGCGACGGACTCGCTGCGCAGCAGGAAGTCGGCCAGCGGTGCCAGATGCTCGCCGAAACCGGCTTCGAGCCGGGCGATCGCGATCAATGCGGCTTCGTGGGCGCGGGCGACAGCCCCGGTCGGGTCGTAGGCGAGCTCCCCGATTCGGGGCGGGATAGCGACCGTGATCCGATCGAGCGTCCGATCCGCACGTGAACCCTGACGCTGACGCGAGGTCCAGACTCGCTGTTCGCTCCGGTGTGGTGGCCAGTTCACGCGGTCTCCTCTGGAAAAGTTGACCAAATCCGCTCTTACTCTACTTTAGAGCCAGAAAACGCAACTAACCACGATACTGTTGTACTTTCTCCGTCAAGCATGTCGCTTGCGCAGATCTGTGGGTCATTCGGCTGTTGATCGATCCGGCCTGCGCGGCGTACTACAACAGCCTCGGAGTGTGGTGGCTGCCCTGGAGTGGACCCGTTGCCGCGCCGTGGCACTTCCCCCGGTTCAAGGCTGTGACCAGCTACGATTCTGATCCGATCGAGCATTGTTGACTTCGGACAGGAATGTATTCGATGAGCGCACCGCGAAGCTTGCTCGCCACGGCAGTGTTCGCCGCGGTTTCTGGCCGGGTCGATCCAGTAGGGGTGGCGCCTCTCGTGCGGGCCGCACCTACGTGTGATCGGGCGCCGACGGGGGTCGAGGCGTCCGACTACAACCTGGATTTTGTGGTTCCGCCGCACCTGATGCCCGATACGAGGTTCGACGGGCGGCCCGCCACAATCCGGGTGCATCGTGTGGCGCCGGCCTACGCGCACGGTAGGTGCCCCGGTGTGCAGACCACGGCGATGGTGCTCGTGCACGGTCGCTCGATCCCCGGATCGGCCACCTTCGACCTGCGTCACCCGACCACGCAAGATCCCGGCGGTGGGGCCATTAGCCTCCAGGAAGCGCTCGCTCGGTCCGGGATCGACACCTTCGCGCCGGACCTGCTCGGCTACGGCAAGTCGACCCGATTCGCCGATGGCCTCGACGATCCGGCCAACGCCAGTCTGCCGGGGTTCGGAGCCGACAACAGCTGTGCGACACCGGAAGTCGGGTGTGGCCGGACCAGGAACGCTGGCATCTTCCCGCTCAACCAGCAGGCGCGTTATCTCGGCGACGGCAAGAATCCGCCGGTCGATGGGCTCGGCGTGAATCCGCTGCACGGCGAGTTGCGCAAGCACACGAGCGGCCATTACTTCGCCACCGCCGACGTCTGGGCGCGCGATATCCTGCAGGTCATCGATGACGCCATCGCCAAGGCTCGACCGCGGGCGGGCAAGGTGGCCGTGCTGGGCTATTCACTCGGTGGGGCGCGCGTCGCCCGAGCGTTGTACCGCCTCGGGGAGCACGCCCGCCGCAAGGTCAGTCGAATCCTGTTGCTGGCCTCGGTTTTCAACCGTCTGCCCGGTGTGCCCGGCGATGTCAACCTCCCCACTGAGGAGGCCGACCTGCCTGACGTGGAGAAGTCCACGTCGTTCCCTCTCGCAATCGGTCGCACCGGCGGCGGGGACGGCGTGCCGCCGGATCGTGAGTCCGTCTGCACCGGCCGCGTGCCGGTCGGTGGACCCCAGGATCTGCAACGGCAGGTGCTCGACCTCGATCCGCTCGGCAAGTCTTGGGGCGGAAGCGATTCCGCCCACCCGAGCGGGGTGTTCCGGCTGCCGACGTTCACCAACTACGGCTGGAATCCCGCCGTCGCCGCCACCTTCACGGTGCCGACGCTGATCCTGCAAGGCTCGGACGACCTGGCCAACCCACCGGCCAACGCCGACAACATCTTCGACTCGCTCACCGGCGTCGCGAACACAGTGATGGTGAAGATCGAATGCGGCGGCCATTTCATGCACAGCGAGGGCTGCGCCGACGCCCGCTGCGACGACCACAATGATGCGACCATCCCGTATGGGCAAACCGCACAGACTTGGCTCGGCCCGCACAGTACCGTCGCGGCAGCACTGACCGAATGGGTCGAACACGGCACCTTCGATCGCGAGGAATGCGGCCGATTCACCTTCAACGCAAGCGGAATCGCTGCCCAAGGGGCCACGGCAGGGTGCCCGGCGTGACGGCCTCGGGCAAGGAATTGCACGAAGGGACGGCCATGAATCCTCGCACCGCGGCGTTCTGGGATGCGCATCTGGGAGCGACGGCTGGCGACCGAGGTCGTCGGTCGTGGCCCATGCGCGGATGTGTCAGCGACGGTAGCGACGAATTCGATCGGCAGGTCAAGGGCCTCGTCGATGCTCGATCCGCAATTTCGAGGTTCTTGGCGGCGCTTTGATTCGCGGCGGAAGTGCCGGTCGGGTCATGGCCGATTGCTGTGGAATAGCCACAGGCTATTGCCCTGGTGATCGGGAGGGAGGACTGTGAAATATGCCGGTGGCGCCGCCGGGCGCTGCCTCTGTGCAGAAAGGAGGTGGGTCGTGTACGCACGGTCTACCACGCTTCAGGCGCAATTATCTGCTTTGGAATCCGGGATCGCGCATGTGCGGGACGAGGTCATGCCGGGGCTTCAGGGGATTCCCGGGTGTGTCGGGCTTTCGTTGCTGGTTGATCGGCACACCGGGCGGTGCATCGTGACCAGCTCGTGGGAATCCGAGGAGGCGTTGCGGGCGAGCGCCGCGCGGGTGAATCCGATTCGCAATCGTGCGGCGGAGATATTCGGTGGGAGTCCGGTCGTCGAGGAATGGGAGATCGCGGCCATGCATCGGGCGCATATGACGCCGGAGGGTGCGTGTGCGCGGGTCACCTGGGTGAAGACTGATCCCAGCAGGATCGACAGTGCGATCGACGTGTATCGGGGGCATACGTTGCCCGGTATGGAGCAGCAGCTCGATGGATTTTGCAGTGCGAGCCTGATGGTGAACAGGGCGTCGGGGCGTGCTGTCTCGTGCAGTGTGTACGACAGTGCCGAGGCGATGGAACGCAATCGGATGGCGTCGGCCGCGTTGCGGGTGGATGCCGCCCGGCAGGCGCGCGTCGAGGCTGTCGACGTTCGCGAATTCGAGCTGGCCTTGGCGCATTTGCGGGTTCCCGAACTGGTTTGACCTCGGGCTGGAGTTGGCGGAACGGCTCATCGAGGCACGGCCGCAGGGCGCGGCCGTGCTCGGTCGGCCGGCGGCGAATCGGGCATTGATCCTGCTGCGATCGGGGGCCGCGGTCCACGCAAGCTGATTCACCTGGGAGGTGGGGTCGGGCGCGCGGCGAGTTGCGTAGTGGAACACCGGTCGGTCGGAACTGTTTGGCTCCGTTGATGATTCGCGTGGGGGTTTACGGAAATCTGTCGGCGGGATGCTCTAACGTAGCGCGGGACCTGTTCGCCGCGACCGTGGAGCGTTATGGCTTCCTCCTCCGACCTTCATTCCCTCGTGGTGCTCGGCGCGGCCGGGGAACGGATGGTCATCTGGCATGTGAATGTGGGCGCGGCGGTGGGGGAGTCGCGGCTATCGGGCGCTTGGGTGCTGGATCGGTCGTGTGTGGCGGAGATCGAGAGTCTCACGGCTGGATATCCCGTCGTGGTGGCAAAGGGCGGCGCAGCGGATGCCGGGAGTGCGCGGATTGTCGACATCGACGCGACAGTTGAAACCGTCCGCGCGGCAGTCGAATCCGCGGATGCGCGGTTCACCGAGCACCAGGACGCGGGCGGAAAGCTGACGCGGCCGCAGTGGCCGGTGATCGCGGAGGCCGGTGGGGTGCCGTTGAGGCGGTACCAGGTCGATGTGGTGGACGACCATATTCGGCCGGTGCTGACGTTGGCGCGCGAAGTCGCGGAATTGGCCGATGCCTGGGCGGCATTCGAGTCGTTGCGGCTGGCTCGGCCGTTCCTGGTCGAGCTCGGTGGGCCCGAGGCGCGGTCGCTGCCGCTCGCGGTGCGGTGAGCATGGCGGGACTTTCGTTCGCCGCCATCGATGTCGAGACCGCCAACTCCTCACGGGGGAGTATCTGCGCGGTCGGAGTCACCGTCGTGCGGGACGGTCGTCGTGCCGAGGAGGCGGCGTGGCTGTGCCGGCCGCCCGCGGGGCTCGACTTCTTCAACTGGCACAACATTCGCGTGCACGGGATCTCGGCGGCGATGGTCGCCGACAAGCCGGAGTTCGCGCACCGGTGGCCCGAAGTGGTGGGCCTCATCGGTGACCTGCCCGTTATCGCCCACAATGCGGGTTTCGACAGCGGCGCGATCCGGGAAGCCTGCGCCCGCAGTGGGATTCACCCGCCCACGTGGACCTACAGCTGTAGCCTCGCGCTGGCCCGCCGCCACCTCGCCCTCGACAGCTACCGCCTGCCGCATGTCGCGGACGCCCTGGGCATCGACTTCACCAACCACCACGACGCGGCCGCCGACGCCGCCGCGGCCGCCGACATCGTGATCGCCCTGGCCAACCGGGTGGGTACCGACTCCCTCGCGGCCCTCGAACGCATGATCGTCGATCGGCCGCTGCGGACGGAACGGACACCTCGGCCATTGCGGACCGAGCCCATCGCCGCCGAGCGCGCGCCCCGTCGATCCTGGTTCGCGCGTGAGGAATTGGTGCTGCCGACGGTCACCGGCACCGACCCGTCCCACCCGCTGTACGGCGAGGTCATCGTGTTCACCGGCGATCTCGCGGCCATGACCCGCCAGCAGGCGTGGGACGCCATCGCCGCGTGCGGGGCGACCCCGGCCCGCAACGTCACCCGGCGCACGACCGGGCTCGTGATCGGTGACGGCTTCCGTGGTGGCGACGCCGCCGCGTTCACCACGAGCAAGGCCCGGCGGGTCGCCGAATTGCGGATACGCGGGCAGCGAATCGAGGTGATGGATGAGGCGGTGTTCGTCGCGAGCCTCGGCGCACGGTCCGGCCCGGCAGCCGCGGCAATCTCCGAACCCCCGGCAACAGCCGCGATCGCATCAGAGTCGCTGACCGGTGGCGATCCGGCGTTGCAGGCGGTCGGTTCCGATGTCACCCGGCTATCGGCGGACGGATAAGCCGGACGGATAAACTGCCCCGGTGACCGACGAGAAGCTGCTGCAGGGACCCATCCACGCCGTCCATGTCGAGCTGGGCGCTACCTTCGCTCCGTTCGGGGGGTGGGAGATGCCGGTTTCGTACGCGGGGACGGTCGGCGAGCACACCGCCGTGCGCACCACCGTGGGGCTGTTCGACGTCAGCCACCTCGGGAAGGCGACGGTCAAGGGCGCGGGGGCCGCGGCGTTCGTGAACTCGGCGCTCACCAATGACCTGAACCGGATTCGGCCCGGCAAGGCGCAGTACACCCTGTGCTGCACGCCCGAAGGCGGGGTCATCGACGACCTCATCGCCTACTACGTGAGCGACGACGAGATCTTCCTCGTGCCGAACGCGGCGAACACCGCCGCGGTTGTGGCCGAGATGCAGAAGGTCGCGCCGGAGGGGCTCACCATCACCGACGAGCACCGCGGGTACGCCGTGTTCGCGGTGCAGGGGCCGCGGTCGGCCGAGGTGCTGGCCAAGCTGGGGCTGCCCACCGACATGGAGTACATGGCCTACGCCGACGCCGAGTGGGACGGCCGACCGATCCGGGTGTGCCGCACCGGCTATACCGGCGAGCACGGCTACGAGCTGCTGCCCCGCTGGGAGGACGCCGAGGCCGTGTTCCGGGCGCTGACCAGCGAGGTGCAGGCCGCCGGCGGCCAGCCCGCCGGGCTGGGCGCGCGCGACACGCTGCGCACCGAGATGGGTTACCCGCTGCACGGACACGAACTGTCCGTGGACATTTCGCCGCTGCAGGCCCGTACCGGCTGGGCGGTCGGCTGGAAGAAGCCGGAATTCTGGGGCAAAGAGGCGCTCGACGCCGAGAAGGCCGCCGGTCCGCGCCGAACCCTGCTGGGCCTCAAGGCCATCGACAAGGGTGTGCTGCGTCAGGGCCAGGCCGTGATGCGCGGTGACGAGCAGGTCGGCGAAACCACCTCCGGCACCTTCTCGCCCACCCTCAAGGTCGGCATCGCCCTGGCCCTGCTCGACACCGCCGCGGGCCTCGAGCCCGGCGACCAGGTCGAGGTCGACGTCCGCGGCCGTCGCCTGCGCTGCGAGGTCATCCGCCCGCCGTTCGTCGAAACCCGCACTGCCTGAAGGAGCTTCGCTCGTAGCGATGAACGCCGCAGTCGAGACAACCGGCTGCGGCGTTCATCGTTCGGCGTCCGGGTGAACTCACCCGCACCAGGTGCCGACGACCTCGTTGTCCTGCTTGCAGTCCGCGACGGCCAGTCCGGCCGGACGGAGCGTGTTGTACATCTGCCGAAGGGTGTCGTCGGTGACCGCGCCGTCGACGTTCTGGTCGGCGTAAATGACCATCACCACGGATTGGCCCTTGTTGCCGGGGACAGCGATGGTGTGGACGACTGACGCTGCGGGGTGGGAGCAGTCGTTCGGGCCCGGATTGGCCAGGGTGGCGGTGACGTGGGCGGCGGGTTTGCCCTGGACGGTGAGGGTTTCGGCGGGGGAGAGGGCGTAGGTGGAGTTGGGGCGGTCGTCGTTGGAGGCCGCGACCTTGGCCCAGCTGGTCGCGATGTCCTTGGCCGCGGCGGCGGTGTCGCCCAGTTTGGAGCCGGTCACGCCCGCGAGGGCCATGGTGTGATGGCCGTCGCAGGACTTGGGTTGCCATTCCGCCGCGCCGCTCATGACCACGCGGCCGCCGCCGCCCTCGTAGCCGACGATGGTGTCCGGGCTCGGGACCGTCCAGTTCTGGGGTGTGTCGTAGCCGGCGTTGCGGTTGATGGAGTAGGCGGTCTGCCAGCCGGGGGTCAGGGACGCGATCTGGGGTTTGGCGGCGCCGGTCGTGGTGGTGGTCGGCGCGGTGGTGTGGGTGGCGGTGTCCTGGGGGCCGTAGTCGTCGGCGGGCAGGGCGGTTCCGGGGATGGTGTGGGCGGGGGTGAGGGCCGCGACGACGAGGATGGCGACCAGGCCCAGCACGCTGACGGCGATCAACGCGATCACCAGGGGGCGGTTCGAACGGGGCGGCTGCGTCAGCGGAGGCTCCGGATACACGCCGCCCACCCTAGCCAGCGGCCTGGGCGACGGCGGGAGGGTGAACGGTCCGTAAGGGCCCGCACCGGCGTGTCGAGGGCGGCGAATTAGACTCCCGGTCATGACACTTGCCGCGCAATTCACCCGTGTCCCGCATCCCGCGCCCGTTTCGGCGCAGCGGCGCCAGGAGATTCTCGCGGAGCCCGGGTTCGGGCGGTACTTCACCGATCACATGGTGTCGCTGGATTATGTGGACGGACAGTGGACCAACGGTCGCGTCGAGCCCTACGGGCCGATGGCGATGGACCCGGCCACCATGGTGTTCCACTACGGCCAGGCGATCTTCGAGGGTCTCAAGGCGTACCGGCAGGCCGACGGCTCCATCGCGACCTTCCGCGTCGACGCCAATGCCGCGCGTTTCCGCCGGTCGGCGGCCCGCATGGCGATGGCGGAGCTGCCCGAGGAGCTGTTCGTCGAATCGATCCGCCAGCTGCTCGAGGTGGACGGCGACTGGGTGCCCGCCGCGGGCGGCGAGGACGCGCTGTACCTGCGGCCGTTCATGTTCTCCACCGAGGTCGGCCTGGGCGTGAAGCCCGCCTCCGCCTACAAGTACCTGCTGCTCGGCGGCCCGGCCGGCGCGTACTTCCCGCGCGGGCTGAAGCCGGTCAAGGTGTGGCTGTCCACCGAGTTCGTGCGCGCCGCTCCCGGCGGCACCGGCGAGGCCAAGGTGGCGGGCAACTACGCCGCCTCCCTGCTCGCCCAGCAGCAGGCCTCGGAGAAGGGCTGCGACCAGGTGGTGTGGCTGGACGCGTGTGAGCACCGCTACGTCGAGGAGATGGGCACCAACAACCTGTTCTTCGTCTTCGGCAGCGGCTCCGACGCGCGGCTGGTGACCCCGGAACTGTCCGGCTCCCTGCTACCCGGCATCACCCGCGACTCGCTGATCACCCTGGCCGCCGACTCCGGCTACAAGGTGGAGGAGCGCAGGATCTCCGTCGAGGAATGGCGCGAGGGCGTCGAATCCGGTGAGATCACCGAGGTTTTCGGCTGCGGCACCGCCGCCGTCGTCATCCCGGTCGGTTCGGTCCGCTCCGCCGAGGGCGAATTCACCATCGGCACCGGCGAACCCGGCGAGGTCACCATGGCCCTGCGCGACACCCTCACCGGCATCCAGCGCGGCACCTTCGCCGACAGCCACGGCTGGCTGCGCACCATGGCATAGCTCGGGCGCTGCCCGAACGGACGAAACACGCCCGCCCCGAAAGAGTTTCGGGGCGGGCGTGGTGCATGAGGGGCTATAGCGGCAGTGCCCGCCGGGATGTCGGTCGGCGCTGGAGCGAGTCGCCGGCTGCGCGCGAAGGCCACCTGCGGTGGTTGCGCTGCATGATCGACGACTCGAGATGCTCACCGACGAACGCGAATCCGGACAGCAGCCGGGCGCGGGCCACGACTCGCCGACCGCGCACGAACAGGCTGCTGTCGGCGGCCCATGGAGCCCGTTGGCCGGGGGCGCGACAGTGCCGCCGATCGCGCGCCGAGCTCAGCTGGGCATGAACATGTGCCACTGCTCCAGAGTCTGGGGGCGCATCACGTAGTTGTGGTCGCGGATGTGCGACAGCGAGGCGCTGGGTTCCTCCGAGTACCAGTGGCCCGGGAAGACCGTCGGGTTGGATTTCAGGTCCGCGAGGTAGCGCAGGCTGCGGAACATGGCGTCGGAGTCGCCGCCGGGGAAGTCGGTGCGGCCGCAGCCGTCGACGAAGAGGGTGTCGCCGGCGATGAGGCGGTCCTCGAAGAGGAAGCACTGGCTGCCGGGGGTGTGGCCGGGGGTGTGCAGCAGTTCGATCTCGAAGCCGCCGACCGCGACCTTGTCGCCGTGGGAGTGGCCGGTGAGCTCGGAGGGGGCGATGCCGGTGACATTGGCCACCCACGGCAATTCCTCGGCATTGACGTGGACGGCCACGTCGGTCTTCTCCAGCAGCTCCTTCACGCCGCGCAGGGTGAAGCCCATCATCGAACCGCCGACGTGGTCGGGGTGGTGGTGGGTGGCCAGGACTCCGGTCAGGCGCATGTCGTCCGCCTCGGCGATCTCCACCAGCTGCGCCGCCTCGTAGGCGGGGTCGACGACCACGCATTCGCCGGTATCCCGATCCCCGATCAGGTAGGCGAAGTTGCGCATCTGGGTGGCGATCGGGTCGCCCACGGCCCAGTCGCGGCCGGAGAGCAACTGGCGGAAGTACAGACGGTCGTCGGAGGACATGCCTCACAGCGTATTGCGGGCGACGCGTTCGTCCGAACCCGGACCGGCTTCGTCCGAACCCGGACCGGCAACGGGACCGCGGCGATCCGGAACGGCGGCCGGTAGCGCGGAAAGCCGCACGCTGATCGGATCAGCGTGCGGCTGTCGGTGTTCGGCGGCGCAGTGGCCGTCAGCGCAGAATGGGCTCGATCTCGTTCGCGGCCTCGGCGCCGTACGCCTCGCGCAGGCGCTTCATCGCCACATCGTGGTCCAGGGTCCAGTCCTGCGGCCCAACGGTTTCCAGCACGTGCACCGCGACCAGCGAACCCAGCTGGGCCGAGCGCTCCAGGGACAGGCCCGCGGAGCGGCCGGTCAGGAAGCCCGCGCGGAAGCCGTCGCCGACGCCGGTCGGGTCCTCCTTGGCCATGTCGGGGACCACGTCCACGAACAGCTCGGAGCCGTCGCGGTCGACGATCTTGGCGCCCTTCGCGCCCAGGGTGGTGACGCGGATGCCCACGCGCTCAGCGACTTCGGCCTCGGACAGACCGGTCTTCTGGAGCAGGATGCCCCACTCGTACTCGTTGGTGAACAGGTAGTCCGCGCCGTCGATCAGGCGCAGGATGGTCTCGCCGTCGAGGAAGGCCAGCTGCTGGGAGGGGTCGGCGGCGAACGGGATTCCGGCGGCGCGGCACTGGTCGGTGTGGGCCAGCATGGCTTCCGGGTCGTCGGCGCCGATCAGCACCAGCTCCAGTTCGCGGCCGGCGGCCAGCTCGGTGATGTCGATCTCGCGGGCCTCGGCCATCGCGCCGGGGTAGAACGACGCGATCTGCGCCATGGTCTCGTCGGTGGTGCAGACGAAGCGCGCGGTGTGCGCGGTCGTGGACACGCGGACCGCGGAGCAGTCGACGCCGTTGTCCTCCAGCCACTTCCGGTAGTCGCCCCAGTCCTGGCCGACCGCGCCCACCAGCAGCGGGGTGCGGCCCAGCACGCCCATGGCGTAGCTGATGTTGCCCGCGACGCCGCCCTTGCGGATCATCAGATCATCGACGAGGAAGCTGAGCGACACGTGCTGCAGCTGATCTGCCAGCAGCACATCGGAGAACTTGCCCGGAAAGCGCATGAGGTGATCGGTCGCGATGGACGCGGACACGGCGATGGTCACGGGTGAATCCTTCGAGTGGGGGAGGCGTCCCGAAAATGGTCCGCACCTATGAAAATAACCGGACACGCGACAGCGCGGAACATCCCGGGAGATGTTCCGCGCTGCGCGGTGCTAACTCGGGAGCTAGCTCAGTTGAAGCTGTCGCCGCAGGCACAGGAGCCGGTGGCGTTCGGGTTGTCGATGGTGAAGCCCTGCTTCTCGATGGTGTCGACGAAGTCGATCGAGGCGCCCTGGATGTAGGGAGCGCTCATGCGGTCGACCGCGAGCTTCACACCGTTGAACTCCACGACCAGGTCGCCGTCGAGGGTGCGGTCGTCGAAGAAGAGCTGGTAGCGCAGGCCCGCGCAGCCACCGGGCTGAACCGCGATGCGAAGGGCGAGGTCGTCGCGGCCTTCCTGGTCCAGCAGCGCCTTCGCCTTGAGGGCGGCGGCCTCGGTCAGAGTCGCACCATGGGTGGTGGTCTCGTTCTCAACAGTCATGAACTCTCCTAAGGGACCCATTTGTGGTGGCGTGTGGGCCAGCCCGTGAGGGTATGGCTCGAAGCCTGTCAACACCCGTCGGCGGGCGACTATTCCCTATCGTACGCGGCGCTTATTCGCCGGAACGGTCAGGCTGCGTCGTCGCTGACAAATAGCTCCGGGGTGTGCCGAGGTGACAACTGATTTCGGGTGGCGAGGGCAACTCGCCGGGGATGTCCAGAATCGGGTCGGCTCTCGACCGCCGGCCCGCATGCATGCCGGAAAACGGCTCTCAGCTGGGCGCTGAAGACTCGGGAAGGCGGGATTGTTAGCCTGGTCGGCGTGAAGTTCCTGCGCCGTGGCGAGTCCACCCCCACCTCCGACAGCACCAGCACCGACGCCGGTGCCGCGGTGGCGGACACGACCGTCACCCTGGGTAAAGGGCGTCCGACCCCGACGCGCCGCGAGGCGCAGGGTCGCCGCCGCGGTCCGGTCGCGCCCGCACCCAAGACCGCCAAGGAGGCCCGGGCCCGCCGCAAGGCGCTGCGCGGCACCAAGGAGGAGCGCAAGGCGTCCTCGGCCGAGCGTCGCGCCGACGTCAACAACCGCCGCGCCCGCATGCTCGCCGGTGACGAGCAGTACCTGCTCCCGCGCGACAAGGGCCCGGTCAAGAAGTACGTGCGCGACATCGTCGACGCCCGCCGCAACCTGCTCGGCCTGTTCATGCCGCTGGCGCTGGTGCTGATCCTGAGCATGATCCTCTCGCCCGCGCTGCAGGCGATCGTGACGTTGGCCATGCTGGTGATGATGCTGTTCATGATCATCGAGGGCGTGGTGCTCGGTCGGATCGTGAGCAACCGGGTCCGGGAGCGTTTCCCGGACAGCACCGATTCCTCGTTCTCGCTGGGTTGGTACGCCTTCGTGCGCGCCTCGCAGGTGCGGCGCATGCGCGCGCCGAAGCCGCAGGTGAACCCAGGCGACGCGGTCTAGCGATCAGTTGTGCTCTCGGTGGGCCGAGAGCGCGCGCAATTCCTGGGCGACGCGGGCGTGGTCGCGATCGACCACATTCGTCGAGCCCGCGAATTCCCAGGTGTTCTCGCGGTGCAGCGGGACGGCGCGGCCGGCCGCGGCGAGCAGGGCGGTGATCCGGCGGACGGCGAGGCCGACGCGGGCGGTGGCGGTCGCGGAGCGGTAGTGGCCGTGTCCGGAGGTGATGGCGGTCATGCGCGGGCCTCTTCCTCGTCGAGGTGTGCGGTGGTGTCTGCGGCCATGAGGCCGAAGGTCAGGGTGCCGAGCGCGGTGATCGCGGTTCCGGCTGCGACGATTGCGGACAGTGCATCCATGGCAGTAAGTTTCCTGTAGGGAACTTTCGGCCAACAGTGGCTGTTCTGACATAGTTCGCAAAAATCCGGCCAGATGGGATCGCGACATGCTCTCCAAGGTCGCCGTCGTACTCAACGACAACCTCGCCATGTTCGAATTCGGTGTGGTCTGTGAGGTTTTCGGGCTCGACCGCACCGCGCAGGGCCTGCCCGCCTTCGACTTCCGGGTCTGCGGCCTCGAACCCGGGAAACCGCTGAAGTCCAGTTCACCAGGCATCCACGTCACCCCCGACTACGGGCTCGAGGAACTGCGCGACGCGGATCTGGTTGCCATTCCGGCCTTTCCGATCCGCGACGGCGCGGCGAAGATCGACGCCCGGGTCATCGACGCCGTGCGCGACGCCGCCGCGGCCGGGGCCACCGTGCTGACCGTGTGCTCGGGGGCGTTCCTGGCGGGCGCGGCCGGACTGCTCGACGGGCGCACATGCACCACCCACTGGCATTACGTCGACCTGCTGGCCGAACAGTTCCCGCTCGCCACCGTCGACCCGGACGTGCTGTTCGTCGACGA
This sequence comes from Nocardia sp. NPDC004151, assembly GCF_042874235.1. NCBI lineage: Bacteria > Bacillati > Actinomycetota > Actinomycetes > Mycobacteriales > Nocardiaceae > Nocardia > Nocardia sp. NPDC004151. The sequence continues at coordinate 209,980 of NZ_JBIAMR010000012.1, read as the reverse complement.
GGGCAATCTCATCACCAGCGCGGGCACCGCCGCGGGCATCGACGCCTGCCTGCACCTGGTGCGCCGCGAACTGGGCAGCAGCGTCGCCAATGCCATCGCCCGGCGCATGGTGGTCCCGCCGCAGCGTGACGGCGGACAACGGCAGTTCATCGAGCGGCCGGTCGTGGCCTGCGAATCCGAGGGTCTCAGCGAGACCCTGCACTGGATGGGCGAGCACCTGGACCTGCCGCACTCGGTGGAATCGCTGGCGGCACGCAGTTCCATGTCGACGCGCACCTTCGCGCGGCGCTTCGCCGCCGAGACCGGGACCACGCCGGTGAAGTGGCTGACCGGGCAGCGGGTGCTGCTGGCCAAACAGCTCCTGGAAGACACCGACCTGGACCTCGAATCGCTGTCCCACCGTTGCGGATTCGGGTCGGGGGCGCTGCTGCGGCATCACTTCCAGCGGTTGGTGGGGATCGCGCCGGTGGAGTATCGGCGGCGGTTCGGCGCCAGGGTCTCCTGAGCGGGCCCGGGCCGTTACGATGCGCACTCATGCGGTGGGCAGTGATGATCGCGGCGGTGCCGCTGGCGGTGCTGGCTGTGTCGGCGACGGCGGGATGCACGGATCCGCGCACCGCGGTGGGGGAGTGCATCGTCGGCGGTTCGACCGGTAACCACGACACGGTGGTGGCCTGCTCCACGCGGCACGACGGCAAGATCATCGCCAGCGTGGCGCACGGCTCGGACTGCCCGCAGGGGACCGATTGGTCGTACACGGCCGAGGACCTGAAGGTGCAGTGCGTGCACAACGAGAAGAACTACTGACGCCCGCACACGGGATGGCCGTGCCTACTCGGCCGGAGCACCGGCACAGTTGATACCGTGCTGACGTGTCGCACAGTGCTCAGACAACCGATCGGCCGCTGCGGACCCTGGTGCTCGGTGGCGCCCGGTCCGGCAAGTCGGCCTTCGCGGAACAGCTCGTCGCGTCGGAGGCGGTGCGGTACGTCGCCACCGCCGCGGTCGACCCCGCCGACGCCGACTTCGCCGAACGCATTGCGGCGCACCGGGCCCGACGGCCCGCGACCTGGACCATCGTGGAGGGCGATCCGATCGCCGCGCTGCGCGAGCCCGCCTCCGCCACCCTCGTCGACGACCTCGGCACCTGGCTGACCGGGCGCATCGATGCCCGCGCCGCCTGGGAATCGCCGCGCGGCACCGTCGCCCCGGACATCGACGCGCTCGTCGCCGCTGTCTCCGGCTATGGGCAGCGGTTGATCATCGTCAGCCCCGAGGTGGGGCTCGGCGTCATTCCCGCCACCGCCTCCGGGCGTCTGTTCCGTGACGAGATCGGGACCCTGAACCAGCGCCTCGCCGAGGTGTGCGACGAGGTCTTCCTCGTGGTCGCCGGGCAGCCGGTGCGGGTCAAGCCCGACCGCGCGGTCGTCTCCGCCGCCGCGCTGTCGGATGCCGCCGGAACGGATTCATCACTCGCCGTGGCGACTTCGTCGATCAACAGAACGGATCCGGTTGCGGTGGAGCCCGTTTCGGCGAACGTCGTCGGTTCGGCCGCCGCTGACGGTGGGTCCGTCCGACGGGAAGAAGCTGTCGAAAGTGGAACCGGCGGTTCGGAACTCGGCTCGGCGAGCGCAGCGTCTCCGGCTGCCGGGACTGCCGCCGTCGCTGCTGCGGCCGCCACCCCGGGCGCCGCGTCCGCTGACGGCGAGACCGGTGACTCGGCGGTCGCGGGCCCGGTGGACGACGGAGCCCAGAGCGCGCCGGTGCTGACCAAGCCCGCCCGCATCTCGTTCGGACCCGTGACCGGACCCGATCCGCTGGTGTGGGCCGCCGCCGAGGAGCGGCAGGCGCAATTGACCAAGCCCGCAGGGGCATTGGGCCGGCTGGAGCAGCTGGCCAACTGGGTCGCGGCGTGCCAGGGCGTGTGCCCGCCCAAGCAGTTCGAGCGGGCCCGCGTGGTGGTGTTCGCCGGGGACCACGGCGTGGCGCAGCACGGTGTGTCGGCGTACCCGAGCGAGGTGACCGGGCAGATGGTCGCCAACTTCGTGCACGGCGGCGCGGCCGTGAATGTGATGGCGCGCTTGGCCGATGCCACCGTGCGGGTGGCCGACATCTCCGTGGACGGCGACACCGCGCCGGAGATCTCGCGGCACAAGGTGCGGCGCTCCAGCGGCTCCATCGACCGCGAGGACGCGCTGACCGAGGCCGAGGTGCAGGCGGCGCTGGCGGCCGGCGCGAGCATCGCCGACGAGGAAATCGATTCCGGCGCCGACCTTCTCATCGCCGGCGACATGGGCATCGGCAACACCACGCCCGCCACCGTGCTGATCGCGGCCATCACCGACACCGAGCCGGTGGTGGCGGTCGGCCGCGGCACCGGCGTCGACGACGCGGGCTGGATCCGCAAGACCGCCGCCATCCGCGACGCCATGTGGCGCGCCCGTCCCGTCCTCAAGGACCCGGTCGCCCTGCTGCGCACCGCCTCCGGCGCGGACCTGACCGCCATGGCGGGCTTCCTGGCCCGCGCCGCGGCCCGTCGCACCCCGGTCATCCTCGACGGAGTCGTGGTGACCGCCGCCGCCCTGGTCGCCGACCAGCTCGCCCCCGGCGCCCGCGCCTGGTGGGTGGCGGGCCACCGCTCCAGCGAGCCCTCCCACACCATCGCCCTCAAGCGCCTCGACCTCGAGCCGCTCGTCGACATGACGATGCGCCTGGGCGAGGGCTCCGGCGCGGTCGCCGCCCTCCCGCTGCTGCGTGCCGCCGTCGCCACCCTCGGCGAGATGGCCACCTTCGCCGAAGCCGGAGTCAGCACCGCCGACGCCGACGCGGAAGCCGCTGAGGCCTGATCTGTGAACGGGCTTCGGCTGGCGGTGTCCTGGCTGACGGTGCTGCCGGTTCGAGGGCCGGATGAAGTCGACCGGTCGGTTGCTGCTGGGGCGATCGGGTGGGCTCCGGTAGTCGGGGTGTTGCTCGGCGGCGGGGCGGCCGGATTGCTTTGGGGGCTCGGCGAACTCGGGGCCTCGGGGCTGTTGGCCGGGTTTGTCGTGGTGGCCGGGCTCGCGTTGATCACGCGCGGGATGCACGTCGACGGGCTGGCCGACACCATGGATGGGCTCGGGAGCTACGGTCCGCCGGAGCGGGCTCGCGAGATCATGAAGAGTGGCGGGGCGGGGCCGTTCGGGGTGGCGGCGTTGGTGTTCGCTGTTGCCATTCAGGCGGTTTCGCTCGGGGCGCTGGCCGAGCAGGGGCGGTGGGCGGCGGTTGTCGTGGCCGTCGCCGTCGGGCGGGTCGCGGTGGTGCTGGCGTGTCGGAGGGGGATCGAGGCGGCGCCGGGGGCCGGGTTCGGGGCGTTGGTGGCGGGGACGCAATCGCCGGTGACAGGGTATGGGTGGGGTGTGATCGCCTGTGTCGCAGCGGCGTTCGCGACCGGCGATCACTGGCAGGGGCCGGTGGCGGTGGTGCTGGGGCTGGTGGGGGCCATGGTGCTGGTGCGGCATTGTGTGCGGCGGTTCGGGGGGTTGAACGGCGATGTGCTCGGTGCCGCACTGGAATTGAGTGTCACCCTGGCCGCGGCGGTGTTGTCGTTCGGTCGCTGAGCGTGGGCCGAACAACGCGTTCCGGCCTTGGCGGGGTTGGGATTCGGACACTCGTATAACAGTTCGTCCTCTGTTCACAATCCGACCGACCCGTGGCCGCGAATACCTTCTGATCGGATCCACCCGGCCGGAACGGAGTCGCGAAATGCTCGGAATTCTGTTGCAGCTGGGGGTATTGACACTCTTCGCGGGCATCGCGGTGGGGATCCTGGTGCTGGGGGACCGGGTGCGCCCGAGGTCCTGGCGGCACAGCGACGATTCCGCCGCGGGCTCCATGACCTTGGACATGGTCAACATGTTCTTCGCCGCGATCGTGGCCTTCGTGGTGGTGATCCTGTGGCAGCAGTACGACACCTCGCACGCGCACACGGTGGCCGAGGGCAAGGCGCTGGTCACTGTCTACGAGACCGCCAACGGCATGCCCGAACAGGACCGCAAGCAGATTCAGGCCCTGGCGACCGCCTACGCCAAGCAGGTGATCGGCGACGAGTGGAAGGTGATGGACGAGCAGCGCCGCCTGAGCCCGGCCGCGCAGTCCACCCTGGACGATCTGCGCGAGGCCGTGGACGCCGTGCCCGCCACCGACCCGGCCGCCAAGGCCACCCAGGACAAGGCGGCCACCGCGGTCGAGGCGATCACCGACGCCCGCTACGACCGCGGTTTGGACGCGGGGTACCGACTGCCCGGATTCCTTTATGTGGCCCTGTGGTTCGCGACCGGCATGCTGCTGTTCGGCACCGTGTTCTCCGGTGTCGTCGTCACCAAGCGCAGCATCCTGATGACCGGTCTGTTCGGTCTGGTGATCGGCGCGGTCATCGTGGCCGTCTATCAGCTCGATCGGCCCTTCTCCGGCGGCAATCACGTCGCCAAGGACGCCTACGAACTCGCCCTCGCGCGCTTCCAGCACATCGCCGCGGAAACGCCGTCCAGCGGCGGCAGTCCCCGCTGACCGGCGCACCCGCGTAACCCGCCCGGCTTTTTCGGAGGCACCGTGAACGGAAACCGAAGAACAGCACGAGGATTCGCGGTGGTGACGGCGGTCCCGGTGGCCGCGGCCCTGCTCGCCCTCCATCCCGACGTCGCCGCCGCCGACCCGGGGCCGTCGATCGGGGAGATCATCAGCGGCAGCGCGGGCGGGGGAGCGCCGGAACCCGGCGACACCGCCGCGCCGATCGACGCCCCCACCGGCAGCGCGCTCGGACTCGGCACCGGCAGCAGCTATTCCGGCACGCAGGGCCCGCCGGGCGGCCGCATCGCGACGGGCAACTCCGCAGGCCCGAATCCGCTGACCGCACTGGACCTCGGCAGCAGCAGCCCGGACATCCCACGCGAAACGACTGCGGGGGCACCGGATCTCGCGTCACCCGCACCCGAAGCGCCCGCAACCCCGATCGCCATCCCCAACACCCTTGGCGGCCTGCTGGGCCTCGACTCCGGCAGCGTCCTCACCGCCTGCGCGGGGAGTGCCGTGGTCGGCAGTGCCGCACTGGGGTTGGGCATCCTCACCGGCAGCGGTATGGGTTCGGGCCTGATCGGCCCCGGCTTCATCCCGGGCTCCAGTGGACTGGTCGGTCCGGGTTCGGCCGGGGCGGGCAGCGTGGTGGTCGGCAGCGCCGCCACCGGCAGCGCCCTGCTGACCTGCATGCTGCTGCTGCCCGTCCCGATGGCGCCGGAACCCGGTATTCCCCTGCTGATCCCGCCGGCCGCGCCCGCGGTGGTCCCCGCCGCCGCGCCCGTCGTGGCCTCCCTGCCCGAGGCGGTTCCGCCCGCGCCCGCACCGATCCCGCCGCCTCCGCCCCCGCTCGAATTCGTCGCGCCGGAGCCGCCGCAACCGGCGGTCAGCCTGACCGCGCTCCAGGTCATGACGGTCATGATCATCACCATCATCGCGGGGGCGCGCGCCCGCCTCGCCCGCGCCCACCACGCGCCCGCCGGCTGACGACGGGCGCGCCCGGGTCAGGACAGCTTCTCCAGCTTCGGGACCTCCCACTTCCCGTTCAGCACGCTGTCCTTCGGCGCGTACAGCCGCAGCGTGAGGGAGAACCGCCCGGACTCCGGGATCGGCAGCCAGTGCCCGGCCGGAACCTCCGGGCCGGGTTCAGCGTTCTGCACCGCGATCGTGATGGTGCCGTCCTCGGCCGGGGAGAGCGGGACCAGATGACCGACCGAGTAGATGCGCGCGGAATTCTGCACCAGGTAGGACTCGCTGTCGTAGGCGGTGAGTGACCAGAACGCCCCCACCGGTGGTAGCTGATCCTGGGCGAAGGTGACCCGGAACCGGCTGTCTCCGTCCGCATTCCCGTCGATCGTGGGATACACCGCGTCCCGGGGCAGATTCGCGCCGAGGCCCAGCGCGGCCACCTGCGCGCGCAGCGGATAGTCGGTGCCGTACGCGCCGACCTCCAGATTGAAGAGCCACCCGTTCTGGTACTGCGACTTGGGATCCCGGTACTCGGTGAGCGCGCGCCGGCCGTCGGCGAGGCCCGCGTTGAGCACGTCCGCGGGCACGGTGGCCGCCCCGCCCGGGGTGATGCCGATGGTGGCGAAACGCTTCATGGCGTCGACGTCGTCCTCGTGGGCCGGATTGGCCGCCATGACCGCGCACATGCGCGCGAAGAACGTGGGCCCGTCCATGGCCCCCACCATCTGGGCGGGTGCGCTGCTGCTGGCGGCCAAGGCGCCCGGACCGCCCTGCACCCCGTCGGAATTCCAGACGCTGAGCGGGGCCAGCTTCAACCGGTGCTGGATTGCCCGCACATGCTCGATGTCGGCCTCGCCCTGGTATTCGATGCGGCCGAGCAGCCAGGTGGTGCCGGTCGGCATGGCCAGCTGGGTCATGCCCTCGGGCACGGTTCCCTTCCAGCCGGGTCCGGTGACGAGATAGGTGTAGGGGGGCTGCTGCGGCGCGTTCTTGACGCGCGGATTGGTGCTGGCGGGATCGTGCACCGTATTGGACCAGGCGTCGAGGAACTGCATGAGCCAATATCGGCCGGTCTCGATCGCGGGCACCTGCAACACCATCGGTTCCGGCCGCAGATCCAGCCAGGCCTGCGAGTACAGGGTGTCGAGGTTGAGCCGCACCACCTGCCTCACCTCGGGGGTGGGCGGGTTCTGGTGCACGAATTGGTTTGCCGGGCCCCCGGTTTCGCGGGTGACGTCCATCAGGACCAGCGGGTAGCCGAACACGTAGGCGTCGGCGGCGATGTCCTTGGCGTCGTTGGAGGCCGGGGTGGTTTCGGTGGCGTCGGATCTGTTGTCCGAGGTGCCGCAGGCGGCGAGTCCGAGGGCGGCCGCGGCGCCCACGCCGAGCGTCCGGGCGCCCAGTGCGAGCATCCGGCGACGCGAGCGAGGTGCAAACGGGTAGCTCATGGCCAGCACCGTACTGCGACGACGCGGCCCGGAGCGCCCCTCACGGGCGTGGCGCTCCGGTGTGTCGCATGAGGTCAGAGGTTGACCGGGTAGGTCGGCTCCTGGATCTCGGGCTTGATCCGGTTCTCCACGAAGATGCCGTGCCAGATCATGAACACGATCAGCGTCCACAGACGGCGGCTGTGGTCGACCGGACCGGTGCGGTGCGCCTCCAGCATGGCCAGGATGGCCTGCTTGTTGAGCAAGTGGTCGGTGCCCGACTCGGTGATCTGGGCGCGCGCCCAATCGTAGAGCTCCGGGCCGCGCAGCCAGTGCCGCAGCGGCACCGGGAAGCCCAGCTTGGCCCGATTGAGCACGTGCGGCGGCACGATGTCGGTGAGCGCCCGGCGCAGCGCGTACTTGGTGGTCTCCTTGGTGATCTTCTGGTCGACCGGGATCTTCTCGGCGACCTTGAACACCTCGGGGTCCAGGAACGGGACGCGCAGTTCCAGCGAGTTGGCCATGGTCATCTTGTCGGCCTTGACCAGGATGTCGCCGCGCAGCCAGGTGAACAGGTCCAGGTGCTGCATGCGCGCCACCGGATCCCAGTGGTAGCCCTGCATGGCGTAGATCGGGGCGGTGACGTCCTGATGCGTCCACTCGGGCCGGAACTCGCGCAGCACCGACCGCAACTGGGCGTCGTTGAAGCTGCGCGCGTTGCCGTAGTAGCGCTCTTCCAGGGTGAGCGAGCCGCGGTGCAGCAGGCTCTTGCCGCGGGTGCCCTCCGGAATCCGGTCCGACACCTTGCCCGCCAGCTTGCGCAGCGGCTTGGGCAGGTAGTCGAAGGGCTTGAGCGACAGCGGTTCCCGGTAGATGGTGTAGCCGCCGAACAGCTCGTCGGAGCCCTCGCCGGAGAGCACCACCTTGACGTGTTTACGGGCCTCCTTGGCCACGAAGTACAGCGGCACCAGCGCCGGATCCGCGACGGGTTCGTCGAGGTACCAGACGATTTCGGGAATGGCGGCCGCGTACTCCTCGGGGGAGACCATGCGGATGTAGTGCTTGGCGCCGATGGCCTCGGCGGTCTCCGCGGCCACGTCGGCCTCCGAGTAGCCCTGCCGCTCGAACGCCGAGGTGAAGGTCAGCAGGTTCGGGTTGTGGCGGATGGCCAGCGCGGCGATGGCGGTGGAGTCGATGCCGCCGGACAGGAACGCGCCGACGGTGACGTCCGCGCGCATGTGCTTGGCGACGGAGTCCTCGAGCGCCTCGGCGATCTCCTTGTAGCGCTTGGCCTCCGAGCCCGCCGCGAACTTCTGCACCCGGAACTGCGGGTTGAAGTAGCGGGTCACCTGCGGGGCGCGGCCAGGCTCGACCCAGGCGTAGCAGCCCGACTCCAGGCGGCGGATGTCCTTGTGCAGGGTCTCGGCCTCGGGCACGTACTGCAGCACCGTGTAGTGCTCGAGCGCGCGCGAATCCAGGGCGTCGGTCAGCTCCAGCTCGGCGAGCAGGCCCAGCAGGCTCTTCTTCTCGCTGGAGAAGGCCGTGCCGCCCGCGCCGGTGGCGATGAACAGCGGCTTGATGCCGAACGGGTCGCGGGCCAGGAACAGCTTGTTCAGCTCGGTGTCCCAGATGGCGAAGGCGAACATGCCGCGCAGCCGGCTCGCGGCCTTGGCGCCCCAGTAGTGGAAGGCGGCCACGATGGCCTCGCCGTCACCCTCGGTGCGGAACATCGGCTGGTCGCCGAACTCGGCCTCGTGGGCTTCCTTCAGCTCGGCGCGCAGCTCCAGATAGTTGTAGATCTCGCCGTTGAAGGTCATGGCGTAGCGCTCGGGGTTCTCCGGCGGACCCCAGCGCAGCGGCTGGTGCGAGTGCTCGATATCGATGATCGACAGGCGGTTGAAGCCGAAGATCATGCGCTCGTCGTTCCAGGTGCCGCGCTCGTCCGGGCCGCGGTGGCGCTGGCAGTGCAGCGCCTCGTACACCTGTGCAGCGGTGGTCTCGACCGTCCGCCCGTCCGGAGTAGTAGCCGTGCCAGCTGTCAGAAATCCGAGCAGACCACACACTGCGCCGAGAACCTCTTTCCGGAGTCATAAGGATTGGGGCGTACCCGCACGGGCACGCTGCACGCGAAACCTACTGCCCGAGTATGCCTGACTCGGCCCGATCACGCTCAGACCCTATCCAACACTTCGAAGTTCGCAGCCCGCCTCGGTCCGGACCGCGCTCCGCCTCCCCGCGCTGGGAGCGGAAACGGGAGCGAAGCGGAGGAGCGGAGGAGGGAAGACCGAGGTGACGGGGCTGCGAACAGCCGACGCGGAGCGGAGGCGAATGGGGTGCAGCGTGTCGGACAGGACCCCGTCGCAACGGGGGGCCATTGTTGGTCTACGCTGCGTAGTACTTGGGAAACTCTCAGGGTCGGTTGCGCGTTCGCGTGTACCCTTCCCCGAGCTCCCGAACTGTGCTGATTATGTGTCGTCCGGCGGAAGGGAGCCCGGGCGGCGCGGTGTCGGAATGACGACCAGGAAGGCGTTGAGCGTGGCGCACAAGGCGAGCGAGGCGATAGGGGCACGACCCGCCCAGGGTCGGCGGGGCCGCATCCTTCGGCGGGCCGGGCTGGCGGTGTCCTTGGGGATGACCGCGATGCTCGTCTCCGGCTGCTCGATCGACAACGTTTGGCTTCGATTCGGCTGGCCCTCGGGCATCACGCCGCAGGCCACCAGGATGCGCGAGCTGTGGACCTGGTCCGTGCTCGCCGCGCTGGCGATGGGTGTGCTGGTCTGGGGTCTGACCTTCTGGACCATCGCGTTCCACCGCAAGAAGGCGAACTCCCCGGAGTTCCCGCGGCAGACCGGTTACAACGTGCCGCTGGAGCTGAGCTACACGGCGATCCCGTTCGTGATCATCGCCGTGCTGTTCTACTTCACCGTCGTCGTGCAGAACTACGTGCATGAGAAGGTCGAGAACCCGGACGTCGTGGTCGACGTGACGGCGTTCCAGTGGAACTGGAAGTTCGGCTACCAGAAGGTCGACCTGAAGGACGGCTCGCCCGTCTACGACGGTGTCGACGCTGAGCGTCAGGACATGAACGAGGACATCAAGGATCGCTACAAGGAAGCGACCAAGGATGGCCACCCGCAGCCGGGCCCGAACAACGGCCTGCCCGCGAACGACATCTCCTACCTGCACTACGACAAGGTCGAGACCGTTGGTACCTCCAACGAGATCCCGGTCCTGGTGCTGCCCTCGGGCAAGAACATCGAGTTCCAGCTGGCCGCGGCCGACGTCATCCACTCGTTCTGGGTGCCGGAGTTCCTGTTCAAGCGCGACGTGATGCCGAACCCGAAGCAGAACAACTCGGATAACGTCTTCCAGATCACCAAGATCGAGAAGGAAGGCGCGTTCGTCGGCCGCTGCGCCGAGATGTGCGGCACCTTCCACTCGATGATGAACTTCGAGATCCGGGTCGTCTCGCCCGACGACTTCAAGAAGTACATGGACGCGCGGATCAAGGACCACAAGACCAACGGCGAGGCGCTCTCCGCGATCGGTCAGTCGCCGGTGGCGACCTCCACCAAGCCGTTCAACACCGACCGCAAGGCGCGCGGCAACGAGCTCGCCGACGCCAAGTGAGGATGAACTGACATGAAGGTCGAAGCTCGCATCTTCGAACTGCTCACGGTCTTCTTCGTGATCGTGGCCGTGATCTACGGCTACTTCACGGGCCAGTCCCGCACCGGCGTCGAGTGGGCGGGCACCACCGCCATCGTGCTGACCGGTGGTCTGGCCCTGATCGTGGCCACCTACTTCCGCTTCGTCGCCCGTCGTCTGGACCTGCGTCCCGAGGACTACGAGGAGGCCGAGATCGTGGACGGCGCCGGCGACCTGGGCTTCTTCTCGCCCGGTTCGTTCTGGCCCATCCTGCTGGCCGCCGCGGGTTCGGTCACCGCGCTGGGCCTGGCGTTCTTCCAGTTCTGGCTGATCGGCATCGGCGTCGTCTGCGTGCTCGCGGCCGTCGCCGGCCTGGTCTTCGAGTACCACCTGGGCCCGGAAAAGCACTGAGCTGAAGCAAGACCCGAAGCGCCCCATCCCAATCCGGATGGGGCGCTTCTGTGTTGATAAGCGCCGAGCTTTGCGAAAGGCTCCTCGATGAAAGGCAGCTCGCGGACGAGCTGCGGCCTGCATCACCACCTGGCTTGGCCCGAAGTTGCATTCGCCTCGATGAAGAGCTGCTCCGCGAGGAGCTGCGGCCGCTCGTCCACACCCGACCCGAGATCGATGGAGTTGCCTTGATGAAGAGCAGCTCCTGGAGGAGCTGCGGCTTGAGATCATGGCCTCGATGAATTAGGAGAACCACCCTCGATGAAGGGCAGGTCGCGGACGAACTGCGGCCCCGCCGCGATGCGTGACGAGCTCCCCGAGATCCTCAACGAGCCTCGATGAAGAACAGCTCGCGGACGAGCTGCGGCAGGGGGTGAGAGCGCGGCTGAGCGCCGCCTTCGATCTGCCTCGATGAAGTGCCGCTCGCGGACGAGCTGCGGCAACGGGGCGGTCGAGCGGGGGGTGCCAGCGGGTGCGCGGCCTCGATGAAGGGCAGCTCCGCGAGGAGCTGCGGCGGCGAACCAGCGGCAACTGACTGGCCCCAAGCCCGCTCGCCTCGATGAAGAGCAGCTCCGAGAGGAGCTGCGGCGCTGCACGCCTTCGGTGACGACGCGACGTGCGTCGACATCCCTCGATGAAGTGCAGCTCCCGAAGGAGCTGCGGCGGCAACTGCTTCTGCGTTCGCGGTGGTGCGTTCGGGTCGCCTCGATGAAGAGCATCTCCCGAAGGAGCTGCGGCTGCTTGGACAGCGGGATGCCATTGAGAGCATGGTTGCCTCGATGACGGGCAGCTCCGGGAGGAGCTGCGGCGCTGACCGGCGAGCTTTTCAACGGCCACGCCCCCTGGCGGCCTCGACAAAGAGCAGCTACCTGGAGGAGCCGGGGCGGTGACCACTCCCGGGCGCGAGCCCCGGACCGATCCGCGCCTCGATGAAGAGCGTTCGCGGACGAGCAGCGGCCGTTACCGCAGGTGGAGTCGAACTGACGAATGGCGTTGCCTCGATGAAGAGCAGCTCGCGGCGGAGCTGCGGCGGCTCCCAGTGCAGTTCGACCTTGGACACGCGGTCCATGCCCCGATGAAGAGCAACTCCCGGAGGAGTTGCGGCGGATCTCGCCTGGTGCCAGGCGGCGAGGGTGTCCCAGCCTCGATGAAGTGCAGCACATCGACCAGCTGCGGCCACTGCACTATCTTCGATGAATGCACGACCGGTGATGTCAGCTGGATGAAGACTGCTCGTAGACGAGCTGCGGCAGGGGTGTCGAAATTGCTTAGTGACCTGCTCGTTTGTGGGTGTTCGCGAGCGGTGCCATGTTTGGGGTGTCCACTTGGTGTTCTACCGTACACTGTCAGCCCGTGAAACCTGTTGCTGCCAGGTGGTTTTTGCTGTGAGAGCTGGCGGAGTTTCGGGTCGAAACGAAGTTCGCGCGCAGGTGCCGGAATCCGATACGCCTTCCGCAACGGGGGCCCAGTATGGGGAAGTCTGCGAAATAGCGTGCGGCTGCGTCGCCCTCGTACCCGAACAGCGCTCCGGAAGTCATCGTCGGGGAGGCTTTGGTTGCGTTCGCAGTGCCGAGATTGTCCCGGCGGCATCACAGTTTCAGCGAAGTGGCCCTGATTGACGATCTCTGCGGTGATGGAACATTTTGCGAGATAGAGGTTTCCGGTCGATGAGGCCTCCTGCTGGCTGGCGCGGGTATCATTGCCGCCCTCGGCCTGGCGTTCTTCCAGTTCTGGTTGATCGGTATCGGCGTGGTCTGCGTGCTCGCGGCCGTCGCCGGCCTGGTCTTCGGGTACCGCCTGGGCCCGGAAAAGCACTGAGCTGAAGCAAGTCATCGCCTTGATGAAGAGCAGCGCGCGGACGAGCTGCGGCGCAAGGCAACGCAATCGTCTTTACCAGCAACAACGCGCCTCGATGAAGTGCAGCTCACGGACGAGCTGCGGCCCTTGCGTATCGCCCCATCAATGTCAGAGACGTGTCCTCGATGAAGAGTAGCTCCCGGAGGAGCTGCGGCAAAGATCGGGCAGCGCATCGCTCGGCGCTTCCGGATGCCTCGATGAAGAGCAACTCCCGGAGGAGCTGCGGCCTCGATCCAGCGGGCGGCCTCGGCAGGGTCGATGGTCCCGCCTCGATGAAGTGCAGCTCACGGACGAGCGGCGGCCTTGCGCACCAGGACAGCCGAGCAATCGCAGTGATCGTGGCCTCGATGTAGGGCAGCTCGCGAGGAGCTGAGGCGGCCCGGTCGAGGATAGTAGCGCAAGCTGAACTTTCCGCTGCGGTCAACGGCATCGATTGCGTCGGCGCGACCTATAACGCCCCAACCAACGTTCGTTGAAGGCTTCGATTGCCATCCAGGACCTTTTGATCAGAGCGGCGAAACATGTTGCTAGGCACGTGAAGACCCCAGCCCTCCCCTGCGGCTGGGGTCTTCGGAAGGCGCTGGCACGGTTGCAACGGTCCACGCCTTCGCGTGAAGCGCTCTCGGTCGCCTATCGCCTCGCCCCGTCCTCGGCTTCCCGAGCTTCGGAGTGGCTTTCGGGTTCCAGGGCTGTGGACAGCTCATAAGCAGACTGCAGGGTGCGCCAGGGGTGGCGCTCAACAGGACTGACCGTTTGGAGGTCCGCGAAAGCGGTTACGCGCCGCGCATTTCCGCCCACGTGCGCCAGGTTCGGGGTGATAACCACGGCGCAATCGATCTCACGGAGCAGCCGGTACAGCATCTCCATTCGATCGGCATGCGAGTTGTCGACCACGAGGACCTGTGCCACCCGCAGGTTGAGCTGGTGCGCGCATTGCCTGGCGTGGAACTCAGCCCAATCCAGGTCCGCCTTTGTGGTCAGCAGCGGCCGGAATAAATAGATCACGGCCTTGTTCCGGGAGTCGGAGCCACTCAAGCTGTCCAGGCCCGCTGGCATTTCGACGGCGTTGTCCATGGTCCTCCCTCTGGCGGGTAGCCGGAGACGGCTACCCGACGGAAGGGTTATGGATCGGGCATCCCGTCGGGGCCGCCTGTGGCCATCGGCCACATGATCAGAGTGCGGCAGGACCCCGGGGGTGGACTCGTACACTTTGTACTACCGCCTAGCCGCCAGAATCTATTGGGAATTGAGGGCTTGCGATGATCGAGGATTCGGCCGGCGTCGCTGCGCGCGTTGCCGAGGCGAGGAAGCTGCGCGGATGGTCTCAGCAGCGGTTAGCCGCTGAGACTCGCGGCGCTGGTACCCCTGTGTCCCTTGGGCTCATCCAGTCTGTTGAGCAGGGTAAGCGAGCCGCGACGCCTGCGTTTGTCGCGGCGTGCGCGAAGGCGCTGCGAATAACGGCTGCCGAGCTACTCGGACAGCCGTACATGCCGAGCACCGCCGAGGACCGAGAGGTGCACGCCGCGATTGCGCTGCTGCGCACTGAGATGGCCGCCTGGGATATGGAGGACCCCGACATCGCGGTCCGGCCAATTGCGACGCTCTCGCGGGATGTTCTGGCGGCGCGCAAACTTCGGCGTGACGCCTCCTCTCCGAAGTTGGCGGCGGTCCTGCCGTCGCTCATGACCGAGACCCGCACCCTCATGTATCGCAGCGTTGGCAACGATCGGGAACAGGTTGGCGCGCTGCTGGCCGAGCTGTACTACAACGCCCGATCGATGGCGCATAAGCTGGGATACCCAGATCTCGCGGCAATCGCCGTCGACCGGATGACATGGGCGGCCAACGAGTCCGGCGACAACCTGTGGATCGCCGCCGCGCAGTTCCATCGGGCATCTCTGCTCACCAGCGGCGGCGACTGGAAGACCGCGATGACCTACCTCGAGCGGTGTCGCACCGAGTTTGAGAACCGCCTGGGCGTCGGCGACGAATCCGACCTGATCGCATGGGGCGGTTTGCATCTGCAATCCGGACTTGCCGCCGCCCGGGGAGGTCGGCGCGATCTCGTGGACATGCACTTGATTGAAGCAACCGAGACCGCGGATCGCCTTCGTAGCGGGGACAGCGACGAGATCCTTGTGTTCGGTCCAACGAATGTCGGCATCTGGGGTGTGGCGCTCGCGGTCGAATCGCTCGACAGTGCTACCGCGATCCGTCGCGCCGACAAGCTGTACATCCCCACCGAGACTCCGCGCTCACGCTCAGGCCATCATTACATCGACCTCGCGCGCGCCTACCAACTCCAGGGAAGTCGGGACCGGGTTATGGGCTCACTGATGACCGCGCGGGCACTGGCCCCATCGATGGTTCGGTTCCACCCGATGGTTCACGAGACGGTGAGGATGATGGCGCGTGAGGATGCTCGACGCACCGACAGCGTGAGGGGCTTCGCGGCCTGGTGTGGCATCGCGTTGTGACAGAGGCCGTGGCCTACATAGTCTCCTCAATCCTTGGATTGCAAGTGCGCCACGTGCATTTATGAGGTGTCAAGCCCCTGGATGGCCCGCCTGAAAAGCGGAAGGTCGCCGCTTCAAATCCGGCTTTGGCTACCAGATCGGGGAGCCCTTCTCCGTGTGCGGCGCTTCGCCGTTGTTTTCGAAGGGCAGCGCGCGGTGGAGCGCGCGACCTTGAGGATTGACGTGCAAGCAGCCATGCCCGTGCGCGCCTCGATGAAGGGCAGCTAGTGGACGAGCTGCGGCACGGTCGCGCCTTGGGCGCGGTGGACGGTGCAGGCGCCTCGATGAAGAGCAGCTCAGGGAGCAGCGGGCGACGTGGCTTGGCTCGGAGGTGAGCCTGAGGGAGCTGCGCCCTCGATGAAGGGCAGTTCGCGCGGCGATTTTCGCAAGATTCCAGGCAGCGAGGGTGTCCCAGCCTCAATGAATAGCGGCTCGCGGAGGAGCTGGGGCCGTCCAAAATCACTGCAACCCTATCGATTCCGGGCGAGTGACTCGATGAAGAGCAGCTCACGAAGGAGCCGCGGCTGGCCTCGTAGGAGGCGATGCCCTGGCCGGTCACGTAGCCTCGATGAAGAGCAGCTCCTGGAGGAGCTGCGGCGGTGTTGGACGCCATCTTCGGGTCCGTCAACGACCCGCCTCGATTAAGTGCAGCTCGTGGACGAGCTGCGGCGCCCGCGCTCCAGAGGACGACAGGGCCGGGTCGGCGTGGCCTCGATGAAGGGCAGCTCACGGACGAGCTGCGGCCGATTATCCGGTTGCCTTCCATGGGCAGCAGGGATCCGGTGCCTCGATGAAGAGTAGCTCGCGGAGGAGCTGCGGCACGTTGACCGAATTCAAGTTGACGAAGCAGCCGACCATGCCTCGATGAAGAGCAGCTTGCGGACGAGCTGCGGCGGGCCATCGGGTCGTAGGTTGTGACGACGGTGAAGCCTCGATGAAGGGCAGCTCGCGGAGGAGCTGCGACGCGGAGACCAGCACGCCGGAGTCGAACATATGCCCGGCTCGATGAAGAGCGGCTCGTGGGCGAGCTGCGGCGATCGATGAGTGTGCAGCGGGCAGGTAATTCACCTCGGGCCTCGATGAAGCGCAGCTCGCGGGTGAGGGGTGGGTGGATCAGACCGAGGGCTTGGGGCCGGGGGGAGGGTTTCGATTCGGCCTGTCAGGATGAGGCGCTGGGGGGCGCTGTCACTACCTACCTTATGGATGGGGAACAGGATGACTGCGTTGACTTGCCGTGCCTGGAGCCATTTTCCGGCCGCCTCGGCTGCGGCGGCGTCTGGTGGGGTGGTGCCTGGTTGTCGGGTGAGGAATTGGGTGAGTGTGTCGAGGGCCTGGGAGACGAGGATGGTTCGTAGTCTCGCGGTTGTGATCGGGTTGGTGACGATCGGTAGCGCCAGGATTGTGGGGTGCAGCACGCGTCCGGGAAAGGCGGACGGTGTGCGGGAGAGAATTGAAATGTGGTGGGCGATAGGGAAATTAGTGATTCCCCAGAGGGCACACCAGGCTAGGGCGCAGTCTGTGGGGGCGGGGCGGGTAAAGCCTGTGGAGGTTTGGGACTCTGGTTTTCCGCCGCCGAGTTCGTCGGTGAGGGTGGTGCCGAGTAGGCCGGTTCGGATGGTGTCGGGGGTTCGGGCGGCTAGGGCTTCGGCCATGGGGAGGAGGCGGTGGGTGACGAATTCTTGGCCTTTGTTGCGGGCCTTCATTTCCCATCGGCTGGCACCGTGGTCGGGGCGGCGTTCCTTGCGGTCGAACCGCCAGTAGGCGGGTTCGCCGAGGCTGCCGATCATGGCGAGGTCGAGGGGGATGTCCTTGTCGAGGAGAGCGTCGAGGTGGGAGTGGCGGAGTTGTTGCAGGGCTCGCCAATCGGCGTCGGTGCTGGGGGTTTTGATGCGGGGGCTGAAAGCGGCTGGACCGGTAGGGGTCAGTTGTGCACGCAGCCAGGAGGTTTCGGATGCGCAGCGAGTTGCGTGGGCGTGGACGGCTCGGGCGACGTCGTGATCGTCGATGGCGTCCGTGTTCAGTTCCGCGGTGCGGGTGTTCGGGTTCCAGTTCAGGAGGACAGGGTGGCCGGTTTCGGATTCGATGATGTTCGCCAGGCCGTAGAGCGCGAAGTGGGTGAGTGCGCTGGTGTCCGGGCCGGCGAGGGGGAATGTGGTCATGATCCTTCTCGGGAGCATTGGCCGTCGGCTGAGCGGAGCAGGGCTTCGAGGTAGCAGGCTCCCCAGACGCCCCATTCGGTGTGGGTGCGTTCGATCAGGCTGTCCCATTCGCCGGTGTCAAACAGGATGCGGGCCAGCCGATCCGTGTTGTCAGGGATGAGATCGGCTGCGGTGTGTGGGAATCCGGGGCGGCCGCGGCCGTGGCTGGTTCCGACGAGGCGGAGCACGAGGTCACGGAAGCCGGGGCCGGCGTTGATGGTGGCGTCGAGGGCGTGGGCGGCGTCGATGACGGATCGTTGTTCGTGACGCCAGCCGGTGGGCATGCCGGTGACGGCACGGGCGCGTTTGGCTTGGAATTCGGTATGCCTGCGGCTTTTCGCCAGTGGCGGGTCGTCGGTGCGGCGGCCCAGGAGGCGTTGGAACCAGTCTGTTTGTTTGCCGAGGTCGTGGTACATGCCGGCGAGGCGTAGGGCTTCGGGGAGAGGTTCGGCTAGCCCGACCTGTCGGGCGACGTGATGCGCGCGGGTAGCGACGGCCTCGGAGTGCACATCCAGGGTGATGGGTCCTTTGGAGGTCCATTCCTGCTGGGTCTCTTCATCGATGCCGCGGTGCTTGGGTTCACGGATGACGATCCACGACAGAGCGGGACGAGCCGAAGCCGGGTCCAGTGGCCCGGGCACGAGTTGCCCGGTGCCGCCGCCTTCCTCGTAGGCGAGTTGCATATCCTCGTCGGACAATTCGGCGAATTCGGTGAGAGCCTTGCCCGCGTACTCGATCGTGAGCACGCCCGGCAAACGTTCGAACGGCACCGTATGGGCGCGGTGGGTAGGAGGATCGACGATGACTCCCTCGGTGTGCACAAGATGGCAGTCGTCGACGACGACCACATCACCGGGACGGAGTTTGCCCTCGGGGTCGTCGAGGAAGCGGTCTTCGCGCCACACGAAGACCCGGGGGCGTTCCGAATCCGCGCGGACGCGATCGATCAGAGCGGCCGCGTCGGTGAGCGTGCACGGGAATGCCTCGATGTCTGCCGGTGGCACGGCGTTCAGCAGTGCGAGCGCCAAGGTGTCGTCGTCGGGCAGGTCGGCCCGGACGACGACCGCCGCCATGGCACGTTCGGGTTCGAGGTCGTCGCGCAGCCACAGTTCGAGGTCGGGCTGGTCGAACAGATCGTCGTTGGTGCGGGCCAGTAGTTGAGTGTCGTAGGTCTCCAGGCGTTGCCAGAGAGTGCGCCGGGGTTGTGATGCTGGTGCCGGGTCTTTGCTGATCGTTTCTGGGGCAAGGCCATTCGGATCGTTCGCGCGGCGCTGAATCCAGTGGTAGGCGGCTGTCAGTTCATCAGCGGTGTAGGGCGGCAAGTCGGCGAGATTCCCGGGCTCGGCCGGGCCGACGACGACGATCTCGGTGCTTTCTGATTTGCCAACGCGGTTGACCCGGCCAGCGCGCTGGCTGAGTGCTGATCCGGGTGCCAGTTCGGTGATCATCGCGGCCAGGTCGATGTCGACGCCGACCTCGATGGTCTGGGTGGCGATCAGTACATCGGTGGTGCCGTCACCGGTCGAGGTGAGAAGTCCAGGCTTATCGGAGAGCACTTGTTGGAGGTCGTAAGGGCGCATGCGGCCGACCTTCACCTCGACCCGCAGACCGTCCTTCCGCAGCTGTGCAGCTAGCCGCACTGCGGTGTCGACCCGGTTGACGACGCAGCCGACTGTCCGGCCTTCGGGTACGCCTCGGCCAAAGGCAAGGTGGTGAGTTTGGACCAGGGCGGCAAGGTCATCGAGGTACCGAGCGTTTGGCGCTCGGCCGCTCCAACTTTCGGCACCGTGCCAACGGACCGGTTTCGGTCTGCAGAGACGTTGCGCCAGAATCGGTTCGTTCTCGAGATCTTTGGCGCTGACGCCAGCGGCAGTTGAATCGATGCTGGATTCTGCTGGAGTCGCGGTGGTTTCAACCGTTTGCAGAGCGGTGACGCCGAGGCGGCTTGCGGTCGGCGCGGCCAATTGCCCGACGCGGCGGGCGGTGAGCAGCAGTTGCCGGTTGAGGTGGGCCTCGTCGATGACAAGCGCCGAGTCGTAGGCGAGTAGACCGGCCTCCCGGGGGCGGGCATACCGGGTCGACCCATAGCCGCGCATCAGCAACCGGCTGCCCCACATATCGGGTGTTGCGCACAGGATCGTGCAGCAGCCAGGGTCGTCCAGCCACCGCCGGTCGGTCGGGATGCCACCGCGCAGCGTGGCGAGTTCGAAAGGCCCGTCGTCGTCGATATTGTCTCCGGTGCGCAGCGATCGCAGCGCTGCCGCGATCTGAGCGTCGAGCGTGCCTTCCTCAGCAGTGCTGAGCCGGGAAGAGAGTGCGTGCGCGTGGATCGCGTGCTGGTCGACCAGGCCACGACGGTTTACCACGACCGACAGTCGCCGTGGCACCCGTGCCCCGCCGCCCGCGGCGTGAAGCGCGTTGGCGAACAAATGAATGTCCACGACACTTGACTTTCCAGCACCTGTGGGTGCCGCGATTTGATCTGGCCAGCGTCCGGTCTGACACAACTGCTCCGCCATGCGGGTTTGCCAAGCGAAGGGCTTGTTGCCGTTGTGGGCATGCGCGAAGAAGTCCTCGAAGTCGCTGAACTGCAGGCTCATCGAGTCGCCTCGAACATCAGGTCGGCCGCATCAGGCGGAATGTCCAGCGGCACCAGTAGTCCGCCGCCGAGATGGCGGGTCTGCCCGATCGCGACCATCGTCCGGTCCCCGGCCAGCGAGCCGAGGTCGATAGTCGTCCGGTACGGCTGTACCGCAACGCCTTCAGGCATCTTGTGTGCATACTTCGCCGTGTTGCGTGTCACGAGGGTCGGCGAGAAGGCTTGCACGCCTCGTGATTCCACTGCGCGTACGAGCCCGCGATAGTCGCGCGCGTCCACGTCCATGAACTCGCCGCGCCAGACAAACCCGGTCGACAGCAGCGCCGCATCCACGAGCGACCACGGCCGCTCACCGCGCCGTTGCCGCCGCGTC
The DNA here is from genome assembly GCF_042874235.1 of Nocardia sp. NPDC004151. NCBI lineage: Bacteria > Bacillati > Actinomycetota > Actinomycetes > Mycobacteriales > Nocardiaceae > Nocardia > Nocardia sp. NPDC004151. Next base: position 189,395 of record NZ_JBIAMR010000012.1, on the reverse strand, counting down.
TCCGGCATCACCGCTGGATGTGTTCTCCACAGCCGCCGATACCCTGGTTGCGGAGCCGGCCAGAACGAGGTGGCTTCGACTGTTCGACCGGCGGACGACAACCGCATCCGGCCGTGTGCGGATCGAATCTCCTTCAGATCGCGCAGAGCCCCGCCGAGCGACAGAAGATCTTGCACTGCAACATCATCGGGAAGCATTAATGCGAAGGCACGACCGTCCAGCCCTTGCGCGGCGGTCGCTGACGGATCGAGCAGCTGGATCGCCAACCGGTTCACCGGAGGCGTACCGCCCTTCTCGTACTTACCGGTGATCAGGGGCGGAGCGCCAAATCCGATCCGCGCGATAAGCGCCCGATGCAGTGTGACGCACCACATCAGGTGGTCCTCGGGTGCCACCGTGCGGGCCCGCTGTTCCGTATCGAGTTGCGCCTCAACCAGTAGGACGTGCCGCCACGGAGCGGCCGGTGGCTCGACAATCTTCGACGCGTAACGGAGTTCGGTGAGTCCCTCGACTGGAACCGGGGCCGGTGCGGGACTGTCGGTACTCGTGTGGCGGTCACTGGCCTGGCTTGGTGGTTTGGCTGGTCGCGCCGCAACGTGTGCGCGGGTCAGTGCGTCACTGCGGCCCGGCGCCGCCGCCCGTACTCGGCGCCCGCCGGCCTGATACGGGCTCAGATCGTGGCGCAGCACCTCGGTGGGTTCCACCTCGCCGATCTCCAGGATGACCGGACTGGTCGCCTCGCCCAGGCACGAGACGTCAGCGGCTAGATCCGCCAGCGTGGTCGCGACCGTGGCGGGGACGTCCACGCCGTCCCATGACCATCCGAATTCACCGTCGAGAGCGACCCCGTCGGAGAAGGCCCGCTGCGTCTTCTTGTCGACCCAACGTCCGCCCTCCTTGCGTACGACACCTTCGGCGCGATACGCGATCACCGGTTGCGGTGCCAGTGGTGTCATCTGCGGGAACCGGATACCCGTGGGTGGATTGTTCTCCAGCCAGGCCAGCGCCACCGTCGCTGCGTCGCTGGGCCGCATGTGCTCTCCGTCGACCGTAGCGGTCGAGCCTTGACCGGCGGCGTTCATCAATGCGGCATGCAGCCGGGCGGGATCGGGAAACGGGTCCTGGGTTCCGTCGGATCGATGCCCGATATACACACCCAGTGGGAACCGGGCGCGAATGCCGAACCGTCCGGTCACTCGTCCGACTCCTCGATCGCGCCCCGCAGCACCACCGGGTTGCCGACGACCTCGAAAATCTGGCCTTCCCAACGAATCCCAGCCTTCTTGGCGGCCTGCTCGATCGCAGACTCCAGCAGCGCATCAGCTTCGGTGATCGTGAGCGGCTCCAGCTCCAGGTTCTTGCCATACCGCTGGTCCAGCAGCACCGTTGCCGGACCCAGCTCAACGAGATCGCAATTTGCCCGCAGGCTCAGCTCGGCGTCCGAACGGGCGAGCCCGTTCAGCGCCAGCGCTGCCAGCAATGATCGGCACGCCGCATTCCCGGCCTCGTCAGCACCGAACCGCAACTGTCGCAACGCACTGAAACTCAGCACGTGCGTTCGCGTGATCCGTCGGCACGCGACTGCGCCCAGCGCGTTGAGCGTCGGAGGGATGCCACCGAGTCCCAGCGGTGATGCCGACAGCGGCTTGGTTTTGGCCTTCTTGACGTCCTCGCGGATACCGTTGATGTTCTTGCTGCTGAGCTCGGACTCCTGCGCCTTCACGAGCTTCTCCATGTCGGAGCCGGACAGCTGTACGCTCATCGCCACCGGATCGACACGCGCGCCGCCACGCAGCGGAGGCGTCTTCGCGTCAGGGCCCTGATCTGCCAGTACCCCGACAATCTCGCCGACCAGTGCGCTGCGATAGCGCCCCTGATGCGTTCGCCGCGACGAATCCCATGCTCCGAGAACAAGACTCACCGGACTCATTTCGAGTAGTGCTCGCGCATCGCTCGGCGAAGCATCCCGTGCCGCCCTGTATGCTGCGTGGTCGGTCACAGGTTTGCCGTCGACGGACCCCGCCCGAATGTGTCCGTCGAAGCAGCGGTGGGGCAGCTCGATATCCGTGTAGCTCTCGTTGTCGTAGGAGACACGGATCCTCGGGATGCGACTCAGAACCGGGTGACCGTCGACTACCGCGAACGAGATCGGCTGCTCGACCCGATTGAGCTGCGACGACTTGGAGTCGATCACCACAGCTACAAGCGGTTCACCGTCGATATATCTTGTCTCATAAGCGAATACGGAGTTCGTGCCCACTACGAACTTCGCCGGTGCCACTGCGGCGTGAGCGCCGCCTGCCGGTGCCAGCTCGGTCACCGATGTGAGGACCGACGCTCCGCCAGGCGAGCAAGCCTCAAGCAGCTGGGTATAGATCAACTTCGTCACGAAATCTCCTCTAGTGCAACCGGAAACACCATCGGTACTTCATTCAGCGTTAGGAGCGCCACCATACTGACCGCCACCGACAAGTAGCTCGGTTTAGGTGGCAGCTACCATTGTCGACGGCGGACGTTCCGGCGTGGGCCGTCCGCACGACCTCCGGATGCCCGCTTTCGCCTCATGGGTGATTGCTGTGGGAGGGGGTGTGCCGGGGTCAGATGCCCAGCGCGTGCTTCAGACGAGTGGTGCGAGGCGACATTGACGCCAGTCCAAGTAGAGCCCGTGGGAACCGCGGCTGGAGCTGGCTGGGCCGGGTGCGGATGGCGGTTTCGATCCAGCGTGCGGCCTCGGCCGGGTCCGGCGTCGCGTCCTCCACTTGAGTGCGAGATGCGGCAGCGTCGTTGAAGATCGGGTACTGGACCGTGGAGACGTGGATGCCGCGCGGGGAGAGCTCGGCGTCGGCGCACTGGCCGAAGGTGGTCCAGGCGGCCTGGGCGGAGGCGTAGGAGGCGAAGTTCGGCGCGGCCCCGGTCTCCGGGCTCCACGGGCCGACGTTCACCACGTGGCCGGAGCCGCCCGCGAGCATGGCGGGGAGCAGGCCCAGGGTCAGGCGCAGCGGGCCGAAATAGTAGGCGGACATCATGCGCTGGTAGTTGCGGAACCGGTCCAAGGATTGCAGGACCGGGCGGCGGGCGGGGCGGCCGGTGTTGTTGACCAGCACGTCGACGGTGTCGAATTCGGTGAGCAGCCACTCGACCAGCTGGTCGACATCGCCGAGGGCGGCGATGTCGCAGCGGTACCAGTGGGCGCGGCCCCCGGATTCGATGATGGTGGCGCAGTCTTCGACCAGCTGGGCGCCGGTGCGGGCGACCAGGATGACCTCGGCGCCGTGAAAACCGAGTAGTCGGGCCGTTTCTCGGCCGATCTCGGAGGTGGCGTTGGTGATGACCACGCGTTTGCCCTCGAGCGGGCGTTCGCCCTCGGGGGCACCGGCGGTACGGGGGCGGCGGGCAGCACGGAATTCGATCATGGGACAGGCAACCTTCATCTGAGGATTGAGCATGAACCATGCACCGGCACCCCGCCGACAGTGCCGATACCGCCGCGTCTCCCGGCTGCTAACCGATAGCTGGCAGTGCGGCGGAACACATTCTATTCGGTCGGGTCATAACGCCGGGCGCGTTCGGCCACACAGATCTCGTCGATTCCGGACACGATGTCCCGCAACAGTTCCGAGGGCAGCGCCGCCGGGCGCAACCGGCAGGTGAAGGTGATGAAGCCGTGGTCCTCGTCATCGAGTTCGCGCAGGTAGCGGGAGCGCACGCCGTAGGTCATGGCCGAGATCACGGTGAAGCAGCCGGTGCGCTCGCGATGCCCGGAGAACAGGTCGTGCAGGCCGTGGAAGACCCGCGCGTAGTTGGACATGGGCGCGAAAAGCGAGATGCGGTAGGCCGGTCCGCGCTCCGAGGAGCTGATCACGGTGTCGGCCAGGTACTCCGCGTCGCGCAGGGTCAGCACCTTCGGAGCGAACATGAGCGCGCCCGCCGCGGCATTGCGGACCGGCATGCCGGCGCGGCCGCCCGCCGAGGCGGCGATGGCGCCCAGCGACTTCCGGGCGCGCGCACCCACCTCACGCCGGGCGCGCAGCGACAAATTGGGGGTGGTGGGGTGCAGGCTCGACCACTGGCCGAAGCGGACCGTGCCCAGCTGCACGGTGCCGGTGCCCACCGGACGCGCAACCTTCAGCGGCGCGGTGTCGATCCAGCGGCCCACCTGCAGCATGGAGTCGCCCGGGGACTGGATCTCGCGGTAGGAGTGCTCCACCCAGGTGTCGAAGTCCAGGAAGCGGTGCGCGTCGGTGGTGAGCCAGGTGCGGTCCTTGTCCACGCCGGTCACCTCGAGGGTGAGCGCGGTGATGATGCCGGTGCGCCCGCCGCCGCCCAGGATCTTGCGGAAGCGCTCCGTGTGGTGGGTGCGCCCGCAGGTGCCGAAACGCCCGTCCTGATCGACGTATTCGAGCTCGGCGACATTGTCGGAGAACATGCCGAAGCGATGCGACGCCGCCGACAGCCCGCCCACCGCCGCGAACCCGCCCGCCGTGATGTCGCGATGGTCACCCACGATGGGCAGCCCGAGCCCGTGCGCGCCCAGGGTGCGATCGATGTCGGACAGCCGTGCCCCCGCCTGCACCCGCACAGTCCTGGCATCGGCGTCGACCACCTGCACGCGGTTCATCTTCCGCATGCTCAGGGTGGTGCCCTGCACCGGCAGTCCGAACTCCTCGTCCGGACGTTCCCCACCCCGGATGATCAGCGGTTTCGTCGAACGACGTGAATCCCGAACGGTCCGAACCACATCCGCGGTGTCGCGGGGCAGAAACTCGTCGGGGTGGGTGGAGACGGGCGTGCTCATGGCGCTACAGCTAACCACAACCGCGCGAATTGCGCTCGCGCGTAGAGTCCGGCCCATGAGTTTCCTGGGTGGGGTTTTCGGGTCGCCGCGAAATCGGTTCGGCAAGAAGATCTTGGAGCAGGTGCGGGGGTACGACGCGGTGGAATTCGCGCAGTTCGACGTGGAGGCGTTCGAGATCGCCTACCGGCTGACCAACGGGTACGCGGCGAAGCTGAATCTGGACACGCTGTATCGGCGGTTCGACGGGAAGATCAGCGCCGAACTGTTCGAGGCCGTCGATACCCTGCTGCTGCCGCCCGACGCCCCCGAGGGATGGGACGAGGTGTCGCCCAAGCTGCGGCCGGTGCTGCGGCGGACCGGCTACGGGGCGGTGCACGTCGCGGGGGTGAACGGCCGCGATCTGGTGCTCACCCGGCCCGCGCTGCCGTACCTGTCGGAGCTGGTGGTGATCGATCTGCCCAGCACCGTGCAATTCGTGACCCGGCAGGATCTTTCGCGCTGGGGCGTGGACGACGAGCAGGTGTACGCGGTCGCGCACGCCAATCTCACCGAGCTGGCCATGAGCACGCTGACCGCCTTCGATCCGGGGCAGGGTGTGCGGGTGCTGGACTTCGCCGACGACGCCGGTGAGAACTACGTCGGCTCCCTGCCCCTGGTGGCGGGCTGGCTGGCGGGGGTGCGGACCCGAACCGGCGGCACGCCACTGTTCTTCCTGCCCGGCCATCTGGGCATGCTGGTGGTGCTGGGGGCGACGCCCGAGGCGCTGCCGCAGCTGCTGGCGCTGGCCGCCGAACGGCACGAGGCCGCGCTGCGCCCGCTGTCGGCGGTGCCCTACACCGTGGACGACAACGGCGATCTGATGCCGCTGCGGGTGGACGAGGACCATCCGGCGTACGCGGAGATCCGGCACGCGCAGGCGCAACTCGCGGTCGGCGCGTACCGGTCACAGACCGAGAAGCTGCGCGCCGAGGACGACCGCGAGGGCGCGATCATGGAACTGCTGCACGTGCGCGCGCCCGACGGCAGCGAATACACCATGACCTCCTGGACCGACGGCACCACGAATCTGCTGCCCGCCGCGGACTTCATCTGCTTCGTCACCGGCGAGGGCGATGTCTTCCGGGTGGCCTGGGACGACGTGTCCGGGCTGGTGCCACTGGAACTCGCCGACGAGTACGACCCGCCGCGCTTCCGCGTCCACGACCACCCGCCCGCCGAGGTCATGACCCAACTGCGCGGGCTGGCCCGCTGATTCGCGCGGGGCGCGACGGACGCGGCAGGACCACCGTCCCGGCGACGAACAGGTCGGCGCGAAGGTGCTCCGCTCGGCCACGGCCGCGGCGCGTCGCCGGTGTGGCGGGATTTCTTCACGACTGTGTCATCTGGGTCGGCTAGGGTCGCGGCGTGGACAGGGCGCAGCTGACAGCGGATATGGCGGCCGGAGCGAGACCGGAGTTCCTCTTCTTCTGGGGGCACACCCGCACCCCCGGGCACGAGGTCGGCAAATGGGTGCTCAGCCAGTGGTGGCCCGTCGACTTCACCGTGGACGGCCAGACCTACTCCAGCGCCGAACATTTCATGATGGCCGAGAAGGCCCGTCTGTTCGGCGACGAGGCCATGCGCACCCGCATCCTCGCCAGCGACACCCCGGCGGACGCGAAACGCCTGGGCCGCGCCATCTCCGGCTTCGATCAGGACACCTGGGAAGCACATCGCTTCGACGTCGTGTTTCGCGGCAGCATCGCCAAATTCGGCCAGCACGACGCGCTCCGGGACTTCCTGCTCGCCACCACCGAGAAGGTCCTGGTGGAAGCCGCACCGCGCGACACCATCTGGGGCATCGGGCTGGGCGCGGAGAATCCCGACGCCGCCGACCCGTCACTGTGGCGCGGCGAGAACCTACTCGGCTTCGCCCTGATGGACGCTCGCGACGCGCTGGCTCCCGCCCGCCAGCTCTGACGCGGCGCCCACGCGCCGCTCGTAGAGCGCGAGCACGGCCTCGACCTGCGGTGTGCGCGGGGCGTTCTCGGCCAGCCAGGCGATGCGGGTGCCGGTGAGCTCCAGCTCGGCCGCCGAGAGATCGGGTTTGGTGAGCGCGATCTCGCACAGCGCCCGGACCGTTCCGGCAGCCCGCTGGAGGGTCTCCGCGCTGTCGGCGGCCGGTTGCGGATCGGGCAGCGGAGGGCTGTCGAAGGCGAGTCGAGTCTGGTCGGACAGCGACGGCACGCTGTCCGGCGGGACGCTTCCGAAGAGGCGCACGCCGTCACCTCCGAAGAGGCGCGCGCCGTCGCTGTAGCTTCCCTCACGTGTCCGGAACGGCACCAAGTTCACCAACCCCAGCAGTGCCGACATCACCGTGAACGAATACCCCACCAGTAGGGGCAGTGCCCAATACGCCCAGACCGCAGCGGATATCCCTGCGAAGATCAGGTTCGCGAGTGGACCCGCGGCAACGGTCAGCCACTGGCCCCGCGGTCGCGGCTGCACCGACCAATGCACCTGCCCGACCGGATAGAAGCCCAGCCGCACTGTCACCGAACCGAATCGCAGACCACCGGTGCGGCGGCGGTTCCCGATACTCACAACCAGGGGATAGGCGCCGAAAAGCCGCCCTACCAGCAGGTGCCCGAGTTCGTGCACGAGGATGGCCAGCATCAGCGCGGCGTAGAAGTACCAGGGGAACAGCGCCATCAGCGGATGGTCTCGCCAGTAGACCGCCGTGAACCCCGCCGCCAGGCCGGCCGCCGCGACCACTGCCGCACCCTCTGTCACCCGCTTGCCTCCCACACGCACGGCCGGATCGTAGCGCGATTTCCGCACGCCGCTGATCTCGGTCCGGATGGGGCAGGATCGGGGGCATGGAGACGGTGAGTGGTCGTGAGGTGTATTCGAATCGGTGGATCACGCTGCGCGAGGATGTGGTTCGGCAGGCCGATGGGGAGGAGTCGATCTATGCCTTCATCCGGAAGGCGGACTTCGCGATCGTGATTCCGTGGGATGGGGAGCGGTTCCATCTGGTGGAGCAGTTCCGGTATCCGTTGCAGCGGCGGTGCTGGGAGTTCCCGGGCGGGGCGGTGGCGGGGGAGAGTGATCCGGTCGCGGTGGCTCGGCAGGAGTTGCGGGAGGAGACCGGGTTGCGGGCGGGGGAGTTGACGGTGCTGGGGAAGGTGGCTCCGGCTCCGGGCACCAGCACGCATTACGGGACGGTGGTACTCGCGACCGAGTTGACCGAGGGGCCGCACGAGCGGGAGCCGTCGGAGATGGACATGGAGTCGGGGCGGTTCACCCGCGACGAGTTCGAGGACATGATCCGGGCGGGGGCGATCGTGGATGCGCAGACCATTGCCGCGTATTCGCTTCTGCTGCTGCACGAGAAGGCGACCGGGCGTCCAGTCGGATAGACGGTTCATTACGTTCGAAAGCGGAGGATCCGCCGAAAGTGGATAGCGGTGGCCCTTGCGGCGTGACGCGGGCGGCGTTCAATGGTCGTCGCGGTCCACGCCCCGAAGGGCTGGGGGAATGGTCATGGATCGTATTGGTGCACTCCGTAATACGAAGAAGTGATCCTATGTTCGGAAGAACTCCCGCAGCCGCGCTGGTGGCCGTGCTGGTGACGGCGCCACTGATGACGGGCCTGACCGCGGCCCAGGCCGCACCGGCGACCAGGGCGACGCCTGGTTCATCCACCACTGCAAGCAACAGCACGAATGGTGGCTGCCGCGCTGCATGCGTGACCGCAACGATATGTGGCACCGCGGCGACCCGCCGTCGACCGGCAGCCGGTAGCGCTCACCAATCCAGGCGCGCGGACTCCTCGCTACCGAAGATGTGCCCCCAGAAGGTGCCCGTGGGTCCGTCCGCGGGCAGCGTCGCGAGGTACACGCTGGGTTCCGCGCCCTGTTCGGGGGTGCGGAAACCGCTGTGGCCGTTGAGATCCGTGGCGGTGTAGCCGGGGTTGGCGGCGTTCACCTTGATCGGGGTGTCCTTCAGTTCCTGCGCGTAGAGGACCGTCACCATGTTCACGGTGGTCTTGGACGCGGTGTAGGGGATCGCCGACGGCATCTGTGACAGCGGGCTGTCCGGATCGGTGCGCGCGGCCAGGGAGCCGACTTCGCTGGACACGTTGACGATTCGCGCGGCCTCCGCGCGCCGCAGCAGCGGAAGCAGCGCGTTGGTGACCGCGATGAGGCCGAAGACGTTGGTGTCGTACACGTGTCGCAGCGTGGCCAGGGTGCCCGAGGACGCCTTGCCGTCGCCTTCCAGGCCGCCGGTGATGGCCGCGTTGTTGACCAGCACGTCCAGCCTGCCGAACTCGGATTCGATGCGGGCGGCGGCGCGGGCGACGGAATCCTCGTCGGCGACGTCGATCTGGATGAAGTGGGCGTCCGCGCCCTCGGCCCGCAGCTTGTCCGTGGCGGCCTGCCTGAGTCCGGGGTCGCGCGCGCCGATCAGGATGGTCAGGCCGCGCGCGGCCAGCTGCCGGGCGGTCTCGTAGCCGATGCCCTTGTTGGCCCCGGTGATGAATGCCGTTTCGCTCATGCGAAAAGCTTCGCGCGGCAGCGGATTCCGAGGGAGGACCGGTTTGTACCACCCTGGACGGGAATACCGGCCCACACTGGAGCCATGGCTGACCGTAGCGAGCTCGCGGCCTTTCTCAAGGCCCGGCGCAACCGGCTCACACCCACCGATGTCGGACTGCCTCTGGGCCTCCACCGCCGCGCGCCCGGCCTGCGGCGCCAGGAGGTGGCGCAACTGGCCGGGATCTCGGTGGACTACTACATCCGGATGGAGCAGGCGCGCGGCGCGAAACCGTCCCGGCAGGTGCTGGCCGCGCTGTCCCGTGCGCTCATGCTGACCGTCGACGAACGCGAATACCTGTTCCGGATCGCGGGGGAGGCGCCGCCGGTGGCGGCGGGGCCGAACAAGACGGTGCCACAGGCCGTCCGGACCATCCTCGACGCGCTCGCCACCCCGGCCTACGTGGTCGACGCCACCTACGACGTGCTCGCCTGGAACCGCGCCGCCACCCCCTTCGTCGGCGACCTCGACACCGTCCCCGGCCACGAGCGCAACATGATCCGCTGGATGTTCCGCGAGGCCGCCGACCACCCGCAGTGGGCCGAGGCCGACACCCGCGACTTCGCCCGCGCCCTCATCGCCGACCTGCGCGCCGCCTACGCCCGGTACCCGGGACATCCGGCACTCGCCGCACTGGTCACCGAATTGCTGGGCACCTCACCCCGTTTCGCCGACATGTGGGGTGCACACGACGTGGAAGTGCGCCGCACCCACCGCAAACGCATCCGCCATCCGGAACTGGGCCCGCTGGACTTCCAATGCCAGGTACTGCACATCTCCGACACCGATCAGCGGGTGATCGTCTACTGCGCGACCCCGCACAGCCGCACGGCGGCCATCTTCCACTCCCTGTCCGCGGCGACCGACCGCTGAATGTTTGCCAACAATCGTTGGCCAACAAGTGTTGACATAGGGCTGACCGGGTCGTACCGTCTAATTCAACAGACGTTGGCCAACAAGTGTTGGCAGAGATTCGGGAGATGTCATGAACGCAGTGCCCGCTACCGCTCAGGTCGTCATCGTGGGTGCCGGTCCCGCCGGTATGACCGCTGGAATCGTGCTCGCCGACGCGGGCGTGGATGTGGTGCTGCTCGATCGGCTGGCCGAGGGGGCCAATACCTCGCGCGCCGTGGTGGTGCACGCTCGCACGCTGGAGGTGCTCGAGGAGTTCGGGGTCACCGCGCGGCTGCGGGAGCAGGGGCTCGTGGTGCCGAACTTCGTGATGCGCGACGGTGACTGGGCGCTGGCCCGGGTCTCCTTCGCGGGGCTGCCCACCGAATACCCCTACACCGTGATGATCGGTCAGGAATCGACCGAGGCGATTCTGCTGGCGCGGTTGGAGAAGGCGGGCGCGCAGGTGGTCCGGCACGCCGAGGTCACCGGGCTCACGCAGGAGGCGGACGGTGTCACCGTCGAATTCACCGATGCCGACGGGGTGGCGAATTCCGTTCGCGCGGACTGGGTCATCGGGGCGGACGGCATGCACAGCAAGGTGCGCGAGGCGGCCGGGATCGGTTTCACCGGCGCCACCTACCCCGAATCCTTCGTGCTCGCCGACGTCCGCATGACCTGGCCGGAGCCGCGTGACGAGGTCTGTCTGCAACTCTCGCCCGAGGGCGTCACCGTCATTGCCCCGCTGCCGGACGCGCGGCCCGACCGCTTCCGCATCGTCGCCACCGTCGCCGAAGCCCCCGAGCATCAGGATCTCGCCTACGTGCAGGCCCTGGTCGACGCCCGCCGCCCGGGCGCGCACGTGAAGGTCGAGGAGATCATCTGGAGCTCGCGCTTCCGCGTCCATCACCGCGTCGCCGACCACTACCGCGCCGGCCGGATCCTGCTGGCGGGCGACGCCGCTCACGTCCACAGCCCGGCGGGCGGCCAGGGCATGAACACCGGCATCCAGGACGCGGTCGTCCTCGGCCGCCTGCTGGCCGCCGTGGTCGCCGGCGCCCCCGCCTCGCTCCTCGACGACTACGAGAAGACCCGCCGCCCAGTCGCTCTCGGCGTCGTCGCCTTCACCGACCGGGTCACCCGCATGGCCACCCTCCGCGCTCGCCCCGCCCGCATGATCCGAAACCTGGTGATCAGCACCCTCGCCCGCATCCCCGCGTTCCGTTTCAAGCTGGCCTTCCAGCTCTCGGAACTCGTGAATCGCTGACTTCTGCAGTCCGACTCGACGGCCCGCACCGACCCGGTGTGGGCCGCTGTGTCGATCGCGCAAGGAGATCCGCGGCCCGACCTTTCAGCTGCGCAGGGAGGTGGTGACGGTGTCGGCGGCGGCGATGGTGGCGGCGGCCAGGTCGTGCAGGCCCGTGGCGGAGAGGTTGGTGTCGGGGCACGCGACGATGGAGGCGATGACGGGGCCGTCGGGGGAGAAGATGGGGGCGGCCACGGAGACTACGGCGTTCTGGTCGCCGAGTTCGTCGGGCAGGTAGTCGATGGTGATCAGGTCGGCGATCATCGCGCTGAGGCGGTGGCGCAGGGGGTCGGTGACGGGGGAGTGGCGTAGGGCGCCCAGCGCTTCCAGCATGGGGGCGGAGTCGTCGGCCAGGCGTTCGACGGAGTAGCCGCGGGAGGCGATGGCGTCGAGGACGGCGGCGAGGCGGTCGCGGTGGGCGGGGTCGGCGGCGGCCAGCCAGGCGGCGCGCTCGGATTCCGGTGCCCAGGCGACGAATTCGCGGCAGACCGGCGGGGCGAAGGGCATGCGGCGGGCCGGGCGGATCCAGGGGGCGGAGGGAGTGCCGAGAACCTCGGTGATGACGATCGTGTCCAGCGCGGCCTCGCCCGCCGCGGCCTGCGCGGGCTTTGCCGCCGCGGCGGTGCGGGAGCCGCCGTGGAACTCCCGCTCGGCCAGGAACACCGGTACGCCGCTGTCGGCGGCGAGGGTGTGCATCGCACCGAGGGCGAGGCTGCGGACGGGGAATGCGGTGTCGGCGCGGCGGGCCACGGCGACCAAACCCAGGCCGAGGCTGTAGTTGCCCTCCGGGTCGCGGACGGTCCAGGCGTCGGCGCACAGCTGGGTGAGCACGGCGTGCGCGGTGGCGCGGGACATGCCGGTGGCTCGGACGATCGCCGCCAGGGACAGGCGCTCGCCGGAATGCCGGGACAGCAGTTCGATCGCCTGCACGACGCGGTGGGTCGGGGGCGACGCGCAGGGTTCGGTCACCGTCGCGGGGGTGGAAGCCACTGGTGCGGTGGTGGATTCAGGCAAGTCGATTCCTGCAGGTGTCGGTCCCGCGGTGCGGGAGGGGCGCGCGGAAAGCGTATCGGTCGGTGTATCGGTCACTCACGGCGGAGTGACCCTGACCGGGCCGGTCCGGGCGGTGTCGCGGGCCGATCCCGGCTGGGCGGCGGCCGATTCCGGCGATGACGGTGCGCGCCAATTCGGGCGTGGGTATTGACCGTCGCCCGGTACCGACTTATCGTCGGTGTCACATTATCGAACAATAGCGTCGAATATTCGACACCGCAAGGGTTGGCAAGAACCCGGCCGGTTCGACAGACGCGGCGAATGGGACGAGAGATGCGCACGGGATATGAGCTGTCGCACCTGAACGCCTTGGAGGCGGAATCGGTGCACATCATTCGGGAGGTGGCGGCCACCTTCGAGCGGCCGGTGCTGTTGTTCTCCGGCGGTAAGGACTCGGCGGTCATGCTGGAACTGGCGCGGCGGGCGTTCTGGCCCGCGCCGCTGCCGTTCGCCCTGCTGCACATCGACACCGGGCGCAACTTCGACGAGGTCATCGACTTCCGGGACCGCACGGCGGCGCGGCTGGGCGCCCAGCTGCTGGTCGGCAAGGTGCAGGACGATATCGACGCGGGCCGGGTCACCGAGCGTCCGGGCGAGACCCGCAACCGGCTGCAGACCGCCACCCTGCTGCGCAGCATCCGGGAGCACCGCTTCGACGCGGTCTTCGGCGGCGCGCGGCGCGACGAGGAGAAGGCGCGCGCCAAGGAGCGGGTGTTCAGCTTCCGCGACGAGTACGGCGCGTGGGATCCGCGCGCGCAGCGGCCGGAGGTGTGGAACCTCTACAACGGGCGGCACCGGAAGGGCGAGCACATTCGTGTGTTCCCGCTGTCCAACTGGACCGAGCTCGATATCTGGGAGTACATCGACCAGGCCGAGGTGGAACTGCCGTCGCTGTACTACGCGCACCGCCGCACCGTGGTGGAGCGCGACGGAATGCTGCTGGCGGAGAACCGATTCCTGGAATTCGGCGCGGACGAGCGGCGATTCGAGGCGACCGTCCGGTTCCGCACCCTCGGCGACGCCGACTGCACGGGCTGTGTGGAATCCGGCGCGTCCAACCCGGTCGAGGTGATCGCCGAGACCGCCACCACCCGCCTGACCGAGCGCGGCGCCACCCGCGCCGACGACCGGATCTCCGAGTCCGGCATGGAAGATCGCAAGCGAGAGGGCTACTTCTGATGCGCCGCAACCTGTTACGGATCGCCACCGCCGGCAGTGTGGACGACGGCAAGTCGACCCTCATCGGGCGGCTGCTGTTCGACTCCAAGAGCCTGTTCAGCGATCAGCTCGACGCCATCGAGCGGGCCAGCCTCTCGCGCGGCGGCGACGGGCCCGACCTGTCGCTGGTCACCGACGGCCTGCGCGCCGAACGCGAGCAGGGCATCACCATCGACGTCGCCTACCGCTACTTCACCACGCCGCGACGCAAGTTCATCATCGCCGACACTCCCGGGCACGTGCAGTACACCCGGAACATGGTGACCGGCGCGTCCACCGCGGACCTGGCCCTGATCCTGGTCGACGCGCGCAAGGGCGTCTCCGAGCAGACCCGCCGCCACGCCTTCCTGTCCTCGCTGCTGGGCGTCGGGCACCTGGTGTTGTGCGTGAACAAGATGGACCTGGTCGACTGGTCCGAGCAGCGGTTCGAGGAGATCCGTTCGGAATTCGCGGATTTCGCCACCAAACTCGATGTCGGCGACCTGAGTTTCGTGCCGGTGTCGGCGCTGCACGGCGACAATGTGGTCGATTCCTCGGCCAACACCGCCGATTGGTATCCGGGGCCGCCGCTGCTGCGGCACCTGGAGGAAGTGCACGTCGCCTCCGACCGCAACCTGATCGACAACCGGCTGCCGGTGCAGTACGTGATCCGGCCGCACGGGGAGACCCAGCGCAGTTACGCGGGCACCGTGGCGGGCGGCATCTTCAAGCCCGGCGACGAGGTCGTGGTGCTGCCCTCGGGACGCACCAGCCACGTCAACCAGATCTGGGGGCCGGGCGGCGGCAAGGTGGACGAGGCGTTCACCGGTATGGCGGTCTCGCTCACCCTCGACGACGAGATCGACATCGGCCGTGGCGATATGCTCGCCCGGCCCGGCAACCAGCCGCACACCGATCGGGAGCTCGACGCCATGGTGTGCTGGTTCTCCGACGACACCGAACTGCGCGCGGGCAACTCGTACTCGATCCGGACCGCCACCCAGACCTCCAAGGTGGAGGTGACCGACCTCGACTACCGGCTCGACGTGAACACCCTGCACCGGCAGACCGACGCGGAATCGCTGGGGCTCAACGACATCGGTCGGCTCACCCTCGAGAGCCGGCAGGCGTTGCTGTTCGACCCCTACCGCGAGAACCGCGCCACCGGCAGCTTCATCCTCATCGACGAGACCACCAACCAGACGGTGGCCGCGGGCATGATCACCGGACGCTCCACCGGTGCGCCGAAGATCGGGCACAAGGCCTCGAACGTGGTGTGGCACAGCTCGGCGGTGGAGCGCGGGCAGCGGCTCAGCACCGGCGCGACCGTGTGGCTGACCGGGCTGTCGGGCTCCGGGAAGTCCACCATCGCAGTCGAACTGGAGCGCCAGCTCATCGCGTCCGGGCAGCCTGCCTATCTGCTCGACGGCGACAATCTGCGGCACGGGCTGAACAAGAACCTGGGCTTCACCGACGAGGACCGGCGCGAGAACATCCGCCGCGTCTCCGAGGTGGCGGCGCTGTTCGCGGACGCGGGCGTGGTCGCCATCGTCTCGCTGATCAGCCCGTTCCGGGCCGAACGCCGTGAGGCTCGAAAACTGCACGACGACAAGAACCTCCCGTTCCGGGAGATCTTCGTCGATACTCCGCTGGACGAATGCGAACTGCGGGACCCGAAGGGCCTGTACCGGAAGGCCCGCGCCGGGGAACTGCCCGAATTCACCGGTGTCAGCTCGCCCTACGAGCGGCCGGAGTTCGCCGACCTCACCATCACCCCCTCGGACGGGACGCCGGCCGAGATCGCCCATCGAATTCGAGAGACACTAGGGATCGCTGACAGCTGATGACAGACATCGACAAGGCCGACACGCCGCTTACGGAACCGTTCCTGGCGGCCGTCGCGGAGGCCGAGAAGCTCATCGCCGGTGCGGATTTCATCCGCGACCCGCACGACCTGGCCGAGGGATACGACTATTTGCAGGCCGGTATCGCCGCGGTGCTGCAATTGTCCCGGGCGCACGGCACCTCGCACCCGTACCTGGTCACCGCGACCGGGCCCTACACCAAGATGGGCCTGGATAATCCGGACACGCTGTACTACAGCGCCAATATCGAGCCGGGTGCGGAATACCTGCTCACCGGCGTGCGCGGCAGCACCGTCGACCTGAGTTTCCAGGTACTCAAGGGCGATTACACCGCCTCCGATGTGCCCAACGGCGACGACGCGTTCGACGACCGGCGGCTCGAGATCAATGCGGACGGCAGCTACCAGTTGCGTTTCGGGCCGCCCAAGGAGAACCCGGAGCCGAACTACTTCGTGCTCGCCGAGGGCGCGTCCATGCTGGCCGTGCGCGAGGTATACGGCGACTGGAACGCCGAGCGCAAGGGCACCATTCGCATCGAACGGGTGGACACCATCGGCACCGCGCCGGTCGAAGCGGGCGTGGAACAGCTGCGCAAGCGGTACCGGGCGGCCGGGCGCATGCTGCTGACCCGGGTGCACACCTGGTTCAATTTCCCGAAGTGGTTCTACCTGAACCTGCCGGTCAACACGCTGACCGAACCGCGGCTCACGCCGGGCGGGCTGAGCACCCAGTACTCCTCGGTCGGGCACTTCGAGCTCGAGGACGATCAGGCGCTGATCATCACCGTGCCGAAATCCGATGCGCCGTATCAGGGATTCCAGCTGGGCAGCCGCTGGTACATCTCCCTCGACTACGTCAACCACCAGACCTCGCTGAATCACCGGCAGGCGCAGGTGGATCCGGACGGGATGATCCGCATGGTCGTGTCGGCGCGGAATCCGGGCGTCGCCAACTGGATCGAGACGACCGGGCGCAAGCTGGGAATTCTCCAGTTCCGCTGGCAGCGGGTCTCGCGGGCGATGACGCCCGAGGACGGGCCGACCATCGAACTGGTGCCCTTCGACAAGGTGGCGGAGAGCCTGCCGCACCATGAACTCAATCGAATCGACGAGGCCGGCTGGCGTGAGCGGATCGCCGCACGCCAGCGCGCCTTCGCGGAAAGGATGCTGGGATGAGCCGTCTGAAGACCGGACTGCTGGACGGCAAGGTCGTCGTGGTCAGCGGAATCGGCCCCGGACTGGGCCGTTCCATCGCGTTGGAGGCCGCCGCGGCCGGCGCCAAGGTGGTGCTGGCGGCGCGCACCGAATCGCGGTTGAAGGAGGTCGCCGACGAGATCGCGGCCGAGGGTGGTGCGGAAACCCTGTGCGTGCCCACCGATATCACCGATGAGGCGACCGTCGAGAACCTCGCCAAGCAGACCATCGAGACGTTCGGCCGGGTCGACGCGCTGGTGAACAACGCGTTCAAGGTGCCGTCGATGAAGCCGCTGGCGCGCACCGACTTCGAGCAGATCCGCGAGAGCGTGGACCTGACCGTGCTCGGCAATCTGCGGATGACGCAGGCGTTCACGCCCGGGCTGGCCGAGACCAAGGGGTCGATCGTCATGGTCAACTCCATGGTGCTGCGGCACAGCGAACCTCGCTACGGCAGCTACAAGATCGCCAAGGCGGCGCTGCTGGCCATGTCCCAGACCCTGGCGACCGAGCTGGGGGAGAAGGGCATTCGCGTCAACAGCGTGCTGCCCGGCTACATCTGGACCGACCAGCTCAAGTGGTACTTCGCGGAGATCGCCAAGAAGTACGGCATCACCGAGGAGCAGGTCTACCAGCAGACCGCCTCCAAGTCCGACCTGAAGCGGCTGCCGCTGCCCGACGAGATCGCGCAGACCATCGTCTACCTGACCTCGCCGTTCGCGAACGCCGTCACCGGGCAGACGATCGATGTCAACTGCGGCGAATACCACGTCTGAGCAAGGAGTTTCATCACCATGACCGGACGTACCAACGTCGGCACCGTCGAGGATCTGCACGCCTCGGCCACCAAGGTCTGCGGGCTCACCGACTTCGGGTCCGACGACCACCACGAGGCTCTGGGCGTGCTGCTGGACTCCTACCAGCGCGACGCGGGCCTCACCGAGATCGGCTCCAAGATGAGCCGCTACTTCCTGCGCGGCGCGCTCGTCGCCCGCGCGCTGAGCGAAGCCTCCTGGAAGGCGAACCCGGCGTACGCCGAAACCAAGATCACCCGGCCGATTTTCGTCACCGGCCTGCCCCGCACCGGCACCACCGCCCTGCACCGTCTGCTCGCCGCCGACCCGCAGCACCAGGCCCTGGAAATGTGGCTCGCCGACTTCCCGCAGCCGCGGCCGCCCCGCGACACCTGGGCCGACAACCCCGTCTACCAGGCCGTCGACAAGGGCTTCGCCCAGCACCGGATCGAGAATCCGGAATTCATGGGCGTGCACTACATGACCGCCGCCGAGGTGGAGGAGTGCTGGCAGCTGCTGCGCCAGACGGTGAAATCCATCTCCTACGAATCGCTGGCCTACCTGCCGACGTACTCGCAGTGGCTGCGCAAGCAGGACTGGACCGACGCCTATACCCGGCACAAGCAGAACCTGCAGCTGATCGGGCTCGGCGACGAACGGCGCTGGGTTCTCAAGAACCCCAGCCACTTGTTCGCGCTGGACGCGCTGATGAAGGTGTACCCGGACGCGCTGATCATTCAGACCCACCGCGACCCGGTCACCATCGTGGGCTCCTCGTGCAGCCTGTCCGAGCAGGCGACCGCGGGCTGGTCCACCACGTTCGTGGGCGAGAAGATCGGTTCGTCCCAGCTGGAGCTGTGGTCGCGCGGCCTGCGCGAGTTCAACACCGCGCGTGCTCGCTACAACCCGGATCAGTTCCTGGACATCGAATTCGACGAACTGCGCGCGGACCCGTTCGCCACCGTCGAGAAGATCTACTCGAAGTTCGGGTTGGACTACACCGACTCGGCGCGGTCCTCCATGACCACGCTCGACGAGGAGAGCAAGTCCGGCGACCGCAAGCCGGTCCACAAGTACTCCCTCGCCGACTACGGCCTCACCGAAGACCAGGTCCGGGCCGAATTCGAGCTCTGACCCGAGACAAGCCGCGGGCCGGACACGCTGTCGTGTCCGGCCCGCGGTGTCTCAGAGGCCGATGGCGGCGCTGCCGGTGCCGCTGCCCGTGGTGAGCAACTGCGACAGCTTGTCGCATCCGGTCGGAGTGGGCGGGGTCTTCGGTGTGGTGCCGGCCTGCGGGGGCTCCATGTCCACGGTGATGGACTTCGTCGTCTGGCCGTCGTCGGCGGTCAGGACGTGGCGGCCCGCGGTGGTCGGGACCCAGGTCATTCCCGCCATCGGGGTGTAGCCGGGCACCGAGTCCGTGCGGGTGCCTCCGATGCACACACCGTTGTCGGAGAAGATCACCCAGCGCGCTCCGGCCCCCTTCACGGTGGTCGCGTACAGGAGGTAATCGGTACCCGCATAGCGGGGGTAATTCGCGGTACCGACCCAGAATGTCTCAACATCGGCAGACGCGGTGGGGGCGCCGAAGGTGAGAGCCGCCAGACTCATGGCCAGTCCGGCTGTGCCCCAACCGATTCGGCGGCCGTAGTTGGTTTGTGTTGTCATTGTTCTCCTGGCATGGGGCCCGGGCGGCGTGCTCGTTCGGCGGTTTAGCCGCTGCCGGAGTTGAGGAAGCGCTCCAGCGGACTGCAACCGCTGGGTTGGGCGGGTGTTGCGGGAACGGTTCCCGCGGGTGTGGCCAGGACGTCGACCTCGAACGTCTTGCTGGTCCGGCTGTCGGCGGCGGTGAGGACGTGGTGGCCCACCGTCGCCGGGACCCAGTTCAGTTTTGCGACCATATTGACGGAATCGACATTGTTGACCGGCTTCGACCGCATGCCGCCGAGGCACTGGCCGTTGTCGGACAAGGTCACCCATCGCGGCCCTTCCGTCGGCGCGGTTGTGGAGACCAGTTGGTAGGAGCCTCCGACGTAATACGTTTGACCGGTGGGATAGATAGCGAGGGTGTGGACATCGGCGGACGCGGTGGGCGCGCCGACTGCGACGACGGCCATAGTGACGGCCAGTCCTGTTGTGGCCCAGCCGATTCTGTGGCCGAGGCGGGTACGCGTGGTCATCGTTCTCCTGGTTCGGATCCCGAGCTCCGGGGTCGCCGAACGCTACCGTTCGCAACGAGTGAAACGTGGTGATTTCGGTATCTGGGTCTGCCCCGAATTGCCGGGGGTTGCCCTCGGCATTCAGCCTTTGCGGCGCAGCGTGCGGTCGTAATCCTCGAAGCGAGCCTTGGTGATCACCGAGCGGTCCGGTGTGCGGAGCGCGATGCCCTCCGGCCCGCATCGGAGCGTCCGCTCGTGCCCATGGATCTCGACGAGTTCTGTGCTTGTCACTGGCACCGCAGCCCAGCGGAGTCCGCTCACGACCCCCGGCCGCGCGCCCTGCCTACATCGCGCGACTCTCGCCACCAGGCGCACCATAATCCCGCAACCCGCGCGATCCGCCGGCAATGCGCGCGGTTAGCTGAAGATCAACGGCCCCGGGTCATCTCGGGGCCGCCGTCGTGTCCGCCCGCACCGACGAGCGGACATCAACCGGCGAACTTCGCGGCGGCCTGCGCGGTGACCGGGGTGAAGAGGTTGATCAGGTTGCCGTCGGGATCGCGAAACAGCAACGACCGGTTCCCCCACGGCATCGTCGTGGGCTCGTTGACGAAATCCTCGACCGTATCTCGCAACCGCCGGTAATCGGCATCGACGTCGGGGACCAGGAATTCGATGATCGCCGTGTGATTGTCGGCTGGGTGCGCGCTGCCCGCGGCGAACAGCGCCACGGTGCGGGTGCTTCCGATCGCGAGGGTGCCGGCCGGCGTGACGATTTCGGCGAAATCCGGTGTAGCCCAGTTCGCTTCGATGCCGGTCACGTGCTGATAGAAACTGGCCAGCCGCTGGATGTCGTCAGTGATCAGACGGATCGAGACGAGCTTCATGGTGTGCTCCTGCTGTCGGATGAGGCGGAGGTTCCACCGCCGCACGCCACGGTAGAGCCAATACCGGACAGTTTCCGCCCGGTATGGATGCGAGAATTTCCTGATGACGCGCCCCACCGCCCGAGTGCT
The DNA here is from genome assembly GCF_042874235.1 of Nocardia sp. NPDC004151. Classification (NCBI taxonomy): domain Bacteria; kingdom Bacillati; phylum Actinomycetota; class Actinomycetes; order Mycobacteriales; family Nocardiaceae; genus Nocardia; species Nocardia sp. NPDC004151. The sequence goes on along the minus strand of NZ_JBIAMR010000012.1, from coordinate 168,548 downwards.
GGCCCTGCTGGAGCTGTTGCAGACCGGCGGTACTCATACCGTCGGCGAACTCGCCGGACGGCTCGGCGTCGATGAACGCACCGTCAGGCGATACGTCACACATCTCACCGACCTGGATATCCCGGTCCGATCGGTGCGGGGCCGCTACGGGGGATACCGGCTCGCTCCCGGATACCGAATGCCACCGCTGATGCTGACCGACGACGAGGCGGTGGCCGTGCTACTCGGGCTCCTCACCAGCCGCGCCGACCGGCCGACAGCGGCCGCCCGCGCAGCCGACAGCGCGACGGCCAAACTCCGCCGCGTCCTACCCCCACGTCTGACGGCCCGGCTGGACGCACTGATCGACACCGTCGAATTCACCGCCGACACGCGCCCGGAAGTGGCTGCCGAGACCGCCGTCCTGCTCCGGCTCGCCGAGGCCACCCGCGAGCACCGACCGGTCGCAATCGGGTACACCGACCGAAACGGGCGGTCCAGCCAACGGACCGTGCACCCCTACGGGCTCGTCGACCACTCCGGCCGGTGGTATCTGACAGGGATGGACAGCGACAGCGACGAATTACGCCAGTTCCGGCTGGACCGCATCACCGCGGTGAGCACACAGCCCGGAACGTTCACTCCGCCCACCGAATTCGAACCAGCCGCTCATCTGCTGTCCGCATTGGCCAACGCGCCCTATCGGCACGAGGTATCGGTCCGAGTCCAGGGCACACTCACCCAGGTCCGCCCACTGCTCCCTGCGACGATCGCGACCGTGCAGGAGATCGACTCGCAGCCCGCTGACACCAGCCCGTGGGTCCGGATCCGAATCCGCGCCGAACAACTCGACTGGATTCCCGCCCTGCTCGCCGGCCTGAACCGTCCGTTCATCATCGAGCACCCCGACACACTCAACGACGCCGTACGCGCCCTGGCCGGCCGACTCACCGCGGCCGCCGACGGCCGATACCAAACCCAGCCGCGCTGACCGCACCGGCCAGGGCAGGCATCGGAAGATCAACGGGCAGAGCGTCGTACGACCGCCGGTAGTGCCCGCTCATAGCCGACTACCGTGCTCGCCGGTCGGAAGTTGCTGTGAGGGGGATTCAGGTCGACTACCACACATTCATGTGCTTTCTGTAACGACCGTTGAGGGCGTCGGTTGCGGCGTCGGCGACGTCCTGTCGACTGTCTTGTGAGCATCGGGTCAGAAATGCCCGCACGCGAGGCCCGGACCACCCGGCTGCCGCGATCGCCGGCCAGTACGTCAGATTCATGCGGTTGGAATCATTGGCCTCGACGTAGTCGAGGATGGCGTCGACCGTGGTGTCGGGGAGCTGCAGTCGCAGCATCGCGACCGCGCGCAGCGCGCCGTATGCGAGAAGTTCGACGTCTTGTTGCAGGCACCACACGACAGGAGCCGGGTCGTTGTCGAAGTCTCGACCCAGGCGAACGATGGAGTCGCCGAGGGCACTGTTGACCGCTGTTGCCGATCGAGGTTGCAGCGCTAGTCTTTTCAACAGTTCGACATCCTCACGGCTGCCGGTCGTTCCGAGCGCCATGCTCAATTGGTACTTCGCCTCCCAGGTGGTTTCACGTTCGAGCGCGGCGCGGACCTGGGCCGCTGTGGTCGGGTCCGCGAGCGCGCGCAGCCGTTTCGCGCCGCGTCGCCGCCGTGCCGGGAGCGAGTCCGTCAATAGCGTCAACGCCTCATCGCGTGAAAGTGCCATCCAGTTCGGCCTATCCCATGTTCGCAGATTGTCGATACATCGCGGATAGTTCCACATCCCGGTGACAGGAATGGACTCCTGTTCCTCCACGAGCATCCGCTCATACCGCATACCGCGCTGACCGAACCGGCCAGCGCGGGGCGACGCCAGCCGGAACCTGGTGCGCCGCAGAACGTCCCCTACTGCCGCGACCCGGGCGGGTCCGGGTTAGTGGGCGATTGTCGGTACCCGCGCCTATGTTCAGCGCGGGAGGACACCATGAGCATGACCAAGATCATCTACAAGACCGGGGACGCGACGGTCCCCGATACCAGCGGATCCGCGGTCATCGCTCAAATCTGCAACGACCTCGGCCGCTGGGGCAAAGGCTTCGTCGTCGCCGTGTCAGCACGATGGAAGCAACCCGAGCTCGCCTACCGCGACTGGTACGAGCAGCGCGAGTTCAACGACTTCGGTCTGGGCGCGGTGCAGTTCGTCCGGGTCACACCAGATGTCCACGTGGCCAACATGATCGGCCAACACGGCATCCGGTCGAGCGCCGGCGGAGCGCCCATTCGCTACGAGGCGGTCGATCAGGCCCTGGAGAAACTCGCCGAGTTTGCCGCAGTATCCAACGCCTCGGTACAAATGCCGCGGATAGGGTGCGGCCTGGCAGGCGGAAGTTGGGACCGGATCGAACCGCTCATTCACGCGCGCTTGTCGAGCCGTAGCATCAGTGTCGTTGTCTACGACCTGGAATGATCCCGGCTCTCGAGAACGTCCTGAACTGCCGGATGGCGCTGTTAGAAGCGGCCAAGTCCGAGCCTCCTGGGCCGCAGCGTGATCAACTCTCAGGAGATAGCCGATGCGACGAGATCAAGTCCCAGGTGAATGTTCCCGCACTGGGGTCCTGGTGGACGGCGACGAAACATAGCTCGTCGATGGCGAGTTCGGTGGAAATATCGACAGCTTGCAGCGCACTTTCGAGTTGTTGCGAGTCGGCGTCGGCGACGCAGTAGCCAAGCGACACATGGGGCCTGGTCGGTGGCGTGGGTAGCATCCGACCGGCTCCGAAGATCTGCACAGCGGCGTCACGGGTGTCGTCGAGGAGCCGTCGCCACGGTGTGTTCGAGCGGGCCTCCATGCCGACGCTGGTCTCATGAGGAGTCGGACCAAGCATCTTGATCGTGAAGGCCGCCCTCTCGGTCGTCATCGCGTCGAGAGCCCGACCGAACTCCCGGAGTGCGCGATCGTCGACTTCGTGTCGCCACCAGGGAATCCGGGTGACTGTGGCGTGCATCCACTGTGGTGCCACCGGCACGCAGAAATCGAATTGCGCGATCACGTCGACCGCTGGCTGGACTGCACCAGCGAACTCCGGTCGAGGCAGGACGTAAACGTGCAGTGAGTCCAGCAGCTGCGGCCATCCGAGAGCACTGGGGCCGAACAGATTTCGCACGGTCGAATCGTAGAGAATGAAGCTCTGACACGGCGTCGACGAACGTCCGCAACTGCCGCTGATCGCACTGAGTGAACCGGTCAGCGCGGCGCCGCGGAAGATCAATGCGGTTCAAGGCTGGCGTGCCGGTCCTGGGGTACCCGACCGTGGCCTGCCCGCGTCAGTATCGGCCGGCGAAAGGTCCTGGCGTGATATTCACTTGACCGATCCGAATGAGACGGCAACTCATCCCTGCTCACCGCTCTGCACCTGATCCGGATCATACGGTTCGCCAGAAGGCGGGTCGGTGAAGATCTGGACGGGTACTGGAGGCAGGTCCAACTCCTCGCGGGCTGCTCTGACAAATCGTTCGAACGTAAGCCGCGCCGGCCTTCTGGCAGCGTTCCACTCAGATACGGTCGCGATTTTCTGTTCGACGACTGCGTACAGCTGTTGACCGACCGCTTCGTCCAATTCAGTCACCGCCTTAACCACATCAGCTGACCCGTGCAACCAGACAGCCGCCACCGCGCTGTCCCACGGTGCAAAGTCGTTGGTGCGGGTACGCGCAGCAAGGGCCTCGAACGTTCCGTCATCACCATCGGTGAGAGTGGCGGCTCGAATATTCTCGTAGAGAGCCTGGAATTGTTCGACAACCCGCTGATAGCAGGCCGTCTTCTGATCGCGGCGCCAGCGCGCAGACTCCGCGCGTACATCCCAGAGCCGACCGATCGCAATCCCGACGATCGCTGCCAGTGCCGCCAGCAGAGCTGATGTCACGGCAATCCTCCCCGCCCTGCACGAACAGTCAGCATCTTTCATCGTATTCGTGAGGGCCACAGCGGATTAGCAAAATCAAGCGATCCTTCCGACGAGTGAGCTTCGGGCGTGGGTTCCACAGTCAACTGGGGCGATTTTGCGGATCAGTTCTGGCAGACCGGGTAGGCGGCGGCCGGGTGGCAGTGGGTGGGGCAGGCCAGGATGTAGATCATGTTGCCCAGGAGGAGGCCGTCGTCGAATGCGGCGGGGTAGTCGGCGGAGTCGTCGAGGTCGTCGGGGAGGTAGTCGTCGAAGCCGAAGTCCTCTGGGACCTGGCAGAGGAAGGTCAGGTCGGCTCCGCATGGGCAGCGGTACTGCTCGGCGTCCTGTACCCAGTACGGTGCGCCGCCGACCTTGAAATCCTGCAGCGGGGAATCCTCGTTGTGGTGGTCGACATCTTCATCGCGGTGCAAGGTCAGGCGACTCGGCCGCAGGAAGGGGTCCGGGGTTTGCGCGGGGATACCATTGCGCTGCAGCAGGATTCGCCAGAAGGCGTGGGAGTTTGCGGGTGGTTTGTCCCAGAATCGCTCCGGCAGCCGGGAATCAGAGGCGGAGAAGCAGGCGTCGCTTTCCAAGGGGCACTGGAAGGCCAGTAGTTGGTCGCCGCCGAAATGCGGGACGTCATCAGGGATCCGGACCTGGAAGTACAGGGCCATCTGGGCGCCGCAGTCGCAGACCGGCCAGGGTTGGTCCGCATCGAGGATCGGCCAGCCGCCGATCGTGTTGCGGTCACCGGCGGCGGCGGGCTCGTCGCTGACGTCTATCACATAGGTCAGCGATGGTGTCGAACTCATTCTTCCCCGTTCCTCTGTGCGCTCGGTCGGCACTCAGGCGAACGATAACCACGATCTCTGACACGCCGACAGACATAACGCGACCTGGGCGGGAAAGCCGGGCGCAGTGGGCGCCCGGCGGGTGGGGCGCTCAGTTTCCGGCCGCGGCGCTGCCTGTGCCGAGGAGGCGCTCCAGCGTGCTGCAGCCGGCGGGCTTGGCGCTCGGGGGCGCGGGGGTGCTTCCGGCGGGGGCCGGCTGGACGGTCACGGAGAGCGTTTTGGCGGCCGTGCCGTCATCGGCGGTAATGATGTGGGTGCCCGCTGTCGAGGGGGTCCAGCTCACATAGGCGTAGGGGTCCAGTTCGGTTTCCGAACTGAACGTCGTTCTCGTGCCTCCGACGCACTGGCCGTTGTCGTAGAAGGTGATCCAGTGCGATCCCCAACCGGTCGATGCGTACAGCTGGTAGCTGGTGCCGGCGACGATGGTCTGATCGGCCGGGTGGATCGAGAGTCTCTGGACATCGGCGGACGCAGTGGGAGCGATGGCGACGACAGCCGTGGCGGCGGACAGTCCTGTTATGCCCCAGCCGATTCGGCGGCTGGGGCGGGTATGTGTGGTCATCGTTCTCCGGGATCGCTGGGCGAGGGGTCGGGGAACGTTACCGTCCGGAAAGACTGAAACGTGGGGATTTCAGTCGTTGGGTGTGCCTCGAGTTTTCGGGGCGAAACGGTTGGGGGTCAGTGGGGTTCGCGCCAAGGGGCCAGGAGGAGGGTGCAGGCTCGGTGGACGTCGGAGACGGCTTGGGGAGTGGTCAGGCGGCCGGCGATGGTCCAAGTGAGGATGCCGTAGACGCACTGTTCGAGGAGGCGGGCCAGACGGCGGTCCTCGTCGGTGGGGGTGGTGATGCCGGCGGCGGAGAGGATGCGCTCGGGCATGACGTGGTCGGTTTCGAGGGCGGCTGCCGCTGCGGAGGAAGCCGCGGCGGGGGGTTCGGCGCGCAGTGCGTGGCCTTCGGCGCGGACCGCGTTCATCGAGACGATCATGGCGCGGGCCAGGTGGGGATGACGGAGGAGTTCGTCGACCGCGGCGGCCAGGAATTCGGACGAGCCCGTGATCGGGTCGCCGGGAACCGGGGTGGGGTGGGGTAGTTCGCGGACGGCGCCGTCGAGGACGCCTGCGAAGAGGTGGTGTTTGGAGGGGTAGTAGCGGTACAGGGTGCCGAGGGCTACTCCGGCCGACTGGGCTACCTCGGACATCTGGACGCGTTCCAAGCCGTGCTCGGCGCCCAGGCGGGCGGCGGATCGGAGGATGGCCCGCTGGCGTTCCAGCTGCCGGGCCGTCGAGACGCGGCCGGGGGCGCGGGAGTCCTGGATGCGCGGCATGGAACCACCTTCTGTCCGATAACTAGAATTCACTCTAGTTTTTCTGGGCGGAAGTTTGTAGAACTGGAGGGTACCGAGTTCGATCTCACAGGCGAGGGAGTCGCAATGAGCGGTGTGGACCCGCAGCATTATGGGCCGTGGGCGGTCATCACCGGGGGATCGGAGGGGGTCGGGCGGTCGTTCGCGATAGAGCTAGCGCGAGCGGGGATCGGGCTGCTGCTGGTGGCTCGGCGCGCCGAACCGCTGGAGGCCACGGCCATGGAATGCCGGGAGCTCGGGGTCGAGGTGCGGACGCTCGCAACCGATCTGACCGACCCGGCCGCCGTGGGGCGGATCGTGGCCGCGGTCGAGGACGTGGAGGTCGGGCTGCTGGTGCTCAATGCCGGGGCCAACACCCACAGTGCGCCGTTCGTCGACGGGGATCTCACCGCGTTCCAGCAGGTCATCGATCTGAACATCACCGCGCCGCTCGGGCTGATCCACCATTTCGGGGCGCGCATGAAAACCCGTGGGCGGGGCGGGATCCTGATGGTCGGGTCGCTGGCGGGATATCTGGGGTCGCAGCATCACACCGTGTACGGCGGGGTGAAGGCATTCGGGCGGATCTTCGCCGAAAGCCTGTGGCTCGAACTCGGCGAATACGGGGTCGATGTCCTGGAACTGGTGCTCGGCGTGACGCGGACACCCGCCATGGAGCGGGTCGGACTCAACTTCGACGTGCCGGGCATGGCGGTGTCCGAACCCGATGACGTGGCGCGCGAAGGACTTTCGAATCTCGGACGTGGGCCGGTCCACATCATGTCCGGCAACGAGGCCGGGGCCGCGCAGCGCAACGATCCGGATCGGGCGACCGCGGTGCTGCGCGCCGATCGCGGGATGCGGCGGCTCATGGGTCTGCCGGAGCGGGTGGCGCGATGACGGTGAAGCTCGGGCTGTCCACGCCCATCGTCGTACAAGTACCGGGGATCGCATCGCCGTGGGAGGCCACGGCCGGGCCGGAGGAACTGACCCGGATCGCCAGAGCCGCCGACGAACTCGGATTCGACCACCTCACCTGCGCCGACCACGTCGGGGTGCCCGCCGCGGCGGCCGCGGTGCGGGGCGCGACCTACTGGGATCCCCTCGCGACGCTGTCCTACCTGGCCGCGCACACCAGCCGGATCCGGCTCGCCACCTCGGTGCTCGTGCTCGGGTATCACCATCCGCTGGCGCTGGCCAAGAGCTACGGGACCCTGGACCGGCTGAGCAATGGCCGTGTGGTGCTCGGCGTCGGAGTCGGTTCTCTCGCGGAGGAATTCGCGCTGCTCGGCGCGGCCTGGGAGGACCGGGGCGCCCTCGCCGACGCGGCCCTGGCGCGACTGAAGCGGGCCTGGGGTCGTCGAGAAGCCGAGGACTTCGTCATCGAACCCCATGCGATCGACCACGCCGTGCCGATCTGGGTCGGCGGCCGCACCCGCCGGTCCCTGCGCCGGGCGGTGACGCTCGGCACCGGGTGGGTGCCGTTCGGGCTGAAGGCCGAACAGATCGCCGACCTGCTCGCCACCGTCACCGTCCCCGAAAGGTTCGACATCGTGCTCTCGCCCGGCGCCCCGCTGGATCCGCAAGGCGACGAAGCGGATTCGCTGCGCAGGCTGACCGCATTGCGCGACGCGGGCGCCACCCACCTGACCTGCACCGTGCGCGCCACCGACGCCGGACACTACTGCGAGCAACTCGCCGCACTCCGCGAACTCGTCGACCGCCATCTCCGCTAGAAGAAGGACTCTCATGACCGACGAGCGTCTCGCCGCCCTCGAAGCCCGGCTGCTGCGCCTCGAGGACGAGCTCGCCATCACGCGCCTGATCGCCTCCTACGGCCCGCTCGTGGACGCCGGAGTCGCCGACGAGGTCGCCGAATTGTGGACCGAGGACGGCGAATACGACGTGGAGGGCTGGCACATGCGCAGCCGCGACGACGTGCGCGTGATGGTCGGCTCGACCGCGCATCAATCACTGATCGCGGCCGGATCGGCGCATTTCCTGGGCCCGGCGGCGGTCACCCTGGACGGCGACACCGCCGAAGCGGTGTGCGAATCCCTCCTGATCCGTCACCGCGACGGCGAGTTCTTCGTCTGGCGCGCCGGGGCCAATCATTTCCGGCTCGCCCGCACCCCCGGAGGCTGGCGGATCACCAGCCGCGTCACCCGCGTTCTGGACGGTTCCGACACGGCTCGCGGACTGCTCCGCGCACCCTGGACCGGCGCGAATATCACTTCCGAATAGAAATGAGGGTCCCCTAACGACAGGGCCGCTTCATCCAGTTATGGTTAGCGTCACCTAACGCCGAACCTGGGCGTTTCGTTGGAAGGACTGACATGAACGGACGAGCGAGCGGTACCCCGGGCCGCAACACCCTGCTGCGGCTGTCCGCGCTGGGTGCGGCGCTGGTCGTGGCGGCGGCGTGCAGCAGCACGAAGTCGGACTCCGACGACGTCAAGGCCCTTGACGGCAACCATTACGCCCAGGTCAACATCGCCTCCAACAAGGCCTCCGACAAGGCCCAGTTCACCGACCCCAACTTCATCAACGCCTGGGGCATCGCGGACCGGCCCAAGGGCGCGGGCGGCCACTTCTGGGTCGGCGCGGGCGGCTACTCCTTCCAGTACGTCGGCGACGTCACCAAGTCCCCGGACGCCAAGTACCAGAAGATGTTCCAGGACCAGCTCAAGCTGGTCACCATCCCCGGCGCCGACTCCATCCCGGACGAGGACGGCGACGAGGGCGAGGGCAAGACCACCGGCGTCGTCTTCAACCCGGCCCCCATCACCTCCGACATCTTCCTGGTGAAGGATCAGCCCGTCAGCTACGACGGCAAGGACGAGAAGCTCACCGGCTCCGCGCGATTCATCTTCGCCACCGACTCCGGCAAGATCTCCGGCTGGACCGAGCAGGGCGCGGGCGGCGCCATCGTCCGCCACGACGGCCCGGCCGTCCTCGAATACGACGGCACCGCCCAGGGCATGAACTTCAAGGGCATCGCCCTCGACCCGTCCGGCACCAAGCTGCTGGCCGCCGACTTCGGCAAGGACCCGCAGGTCCGCACCTTCGACAAGGACTGGAAGCTGGTGCCCACCACCGGTTTCGCCAACCCCTTCGCCACCGGTGACGCCGTCGACCCGGCCGACGCCACCAAGGGCAAGAAGATCAAGGTCGGCGACCCGGCCCCGTTCAACGTCGCCACCATCGGCGACCGGGTGTTCGTCACCTACGCCATCACCGGCTCCGAGGGCGGCGACCCGAACAAGCTCAAGGTCGGCGAAGAGGACTCCCTCGACAAGGACCAGGAGAAGAAGGAAGGCAACAAGGCCAAGAAGGGTCAGGTCGCCGAATTCGACAAGAGCGGCAAGCTGGTTCGCACCATCGACGCCGACGGCCGCCTCAACGCGCCGTGGGCCGTCGTCGTCGCCCCGCAGGGCTTCGGGCCGCTCTCCGGCAAGCTGCTGATCGGCAACTTCGCCGGCGCCGGCCACATCCTCGCCCTCGACGACCAGTCCGGCAAGTTCGTCGACTACCTGCGTGACGCCGACGGCAAGCCCGCCGAGATCGACGGCCTGTGGGGCCTGATGTTCGGCAACGGTGAGAGCCTCGGCGACGCCGACGCCCTGTACTTCACCGCCGGGCCGAACTCCGAGAAGGAAGGCCTCTTCGGCAGCCTGCGGCTGAAGTAAGCCGCGAAACCTGCGGGCCCCGAGCTGAACTCAGCTCGGGGCCCGAGTTCGTTTCCGGGGTCTCAGGGTGCGCCGTGGCGGAGGCCGTAGATGGCGAGGCGGACGCGGTTGGAGGAGCCGGTTTTCGCCATCAGGTTGGTGACGTGGGTTTTGACGGTGGTCACGCCGAGCATCAGGCGGGCGGCTATCTCGGCGTTGGACAGGCCCTCGGTGAGCAGCGCCAGCACGTCCGCTTCGCGGCGGGTCAACGGGAACAGGTCCGGGGGAGTGGCGAGTTCGGTGTCGGAGCGGGCGGCCACCGCGGATTCGACCAGGCGGTGCAGGACGTCCGGGGAGAACGGGCGTTCGCCGATCGCGGCGCGGCGGATGCCGTCGAGCAGGTCGGCGGGGGCGGCGTCCTTGACGAGGAATCCGCAGGCTCCGGCTTCCAGCGCCGGGTAGAGGTGATCGTCGTCGTCGAAGGTGGTCAGGGCCAGCACCCGGGCGGACGGGCGGGCGGCCAGGATTCGTTCGGTCGCGCGGATTCCGTCCATGCCGGGCATGCGCAAGTCCATCAGGATGACATCGGGTGTGGTGTCGGCGGCCAGTCGCACTGCGTCCGAACCGCCGGAGGCCTCGCCGATCACCTCGAGGTCGTCGGCGGTGTGGCACAGCATGCGCAGGCCCGCGCGGACCAGTTGCTGATCATCGACGATGAGGACGCGGATCGTCATGCGGCCGCACCGATGCGGCGGGGGAGGCGGGCGGTGATCCGCCAGCCGGAGCCGTTCGGTCCCGCGTCGAACACGCCGTCGAGCAGCTCGACGCGTTCACGCAGCCCGATCAGGCCTACCCCGCCGGGCAGCCGGGACCGGTCCGGTCGTGGAGAGCCGTTGTCCCGCAAGGTGAAATCGAGTTCACCGGAGGCGTCGACGGAGACGGTCAGCCACACGGTGGCCTCCGGCCCGGCATGTTTGACGACATTGGCCAGTCCTTCCTGGGTCAGTCTCAGCACGGTCAGAGCACGCAACGCGTCCACCGCGGTGACGTCCTCGGCCACGTTCGCGGTGACGGCCAGGCCACCGCGGCGGGCGCGCTCGACCGTCCCGGTGAGCGCGGCGGGCAGGTCCGCGGGAGCCAGGAAGGATGCGCCGTCACCCGCCGGGTCTCGCAGGATCGTCACCAATTTCCGCAGATCGGTGAGGGTTTGCTTGCCGGTCGAGTGAATGTCGTCGAGGACTTCCAGCAGTGCGGGCGGCGCGTCCGGCACCGCGTGGCGGGCGACTCCGACCCGCAGCACGGTCGAGGAGACATGATGGGCGATCAGGTCGTGGAGTTCGCGGGCGATGGCGGTCCGCTCGGTCTCCCGGGCCGCGGCGATCTCACTCGCCCGGCGCTGTTCGAGCGCGTCCGCCTCGCGGGCGGACTGTTCGGCGCGGGCCCACGCGGAGCGCAGCAGACCGCCGACGAACAGCGGCAATACGGCCATGACGACCGCGCGATACAGCATCACCGCGGTTCCGCCGACCGGATGCAGCAGGTAAGCCGCACCCAGTCCGCCCGCCGCCGGCCAGGAAGGCCGGCCGCCACGGCGAGCGGTCAGTTCGCCGAGCGCGAAGGCCGCCGCGACCTTCGCGACAATCGGTCCGGTATGGCCGAATTCGAAGCCGAGGACCAGCAGCCCGGTCGTCAGCAGCGAGGCCGCCATCGGGCGGCGCACCCCGAGGGCCGTCGCCAGCACCGCGAGCAGGCCTGTCGCCCAGTCGAAGACAGTCGGCTCGTTCCCGAGCAGCAGCAGACAACCCGCTGCCAGCGCTGTCAGCACGGCGAGCCGGACCGGCAGCATGCGCTCGCCGAGCAGCGACTCGGCACTTCGGGTCACGCCGGAGGAACCAACCACGCTCCCATCATGGCGTAACCGTGAGGACCGGCGATTCCTCCGCAGGGAGGAGATCGGTCTCCGACATCGGGCCGATCGGAGGGGCCCGTGGTCGGATCCCGCACGCCGGTTCGGCGGCGAGAGTGAAAGGCATGAGCAGCAACGACAATCCGGCGAACGACGACGCGAAGACGGGCAAGCTGGACGATCCGGCGGCGCAGCCACCGCAGCGCGGTCCCAGCCGCAGACGGGTCCTGGGCGCGGTGGCCGGGGGACTGGTGGCCGGCGCGGCCGCGGGCGTCGCGGGCGGAGTCGCGCTCGCGTCCGACGCGAATCCACCACACCTGCGGCCCTCGGCGCGACGGTTCGAGAACAAGGTCGTCGTGATCACGGGAGCCACCTCCGGGATCGGCGCCGCCGCGGCCCGGCTGTTCGCCGCCGAGGGCGCCCGCGTCGCGTTCTGCGGACGCCGCGTCGACCGGGGCCGCGCCGTCGAGCGCGAGATCCGCTCGGCGGGAGGCGAAGCCACCTACATCCACGCCGACGTGCTGATCGAATCCGACGTCCGCGACTTCGTCGACGCCGCCGTACAGCGCTACGGCGGACTCGATGTCGCGTTCAACAACGCGGGCATCACCATCCAGAAGCCGCTGCACGAGTACTCCGCCGACGAGTTCGACCGCGTCGTGAACACCAACCTGCGCGGCAGCTTCCTGGCCATGAAATACGAAGTCCCGCACCTGATCCGCCGCGGCGGCGGAACGATCGTGGTCACGGCGTCGAGCAATGCGCTGGCCACCGATTCCGGCCGTGCCGCCTACACGGCGAGCAAACGCGGTCTGGTCGGTCTGGTCCAGTCCGCGGCACTGGATTACGCGGGCCAGGGGATTCGGGTCAATGCCCTGGTCCCGGGTACAACGGACACCGACCTCGTCCGCGATGCCAGCCCGATCGGCCACCTACCCGACGACGTGTACCGGCTCGCGATGAAGCAGTGGGCGGCATCGAATGTGCCCGGCCTGGGCAGGCTCGCCACGCCGGAGGAGATCGCGGCCTTCGCGCTGACCCTGGCGTCACCGGAGTTCCCCTACCTGACCGGTGCGCAACTGGTGATCGACGGCGGAAAGACCGCGCACGCCTGATGGTTTCCTCAGCTGGCTCCTACCCCCAGCGCGGTGAGCAGCACCAGCACGACGGTGATCACGGCGAACAGGCCGTGGCCGCCGACGATCAACACGGGGAAATGTCGTTCGGCGGGTTCCCGCGCCGGGATCGATACCGGAGCCGGTTCCGCGGCAAGCGTCCGCGACTCCCGGAACACCGGGAGCCAGCGCAGCAGCATCACGAACCCGAGCGCCGCTACCGGCACCAGGAAGCCGAAGGCGACCCAGGCCAGGGCGTCGGAATCGACGACAAGATAGATGATCCACAGCACCAGCCCGATCACGGCCAGCAGGAAGTGGCCGAAGACGACAGGCGGGGGCAGATGGCTGGTACGCGGTTCGCGCACACCGCCTTTGGCGATCCAGGTGCCGAGCAGGACGAAGCCGCCCGTTGCGGTGAGCAGCCAGGTGATCAGTGCCGCGATGGCCATGACGAACTCCTGTCGAATGCGAGGGGATGGGGATTCAGCGGCGGAAACCCTCCGCCTGGGTGGACTCGTCGGCGACCCGGACGCCGTAGCGGTAGGCGAGCTTGCCGCCGAGATAGCCGGAGACCGACAACGTCGCCAGCGCGACGAGCGACAACACCAGCGGGCCGATCGGCACCGCGCCGTCCGGCGTGCCGCGCCACCAGAAATCCAGCGCGAACGCCACGGTCACCGCCAGATTCAGGCTCAGGTGCGTCAACCCGATGCGGAAGGCCGGGGTTCCGGCCGGAATGGCCAGGAAATCCAGGAACCCGACGGTCGCCGCGGCCAGCGCGCCCAGCACGCCGATGGCGATCAGCCACCGCGCGCCGTACGCCAGCGCGTCCGGATCCCCGGCGATGTGTGAGGCCAGATCGAACACCACGCTCGCCACCCACGCCCCGATGGGCACGGTGACCAGGATCGGATGGAACGGATGGCCGTAGGGCCCGGCCAGCGCCGCACTCACCGGACGCTTCGCCCGCTGTGGATCAGCGGTCATCGCAACCTCCCAACCAGGTCGAGCAGGACTACCTGCCGCATACCCGTTCCCGCTCGGAGATCACGATCGGCGCTATCGTGAGTCGCGTGACCAGCACTTCCGTGCCCGAGCCGACCTTGACCGCCGTGCTGGCCGACCTGGCCGCCCTGGAAGACCCCAAGGCCCGTGCCGTCAACGAGCGGCACGGCGACGACCACGGCGTCAACCTGACCACGTTGCGCGCCCTCGCCAAGCGTCTCGGCCCCCGCGAGGACTTGGCCCGCCAACTGTGGAAGACCGGCGACAGCGCCGCCAGACTCCTCGCGATCCTCATCTCCCGCCCCAAGCAGTACGGCCGCGCCGACCTCGACACCATGCTCCGCGAAGCGCGCACCCCCAAGGTCCACGACTGGCTCGTCGGCTACCTCGTGAAGAAGAACCCGAACACCGAGGTACTGCGCCTGGCTTGGATGAACGACCCCGACCCGGTCGTAGCGAGCGCCGGGTGGGCCCTCACCGCCGACCGTGTCACCAAACGCCCTGACGGCCTCGATCTACCCGCCCTCCTCGACACCATCGAAGCCGAGATGAAGGACGCTCCCGATCGCCTGCAATGGGCGATGAACACCTGCCTGGCCCAGATCGGCATCGCGCACCCGGACCTGCGTGCCCGCGCCATCGACATCGGCGAACGCCTGGAGGTTCTGAAGGACTATCCGACCCCGCCCCACTGCACCTCGCCGTACGCACCCATCTGGATCAACGAGATCGTGCGCCGGCAGCGATAGCCGAACGGTTCAGGAGTCCATCGCCTTGCCGACGAACCAGAGGGTGAGGACCGCGCCGGCGGCGATGACCGCGCCGTAGTGGCCGGGGGAGATGGCGTAGGTGTAGGTGGACGCGGCGAAGATGATCGCTGCCGCCAGGAAGAGCAGGCGCTTCACGGTGGGCTCCACAAGTCGGGATTCAACCGTATGAGGGGCGGGAGCGGGCGCACCATGGGATGGGCGGCGTGGTGGCGGCGGTGGGGCGCGCGGGGAGGAATCGGGGGGAATTGGGCAGGGAGCGATGAGATTCGGGCGGGGACGCCGTCGTATCAGGTGAGCGCGCGAGACATTCGACTACTGATCGGCGAGGAGCACACTGATGCGCAAGGTAACGGCGGGACTGTTCATCTCACTCGACGGAATCGTGGCGGAGCCCCAGGACTGGCACTTCCCGTACTTCAATGACGAGATGGGGGAAGCGGTTTCGGCTCAGGTCGCCGGGGCGGACACCCTGGTGTTCGGACGCGCCACCTATGAGGGGTTCGCGGGAGCGTGGCCCGAGCGGGAGGCCGCGGGCGGCGAGGACGCCGGGTTCGCGAAGGCGCTCGGCGATCTGCGGAAAGTCGTGGTCTCGCATGAGGAGCTGGAGTTCACGTGGCGAAACTCCGAGCAGCTGCGCGGCGACCTGGTCGAGGGCGTCGCGGCGCTCAAGGCGGAAGCGGGCGGAGACATCGCGATGAGCGGCTCGCCGTCGGTGGTGGTGCAGCTGCTCGCCGCCGGACTGGTGGATGAGCTGCACCTGCTCGTGCATCCGGTGGCCCTGCGCAACGGCGGGGTGCGGCTGTTCGACGAGGGGAATTCGGTTCCGCTGCGGTTGATCTCGGCCACGCCGTTCAAGACCGGGGTGGTGCACATGGTGTACGGGCCCGCCGAGGAGCCCGCTCCCGCGGGGTACGCGGACGCGGCGGGGCTCATCTCCTGATCACCCATCCACGGGAAAGCCGGTCCCGGGAACCGAACCCGGGACCGGCTTTTGGGCGTCGCGAAGCCTACTTGCCGTAGGAGCCGCCGGCCGATCCGCTGGCCACCAGGCACAGCGGGTTGTTGACCATCAGCATCTGCGCCGAACCCGACGACGAACCGGTGAGCCCGGAATCGAGGGCGGGCGTGTTCGGCGGGGTCACGGCGGGGTCGCCCGAGCCGCCCAGCCGCATGGACCGGCCGTCGGAGTTCGGATCGGCCGGGGCGCCCAGCAGATCCAGCACCGTCGGGGTGATGTCGGCCAGCGCGTAGCCGTTGTTCTGGGCGCCCGCGGTGAAGTCGGGGCCGCGCGCGATCACGAAACTCGCTGTCTCGTAAGCGCTCTGGCCGCCGTGGCCCCCCTCGGGCTTGTGGCCGTGATCGGTGGTCACCAGAATCGTCCAGCGCTCGTCGGCGTGCGTGCGGGCCCGGTCGTCCACCGCCTTGGTGATATTGCCGACCAGCGTGTCCACCCGGCCGATGGCGTCACGGTAGGCCTGCGGCCAGACCCCGCGCAGCGTGTGGCCGACGATATCGACCTGATCGAGGTGGGTGAAGGTGAAATCGGCGCCGTCGTCGGTGATCGAGGACACCACCTTCGCCGCCGCGGCCGAATCCGCCGTCGTCTCACAGACTCCCGCGCCCGTCGGGTCGACCTGCGTCACCGACACCTTGTCCGCCGCCGGACTTCCGGTCCGGGCGATCATGCCGATCTTGTCCCAGGTGCCCAGCGACGCCGTCGCCAGACTCGGCTTGTAGCGCTCCAACTGCGTGAACACCGTCGGATACTGCGCGAAAGGCGCGGGGTTGCAAGTGGCGTCGTTGTCCTTGATGCCGTGCTTGGTGTCCCACACGCCGGTCAACGCCGTCGCCCAGGAGACACAGGACATGGTGGTGTGCGGGGCGATCGAGGTCCGGGCCAGGGTGCCCTGCGCGGCGAGCAGGCCCAGGTTCGGCGCGTTCGCCGCCTGCACCTCGCTCCACAGCGTGCCGTCGATGCCGATCACCACGACCTTGTTCACCACGGGAGCGGCCGTGGCCGGGGCGGCCGACGCCAGCGGGAGTGCGGCCAGCGCGACGGCGGCCACCCATGCACGAGTTCCAGACATGCGCGGCAGGTTAGCGGGGGTGCGGCACTTCCGCAGCAAATTCGGACAATTGACCAGAATTGTCCCGCAGAGTGAAACTCCTGCGGGTCTCATTTCTGGTCGGCGCGGGGGTTCGAGCGCGACTGCCGGCGGCGGGCCCGCTCCCGCTCGATCGCGTCGAAGCGCAGTTGCAGGCCGTCGAGGAAGGCCGACAGGGCCAATTCGAAACTCTCCGCGTCGATTTCGTCGGCTTTGGCGCGCAAGAGGTGGGCCTGCTCCAGGTGCGGGTACCGGTCCCGGTAGACCTGCACGTCGTCGACGAAGCCGCGCGAGAACGAGCCCATGGTGGCGCCCATGACCAGGTAGCGGGTCGCCGCACCGATATTGGTGGCGTCGCGCGGGGGCCAGCCCGCGGCGACCAGGCCGCCGTGGACGGCGTCCGCGGTGCGCAGATTCTCGTCGCGGGTGCCGGGGCCCGCGGCCAGGTACGCGACGAAATTGGGGTGGCGGACCAGGGCGTCGCGGTAGGAGTGGGCCCAGTGGGTGATACCGATGCGCCAGCCTCGATCGAAGGATGAAGCGTCGACTCGGGACATGAGCATGCCGCCGATGTCGTCGAGGACGGCGTCCTTGGTGGGGTAGTGGGTGTAGAGCGAAGCGGCCTGCACGCCCAGCTCGGCGGCGAGCTTGCGCATGGACAGTTCGGCGAGGCCGTCGCGGTCGATCAGGGTCAGCGCGGCGTCGCGAATGCGTTCGCGGCTCAGCAGCGGCACTTTCGGCCTTGCCATGCGGCTCACCTCCTGGGGGTCCGGCGACACCGGTGGCGCTCCGGTGGCTCTCGAACTTATCACCGGATCCTTGATAAACCGAACGCTGTTAGGATACCGTCGAGTCATAAACCTAACAACGTTTGGTTAGGAGCTATCGCAACCATGGACTTCGAACTCGGCGAGTCGCGGCGCGAACTGCGCGAACTGGCCCGCGCCTGGGTCGACAGGGAAGTCGTCCCGTACGCCGCCGCCTGGGACCGGGCCGAATCGGTGGACACCGCCATCGTCGGCAAGCTCGGCGACATGGGCTTCCTCGGCATCGAGATCCCCGAGGCGTACGGCGGCTCCGGCGGCACCGCCCTGGACTACTGCCTGCTGCTCGAAGAACTCGGCCGCGGCGACAGCTCGGTGCGCGGCATCGTGTCGGTGTCACTGGGCCTGGTGTCGAAGTCGATCAAGACCTACGGGACCGAGGCGCAGAAACGAGAATGGCTGCCGCGGCTGTGCGCCGGGCAAGCGCTCGGGTGCTTCGGCCTCACCGAACCCGGCACCGGCTCGGACGCGGGCAGTCTGATCACCAAAGCCGTTGCCGACGGCGACGATTGGGTGCTGTCCGGCACCAAGATCTTCATCACCAACGGCACCTGGGCCGAGGTCGCCATCATCTTCGCGCGCACCGGCGGACCCGGCCCCAAGGGCGTCACCGCGTTCCTGGTGCCCACCGACGCGCCCGGATTCACCCGCACCGAGATCAGGGGCAAGCTCGGGCTGCGCGGCCAGGCCACCGCCGAACTGGTCCTCGACCAGGTCCGGGTGCCCGACGCCAACCGGCTCGGCGACCTCGGCCAAGGCTTCAAGATCGCCATGGCCGCCCTCGACAAGGGCCGCATGGGCGTGGCCGCCGGATGCGTCGGCGTCGCGCGCGGCTGCCTCGAGGAATCGGTGAAATACGCCGGACAGCGCGAGCAGTTCGGCAAGCCGATCGCCGCGTATCAGCTGGTCCAGGAACTGATCTCGGATATCGCCGTCGACGTGGAGGCGGCGCGGCTGCTCACCTGGCGGGTCGCGGACCTGGTGGAGAAGGGCAAGCCTTTCGGCACCGAGGCCTCGGTCGCCAAACTGTTCGCCAGCGAGGCCGCGGTGAAAGCCGCCAACAACGCCATCCAGGTGTTCGGCGGCTACGGCTACATCGACGAGTACCCGGTCGCGAGGTACCTGCGCGACGCGCGTGTCCTCACCCTCTACGAGGGCACCAGCCAGATCCAGAAACTGCTCATCGGCCGCGCCCTCACCGGCGTGAACGCCTTCAACTGACCACTCACACAGGGAGATAACCGGATGTCGAAAGTCGCAGTCGTCACCGGCGCCGCCCGCGGAATCGGCGCGGGCACCGCGGCCCGCCTGGCCGCCGACGGATTCGCCGTCGCCATCGTCGATCTCGACGAGGCCGCCTGCAAGGACGCCGTGGACGCCATCGCCGCCGCGGGCGGGACCGCGATCGCGGTGGGCTGCAACGTCACCGACGAAGCCCAGGTCGCCGCCGCGTTCGAACGCATCGCCGCGGAACTGGGCTCGGTGGACGTGCTGGTCAACAACGCGGGCGTGCTGCGCGACAACCTGCTGTTCAAGATGTCGGTCGACGACTGGGACCTGGTCATGTCCGTGCACCTCAAGGGCGCCTTCCTGTGCACCCGCGAGGCGCAGAAGTACATGGTGAGGCAGAAGTCCGGCAAGATCGTGAACACCTCCAGCGTGTCCGCGCTCGGCGCCCGCGGGCAGGCCAACTACTCGGCCGCGAAGATGGGCATCCAGGGCCTGACCCGCACGCTCGCCATGGAATTGGGGCCGTTCGGCATCAATGTGAACGCCGTCGCGCCCGGGTTCATCGTCACCGAGATGACCGACGCCACCGCCGCCCGCGTCGGTGTCTCGCCGGAGGAGTTCCGTGCCGAGGCCGCCAAGATCACCCCGCTGCGCCGCGTCGGTGAGCCCGCCGACATCGCCAACGTGGTGTCGTTCCTGGTCTCCGACGACGCCTCGTTCGTCACCGGCCAGACCATTTACGTCGACGGCGGACGCCGTCTCTAGGACACCCCGACTCTCGGGAGCTCGGGCCTCCTCGTCCCGCGGCCGGGCTTCCCCTGAAACCCCTTTCGCAAGAACGACTTCTGGAGAGCTCAGAATGCAGAGAACAGTTTTCGACAAGGATCACGAAGCCTTCCGCGAGACCGTGCGGGCCTTCCTCGAAGCCGAGGTCGTGCCGGTGTACGACCAGTGGTACGAGCAGGGCATCGCGCCGCGCGAGTTCTACTACAAGCTGGGCGAACTCGGCGTCTTCGGCATCGAGGTGCCCGAGGAGTTCGGCGGCGCGGGCATCGAATCGTTCAAGTTTCAGGCCATTCTCATCGAGGAATGCGCGCGGGCGGCGGTATCGCTCGGCGGGTCCGGGGTGCACGTCGGGCTGTGCCTGCCCTACATCCTGAACCTGGCCACCCAGGAACAGAAGGAGCGCTGGCTGCCCGGCTTCGTGTCCGGCGAGACCATGTTCGCCATCGCCATGACCGAGCCCGGCACCGGCTCGGACCTGGCCGGCATGCGCACCACCGCCAAGCTGTCCGAGGACGGCACGCACTACGTGCTCAACGGTTCCAAGACCTTCATCACCGGCGGCGTGCTCGCCGACCGCGTCATCGTCTGCGCCCGCACCGCCGCGCCCACGGAAGGCGATCGCCGCCACGGCATCTCGCTGTTCGCGGTCGACACCAAGTCGGCGGGCTACACCGTCGGCCGCAAGCTCGACAAGCTCGGCCTCAAGGTCTCCGACACCGCCGAACTCAACTTCACCGACGTCAAGGTGCCGGTCGAGGACCTGCTGGGCGAGGAGCACCAGGGCTTCTCCTACCTGGGCCAGAACCTGCCCCAGGAACGCGCCTCCATCGCAGTCGGCGCGTACGCGCAGGCCAAGGCCGCCATCCGGTTCGCCAAGGAATACACCCAGCAGCGCAACGTGTTCGGCCAGCCGGTCGCCGGCTTCCAGAACACCAAGTTCGAGCTCGCCGCCTGCCAGGCCGAGGTCGACGCCGCCGAGGCTGTGGTCGACCGCGCCCTCGACGCTCTCGACAACGGCACCCTCACCGCCGCCGACGCCGCCTCGGCCAAGCTGTTCTGCACCGAGGTCGCCCACCGCGTCATCGACCGCTGCCTGCAGTTGCACGGCGGCTACGGGTTCATCAACGAATACCCCATCGCCCGCCTCTACGCCGACAACCGCGTGAATCGGATCTACGGCGGCACCAGCGAGGTGATGAAGATGATCATCGCCAAGGACATGGGGCTCTAGGCCCGCACCCCGACCCGATCGAACCCGAGGTCTCCATGAACGCGACTCTCTCCCTGGCCAGCATCCTCGCCGAACCGGCGTGGCGGCGGCCCGACCACCTCGCTCTCATCGAGGGCGAGCAGCGCATCACCTTCCGCGACCTGTGGCGGCAAGCCCGCGAACAAGCCGGGGCGCTCATCGAACTCGGGGTACGGCCGGGGGACCGGGTTGCGCTCATGGGACCCAATACCGCCGACTTCCCGCGCGCGTACTTCGCCATCCTGGCGGCGGGCGCGACCGTGGTGCCGGTGCATCTGCTGCTCACCGCCGACGAGGCCGAGTACGTGCTGCGCGACAGCGGGGCCAAGCTGATGGTGTGTCATCCGATGGTCGAGGCCGTCGGCACGGAGGCCGCGACCCGGGTCGGCATCGATTGCGTGGATCCGAAAGAGCTTTCAGGCGAGGCGATTCCGGCGTTCGTCGCCTGCAGCCCGCTCGACACCGCCGTCGTGTTCTACACCAGCGGCACCACCGGCCGCCCCAAAGGCGCCGAGCTCAGCCACCTCAATATGGTCATGTGCGCGACGGTCAACGCATTCGACGCCAACGAGGTCACGCGTGAAGACATCGCGCTGGGCGCGCTGCCGCTGTTCCACGTGTTCGGGCAGACCGTGTCCATGAACTCGCACTGGCGGCTCGGCGCGACCCTGGTCCTGATGCCGAGATTCGATGCGGCACAGGCCATCGAGCTCATGGTGCGGGAGAACGTGAACACTTTCCACGGCGTGCCCACCATGTACCACGGGCTGCTCGAGGCCGCGGCGACCGCGACCACGCTGCCCGCGCTGCGGCTGTGCATCAGCGGCGGCGCGGCCATGCCGCCGGTCATTATCGAGGAATTCGAGAAGGTGTTCGGCGCGCACATCCTCGAGGGCTACGGGCTGTCCGAAACCTCGCCCACCGCGACGGTGAACCAGCCGCTGCTCGGCCCCGAGACCGGCACCGTCGGGCACCCGGTGTGGGGCGTCGACGTCGAGATCGCCGACGCCGCCGTCCGCGAACGCATCGACCTGCAACCCGCCGGAACCGTCGGCGAGGTCGTGATCCGCGGCCACAATGTGTTCGGCGGCTACACCGGACGGCCCGACGCCACCGCGGAAGTCATGGTGGACGGCTGGTTCCGCACCGGCGACCTCGGCGTCAAGGACGAGGACGGCTACCTGCGGATCGTGGACCGGATCAAGGAGATGATCATCCGCGGCGGGTTCAACGTGTACCCGACCGAGGTCGAGGCCGCGCTGCTGCGGCACCCGAACATCTCGCAGGTCGCGGTGATCGGTGTGCCGGACGAGAACTACGGCGAGGAGATCCTCGCGGTCGTCGTGCCGTCGGGGCCGCTCACCGCCGAGGACGTCATCGAGTACGCGAAAGAGCATGTGGCCCGGTACAAGTACCCGCGCCGCGTCGAGTTCGTCACCGAGCTCCCGATGGGCCCGACCCACAAGATCCTCAAGCGCGAATTGAAGCAGCGATACCTCTGAAGGGCAGGACCATGATCGACTTCAGCGACTTCGACGCACTGCGGGCCGCCGCCGGAACCGAACTCGGCGTCAGCGACTGGATGACCGTCGACCAGCGCCGCATCGACACCTTCGCCGACGCCACCGACGACCACCAGTGGATCCACGTCGACGCCGCCCGCGCCGCCGCCGGACCCTACGGCCGCACCATCGCCCACGGGTTCCTCACCCTGTCGCTGGTGGTGCCGATGACCGCGCGGATCATGACCGTCAGCGCGGCGACCATGGCGATCAACTACGGGCTCAACAAGGTTCGCTTCATCAACCCGGTGCTGGTGGACAGCCGCATCCGGGGACGGCTCACCCTCGACTCCGTCACCGACATCCCCGGCGGTGTGCAGGCCGTGCGCACCATGACCGTCGAGATCGAGGGCGCGGACAAGCCCGCCTGCGTCGCCGAGAGCATCGCCCGCTACCTCGCCTGAGGGCAGCGCACGCCGAAGGCCCGCCGATCGAATCGATCAGCGGGCCTTCGAGTTTCCGGGACCGGCCTACTTCATGCCCGGCCCGAACGGCTGGGCCGACAGCGGCGCGGAATCCGGGGTCAGGGTGGCCACCACCGAAATTCCGGCAGCCCGGAAATTCGTCAGCGCCCGCGCGATGTGATCCGCGGAGGTGATCAGGATCGCGGCGTGCGCGCCGATGACATCCATCAGATGCGCCGAGAAGGCGGCGTTCTGGACCGTCGAATTCGCTTTGGTCTCGGCGTGGATGCGATTGCGGTCGATGCCGCGCTCGACCAGCCAGTCGGTCATGGCATCGGCCTCGGTGACGCCGTTCTGCGGATTGCCGCCGGTCACGATGACCGGAGCCTGGGGCGACAGCAGCGCCGAGACGTAGCCGGCGTAGAGGCGGGCCATGAGTTCCGGGCGCATCTGGCCGTCGGGGAGCAGGCCGTAGCCGAGCACCACGATCGCGGTGTCCGGGGTGAACAGCGCGGGCAGATCGAGGCCCGGCAGATCCATGCCCGGAATATTGATGGACTTGACCGCGTCGAAGGTCGCCGGCAGGTCCTGGGACAGGCCGAATACCGGATCGATCTGCGGCGGCCGGTCCGCCGAGTCGCCCGGTAGTAGCCGGGTCTCCGAGACGGCCTGCTGCGGCGCCTCCCACTCGGCCGGTGGCTGGGTCCCCGAGTCCGCGAGCGGCGGGCCGGGCGTTTCGGCGGGAGCCGGGTTCACCACCTCGGCGTGCGCCGGGGTCGACACCGCCGCCAGGGCGACAACCGTCGCTCCGGGAAGCAGCGCCTGTAAGGTTTTGGTGCGCAAGGTGTTCGGTGTCTGCCGATGATGTCGGCCGGGCGGGGTGCGCCGCAGCTGCGGAACAACCCACTGCCATTGGCTCGCGGACGAGACGCGGCGGTGTCTGCCTGATTCGAGCATCGCAACCCCCTAGGTAGCCGGGATGTGACTACCGGTCGGTTCACAATCTACCGATTCATGATCGCGTGGGATCGTGCCGCGCGGAGGCGAATTGGTGAAATCCAGATTCACATTTCGCGCCAGACCCCTCTTTCCGGGGGTGACCGGGCTCACATGCGAGGCGATGTCACACCTCTGCGGGCCACGTCGTCAACCTCATGAAGCCAACGAACACCCACCAGAAAAGAGAGAACGATGACCCGCTTCGCCCTGTACGAGAACGAGATCGCCGCCAAGTTCAGCAAGCGCATCGTCACCGCCGCCCGCGTCATCGACGACTCCAGCCTGCCCAAGGCCACCCAGGAACTGGTCAAGATCCGCGCCTCGCAGATCAACAACTGCGGCATGTGCCTGGACATGCACACCAAGGACGCCGCCCACGCCGGCGAGACCCCCGTCCGCCTGGCCATGATCGCGGCCTGGCGCGAATCCACCGTCTTCACCGAGCCCGAGCGCGCCGCCCTGGCACTCACCGAGGAGGGCACCCGCCTGGCCGACACCTCCTCGGCCATCACCGAGGACACCTGGGCCCAGGTCCGCAAGCACTACGACGACGACCAGATCGGCGCGCTCATCTCCCTGATCGCGACCATCAACGCCTGGAACCGCCTCAACGTCATCTCCGGGCAACTGGGCGGCGAATACACCCCCGGCCAGTGGTGACCGCTCACCCGCCGCGGAAATTCGATACCGGTTTCCGCGGCGGGCGGCTACTGTCCTTGTCGCCACCGACGCCCTGGCGCGCAGGACGTGGGGTGGTCCAGCCGGTGTGATGGCAGAAGTCGCGGGTTCGAATCCCGCCACTGGCGCAAGGAGTTTCAGGGGGCTCCGTGTCCACTCGACGCGGTCCACAGACTATCGAGCGGGAGCACCAGGCTGCCTTCCTCATGGCGGTAGGCGTGTGGGCCGGTGTAGAGGATGATCGAGGTCGTCAGGCGGTTGCCGAGTTTGGTTCGGAGCGCGCGGATGCCGCGGAGATCTTCGCCGTGGATTCGGGTTCCGGCCTTGAACTCGAACGCGATCACGCAGCCGTCGTCCGCCTCCACCACGAGGTCGACTTTATCACCGGTACCGGTGCGGAAGTGGCCGACCGTGACCGGGGCATCCCACCAGCTGAGTTGTTTGAGAATCTCTCCGACCGCGAAGGTTTCGGTGAGATGGCCGTATTGGGTGAGGACTGCTGGATCTGCCGCGGCGATCTTGCCCGGTGTCAGGCCGAGCAGCCAGGCCGCGACGCCGGAATCGACGACATGCAGCTTCGGCTGGCGGGCAATCCGTGAGCCAAGGGTGGTTCCCCAGGCTGGCAGTCGGTGGACGAGGAAGACGGCTTCGAGCAGCCGGACATAGTTCTCGGCGCTGGACTTCTCCATGCCGATGTTCTGTGCTGCCGTGGAGATGTTGAGCACCTGCGCGGTGCGGGCGGCGAGCTGCTCGAGCAGACGTGGCAGCATCTCTCGTTGGCGAACGCGGCTGAGTTCGATCACATCCCGTTCGAGGACGAGCTCGAGGTAGTTCGCGAACCATCGGTTTCGTGATCGTCCCGGCGGGCGGCGCAGGGCGACCGGCATGCCGCCGGAGGTGATCCGGCGTGCGTACTCGTCCCGGCTGGTATCGGATGTGAAGCCGCTGAAGTCCGGCTGGTCGCCCTCCAGGAGGCTGTGAATCAAACTCTCTCGTGTGCCGGCGATTTCGCCCTGGGACAAGGGTAGGACGTCGAGGATATCGACTCGGCCGGTCAATGACTGGCCGGCCTGTGGGAGCGTTGAATAGCGAGTGGACCCTGCGAGTACGTACCGTCCCGGCCGCAGGTCGCGGTTGAGTTCGGCCTTGATCGCATCGAGTAGTTCCGGGACAAGCTGATACTCGTCGATCAGCACCAAGTCGTCTCCCCCGACGAATCGCCCCGGGTCGTTGCGGACCGCGGCCCGGGTCGCTGGATCATCACAGTCGATGACCTTCCGATTGGTGGCGGCCGCGAGGTGCGCCAACAGGGTGCTCTTGCCGACAGTGCGAGGTCCATTGAGAACGACAACGGGCTCCTCGGCGACCCGAGCCTGAAGCACGTTGCAGAGCCGACGAGGCGCGATTCCTGTGAGCAGGACATCCATGCCGTTACTATGCACTACAAGGCGGCTTTCCGGGGTAATATTTTCCGCATTTACACACTGATTTCTTCCGCGTTTTCACGGAGGATTCCTCCGTATCTGCGGAACATCGTCTCCGCACCTGCACCACTGTGATTCGTGGATACGGCAGGTTTGGATGGCTTCCGGTGTTGTGCCCGCCACCGCAATTGGGCGCAGCAGCTCGTTCGCCTCGGCTGGAATGCGCGGCCATGCAGACGGATTCGATGGAATGCGCTGTCGGAAGCTGACGGGGCTCGAAGTCGTGATACCTCGGCACAGGTCCGCAGGTTTTCCGGGGCCCCGGCACGTCCTGGGCGTCCGGGCACGGCTAGGTCATCAACAGGTCTGCGATGGTGACGGCCTCGGGCAAGGTCCAAGTCGCGGCTTCCGCAGCGAGCAGCTGTTCCCACGACGGTGCTCCGGCTTCCGCGCGGGCCGCGGCATCGGAGCGGACCTTCAGCGCGAGCATGCCGATCCGCATGAGAACAGGAATATTGAGATGTCGAGCGGCAACTGCGGTTTCACCAGCGATTGTCGCCGCCGCGGTCTTCGACAAGCTGACCGCTCCGGCTACCGAGTGCGCGGCGAGAAGCATCTCCGTGTGTTTGGCCCTCGCGGAGGTCGTCAGGCGTGCGGTGCCTGTGGAAAGGTAGGCCCCGAGGTGCGAGTGGGTTCGCACGACTATATCGGTCGCGACCATCCCCAGCCCAGGTGTCAATACTGCGGAGCGAAGGTTCAACCCGTTACCGGCATTGGTGCCTGCGTACGCGTCATTGGCGAACTTCCGCAGGTCGGGATTCGGCATCTCGCAGAGAAGCGTCCACCCGGGCAGCGGAAGGTTCATCGGGGTGACAAAGTCGGCGACCCAGTGCTTCAGCAAGAGAGCGAGCGCGAGACGTGGCTCGGGTGCCTGCACGAACGGTAGACCGGATCGAGTTGCCGTCACGCGCTCGACCATCCGTTGTCCGTCGTTCCACCAGGTTCCTTCGAAGGTTCCGGTGCGGATCTGATCGAGGGCGTTGAAGAACCGGCCGATGTCGTGGCCCGCGGACCGGACGCGATGGGCCGGACCGCCGAATCTTGGACCGGTGTAATCGATCGGAAGTCGGGCGGCCTCCCTCTCCCACCGGCGCAGCAGGTCGCTCTTCTTCAGTAAGGACAGGCCACCGAGAACCGAAGCGTCTACGCAGTTGTCGTAGAGGTTGCCGAACGCGCCGATAAGCTCCGCGATGCCGACCGTCACCAGGTCGCTTCGTTCCCACGAAATCCGTTGGGCTGCCCGCCATCCATCGAGCTGTTCCAGCGCGATCGGGTCGAGGATATCGGCCAGTTCGGGCTCTCCCCAACCCTCGACTGCGCGACGATCCTGATGACAGGATGTGAGTTCGGAATAGGTGAGGTCTGTCGGAATGCTCGCGATACGCTCACTCGCTGCCTGGTCGATCGGCTTGTCCGAAAGCGCTGTTGCGGCGATCAGCTCGATGTCGTCCAGGTCGCGTGTGAGTGCGTCCAAGTTGCCAATGTAGTCGTCATCGATCGGCGAGACCCGGTCGCTGGAGTCGTTGCCGGCGGTGCTCACGCCGCGTCCTCGAGGTCGTCTGCGAGGAGGCACACGCCCTGAGCAAGGCCCTCGACGGTCTTCTTCTCGCTCTCGAGGTCTTCGAGTTCGGCGATCAGGGCCTGGAGTTCCTCACTCTCAGGCCCGGCGACACGCTCCTTGAGCCGGTCGGCGACGATGCGGAAGCGAGCGACGCGATCTTCGGCAGCCAGGCGTTGGCCCCTCTCCGCGCTCAGCTCCGCCTGCTTGGCCTCGAGTTGCGCACGGAGATCGTCGATTCGCTCGGCAAGGGCCACGACGGTCTTGCCGAGGTTTGTGACTCGCTCGCGGAGACTGACGATGACGGCCTTCGCTGCCTCTTCGTTTCCGTCGACATCACGAAGGACAAGCTGAGTCACGACGTGGAGTCGGATGGCGTCGGCCGCGATGCGAGCTGCCGTGAACCCGGATGCCTTACCCGCGAGCGTGACTGCCCCGGCCCCTACGGCGCCGCTGACGCCGGTGATGATGGCAGCACCACCGGCCATTCCCAGACCACCGGCGGCAAGAGAGCCGCCACCGATCGCGGCCATGCCCGCGGAAGTAGCGACCGCGCCCGAATAGCCGAGAACAAGCGCTCCGTACGCACCCGCGATTGCGGGTGCGGCGAGACCGCCGGTCAGGACACCGAGTCCGAGACCGGCTCCGGCGAGGAGCGCGTACTTGCTCCAGTTACTCGCCTTCGACAGCTTCTTGATCGCGTCCTTGTATGCGGTTTCCACAGCATGGAGGTCTTCTGGATGAAGTTGATCCATCGACCCATGAGCTGCGACGAGAGCCTCGGCGCGGACAGCCTTCTCCCACCTGCCCTCCACCCATGGCTCGAAGCCATACAAGTCGATCAGCAGAAGCAGAGCTCGTGACCTTCGGGCCACGACCGAGAAGATCTCTGGCCCAGCGGATTCGAGCGCCTCGAGATTCGGAGACTCGCCCTCCACCAGGATCTGGCTGACAACCTCAGCGATAGCGCGGGACCAATCTTTCTCGCTGCGCTGCATGATCGCCGCAACCGCGGCGTCGCGGAAGGCATTGCGGATTTCGCGCTTGGACGGCAGGTGCTTGCCCTTCGATGCGGCGATGTCGCGCTGCATCATCCGGTACTGCCACACCGTGAGGATGAAGTCCTCATCAGGAGACAGCTCGAGCTTCTTCTGCACCTGCACCGCGTCCGTGCGCTCGACATTAGCGATCGAGCCTGCCAGGAAGTAGCGGTTCCGAGTACACCGGTCGCGGTTCGCATCCCGCGACCGGTGCAAAAGAATTCGGGGAGTCCGTCAGTCGGTGAAGGCGGTGCGGTGTGCCTCGCACCATGCCGCGAAGGTGTGTGGCGGGCGGCCGAGCAGTTCGGTGACGGTGTCGGTCCGGGCGTCGGCGCGATTGGCTCGCAGCAGTGCGAAGCCTTCGATGATGGCGGCGGTCAGGGCGGGGGGAGCGCCTTGGGGGTATCGGGCGGCAACCGCCTCCTCGGGTGTCGTCGTCTCGCGAACCTTGATGTCCCGGTTCAGGATTCGGGCGAGAATCGCGACCTGTTCGGCGACGGTCAGGGGGTCTGGGCCGGTGAGGTGGTAGGCCTGCCCGGTGTGGCCGGGCTCGGTCAGGCAGCGGGCCGCGACCTCGGCGATGTCGGCCGGGTCGATGGGGGCGAAACGGCCGGGGCCCGAGGGGTCCAGGATCGGGTCGCCGGAGCGGAGATGGGGGATCCACTCCAGGGCATTGGACATGTAGCCGCCGGGGCGCAGGATCGTGGCGGGAATTCCGGTGTCGCGCACCAGGTTCTCGCGATCGCGGTGCCAGGTGCCCATGGAGGGCAGGGGGTCGATCAGGACGTGGGCCGAAGAGACGAGGACGATTCGCCGCACTTCCGCTCGTTCGGCGGCGCGCAGCAGGGTGCGGGTGTGGTCGAGGCCGATGCCGGGGACCAGTAGGAACAGGGCGGTGACTCCGGACATGGCACGGTCCACGCTCGCGGGGTCGTCGAGATCGCCGAGTGCGGCCTCGGCGCGGGCGGGCAGGGTCGCCGCGCGCGCCGGATCGCGCACCAGGGCGCGGAAATCGGTGTCGCGGGAATCGAGAATCCGGGTGAGTTCGCGGCCGATGTTCCCGGTCGCTCCGGTCAGCAGTAGCATGAGATCTCCAGATCGTTAGCCGTCTAGTGAAAAACATTAGACGGCTAACGATTGAGCGTCAATGCCCGACCACACCCGTATGGAGGCTCCGTGACCGAGTTCCTCGATCTGCACGGCCGCACCTCGAAAGTCCTGCGCGCCCTGGCTGATCGCGATATGCGCCGCCTCGGCCTGCACCTGGGGCAGAACCACGTCCTGGCCGCGCTGTGGGAACGGGACGGGCGCACCCCGGGGGAGCTGGCGACCGCGCTGAACGTCACCACGCCGACCGTGGTCAAGATGGCCACCCGCATGGCCGCCGCCGGACTGCTCACCCGCCGCCGTGACGACAAGGACAACCGCCTGGTCCGGCTCTGGCTCACCGATCACGGCCGCGAACTGCGCGAACCCGTCGAAGCCGACCGGAAGGCGCTGTCGGACAAGGTCACCGCCGACCTCACCGCCGACGAACGCGAACACCTGATGTCCGCGCTCGCCAAGATCCACCACGCCGCCGCCGACCTGCTCGGCGAACCACTAGAGTTGGGCACATGATTACCGCGATCGTGTTGATCTCCGCCGAACCGGATCGGATTCCGGAGACCGCGCAGGAACTGGCCGACATCAAGGGGGTGACCGAGGTCTATTCGTGCGCGGGGGATGTGGACCTGATCGCCAAGGTCCGGGTCCGCGACCACGAGGAGATCGCCGACGTCGTCACCGGGCACATCAACAAGACGCCCGGCGTGCTGCGCACCGCCACCCACATCGCGTTCAAGTCCTACTCGCGCGCGGACGTGGAAGCCGGATTCTCGATCGGCGAATAGCCGCCCGGATCAGCGGGTCAGCACCGAGGCGCCCAGCGCCCGGCCGCTCCGACCCGGTTCGATCACGTGCGTCACCCCGCCCTTGCACCCGGGAAGCAGGTACACGCTGACCGGCAAGCTGGTCGAATTGGCGACCTCGAGCCGATGCGGCCAGCGGCGGACGGTCACACAATCGGACGGAACGCCGTAGCCGCGGCCGTCCACCGAGAGGCCTCCGGCATCGGTGGCCTCGGCCCGGGCCGAGGGATGAGCGGCGCTCACCGAGACTCCGAGGCCCAGAAGCACGACCACCAGGCCGGGTAGCACCACCGCGTATCGCATAGCGGAACTGTAACGCCGCCGTGGACGGCCGAACGACCACGCGCCGCCGAGGGACCCGAACTCCCAGGACACTCTGAGCAATCCGCCCAGGGAAAGGCAGGAACCCATGTTCGTGAAAGTCTGCGGACTGACCACCGAAGAACAGATCGACTGGGCCGTCGACCTCGGCTACACCGCCATCGGCGTGGTCGGCACCACCAAGAGCAAGCGGTACGTCGAACCCGCGAGAGCCCGCGAACTCGCCGCCTACGCGCGCGGCCGGATCGAATCGTTCGTGGTCGCCTTCGACCGGAGCGAAGTCGACGAGGTGATCGACGACTTCGACGTCATCCAGCTCTACCACTGGACCGACCTGCCGAACCTGGCCTACTGCTCGGCCGAGCGGCCCGAACCCGGCCAGAGCTGCCGGTACTTCTTCTACGACGCCAGCCACGGCTCCGGCGTCTTCGCCGAATTCCCCGACTGGCTCGAGAAAGCGCCCGGTCAGGTGGTACTGGCGGGCGGACTGACCCCCGACAATGTCGCCGAGGTCATCGCCACCCACCGGCCCTTCGGCGTCGACGTGTCCAGCTCCCTCGAAACCGCGCCCGGCATCAAGAGTTTCGATGGCATGCGCCGGTTCATCGAGGCCACGACCTAGGTGGCTAGTCCGCGCCGAGCTCGTTGGAGACGGTCACCCAGCGCTCCAGCAGCGCGGTGGCCGCACCCGAATCCACCGTCTCCGCCACCCGCTTCAGGGCCTCGGCCAGCTTGCCGTGCAGATCGGCGTGCACGTCGTCGGCGGTCAGGTCGAACGCGACCAGCGCGGCCGCCGAGTTCACCAGCACCGCGTCACGCACCGGACCCGGCTCCCCGGCGAACATCGCCCGCGCGATCGCCGCGTTCGTCACCGCGTCGCCGCCCTTCAGCGCCGACGGATCCACCCGCTCGATGCCGAGAGTCGTTGGGTCGATGGTGGTTTCGTGCAGCTTGCCGCCCGCCACCACCCAGACGTCGGAGGTGTCGGCGGTGGTGATCTCGTCCAGGCCGTCATTGCCGCGCACCACCAGGGCCGAGGCCCCGCGCTCGGCGAACACGCCCGCGATCACCGGCACCAGCTCCCGGAACGCGCAGCCGATCAGACCCGCGCCCGGCTGCGCCGGATTGGTCAGCGGGCCCAGGATATTGAAGACCGTCGGAATCCCGATCTCACCGCGCGCCTGCGAGGCGAACCGCAGCGACGGATGGAACACCGGCGCGAAACAGAACCCGATCCCGGTCCGCCGCACACACTGCTCGACCGACTCCGGGCCCAGGGCGATCTTCACGCCCAGCGCCTCCAGCACGTCCGCGCCGCCGCTCTTGGAGGAGGCCGCGCGGTTGCCGTGCTTGATCACCGGAACCCCGGAGGCCGCGACCACGATCGAGGACATGGTCGAGATGTTCACACTGCCCGAACGGTCGCCGCCGGTGCCGACGATGTCCACCGCCGCGCCGTCGTGGCGCACCCGGCGCGCGTGCGCGAGCATGCCCCCGGCCAAGCCGTTCAACTCCGACGGGGTCGGGCCCTTCATCTTCAGGGCCACACCGAAGGCCGCGATCTGCGCCGAGGTGGCGTTATCGGTGAAGATCTCGTTCATCGCCCACGCGGCCTCGTCCGAGGACAGGTCGTTGCCGTCGGTGAGGATGCCGAGAACTTCTCGCCAGCTGCGCGCGCTCATTGCCTTCTCTTCCCGTTGCCGGATGCCCGGACACCAGTGTGGTTCGGAGGCAAGCCTAGTGCCGAGAACCCGACTCCCGGGACTCTCAGGGTGCTTCGCCTCCGAACCCCCGACTATCGGGGCCGCTCGGCGGGTTGCAGGGCGTCCCAGCCCAGAGCGTCGCCGTCATGACGCTGGGCCAGGCCCGCCATGCGGGAACGCTCCTGGGAGCAGTGCACGGCGTCGAGGAGCTGCACTCGCTGCAGGACCAGCTTCGCGGGGTCCGCGGCGGAGACAGAGGCGGTTTCATAGCCGCCCTGCGCGGCAATGACTTGCACCGCATTCACCTGGGCCGCGGGCAGGCGCAAATGGTGCCTGAGCACCACCGGCTGGTCCGCCGTCCAGTCCATGGCCTTGCCCAGGGCCGCCGAACAGGCCTCCGCGTCATCGAAACTCGATGCCACCACCACCAGATCCGGGCGCGCCGGATCCAGTTGTGTTGCGCCGCCGCGCCCTCGCCACCGCCGCCACCACGACTTCACGTCCACTCCCTCTCGCGGGCCCCGAAACGGGCCTCAGCTTCCTCTTACCTGCGCAATCTAGGCTCTGCGGGGACACGCCGGGAACCCCGCGAGAGCCACGCTCGCCCTGGGCTTTCCGACACGGACGACAAAGTTTCGTACCCGCCTACACCTGTCGTACTACGACGAGTCATACTTACCGGCGTGACGACCGCAGTAGGGACCCCAGGATCGGCCATTACCCAGCGTGTGCATTCGCTGAACCGGCCCAACATGGTCAGCGTCGGTACCATCATCTGGCTGTCGAGCGAGCTGATGTTCTTCGCCGGCCTGTTCGCCATGTACTTCGTTGCTCGTGCCCAGGCACACGGCGTCTGGCCGCCGGAGCCGACCGAGCTGAATCTGAAGCTGGCCGTGCCGGTGACCACGGTGCTGGTGCTGTCCTCCTTCACCTGCCAGATGGGCGTTTTCGCCGCGGAGAAGGGCGACGTGTTCGGCCTGCGCCGCTGGTACCTGCTCACCTTCATCATGGGCGCGTTCTTCGTGGCCGGCCAGGGCTACGAGTACACCAACCTCGTGCACGAGGGCACCACGATCTCCAGCTCGGTGTACGGCTCGGTGTTCTACATCACCACCGGCTTCCACGGTCTGCACGTCATCGGCGGTCTCATCGCGTTCATCTTCCTGCTGGTGCGCACCAAGCTCAGCAAGTTCACCCCGGCGCAGGCCACCGCGGCGATCGTCGTGTCGTACTACTGGCACTTCGTCGACATCGTCTGGATCGGCCTCTTCGCGACGATCTACTTCGTCCGCTAACACCGGACACCCGCCGGAGCAGTCAGCCCCCGCCCCGGCAACCACAAACTTGTACAAGTCGGTTCCGTCTACTCCAAAGGGACACAGATGAGTTCATCTCCCCCGTCAGCGCCAGATCCCGAGGGGATCGGCCAGGCCACCAAGACCCGCAAGCAGCGCCGCATTCGCCGGAAGCTGGCCGGCGGTCTGGTCCTCCTGATGGGCCTCGTCGGAGCCGGCTTCGCGGCATCGGCCCTGACCCCGCAGGCTCAGGTGGCGACCGCGCACGAGGATCAGTCCGCGCTGATCCGCGAGGGCAAGCAGATCTACGACACCTCCTGCGTCACCTGCCACGGTGTCAACCTGCAGGGCGTCCAGGATCGCGGCCCGAGCCTGATCGGCGTCGGTGAGGCCGCGGTCTACTTCCAGGTCTCCTCCGGCCGCATGCCCGCCGCCCGCAACGAGGCGCAGATCGTGCGCAAGCCGGCGAAGTTCGACGCGCACCAGACCGACGCGATCAGCGCCTACGTCCAGGCCAACGGTGGCGGCCCCACCGTCGTGCGCGACGCCAACGGCGAGATCGCCCAGGAATCCCTCATCGAGGGCCGCGACCTCGGCCGCGGTGGCGAGCTGTTCCGCATGAACTGCGCGTCCTGCCACAACTTCACCGGCAAGGGTGGCGCGCTGTCCTCCGGCAAGTTCGCGCCGCCGCTGGAAGAAGCCAGTGAGCAGCAGATCTACCTGGCCATGCTGACCGGCCCGCAGAACATGCCCAAGTTCTCCGACCGGCAGCTGACGCCGGACGAGAAGAAGGACATCGTCGCCTACATCAAGGACCGCATGGAGACCCCGTCCGAGGGCGGCTACGGCCTCGGCGGCTTCGGTCCCGCGACCGAGGGCCTGGCCATCTGGGTCGTCGGCATCGTGGTCCTGGTCGGCTCCGCGATGTGGATCGGTTCCCGGTCATGAGCGAACAGGAGCGAAACACCATGGGGGACAACCCCACCGAACCCACCGATGAGCAGCTCGACGCCATGTCGCGTGACGAGCTGGTCAAGCTCGGCACCGAGCTCGACGGCGTCGACGTCGCCTACCGCGCCCCCCGCTGGCCGGTCGAGGGCACGCGCGCCGAGAAGCGCGCCGAGCGCCGCGTCGCCCTGTGGTTCGGCATCTCCGCGCTCGCGGGTGCCGCGCTGATCGGTGTCTTCCTGTTCTGGCCCTGGGAGTACAAGGGCCGCAACCAGGACGGCAACGCGATGTACACGCTGACCACTCCGCTGTACGGCCTGACCCTCGGCATCGCCGTGCTGGCCATCGGCATCGCGGTCGTGCTCATCCGCAAGCACTTCATCCCCGCCGAGATCTCCATCCAGGACCGCCACGACGGCCCGTCCTCGGAGGTCAACCGGCGCACCCTGGTCGCGCAGCTGCAGGACGCCGCCGACACCTCGACCCTGGGCCGCCGCAAGCTCATCACCCGCACCGCGGGTCTGGGCGCGGGCCTGGTCGGCGTCGGCGCGCTGTTCGTCTTCGTCGGCGGCATGATCAAGAACCCGTGGGCCAAGCGCGACAAGTCGCCGCTGTGGGTCTCGGGCTGGACCCCGGACTACCCGGGCGAGACCGTCTACCTGCGTCGCGACACCGGCCGTCCCGAGGACATCGTCCTCGTCAAGCCGGAGGACCTCGACGGCGGCGCCATGGAAACCGTCTTCCCCTGGAAGGAATCCTGGCGCGGTGACGAGCACGCGACCCTGCAGTCGCTGCGCGGCATCCGCAACGCGGTCATGCTGATCCGTCTGCGCCCGCACGACGCCCAGACCGCGATCAAGCGCAAGGGCCAGGAGAGCTTCAACTACGGCGACTACTTCGCCTACTCGAAGATCTGCACCCACCTCGGCTGCCCCACCTCGCTGTTCGAGCAGCAGACCAACCGGATCCTGTGCCCCTGCCACCAGTCGCAGTTCTCGGCGACCGAATGGGGTAAGCCGGTCTTCGGTCCTGCCGCCCGCGCGCTGCCGCAGCTGCCGATCACCGTCAATGCCGATGGCTACCTGGTCGCCGCCGGCGACTTCATCGAGCCGCTCGGCCCGGCCTACTGGGAGCGTCGTTCATGAGCCCTAGCAAAGCGGCCGTCCAGGCCAACGAAATGGACGAGCGCTACCACCTGGCGGCGTTCGCCAAGCGATCGATCAACAAGGTCTTCCCGACCCACTGGTCGTTCCTGCTCGGTGAGATCGCGCTATACGCGTTCATCATCCTGCTGCTGTCGGGTATCTACCTGACGCTGTACTTCGACCCGTCCATGTCGGAGACCGTGTACCAGGGCGCCTACCAGCCCCTGCGCGGTGTCACCATGTCGCGGGCCTACGAGACCGCGCTGAACATCTCCTTCGAGGTGCGCGGCGGTCTGTTCGTGCGCCAGGTGCACCACTGGGCGGCGCTGCTGTTCGCGGCGTCGATCATCATCCACCTGTTCCGCATCTTCTTCACCGGCGCGTTCCGCAAGCCGCGTGAGGCCAACTGGGTGATCGGCTCACTGCTGCTCATCCTGGCCATGTTCGAGGGCTTCTTCGGCTACTCGATCCCCGACGACCTGCTGTCGGGCACCGGTCTGCGCGCCGCCTTCGGTGGTATCACCATGGGTGTGCCGGTGATCGGCACCTGGATGCACTGGCTGATCTTCGGCGGTGACTTCCCGGGCACCATCATCATCCCGCGTCTGTACATCGCGCACGTGCTGCTGCTGCCGGGCATCATCCTGGCGCTCATCGCCGCGCACGTCGCGCTGGTCTGGTACCAGAAGCACACCCAGTTCCCCGGACCGGGCCGCACCGAGAAGAACGTCGTCGGCGCCCGCATCATCCCGGTGTTCGCCGCCGACCAGGGCGCGTTCTTCGCCTTCACCCTGGGCGTCGTCGCCATCATGGGTGGCGTCTTCCAGATCAACCCGATCTGGAACCTGGGTCCCTACAACCCGTCTCAGGTCTCCGCGGGTTCGCAGCCGGACTTCTACATGATGTGGACCGACGGCATGGCGCGTCTCATGCCGCCGTGGGAGCTGTACCTGGGTCGCTACACGATCCCGGCGCCGTTCTGGGTCGCCCTCATCATGGGCCTGGTGTTCACCGTGCTGATCGCCTACCCGTGGATCGAGAAGCGCCTCACCGGCGACACCGCCCGCCACAACCTGCTGCAGCGTCCGCGCGACGTGCCGGTCCGCACCGCCATCGGCGCCATGGCCATCACGTTCTACATGGTGCTGACCCTGGCGTGTGTCAACGACATCCTGTCGCTGAAGTTCGACATCTCGCTGAACGCCACCACCTGGTTCTTCCGCATCGCGCTGCTGCTGGCCCCGCCGCTGGCGTACTTCCTGGCCTACCGCTTCTGCATCGGCCTGCAGCGGTCCGACCGCGCGGTGCTCGAGCACGGCATCGAGACCGGTGTCATCAAGCGGCTGCCGCACGGTGAGTACATCGAGGTCCACCAGCCCCTCGGCCCGGTCGACTCGCACGGCCACCCGATCCCGCTGGAGTACCAGGGCGCCCCGGTGCCCAAGAAGATGGTCAAGCTCGGTTCCGCCGGCAAGCCCGGCACCGGCTCGTTCATGCGCCCCGACCCCGTGTCGGAGCAGGCGGAGAACGTCGCCATCGCCCACGAGGAAGAGCACAAGATGCTCTCCGTGCTGGAAGCGGCCCAGAACGCCGCCTCCGGCAAGCAGACCGATCACTGATCGGATCGTCACCAGGGAAGGCCCCGAGTCGAATTCGACTCGGGGCCTTCCCCGTTCCTAGGGCTTGGTCCAGATCAGGGAGAAGCGCCACAGGAGGTGGCGGCGGTAGCGGACGCCGGGGAGGAGTTCGGCCGCGGTGCGGCGGGTTTCGGGGTAGGTCTGGGGTGGGGGCCAGACGACGGGGGAGGGGTGGGCCCATTGGGCTCGGAAGAGACGGTCCTTGATGCTGGTGAGGAGAGCTGCCGCCTCCCAGGGGAGATCGGCGGGGAAAGTGCTGCGGGCCATGCCGATGACGGCCAGGGTGCCGCCGGGGCGGAGCAGGGTCCGCATGCGGGTGAGGGCCTCGACGGTGTCCATGTGGTGCAGGGCGGCGACGGAGACGATGCCGTCGAAGGACTCCGGCGGGAAGGAGTGGGTGAGGAAGTCGGCCTCGAGGTAGGTGATGTCGTCGTCCGGGGACTGCTCCCGGGCCAGCGCGATGCTCGCGGGATCGGGGTCGATGCCGGTGACCGTCGCGCCCGCGCGGCGGATTCGCCTGGCCAACATGCCTTCCCCGCAACCGACGTCCAGGACGTTCTCGGCGCCGGAGACCGCGTCGGCCAGCAGCGGGTGGTACTCGATGTTGTGGTTCCAGCGCTCGGCGTCGGGCAGGTACATCACGCCATTCTGGCAGCGATGGGGTGCGGCGGCTCGTCAGTCCGCTGGGTCGAGAGTCGAGCGCGCGGCCTCGGCGCGGTCGGCCCAGGCGAGCCAGGGGCCCGCGCCGAGGCGGGGTTCGCCGTAGCCGTCGGTGGTGCGGACGATGCGGGTGCCGGGCTGTTCGAGCCAGCGGACCAGCAGGCCCGCCTCCTCGGGGAGGGCGCCGCGCAGCGGAGGGAAGGCGGGGGAATCGCCGGAGTCCGGGAGCGGTTGGGGGAGGACGGTTTCGGCGGCGGCCGCGAGGCGGTCGACGACGGCCATGGGGGAGATGCCGCGGACCGCGGTGCCCGCGGCGGCCAGGCGAGCGTGGCGGATGATCGCGAACTGCCAGCCACCGGCGCCGTCGGGGTGGGCGGCAATCAGTTCGGGAATGGCGGCCAGGGCGGTGAGGCGCTGGGTGCGGCGCAGGGCGCGGACCACCGCGACCGTGCGGTCCCGGAGGCGGGCCGCTGCCTCGAAATGTTCTGCGGTGGACAGGGTTTCGAGTCTCGCGGCGATGGTGTGCAGCAGGGTGTCGTCCACCCCGGTGAACAGGGCGCGGATGGCGGCGGGCGCCGGTTCGTACTCCTCTATATATAGGGGGCTGTTCTCGGCGGCTGCGGGGCAACCGCCGACGACGGCGGGCTGGCAATCGTGGCGGCCCGTCCGCGGGATGCGGGTGGTGCACGTGCGCAGGCCCGACTGCTCGGCGAGGGTGGCCGCGATCTCCTGGGCGTCGGTGCGGGAGGTGAACGGGCCCAGCGCATCCCGGGTCGGAGTGCGCGAGACGGCGAAGCGGGGGAAGGGCTCGTCGGTGAGGGTCAGCCACCACGCGCGCTGCGGAAACTTCGAGCGCCGGTTGTAGGGCGGGGTGTGGGCGATCAGCAGCCGCAGCTCGCGCACGCCCGCCTCCAGGCCGTGCGCGCATTCGACATGATCGACGCGGGTGGCGAGCTGCACCATCTCGCGCATGCGCGGGCGGGTGTCGGAGCCGGTGAAGTAGTTGCGGACGCGGCGGCGCAGATTCACCGCCGTCCCTATATAGAGGACTTCGTCGGAGGGGCCGCGGAACAGGTACACGCCCGGGGTCGCCGGAAGGTCCGCGGCCATCACGCGTTTCGCGCGCTGGCGGCGGGTCACCTCGGGGAGATAGTCGAGCAGCTCGGTGAGACTGTGTACGCCCTGATTGCCGACCCGGGCGATGAGCGCGTGCAGCACGTCGACCGTCGCCTTGGCGTCGTCGAGGGCGCGGTGCGTCGGCCGGGTCTCCGCGCCGAGCAGTTGTGCCAGGTACCAGAGTTTGGCCGAGGGCGCCTCGTCCTTGGGCAGCACGCGGCGGGCCAGCTGGACGGTGCACACGTGTTGGAAGGCGGGCCAGGGCACTGCGCACTTCGCGGCGGCGGCCTTCAGGAAGCCCAGATCGAAGCGGGCGTTGTGGGCGACCAGCACCGCGCCCCGCGCGAACTCCAGGAATCCGGGCAGCACCTGCTCGATCCGGGGTGCGTCGATCACCATGGCGGTGGTGATGCCGGTGATCTGCACGATCTGCGGCGGGATGGCGCAGCCGGGATTGACCAGGGTCGCGAACTCGCCGAGCACCTCACCGCCGAGCACCTTGACCGCGCCGATCTCGGTGATCGAGTCGCCCTCGGGGCTGGTTCCGGTGGTCTCCAGGTCCACGACCACGAACGTTGTGTCATAGAGCGGGGTTTCGAGCTCATCGAAGGCCAGCTGTCCGGACACGAGGGGCAAGCCTAGGCGCAGGGTCCGACAACTCCGCCCGAAGTTGATCTTTCGAGGCGACCTGGGGAAATGATCGAATATGCGACGGCGATTCTCGAGATGAAATCCCCGAATTGAGCGAATATGCCGCTTTGTGGCCAGCGTCACAGTTATTCGCAAAATGGATCAAATTTGTTGGGGAGGGCGGCTGGTTCGGATTCGCGCGGGGCGGGTGCTGGCCCGGTGCCCCGCGCCCGGGCGCGCCGGATGTCGGTCCGGGAATCCCCCAGGTCGCGGTCCATGGCTCTGACCTGGGTTTATGCGGAATTCGCCAAGGTCGGAGGGGTCTTGGGTGGGCACTTGCTACCGACGGGTAGCTCTCAGGACGCTCTCAGAAAAACGGCTGCTGTTATCGTTTCGTGATTGTTGTGACGTTTGTCGCACCGAAATGCGAGTGCGCAACAATTTTGAGTCACGCGCCGGCGGCCTTGGCTTTACAAAGCACCGTTATGTCCTCGTAATCTTCCTGAGACCTCGCGGAGTCCGACGCACCACCGGGTGCGGCGTCGCGGGGCAGATTGGAAGTACCTCACCATGGCGACCACCACCGTCAAGCGACAGGTCCGGGGCATGCAGCGCACTGCGCGTCGCGCCGCCGCGGCCGGTGCCGTCGGCGCTGCCACGCTGAGCGCGCTGCTGCTGCCCGCCACGCCCGCGTCGGCCCAGCCGGTCAACACCCCCGTCGGAACCATCGACGTGCCCGACGCCATCCAGCTTCCCGCCGGGATCCCGGGCCTGCCCGAGTCCCTGCCGATCATCATCCCAGCCCTGCCCGGCATCGGGGTTCCGGGTGTCCCGGCTCCGGGCCCGCAGCGCAGCTTCCGCCAGGCCGCGGTCGACGCCGCCATGAGCCGCATCGGCGACCCCTACGTGTACGGCGCCGCCGGCCCGAACGCCTTCGACTGCTCGGGTCTGGTCCAGTGGTCCTACGCCCAGGCTGGTGTCAGCCTGCCGCGCACCAGCTACGAGCAGGCCGGCGCGGGCAGCCCGGTCTCCTACGACGCCCTCGAGCCGGGCGACGTGGTGTCGTTCTACGGCGGCGGCCACTCCGGCATCTACATCGGCGACGGCAATGTCGTGCACGCGTCGACCTCCGGTCAGCCCGTCAAGGTCGCCCCGATCTCGTCGATGCCGTTCTCGGGCGCCACGCGTATCTGATCCCTTGCTCTACCGGGGGATTCGTCTCCCAGCCGACCGTGGGCGGACGACCCGCGGGAGAAGCGGCGACCGTAATGCTTCCGTGGCCTGCTGGACACAAGCGGTCGCCGTTTCGTAATCTTACCGAGACCTTCTGACCGGCTCGGGGTAAGAGAACGGGACGACACCAGCGGTGGCAGCGCAGCAGCGACATCAGCGGACACACAGTGAGCGGACCAGGCGGCTGGTAGGAGGAGCCTTCACGGTCGGGGCCCTCATGGTCGGCACGTACGGCGGCTACGGCTTCGCCGGCGCCGATCCGGTGGCCGCACCGGCTTCCGCCGGGGACGCGGTGCAGAAGCTCATCGATCTCTCCCGGCAGTCCGAGCAGATGAATCAGCAGGCGCTCGACGCCCAGGCCGATCTCGACGCCAAGTCCGCCACCGCCGACGCCGCCGACCAGCGCGCCGCCGACGCGGCCGCCACGCTGGACGCCGCCAAGGCCGAAATCCGCCGCTACCAACCGGTCATCGAACGCGCCGCGACCTCCGCGCTGCTCGGCAGCCGCACCAACCGGATCACCTCGCTATTGGTCAGCAATTCGCCGCAGCAGCTGCTCGACCAGATGTCGATCGTGGACCTGGTGGGCGCGCGCACCAATGATCAACTGGCCCAGTATCAGAAGGCCACCACCGCGGCCGCCGCCGCCGAATCCGGCGCCCGCGCCGCCGCTGACTCGGCCCGCGCCGCCAGCGCCGCCGCCGACCGCGTCCGTACGGACCTGGAGGCCAAACGGGCTGCGCTGCAAGGCTCGATGGCCCAGGTCATCGCCGCGTGGGGCCAGCTCTCGGCCGGTGACAAGTCCGCGCTGGCGGGCTCCATGTTCCCGCCCGGCTTCGATCGCGACAGCCTGCTCAAGGGTTTGGTCCCCGGGTCGGGCACCAGCGCGCTGGCCGCGGGCCTGACCCGCGTCGGCGATCCCTACGTCTGGGGAGCCACCGGACCAGACCAGTTCGACTGCTCAGGCCTGGTGCAGTGGGCCTTCCATCAGGTCGGCAAGAGCGTGCCGCGCACCTCACAGCAGCAAGCCGGATACGGCACGCCGGTCGACCAGAAGGACCTACAGCCCGGTGATGTGGTCTTCTTCTACTCGGACATCTCGCATGTGGGCATCTACGCCGGCAACGGGTTGATGCTGCACGCTTCGACTTTCGGCGTTCCCGTCCAGGTCGCGCCGCTGGGTTCGACACCGTTCCATTCGGCTCGTCGGTACTGAACGAGAGGCGGCGATGAGCGCTCTGCGGCAGGTCCGCGGCTGGCTGTCGGCGAAACGACGGTTCCAGTTCGTGCTCACCCTGGTCATGGTCAGTGCCCTGACCGCCGCGTGCGGCGCGCTGCTCATGCTGCCGAACTCGGTGCTGCCGACGCTGCGCGCCGTGGTGCCGGGCCAGGACGCGAGCCAGGCCACCGATCCGCAGGTGCCGCTGGTGAAGCGGTCCATGGACGCCTACGGGAAGGTGGTCGCCGAACCGGTGCCGACCGGATCGGGCCGCACCGGCATCGTGCTCGGCCATCCGGGCCAGCGCGCCGATCTCGATGTGCTGGCGAGCGAACTCGCGGCATCCACCGCGGCGGTCTCCGCGCTGTGGGGTCAGGACTGGAATCGGGCGCCGGTCGTGGTGGTCGCCTCCAGCCCTTCGGAATTCGCGGCGCTGACCCGCGCCACCGGTGACGTGCCCGCCGAGGTCGCCGCCTCCACCGTCGCCGACCCGTACCGGCCCGGCACGCAATTGACCGGACAGCGCGTGGTTTTCGGGCCCGACGCCGGACGCCGCCTCGGCGCGGACGGCCTGCGCTCGGTGCTGCGCCACGAACTCACCCACATGGCCAGCCGTGCGGTGACCGTCGACGGTTCGCCGATGTGGATGCTCGAGGGTTTCGCCGAGTATTCGGCGCACCGCGGTATGCGCCACCCCATCACCCAGATCGCCCCGACCCTCACCGCCCGCGCCCGCGCCGGTGACCTGCCCGACGATCTCCCCGCCGACGCGATGTTCGAACCGTCCAGCGGCAAGGCCTCGCTCGCCTACGAACAGGGCTGGTCCGCCTGCGCTTTCATCGCCGACCGCTACGGCGATCAGGCCCTGGTCGACCTGTACCGGCAGCTGGCCTCCGGACCGAAGGACCGGGCCGCCGTGGCAGCCGTGCTGCGCGACTCGCTCGGCGCGACCTACACCGACCTGGTCGGCGAGTGGCGCGCCTGGCTCACCAGCCGTACGACCGAGGGCGCGTAAGGCCGCCTGATCCGCGGGTGCAGTAGGTTTGTCGCATGGGGCGAACTCTGCTGGTTACCAATGATTTCCCGCCGCGACCAGGCGGGATTCAGTCGTATCTGCACGCGCTCGCCCTGCAGCTGCCCGCCGACGAGCTGGTGGTGTACGCGCCGCGCTGGAAGGGCGACAGCCACTGGAAGTTCGACGCGCAGCAGCCGTTCCAGGTGGTGCGGCATCCCACGACACTGATGCTGCCGACGCCGCTGGTCGCGCGCCGGGCCAGGAAGCTCCTGCGCGACGAGCAGTGCGACCGGGTGTGGTTCGGGGCGGCGGCGCCGCTGGCGCTGATGTCGCCGGTGTTGCGCAAGGCCGGGGCCGAACGGATTCTCGCGTCCACCCACGGCCACGAGGTGGGCTGGTCGATGCTGCCCGGCGCGCGGCAGGCGTTGCGCGTCATCGGTGATCACACCGATGTCGTCACCTATGTCAGCAAGTACACGCGGCGGCGGTTCGCGGCGGCGTTCGGCGCGCAGTCGGCGCTCGAATACCTGCCGCCCGCCGTGGATGCCGAGGTGTTCAAGCCGGATCCGGCCGCGCGCACCGAACTGCGGGCGCGCTACGGGCTGGGGGACCGGCCGACCATCCTGTGCCTGTCGCGGCTGGTGCCGCGCAAGGGTCAGGATTCGCTGATCGCGGCCATGCCCGACATCCGCAAGCGGGTCAAGGGCGCGGTGCTGGTGATCGCGGGCGGCGGACCGTACGAGCAGAAGCTGCGCGAACTGGTCGCGGCCCTGGGCGTTTCCGACAGCGTGGTGTTCACCGGCCGGGTGCCGTCGCAGGAGCTGGCCGCCCACCACACCATCGCCGACGTGTTCGCCATGCCCTGCCGGACCCGGGGCGCCGGCCTGGACGTCGAGGGTCTGGGCATCGTGTTCCTGGAGGCCTCGGCCACGGGAGTGCCGGTGATCGCGGGCAATTCGGGCGGTGCGCCCGAGACCGTGCGTGAGGGCGAGACCGGCCGGGTGGTCAACGGCCGCAAGCTGGAGTCGCTCGCCGACGCCATCGTCGACATCCTCTCCGACCGTGACGCGGCGGCCGCCATGGGCGCGGCGGGCCGCGCCTGGGTGCAGCAGCAGTGGCGCTGGGACCTGATGGGTCAGCGACTACAGCAGCTGCTGGATCCGAACCACGCGGCGATGGGCACCAGGCGCTGAAGCCGCACCCGAAGGTTCACGCCCGTCTCGATTCTGGACTGCGCTCCGCCTCCCCGCGCTTGGAGTGGGGGAGCGGAGGAGGAAAGAATCGAGACTTCGGGGCCGCGAACCCGCCCGGAGCGAAGCGTAGGGCAAGATAAGCACTGTGAGCAGTATCCAGGTTGCCGATATGACTTTCATCGCCGCGCCGGGCGAGGCCGT
This sequence comes from Nocardia sp. NPDC004151, assembly GCF_042874235.1. Classification (NCBI taxonomy): domain Bacteria; kingdom Bacillati; phylum Actinomycetota; class Actinomycetes; order Mycobacteriales; family Nocardiaceae; genus Nocardia; species Nocardia sp. NPDC004151. The sequence goes on along the minus strand of NZ_JBIAMR010000012.1, from coordinate 123,814 downwards.
CGCCGAGATCCTCGCCGATCGTGGCCGGTGGCGTCAGTGGTGGCCGGACCTGCAATTGGACGTGCGGGAAGATCGCGGCGACAAGGGAATCCGCTGGACCGTCAGCGGGGGCGCCGAGGGCACCATGGAGCTCTGGCTCGAGCCGATGCTGGACGGCGTCCTCATGCATTACTTCATGCACGCCGAACCGCGCGGCGGCGTCGCCGGTATGTCCGGGCGTGACCTGCTGGCGCTCAACCGCACCCGCCGGGTCGCGGGCAAGGTCATGTCGTTCGAGATCAAGGCCCGCCTGGAGGCGGGGCGCAAGGCCGGGGTCGCGCCCGCGGCCGCTCACTAGAAAGGAAGCGTTGCCGCCCATGGCCGATCGAACTCAGCGGTCGATCGTGATCGACGCCCCCTCGGACCGAGTGATGGCCGTCATCGCCGACCTGGAGTCGTATCCGGAATGGGTCTCCGCGGTCCGCTCGGTCGAGGTCCTCGACAAACTACCCGACGGCCGGGCCCGCACCGCGCGCTTCGTGCTGGACGCCGGGGTCGTCAAGGACACCTACACGCTGGCCTACACCTGGCGGCCCGACGGCCGCGCGGTCAGCTGGAGCCTGGTCGCCGGGGAGCTGCAGAAGGCGCAGGACGGCACCTACGAACTGATCGCCCTGCCCGACGGCACCACCCAGGTGGTCTACGAGCTGACCGTCGACCTGAACATCCCGATGATCGGCATGTTCAAACGCAAGGCGGAGAAGGTCATCACCGACACCGCCCTCAAGGAACTCAAGAAACGGGTCGAAGGCTGACCGCCGGCGGTACCGAACGCCCGACCCGCCCCGCCGCCCGAGTCGAGCTGTTCATCGGCAAGGGCGGCGTCGGAAAGACCACCCTCGCCTGTGCGACCGCGATCGCCTACGCGCGGACCGGGCGGCGCGTGCTGCTGGCCTCCCTCGATCAGGCGCATTCCCTGGGCGACGCGCTCGGCTACCGGCTGCGGCACGGCGCGAAACCGGCGGTGGCCAGTGTGCCGCTGCCCGTGTTCGCCACGGCCGCACCGGATCTCGCGAGCGACCCCGAGGCCACCGATCCGGGGCTGCCGGTGATCGGGTCCGCCGCCGCGCCGACCCTCGATGTCATCGAGGTGGATTCGCTGGCGCTGCTGGAGGATCGGTTCCGGCAGGTGCTGATGATGGCCTCCGGCGCCGGGCACGAGCACGGATTCGATCTGGGCGCACTGGATCCCGCCGAACTCACCGGGCTGCCCGGGGTGCAGGAACTGCTGGCGCTGCTGGAGATCACGCAGTTCGCGAAGGACAAGCGGTGGGACGTGATCGTGCTGGACTGCCCGCCCTCGGCGGACATGCTGCGCATCGTCACCGCCCCCGACACCCTGCTCGGCTATCTGGAACGGGTGTGGCCCGCGCACTCTCGCACCATGGAGGCCATCGGCGCCGACTTCCGCAAGGCGGTGCTGGCGGTGACCGTCGAGCAGATCGTGGAGGCGGTGACCGAAGCCCGTGACCTGCTGGCGGATCGGACCCGCACCGGCGCGCGCCTGGTGACCGTCGCCGAACAGGTGGCGGTGGCGGAATCGGCGCGGGTGCGCTCGGCCGCGGCACTGCTGGGCCTGCGTTTGGACGCGGTGCTGGTCAACAAGGTGCTGCCGGAGATGCCGGAGCCGCATCCGGCCGCGCCGCCGCATCCGGCCGTGCAGTGGTACTTCAACCGGCGCGGTGAGCAACTCGACGTGGTGACCGAGCTGCGCAAGCGGTTGCGCGGGGTTCCGGTGCAGGTGGTGGGGCATGCCGGGACCGAACCGGTGGGGTTGGGCTCGCTGGCCGCACTGTCCTACGCGGTGGACGCGAGTGGTAACTGGGTGGGATGGCGTCCGGTCCCTATGCTTGGCACAGATGCGGACGGGGAGCCGCCCGTCGCCGCGGAACCGGTGGTCCGGCTCGAGTCCGGGGCGGGGGTGGCTTCGGTGTTCGCGATGCGCATGCATCTGCCGGTGGTCGATGCGTCGACACTGCGGCTGGGACGAGTGGAGGACGATTTGATCGTGGGAGCGGACGGGGTCCGGCGGCGATTGCGGCTGGCCCCGGTATTGCGGCGGTGCACGGTCGACGCCGCCGAACTCGACGGCGACCACCTGGTGATCCGCTTCCGGCCCGACCCGCAGGTCTGGCCGAAATGACGACTACGCACCACCCGCGCCCCGGCCAACCGGACGAGAACCTCGGCGAATTCGCCGAGGAGCTACGGCTACTCGCCGAAGCCCTGCTCGAACGCGTGGAACCGGTGCTGCGCCGCACCGCCTCCGACGGGCGCACCGAATGGTCCAGTTGCAGTTGGTGCCCGGTGTGCGCGGCCGCCGCGATCGTGCGCGGCGAGCACCACGACGTGGTGGCCGCCATCGCCGAACACGGCACCGCCATCGTGACCGTGCTGCGCGAGGCGCTCGCCGGGGTGCCGGTGGACCCGGTGATCCCGCCGGATCTGGATCCGGAATCGCCGGAATATCAAGCCTGGCACCGGTATTCGCACGGGACCGGAACCGGGTCCGGTGCAGGCGATCTGCCGTTCGCCGACGCCTACGCGAACGCCCGCGGCGAACACGACGGGAAGGACGGGCCGGGCGAGGGACCCGAGTCCACGGCGAGCGCAGCCGAATCCGCCGGCCACCACGGCGCGGCCGCGAACCTCGCGGCGGTGTTCGCGCGCTTCGTCGCGGGCGCGCAGGGTCGTGCCGCGGCCCGGGCCCACCACAGCGACGGGTCCGACGAACCGATGGGGCAGGGCCCCGGTGCCGCGCGCCGTCCCGAGGACCCGGACCCGGTGTCGGGCACGGGCTTTCGCGCCGCGAACGGTGCCGACGATCGGGTCGGGGCCGCGGCGCAACCGTTCGGGCCGCCGGTGGCACGCCCGGCCGACGACCCCGGCCGATCGGCTGATGCGGGCGGTCCCGCCGCGGGACCCTCCGGTCGTGAAGCCTCCGTGTCCGGCCGCGCCGCGCAGTCCGGGCGGCGGCCGGCACGCGGCAAGTATGTGCCCATCGACGTAACCATCAAGGCATGACGGGCGGTGTGGATGTGCCGTTGACCGTGGGTATCGATGTGGGCGGCACCAATATTCGGGCGTCGGTGGTGGACGGTGCGGGCGAGGTCCTCGACACCGTCACCGCGCCGACCCCGCATTCGGCGCGCGCCCTGGAGGACGGCCTGGCCCGCGCGGTGCGCGAACTGCGCGGCCGGCACGCCATCGGCGCGGTCGGGCTGGCCGTGGCGGGTTTCGTCGACGAGGACCGCGCCACCGTGCGTTTCGCCCCGCATCTGCCGTGGGAGGACGCCCCGGTCGCGCAGCGGCTCACCGATCGGCTCGGCCTGCCGGTGATCCTGGAACACGACGCCAATGCCGCGCTGTGGGCCGAGTACCGGTTCGGCGCGGCGGCGGGCGGGCGCAATGTGGTGCTGGTGGCCATCGGCACCGGCATCGGCGCGGCTCTCCTGATCAACGGCCAGCTGTATCGCGGAAGCTACGGCGTCGCACCGGAACTCGGGCATCTGCAGGTCGTCCCGAACGGCCGGGCCTGCGCGTGCGGCAAGCGTGGCTGCTGGGAACGGTATTGCAGCGGAACCGCTCTGGTCGACACCGCCCTGGAACTGCTGGCCACCGACCCGCAGCGCTCCACGGTGCTGGCGCGCGAGGCGGGCCGGGACCCGGGCTCGCTGACCGGTCGCCGGGTGGCGGGCGCGGCCCAGGACGGCGATCCGGTCGCCCTCGAGGTGATGGCGGACTTCGCACGCTGGCTCGGCCTGGGTCTGGCCTTCGTGAGCGACCTCTTCGATCCGGACCTGATCGTGGTGGCCGGCGGCGTCAGCAGTTCGGCCCCACTGTTCCTCGACGAGGCCCGCGAGCACTACGCCGGTTCCATCACCGGCGCCCGGCACCGCCGCCTGGCCCGTATCCGCACCGCCCAATTGGGTGAGGCCGCCGGCATGATCGGCGCGGCGGAACTGGCGCGCGCGGCGGTGCTCGCGAAGTCCGCCGCCGTGCCGGTCGCTCCGGCGCGCCGCTGATCCGTACCTGCTCACCGGGTTCCGCATTCCGGAGCATGGGACGTTCGTCCCGACATTGGAGAATCCGGTCACCACGGTTGGTTGCTCTCAGGTCTCAGCGGTAGGGTAGGCAAGCGAGTGGTGGTGCCCGCAATGAGGCCGGTCCCGGGTATCGAAAACAGGGGAAAGGACGCAATGTTCTACTGGCTGCTGAAGTTCGTCTTGGTGGGGCCGCTGATGCATCTCATCAACCGGCCCGAGGTCGAGGGCGTCGAGAACATTCCCCCGAAGGGTGCGGCCATTCTGGCCGGCAACCACCTATCGTTCACCGACTGGCTGTTCACCCCGCTGATGAGCCCTCGCCGGATCACCTACCTGGCCAAGGCCGAATACTTCACCACCCCCGGTCTCAAGGGTCGGCTGCAGAAGTTCTTCTTCTCCGGCACCGGCCAGTACCCCATCGATCGTTCCGGTGCGGACGCCGCCGAGTCGGCGCTCAACACCGCGCGCAAGCTGCTCGGTGAGGGCCGCCTGGTCGGCCTGTACCCCGAGGGCACTCGTTCGCCCGACGGCCGCCTCTACAAGGGCAAGACCGGTGTGGCACGCCTCGCCCTGGAGACCGGAGTGCCGGTGATCCCGGTCGCCCTGATCGGCACCGACGAGGTGTGCCCGCCCGGTCCGTTCCGCTGGCGGCCGCGCAAGGTGACCGTGAAGTTCGGTGCGCCCATCGACTTCTCGCGCTACGAGGGCATGGGCGGCAACCGCTTCGTCGAGCGCGCCGTCACCGACGAGATCATGTACGAGCTGATGCGGATGGGCGACCAGGAGTACGTGGACGTCTACGCCGCGAGCCTGAAGAAGGGCGTGCCCTCGGGCAGCCGCCCCGACGCCGATCGCGTCCCCGAAACGATGGCGGGCTGACCACCGCCACAACGCAGTTCGCGAACAGGCCCCCGGAGCTCAGCTCCGGGGGCCTGTTCGATGAAAGGTGACGACTGATTTCGCATCGGTCGCGGTAACTCACCGGGTACGGCCGGAATCGTTTCGGCTCCCACCCGCCGGCACGGGTCCGAGACGGTTGGCGGCTCTCAGAGGCCCGCTGAAGTCGCGGAGTGGCGGCGGAGTCGGTGGGCTTCGATGGCCTCGAACTTGGCCAGGTTGTGGCGGGCGTCGGCCAGCGCGTCGTGCGCGTCCTTCGGCACCGGCGGCAGCGGCGGGCGGCCGTGCTGGTCCCAGTGCTGGCGCAGTTCGTTGGTGTAGCGGGGCAGCGTGTTGGGCAGGTCCACCATGGAACCCCACAGCTGGCACAGCGCGACGTGGTCGTAGGCGCCGACCCAGGCCCACAGTTCGGGTTCCACGCTGGGGCGCGGGACCAGGAACTTGTAGAGGTCGTCGCGGATGCGCTGACGGGAACGCCACAGCGGCGAGGACGGCGCCGGTAGCTTCGGCAGCACATTGCGGCGGACGAACGGCCCGGCCTTCTCGGGGTCGAATTCGGTGGAGACCGCGTAGAACTCGCGTCCGTCCTCACAGACCACCGCGATGGAGACGAGGTCGATGACGGTGCCGTCCTCGATGAATTCCGAATCGTAAAAGTACCGCAATGAGATGGGTCTCTCCTCAGCTCGGGTCCGGGATGCTTCCGGGCAATGCGGTCCCAGCCTAAGCGGCCGCGCCACGCGGCCCGACCGCGGTGTGAGCAATTCAAGCCCTGGGGGTAGTCCGGTTCACCCGGAGCAATCCGTATTCTGAAACAGTGAACTGGACTGTCGACGTACCGATCGATCGCCTGCCGGAACTTCCTCCGCTGCCTGATGAGCTCCGTCGGCGTCTCGACGAGGCGCTCGCCAGACCGGCCCTGCAGCAGCCGTCCTGGGATCCCGAGCAGGCCGAGAAGATGCGCACCGTCCTCGAGAGCGTGCCGCCGATCTGCGTGCCCGCCGAGGTCGAGGAACTGCGCCTGCGCTTGGCCGAGGTAGCGCGCGGCGAGGCTTTCCTCATGCAGGGTGGTGACTGCGCGGAGACCTTCGCCGACAACACCGAACCCCACATCCGCGGCAATATCCGCACTCTGCTGCAGATGGCGGTGGTGCTCACCTACGGCGCGAGCCTGCCCGTGGTGAAGGTGGCGCGCATCGCGGGCCAGTACGCCAAACCCCGTTCCGCCGACGTCGATTCGCTGGGCCTCAAGTCCTACCGCGGCGACATGGTGAACTCGCTGGTCGCCGACGCCGGGCTGCGCGAGCACGACCCGTCGCGCCTGGTCCGCGCCTACGCCAACGCCTCCGCGGCGATGAACCTGGTGCGTTCGCTGACCTCGGCCGGGATGGCCGATCTGCACAAGGTGCACGACTGGAACCGCGAGTTCGTGGCGCAGTCCCCGGCCGGGGCCCGCTACGAGCAGATGGCCACCGAGATCGACCGCGCGCTGGCGTTCATGAAGGCTTGCCGGGTCAACGACCCCAACCTGTCCAGCGCCCGCCTCTACGCCAGCCACGAGGCGCTGGTGCTCGACTACGAGCGAGCCATGCTGCGCCTGAGCGAGCACCCCGTCACCGGGGAGCCGGTGCTCTACGACCTGTCGGCGCACTTCCTGTGGATCGGTGAGCGCACCCGTCAGCTCGACGGCGCGCACGTCGGGTTCGCCGAGCTGATCGCCAACCCGATCGGCCTCAAGATCGGCCCGAGCACCACGCCGCAGCAGGCCGTGGAGTACGTCGAGCGCCTGGACCCCAACAACGAGCCCGGCCGCCTGACCATCGTGGCCCGCATGGGCAACCAGAAGGTCCGCGACGTGCTGCCCCCGATCATCGAGAAGGTGCAGGCCACCGGCCACCAGGTGATCTGGCAGTGCGACCCCATGCACGGCAACACCCACGAGGCGTCCACCGGCTACAAGACCCGCCACTTCGACCGCATCGTCGACGAGGTGCAGGGCTTCTTCGAGGTGCACCACGCGCTGGGCACCCACCCGGGCGGCCTGCACATCGAGCTCACCGGTGAGAACGTCACCGAATGCCTCGGCGGCGCGCAGGACATCTCGGACCTCAACCTGGAGGAGCGCTACGAGACCGCGTGCGACCCGCGCCTGAACACCCAGCAGTCCCTCGAACTGGCCTTCCTGGTCGCGGAGATGCTGCGTTAGCCGGATGCGGCTTGCCGATCCGAGTGCCCGGACCACGTCAGCGGTCCGGGCACTCGCGTCTGTATCGCCTTGTCCAAGGCGACTATTGATCTCGTAACGGTTGGGGTGACTCGTCGGGTACGTCCAGAATCGGTTCGGTACTCACCGAGGTCCGGATGCGGGACGGTCAGCGGCGCTCAGCTGCCCGCTGAAGTCGAGGGGAGGCGGTTACGGTATCGCGACGATGGTGACGGTGGAACCGGGTTCGACCGCGTCGCCGGGGGCGATGCTCTGCGAGATGACGATCGAGCCGTCATTGCTGGCCAGCTGGCGCACGGTGACCGACAACCCCATTTGCTGGAGCTTGCCGCGCGCGGTACCGACATTGGCGCCCAGCAGATTCGGCATGTCGAGGGCGCTGTTGACGATGAGGACCACGCCGGAGCCGGATTCGGCGCTGGCGCCCGCGGCCGGATCGGTGCCGATCACCTGACCGGACTTGATCTTCGGATCGAACTGCTCGCGAGTGGAGCTGACGGTCAGCCCGGCCTTCTGCAGGGCGATCTTGGCCTCTTCCTGCGTCTTGCCGCGCAGGTCCGGCACCTTCACCGGCAGGGATCCCTTGCTGCGGTAGACCTTCACCTGGCCGTTGGCCGGTAGGACGGTGCCGGGCGCCGGATCCACCTTGGCGAGCGAGCCTTTCGGTGCGCTGCTGCCCACCTCGCCCGCGTCCACGGGAGTGAGCCCGGCGTCTCTGATGGCCTTGTTGACCGAGCTGACGTCCTGGCCGGGGCTCACGTCCGGAACCTTCGGCTTGCCGCTGGAGACCAGCACCGCGACCAGGGAGCCCTTGGTGACGCGGGTGCCCGCGGGCGGATCGGTGCCGACCACATTGCCGACCGGGATCATGTCGGAGGGCTTGTTTCGGGTCTCGGTCTCGAAGCCCGCGTCCTTCAGCGTCGCGACCGCGCGCTGGGTGTCCATGCCGGCGATGGTGGGCACCGGCGAGTAGCGCCCGACGCCCAGCCACCAGCCGCCGATGCCCAGCAGCACCGCCAGCGCGACCACGATGCTCAGCCACACGACGACCCGGCGCCGCGACTTGCCGCGATCCTCGATCAGATCCGAGCCGGGGTGCTGGGTGCCCGGCGGCGGGGCGTAGTCGTGCTGCCGGTACTCGGCCGGGATCTCGCGCGCCGCGGTCATGACCCGGGTGTGCTGGGGCTGCTGAGTCGGCGCGAACACGGTCGGCGGGTCGGCCGGGAGCCGGGTGGTGGCATCGGCCTGGAACCGGGTGGTCTGGTCGGCCGCGCCCGGAATCGGCCGCGACGGGGGATGCGCGGGGCCGCGCGGGGCGGGCGTGGGCCCGACCCGGTACTTGGCGCTGAGGTGTTCGGCGGATTCGGTCGGCGCGGGCACCCGGTAGTCCGGCAGTTGCAGTTCGCGGGCGACGCGGCGCAGTTCGTCGGCCATCTCGGTGGCGTTGGAGAACCGGTGCATGGGTTCGCGGGCGGTGGCGTGCGCGACCAGCTCGTCGATCTCGGTGGGCACGCCGCCGATCAGGCGGCCGGGCGCGGGCACGTCCTTCTCGACCCGCTGCAGGGCGATCGAGAGCGAGTTGTCGCCGGTGAACGGGGTTCGGCCGGTGAGCATTTCGAAGATCAGGACGCCCGCGGAGTAGACGTCGCTGCGGGCGTCGGCGCTGCCGCTGGTGACTTGCTCGGGGGAGAGGTAGGCGGCGGTGCCGAGAATGACGCTGTCGGAGGTGATCTTGGCCTCGGCGACGGCGCGCACCAGACCGAAGTCGGCGATCTTCACCTCGCCGGAGTCGGAGATGAGCACGTTCTCCGGCTTGATGTCGCGGTGCACCAGTCCGGCCGCGTGGGCCACGCCGATGGCGTAGAGCACGGGTTCGGCGACGGCGCGCACCGCGTGCGGGGGCATGGGGCCGCGTTCGCGCAGCAGTTCGCGCAGGGTGCCGCCCTCGACCAGTTCCATGATGAGGAACGGGTGGTCACCGTCCACGCCCTGGTCGTAGACCGCCACCAGGGAGGGGTGTTTGAGTTTGGCCACCGCTCTCGCCTCGAGTTCGAAGCGAGTGAGGAATTGCGGGTCGGAGGCGAACTTCGGGTCCATCACCTTGATGGCGACCGGTCGGTCCAACCGGGTGTCCACCCCTCGGAACACCATGGACATACCGCCACGCGCGATCGGCGCGTCGATGCGGTAGCGCCCTTCCAGCATCTGGCCGATCAACTGCGACCCTTCCGATTTTCGTCGATGCCGCCCAGCGCGGCTCACCCGATGGTAGCCGCGTCGGGGTGTGATGCGACTGTGGCGACGCGAGAGACTACCGTGGTCGGCGTGAGTGCCTTTCCTTGCAGCGAAGACGTCCTGCCGGATTCGGTGACCCTGATCCCGCTGCCCGACGTGGCCGAGCAGCTGGGCATGGTGGTGACCCGGGTCCATCAGATGCTGCGTGACCATCAGATCATCGCGGTCCGCCGCGACGGTATCGCCGGAGTCCCGAAGGAGTTCTTCGACTCCACCGGCGCCGTCGCCAAGCACCTGACCGGTCTGATCACGGTCATGCGTGACGGCAAGTACACCGACGAGGAAATCCTCGAGTGGATCTACACCGAGGACGAGACCCTGCCCGGCCGTCCCATCGACGCCATCCACGGGCCGCTGGCCCGCGAAGTGATCCGCCGCGCCGCCGCGGATCCCTTCTGACATAGCGCCACTCCGCGCGCGGTGCTCGAGGCACCGCGCGCGGTCCGATGCCCACGGCGCCAACTGATTCAGCGCCGGATGGATAACTCCTCGGGAACGTCCGAAAGCCGACCATCATCTACCGCCGGTCCGGCCGGTTACCGGTGGGGCTCGCCCAAGGTCGGCAAGAGCCGCGAAGAGGCGGACAAGCATTCGCGTGCCGCGACCCGGAGCCGGCGGTGCTGGGGGACGACCGCGCGGCTCGTGAAGACCGCGTAGTCGGCGCGCTCGATCTCGTCGAGGATGCCGCCGTAGAGCGTGGCCGCCGTCCGGATGGCCGGGCGCACGCGCGGGGCCAGCAGCTCGATACCCGGGGTGGCGCGACGGTAGACACCCCTGTTGATCGCGATCAGATGCGCGAGCGCACGCCGCACCCGCGGCTCGGTCCGGCCCGATTCGCGGCAGTGGAACAGCAATTCGTCGTCCACGCCGAAGGCCGCCAGTTCGTCGGCGGGCAGATACACCCGGCCGCGGCCCAGGTCCTCGCCGACGTCGCGCAGGAAGTTGGTGAGCTGGAAGGCTTCCCCGAGCGCGGCCGCGGCCGGTTCGGCCTCGGCGACCGGGACGACGGTGCCCAGCACCGGCAGCAGTTGCAGCCCGATGGCGGCCGCCGAGCCGCGCATGTAGTCCTCGAGTTCGCCCATGGTGGGGTAGCGGTCTCGGTATTGGGGCGCGCCCGGAATGTCCATGCGCATGGAGTCGAGGAACACCCAGAAGTGTTCGGCGGCAATCGAATACCGGCGGATGGTATCGGAGACCGCGAGCAGCACCCGCTGTTCGCGGCTGTCACCCGGTTCGGTGGGCGCGTCGGCCAGGCGGGCCCGCAGTTCGTGTTCGATCCGGTCGAGCCGGGCCGCGGATTCGGCGGCGCGGCTGGGCGCGTCGCTCGCGTCGACGATGTCGTCGACCAGGCGGGCGAAGGCGTACAGCGCGTGCACGGCCGGTCTTCGCTCGGGTTCCAGCAGCCGGGTCGCGAGGAAGTAGGTGCGTCCGTGGGCGGCGGCGATGCGGCGGCAGTCGCGGTAGGCGCGGTCCAGCATCACGCGGGGCTGGGCGCGGGCGCGCCGCCGAACTGATCGGAATGCGGGCGTCCGGCACGCAGTTTCAGCGGATCCACCTTGCACAGCGAGACCGCCGCCACCACGGCGGCGACGATCGCGAGGGTGCCGTGCACGTAGTCGGACACGGGTGCGCCGTCGGGTTGGAAGATCAGCATGAGCCAGGTACACAGCCCGACCAGGACCTGCAATGTCCGGGTGGAGAGCGCGAAGCCCGCGGCCAGGGCCAACGGCCACGAGTAGTACCAGGGCAGCGCGGCGGGGGACAGGATCACGATGGCCACGAACGCGACCAGAATGCCGAGCACGGCCTCCTTCTCGCTGTTCTTGAACCGCCACCACGCCCACACCAGGATGGCGACCATGGCGATCGCGCACAGCATGCGCGTCCACGGCAGCACCTTGTCCATCGGCAGCGGCGTCACCCAGGTGACGACGTGGGCCATGATGGTCGGCAGCGAGAGCCAGTTGATGATCTTCTTGGAGCCCGACAGCGCGGTGAGCCAGCCGATCTGGTGATCGCGCAGCCCGGTCGCGAAGGTGGCGACGGCGAACACGGCCGCGAACACCGCCACGCCCAGCGCGCCGATCTTGGCGAAGGTGCGCAGTGGATGCGGCAGTTCGCCCTCGTGCTGGGCGGCGCGGCGTTCGCGTTCGTGAATCATCCAGATCCACACCAGGAATGGCAGCGCCACGCCCGCGGTCGCCTTCACGGCGACGCCGATGGCGACCACCACGATGCCCGCGGCGTGATGGTGTTCGAGCACCAGCGCGATGCCGGCGGCCATCAGGCCGACCATGAGCATCTCGTTGTGCACGCCGCCGATGAGGTGGATCAGCACCAGCGGGTTGAGCACGGCCAGCCACAGCGCGGTGGTGGGCTTGCCGCCCAGATGCTTGGTCAGGTGCGGGACCGCCCACACCATGAGCGCCAGCCCGGGCAGCATGACCAGCCGCAGCGCGATGGTTCCGGCCACCACGTTGTCACCGGTGATGGTGGTGATGGCGCGCCCGATGAGCAGGAAGACCGGCCCGTAGGGCGCGGTGGTGGTGGTCCAGACGGGGCTGACATTGTCGAGCAGGACCGCGGCGTTGGCCTTCAACTCCACGGGCCCGTACAGGTACGGGTTGATGTTGTCGCGCAGCATCGCGCCCTGCGCCAGATACGAGTAGGCGTCGCGGCTGAACATGGGGACCGCGAACAGCAGCGGGAAGGTCCAGACGCCGACGATGCCGCGCAATTCGTTGAGCGTGACCGAGGCGCCGGGCTGGCCGCCGATCACGATGCGCCCCAGCCGGACCCACGCGGTGATCATGGCGATCACGCCGAGCCATACGAACATCGACGACAGCACCAGGCCGTGCCCGAACCGCAGCCACGAGAGGTGCATGGCCTCGAGCAATGGATCGCTGCGCCGCACGCCGCCCGCGCCGAAGCCGCCGAAGGTGATCAGCAGGGCGCCGAAGAAGCCGAGCGTGGCCGCGTGTCCCTCGGGGGTGCGGGCGAAGTCGGCCGCGTGGCGCACCCGGTTTTGCCAGCTCATCCGGGCGCTCGGAGACGGAACGTCCGGATCTGCGGCATCGGCGGTGCTCGGGGCGCCGGCGGGACGCGTGGCGACAGCGCCGGTGTCGGGGGTGGCTGCGTCCACATCGGGGGTCGGCATAGGCGGTCGTTCCCCCCGGAAAGGTCAGCGGCGGCAGCCGCGTTGGTTCAGGACGCGGTCAGTCTAGTGCGTGTGCGCGGACGCCACCGCCCCGGTGTCGGCGGATCCGATACCGGCATGTCGTACGTCACCCGTGATGCGTGCCGCCGCCAGTCTGCCCGAAAGCAGCACGGTCGGCACGCCGACGCCGGGTACGGTGCCCGAGCCCGCGAGAACGACATTCGCGCGACCGGCCACCAGGTTCCGGGTCCGGAACGGCCCGGTCTGCCGGAACAGGTGCGCGGCCGAGAACGGGGTGCCCGCGAGCATGCCCTTGGCCCGCCAGGTGCGCGGGGTGTCGAGGTGGTCGACCCGGAAGTACCGCGAAATGCCTTGGTAGCCGCGCGCTTCCAGGATCTGGAGCAGTTCGCGCAGGTAGTGCGGGCCGAGTTCGTCCCAGGCCAGCGGCGCGGCATCCAGGTTCGGGCAGGGAGCGAGCAGCGAGAGCGGTTCGTAGCGGACCGTGTCGCGCAGGTGGCCGGCAGCGTCGATGTGCTGTTCGGGGCGGTCGATGTAGAGCGTCGGATCGGTGAGGGCGGGGCGGGTGAGCAGCAGCGACGGGTCGCTCATCAGCGCGCCGCGGCCGCGCCGGGCGGCGATCTCGGCGAAGGTCCGGTCCCATTCCGCGCCGAAGTCGATGGTGTGATGCGCCTGCACCGGCCAGGCGGCCGCCACCTCCGCGGGAATGGTGCCGTGCGCGACCACCGCGGACGGGGAGGCCCGCAGTCCGCGGCGGTGCCGCAGCCCGAACCTGGTCAGCGACCCGATGTCGGCGGTCACCACCAGGGCGTCGCAGTCGAAGACGCGGCCGTCGGCGGTGTGCGCGGCGGTGGCGCGGCGGCCCGTGTAGTCGACGCCGATCACCTCGGCGTTCAGTTCCAAGGTCCCGCCGGCGGCGGTGAACGCGCGGCTCAGCGCCGCGGCGATGGCCCGCATGCCGCCCTCGGGGTAGGTGACGCCCAGGCAGGTGTCCATGTACGGGATCGCGCCGTAGACGCCGAGCGCCTTGTTCGGAGCCATGCCCGCGAAGAGGGCTTGGAAGCTGAACAGCCGGGCGATGTCCGGGTCCCGGATCACGCGACCGACCTTGGGGCCGAGTCGCCCGAAGGCGCCGAGCCGCACGAGCCGCGCCAGCGCGGTCCGCTTCTCCGGAATCCGCACCATGTCCAGGGGCGACTCGAAGTTGGTGTCCATGAACTGCCGGAACTCGGCCTCGTACACGCCTCGCAGCCAGCCGCGCAGCCGCCGGTAGCGGCGGGCGGTGGCGGGTCCGCGCACTCGCGCGACTTCTTCGGCCATGCGCTCCTCGTCGGAGTAGACGCCGATCCGGGTGCCGTCGGCGAATCGCGCCCGATAGGCCGGGGCCATGTCGAGGATCGTCAGGTCGACCGATTCCCGGGTGTGCCCGACCACGCCGAGCGCCTCGTCGATGAGTTCGGGCAGCGTGAGAATCGTTGCCCCGGAGTCGATCTCGTAGTCCGGCCCGCGGTAGGACCCGACCCGGCCGCCGGGGCGGTCATCGCGTTCCAGCACGGTCACCTGTCGCCCGGCCGCCAGCAGGTGCAGCGCCGCGGCCAGCCCGGACAGTCCCGCGCCGATCACGACCACCCGATCGGTCGGTCCCGCAACCGTTTTCATGCCACCCTCCTGCGGCGTGCTGTCTGTCGGATCCGGCGTCAGTAGTGCCGCGCGGTGGCCGAGAGAGCCATGCCCCGCAGCTGCCGGGCCGCCTCCGGTGTCACGGTGCTGGCGTCCAGCGCGGTCAGGGCCTGCTCGGTGAGCGAGGCGATGCGCTGCTCGACGGCGTCGACAGCGCCGAGTTCGGTGAGGGCCGTGCGCAATTGGGCGACCTGCTCGGCGCTGAGGTCGGTGCCGAGGCTGGTGCGGATGAGCGCGGCGGTGGCGGGCGCGGTGGCGTCGGCGCGTCGCAGGGCCTCGGCGATGAGCACGGTGTGCTTGCCCTCGCGCAGGTCGTCGCCGGACGGCTTACCGGTGACGGCCGGATCGCCGAACACCCCGAGCAGGTCGTCGCGCAGCTGGAAGGCGATGCCGATATCGGTGCCGAATTCGCGGTAGGCGGCGATCACGTCGGGGGAGGCCCCGGCCAGCGCCGCGCCCATGTGCAGCGGGCGTTCGATGGTGTAGGCGGCGGTCTTGAACCGGTTGATCCGCAGCGCGGCCTCCACCGACTCGTCGCCGGCGGACTCGCCGTGGATGTCGAGCAGCTGGCCGCCCAGCACTTCGGTGCGCATGGCCGCCCAGACCGGAGCGAAGCGGGCGGCGGCGTCGGCGGGCAGCCCGGCGTCACGGGTCATGTCGTCGGCCCAGGCCAGGGCCAGGTCACCGATGAGGACGGCGACGCTGACGCCGTAGTGGTCGGCGTCACCGGTCCAGTGCTGGTCGCGGTGCCGCTGTTCGTAATCCACGTGCACGGTCGGGAAGCCGCGCCGGGTGCGCGAGGAGTCGATGATGTCGTCGTGGATGAGCGCGCACGCCTGCACCAGTTCCAGCGCCGAGCAGGCGGTGAGCACCGCGTCGGCGTCCGGGTCCTCGGGGCTGCGGCCCGCGCCCAGCCAGCCGGTCCAGGCGAAGGCGGGGCGGGTGCGCTTGCCGCCGCGAATGACGAAGTCCTCCAGGGCCGCGGCCGCGTCCACGAAGACGGGGCCGAGGGGTTCGACGATCGGTTCCCGGGTGCGGAAGAAGGCGGTGAGACGGTCCTCCACGGCGGCGACGAGTGATCCCGCGCCGACCGGGTGGCGGGTCGGGGTACCGGGTCCGGCGGACAGGGGAGCCTCCTTGGTGAGTGCGCGGCGCGGCGCGAGCGCGATTCCCCGGTGATCGGTCCCGGTGTGCGTGCGACGATGGCGAACGCCCCTATTGACCGGCCCGATCGCGCGGGCGTCAGGTCCGCGCGCGGGGTTCGCCCCCGACTCTACCGACCACCGGGTCGCGGCCGGGAATCGGTCGGGCCCGGTCCGGTCCCACCTGCTGGGATAGGCACAGGTCGGGGTCCGGGGCTCGGGTGCGGGCCCGTAAAATACTGGCGTGAGTTTCGACAATGTACGGGGATATTCGACCCCTGGCCGAGTTTCCCGCACACCTCATGTGTCCGGAACTCGCTCCGTGGTGCAGCAGCTGGGCCCACGTCCCGATGGGTCGGTTCCGTTCTCGGTCGAGTTCAATCCGCCGCGTGACGCAGCCGGCGAGGCGCGCCTGTGGCGGGCCGCCCGCGAGTTCGAGCGGCTGCATCCGGCGTTCGTGTCCATGACCTACGGCGCGGGCGGCTCCACCCGCGACCGCACCATCCGGGTCACCGGCGAGCTGGCGCGCGAGACCACGCTGCTGACCGTCGCCCACCTGACCGCGGTGGACCACTCGGTCGCCGAACTGCGCTCCATCGTCGGCGCCTACGCCGACTCGGGCATCCGCAATCTGCTGGTGCTGCGCGGCGATCCGCCGGGCGACGTGCTGGGCGAGTGGCTCAAGCACCCCGAGGGCGTCGAGTACGCCGAAGAGCTGGTGCGCATCGTGCGCGACCTGGGCGACTTCCACGTGGGCGTCGCCTCGTTCCCGCAGGGCCACCCGCGCTCCACCGACCTCGAGGACGACACCCGCTTCCTGGTGTCGAAGCTGCGCGCGGGCGCGGAGTATTCGATCACTCAGATGTTCTTCGACGTGGATCACTATCTGCGCCTGCGGGATCGGGCCATCGCGGCCGATCCGATCGAGGGCGCCAAGCCGATCATTCCCGAGCTCATGCCGGTCACCTCCCTGCGCACGGTCGAGCGCGCGGAGGAGCTGTCGGGGCGTCCGCTCCCGGCGAAGGTGATCGAGCGGCTGCGCAAGGCCGCGGGCACCGGGCCGGAGGAGGATCGCGCGGCGGTCCGGGCCGAGGGCATCCAGAT
The DNA here is from genome assembly GCF_042874235.1 of Nocardia sp. NPDC004151. NCBI lineage: Bacteria > Bacillati > Actinomycetota > Actinomycetes > Mycobacteriales > Nocardiaceae > Nocardia > Nocardia sp. NPDC004151. The sequence goes on along the minus strand of NZ_JBIAMR010000012.1, from coordinate 107,209 downwards.
CGCCACGGAGATGGCGCAACGCCTGATCTCCGAGGGCGCGCCCTGCCTGCATTTCATCACCCTGAATTTCGCCAAGGCCACCAGCGAAGTGCTGGCGAACCTGGGCTATTCGGTCTCGGCCGCTCCGGCCAACGCCTGAACCGACCGGTTCGCCTCGCGAATCTGGTCCGGCATGCCGGAGCAAATGACCGGAATGCGCTGGTCAGCGGAGTACCTTCCCCTCACGACTCGTGACCTCGAGGGGAGCCCTTCATGTCCGTGTTCCACCACATCGTCCGGGCGGCCGGCGCTGTCAGCGCCTGCGCCGTGCTCGCCGCCGCCGGACCGGCAACCCTGGCGGGACCTGCCGCCGCGGCCCCGGCGCAGGCCGATACCGGCGCCGCCACCGTCGCCGCGGTGAGCCCCGAGGCCGCCGCCGCGCTGGCCGCCATCACCGCGGTGAAGGAGACCACCGGCCGCGCCGACGCCACCGCCCGCCCCGACACCACCGGCCGGTCCGATACCGCCGGGCCGGCGGCCGCTCCGACGGACTGGCTGTCGGCCTACGGTCAGGCCGTCGAAGGACTCCAGACCTTGGGCATCAAGCCCTTCCTGTACCCGACCGCCGCGCCGTTCTGCCTCGGCGGCACCACGCTGGGCCTGGCTCCCGCCATGGCGGGCAGCATCCCGGGCCCGTGGCCGCACTACGCGATCTCCATTCCCGGCCTGGATCTTTCGGCCGTCAAGGCGGGCCAGGCCATGTTCGCGTTCGTGCCCTACGGCATCGCCCCCGACGGCGCGGACACCTCCGGCATGCAGGTCGCCTGGTTCAACACCACCACCGGCCGCGGCGGCCTGGTGCCGATGGGCCCGCTGAACCAGGTGCTCAATGCCATGATCCCGCCGCAGGTCCCGGCCGAGCTGCGGCCCATGGTCGAACAGGCCGTGCACGACTACTTCACCGCGGCCCTGCCGGTCGGCGGCGTCCGCGCGGTTCCGGTGAACACCGGGTCGGGCACGGTGCTGGCGGCCATGTTCGGCACGGTCCGCAATGGCGACGCCACCTGCTTCTTCCTGCCGACCATCGGGATGACGCCGGTTCCCTGATCGGGACTCAGCCGACGGTCCGGCCCTTCCAGCGCAGCGCGCGGGTGCGATGTGCGCGGTGGGACCGGGCCGACAGGGCCAGGTAGGCGGCGACCGAGAACGGGTGTGCCAGTGCCGCAAGGGCATCCGTGGCGTCGACCGGGCCGCCGTTCTCGGTGGAGCGGGCCAGCAGGCGGGCGGCGACCGCGGCGGTATAGCCGAGCAGTCCGATCCGGCGCACGCGTCCGCGCCCGCACACCGCCGCGATGGGTGGAACCCAGAAGGCCAGCGCCGCAATCGAACCGACCGCGAGACTGCCCGCGGGCCCGCCGTAGGCCGACCACAGCCAGCGGGTGTAGCCCTCGCTCACCTCGGCGGCGTCGCGGTACATGCGGGTCTCGGCGAGGGGCCCGGCCGCGACCAGTGCGGTGGGCCGGCCCGCGCGCCGCAGCTCGCGGGTGATGGCCAGATCCTCGGTGACGCTGTCCGCGACCGCGGCGTGCCCGCCGACGGCCCGGTAGGCGGCGGCGTCGAAGACCAGGAACTGCCCGCACGCCACGGCCATCGACGGCCGCCGGGTCCGATTCGCCGGCGCGACCGGCAGCGTCGAGGCCCACGACCAGCACAGCAGCGGCTGGACGAGGCGTTCGGCGGGGGAGACCGCGAGCTGACGGGGCCACGGGCAGAGCAGATCGGTTCGGGCCGACCGCAGTTCGCGGACCGCGGCCGACAGCGCGCCGGGCGCGAGCCGCACGTCGGCGTCGAGGAAGATCAGCACGCCGTCGGCGGTGTCGGCGAGTTCGGCCAGCCGGGCGCAGGCCGCGGTCTTGCCGGTCCAGCCGGGCGCCGGCTCGGTGTCGTTGCGGGAGAGCAGGAATCGGTGGTCGCCGCGGATGGCCGCGCGCGCCGCCTCGAGGGTGTCGTCGGTGGAGCCGTCGTCGAGCACGAGGACCCGCAGGCGCGGCAGATCGGGCTGGGCGCGCAGATCCGCGATGAGCTCGGGCAGCCGGTCGGCCTCGTCGCGGGCCGGGACGCAGACGGTGACCGGTTCGATGACGGTGGGCCCGCCGCGCCGCAGCCGGGGGAGGGTGAGGAGATTGGCGAGGGCCACCGATGCGCCGAAGGCGGCGACGGCGCTCGCGGCCGTCACCGCCTTCGGGGCAAGAGTCATGGGGTGAGTGCTATCGCGTGTTGGTGCGGTCCGGGCGCAGCCAGCGCGCGGCACGCACGTAGGCCGGCGGATCGGGGTTGCGGGTCATGTACGCCAGCACCGCGACCACCGCCGCCACCGCGAGGGTGATGCCGCCGACGATGCCCGCCCAGCCGGCGAAGGACCGCGTATTCGGGTCCGCGTAGCCGACTTCGGCGCGCAGCGTGCTGACATCGCCGGGCGGCAGCTTCCAGGTGACCACCGAGTCGCCCTCGCGGGTGCCGTTGGTGGTGGCGACGCGCGCCGGGAAGGCGACGGTCAGCTGCACATCGGAACCCTGCGGCGGCAGCGACTTCAGGTCCACCCGGCCGGTCAGGGTGACCAGGTCGCCGGTGCGGGCGAAGACCAGGTTGAACATGCCGGAGGTCTGGTCGGACAGGCCGCCGAGCTGCTGCACCTCACCGAAGGTGAGATCGTCGAAGTACACCTGGCTGCCGACGTAGCCGTCCTGCGCGTAGGAGTCCACCCGCACCTTGCCGGACAGGCCGTCGGGGGCCTTGAGCTGCGGGCCCTTGTCCTTCTCGTGCTGCGGCACGGCCGCGGCGACGATGCGCCCGGACACCCGGTCGTTGGAGGACACGCCCATCGATACCTGTACCCGCAGGCATCCGGTCAGCAGGACCGCCAACCCCGCGAACAGGACGACGGCCACGGTCCGTACCCATCGCCGCGATCGCCGCCGGGGTGGGGCGGATTCGAGTGTTCCCTCGGCTGTCGACATGTTCGGACTCGGCTGCACGGCTCACATCGTGCCATGCGTCCCGGGCCACAGGGTGATTCGACGGGCCCTCAGCCCCCGAACCAGCGGAATCCCCAGCACCCCGAGCCCGCAGCACCCGTACACCGCCGACACCGGCAGCCCCAGGAACACCGCGTGCGCCAGCGTCGACCCCAGCCACGTCCACCCGAACACCGCCACCGGAACCACCCGAGCCGCACCCGAACCCGGCGCGGTCCGATCCCATCCCGCCAGCAGCCCGGCCATCACCGCCGCCACCGCGAACCAGCCGAGATAGTTGCTGAGCGGAATCTCCGCCAGCCCCGGCAGCCCGGGAATCGGCGAACGCCACGTCCACTGCCCATCGGCCACCATCTGCGGATCCAGGAATAGATCCCACCCCACCGCTCCCGCCGCGGTCAGCGAAATCCGCCCGGCCGCGTTTCTTGCCAGCATCCCGGCGACTACCCACACCGGATACAGCCCGCCGGTCCACGCCAGCGGCACCACCACAGGCACCCCGAGTACCTCGGGCCCCAGCCGCCCGCTCGCATAGTCGTAACCGCCGAACGGAATCCCGGTGGCCGTCCCCACCACCTCGGCAACCAGCCCGATCCCGGACACGATGACCAGCAACCCGGACGCCCACCGCACACCCCGGGTCACCGCCGCATGCGTCAAAGCCGCACCGGCCGAGAGCAATACGACGGCCACCGTCACCCGATCCCGCCCGACACCGTGCGTCAGCGGATACGAGATCTGCACCAGCACCAGCAAGACCGCGGGCACCGCCGAGATCGCCACGGCCCGCCGCTCGGCCGAGACCGCTGACAACCTCGTCACGGTCATCGGGCGGCTCGCAGTCCGTGTCTGGCCGCGGGCCCGCCGCCCGCCGCGCCCAGACCCGGTGGAGTTCCCATCACCGGCGACAGCCCAACTTCGGGCTGCTCTCTGCGGCGGAGCGCGGTCGCGGACCGTCCCGGCGCGTCGGTCTCGGCGGCGCGGCGACGGGTTGCGTCGTGTGGCCCGGCCGAGCGGGGACGCGCATCGCGGATCGGGCGGAGGGTGCGGTCACACCGAGGGTCACCGGGGAGCACGATGGCGGTCCGTCCCGGCGGGCAGTCTCGGCTGACTCGCAAGGGGTTTCGTCGTGGCGGCCCGATAGGGCGGGGTCGGTCATCGGCGGCGCGGGAAGCGGAGGCGGGGGCGGAGGTCGCGCTCGACGAGGCGGGCCGCGCTGCGGCCGCTGGCGCCGGAGACGCCGCCGCCCGGGTGCGTGGAGGCGCCGGTGAGGTAGAGGCCGGGGGCGCCGGGAACGCGCTGTTCGGCGAGCTCGGGCAGGGGGCGCCACATGAACATCTGGTCGATGGACATCTCGACGTGCATGACGTTGCCGCCGAGCAGGCCCATCTCGCGTTCCAGGTCGGCGGGGGTCTGGATGTAGCGCCGGGTGATGGAGCCGGCGAATCCCGGTGCGAGGGCGTCGACTTCGGCGATGATGCGGTCGGCCTCGGTCTCGGCGTGCGCGGACCAGTCGCTGCCGTCGGCGAGATCGTAGGGATGCCACTGCGACCACAGGGTGACCTGGTGTTCGCCCGCGGGGGCGATGCTCGGGTCCAGGGCGCTGAAGGTCATGGCCAGGACGACCGGGCGCGGCGGCAGGTCGCCCGCCAGGGCCGCGCCGTGGGCGCGCCGCAGTTCGCGGCGGTCGGTGACGAGGAGTTGCAACCCGTGCGCCGATTCGCCGGGCTCGGCCCCGGGATAGTGGGGAAGTTCGCTGATCGCGGCGCGCACCACCATGCCGATGCCCGGGCCCACGCGGATGCGGCGTCGCCAGTCGGCGATCGTCGCGGCGTCGAATCCGCCCTGTTCCAGCAGGTTCAGGGTGGTGAGGATGTGGCTGCCCGCGATCACGGTGTCCGCGGACAGGTTCCGCCCGCTCGCGGTGCGCACCTCCCACCGGTCGCCGCGGCGGGTCAGGGCGGTCACCGCGTCGCCGGGGGAGACGACGCCGCCGTCGGATTCCAGCCGCGCGACCAGTGCCGCGCTCAGCGCGCCGCTGCCGCCGATCGCGCGCCCGGGCGGCACGGTGTGCATGAGCGCCGCGAACCCCACCATGGGCGCCGAGCCGGGCTCGGACATGGGCGGCCCGGACTGCGCGCCGAACCAGGCCAGCGCCGCCTTCAGCCGTTCGCTGTCGAACAGGCTGTCCAGCAGCGCGTCTCCGGTCTGCATCATTTCCCGGGACAGGGCCCCGCCGCTGGCGCGCCCGGTGGCCCCGGCCGCCTCGCGGGGATCCATGCCCCAGAACGACTTCAGCAGATGCCCGCCGGTCGGGGTGCCGGAGAAGGCCCGCATCACCCGTGCGCTGCGCGGACCCCACACGGTCGCGAACCGCCGGTACGCGTCGGCGTCGCGGCGCCCGCACGCGGCGGCGATGGACGCGCAGGTCAGGTCCAGATCACGGTGGAACACGATGGGCGCCAGCCCGCTCCCGGCGGGCGCGGGCGCGAAAGCCCAGGGGTCGCAGTCGATATAGCGCAGCCCGAACCGGGCCAGCTCCAGCTCCTCGATGATCCCGGTGTGCCGGATCATGATGTGCGCCGAGGACCCCCGATCGACCAGATGCCCGGGGAACCGTTCGACAGTGGAGACGGCCCCGCCGAGCACGGTGTCGCGTTCGAGCACCTCGACCCGATGCCCGGCCTTGGCCAGGTAGCAGGCCGCGACCAGCGCGTTGTGCCCCGATCCGACGACTACGACTGTGCGGGAACCGTTGTCGCGCCCGCTCACAGGGGCAGCCGCCGCCCGAGCACCGCGAACCGCCGGGTGTCGCCGGAGAAGATGAAGTGCCGCACCACATCCCCGAACCCCTGCCGCCGGTACAGCCGCCAGGCCCGGTTGGACTCGCGGTCCACCTCGGGGGTGGACAGCAGCACGGTGCGCTCGGGCCGGTTCTGCAGCAGCCGGGTGAGCAGGATCTCGCCGAGTCCGCGGCCCTGCGCGGCGGGGTGCACGTGGAGTTCGGTGAGCTCGAAGTAGTCCGAAAGCAGTTCCCGCGCGCCGGATTCGGGCCAGCCGGTGCGCCGCATGCCGCTGTACACCTGCTGATGCCACCACTGGTGCGGCGCGCCGTGATAGCCGTAGGCGATGGCCACGATGGGCGCGGTGCGCAGGTCCAGGCGCCCGTCGTCGTCGGGCAGCACCGCGGCCACGGCCTGCCATCCGGGGCGGGTGGTGTGCTCGGTCCACATGGGTGCGCGCTGGTGTTCGGTGCCGCGCGGATAGTCCATCGCCGCGACGTAGACCGCCAGGGCGTCGTGCAGCCGGTGCCGCAGGGTCGCGGCCGACAGGTCGACCACGACGGGTGCCGGCGTCGGTTTGGGGGTGACTGCGGTCATCGGCTGGACGCAACTCTCGTTGGCGCGGACGGATGGATCGACAGTAGCGCCACGGCGGGCGTCTCAACTTGTCGGTGGGTCTCTCTATATTCAAACCCAACAGAAACCTTCGAATGCCTGTTCGATCATCGAGTTGGGTGAAATGCCTGATCGGGACTCGTTGTCCTCATAGATGTGATTCGGGTGTGCGAGTGGGGAGGTACGCGAAATGACCGGGAAAACTGAACGTCCGGGCCACCCGGGCCGCGCCGGCGACCTGCTGCGCAAGGCCGACGGGCTGCTGTCGGAGGCACGGGGAGAACGCGATCCGGCGGAGCGTTTCCGCATCGCCTACCTGGCCGCGCTACGCGGGGCGGGCGCGGTGCTGGCGCTGACGGGGGCCGACCGGGCGCCCCGGGCCCGCTCGCGCAACGCCTGGGTCCTGATGCAGCGCGCGGCACCGGAATTCGTCATGTGGACGGACTATTTCACCGGCCAGTCCGAGACCCGCGCGGCGCTCGAGGCGGGCCTGTCCCGGCCCATCGACGACCATCGCGCCGACGAGTTCGCTTCGCGGGTAGGCGCATTCCTGCACGACGTGGCGGATCTGCTGGCCGCCGCGTCGCGACTTCGGCCCAGTTCAGGGTGGGTGAACGGAATGCTGGCGTGAGTATCGGCGAGTAGGTGGTCCGGTTCTGATCGAACTCGTATTATTGGTGGCAGATAGCCGCCAAGGTCGGCTACCCGTCGTCTACCCGGAGGCGACAGCCACCATCTAGTGCCGGGGGAGGTACCGTGCCACTCTCCGAGCACGAGCAGCGCATGCTCGAACAGATCGAGAGCGCGCTCTATGCTGAGGATCCGAAGTTCGCCTCGACTGTTCGGGGCGGACGGTTACGTTCTGCCACCGGTCGGCGCAGACTCCAGGCGGCGGCCTTGTTCGTCCTCGGCCTGTTTCTATTGGTGGCCGGCATCGCCGCTCCGTTCAAGCCCGGCGGCTTCCCGATCATCAGTCTCGTCGGCTTCATCGTCATGTTCGGCGCGGGTGTGCTGTTGCTGATCGGTGGCCCCCGCATGGGCGGTTCGGCCGGTCGGGCCTCGGACGCTCATCCCAGCCAGGGCGGCGCTCCCGGCGCCGGCCGCGGCAAGCCCCGCAAGCAGGGCGGGTTCTCCGCGCGGATGGAGGACCGGTTCCGCAAGAGGTTCGAACAGGACAGTTGACCGGGCTGCCGTGCGGCCGAGGGCTTTCGGACCCGCACGGTAGCGGACCGCGATCGACCAACTGAAGATTCACGACACGCCGTGACGCGACACCGATTTGAGGTGTGGCGTCACGGCGTTTCTGGTTGGTCGGGTATCGGCGTGTCGGGTGTCGGCCACGATTCCCCACACCTCCCCACGGGGGTGCCCCACCCCGCCCCGCAAGTGCCGGATATGCACGCTATCTGCGGGTTTGCTGGCGGTTGTCGGGTACCCGCCGGCGCGCGTCGCGCGTGTCGGGGGAACTGCGCGAAATCTTCCCCACCATCGTGATAGCTGGTGTGACCTGCGAAGTTCGCCAAGCGGGGACCGAGATCACCGGCGCTTTCGATTGAAAGTGGGGGAAAGTGGGGTAATGTGGAGCCCGCACTACAGGAGGCCGACAGTCGAGAGGGTGATCCGGCAGGAGGTGTCGAGACGTGTTTCTCGGTACCTATACCCCTCGATTGGACGACAAAGGGCGACTGACGTTGCCTGCGAAGTTCCGGGACGAGCTGGCGGGAGGGTTGATGGTCACGAAGGGACAGGACCACAGCCTTGCCGTTTATCCCAAGGACGAGTTCACCGCGCTCGCGCGGAGAGCTGCGGCCGCGTCCCGATCGAACCCGCAGGCCCGAGCATTCGTCCGGGCCTTGGCGGCTTCCAGCGATGAGCAACGTCCGGACGCACAGGGCCGGATCATGCTGTCGGCAGAGCATCGCCGCTACGCGAATCTCTCCAAGGATTGCGTGGTGATCGGCTCGGTCGACTTCCTCGAGATATGGGACAAGACGGCGTGGGATTCCTACCTCGCCGAGCATGAGGAGGACTACTCGCAGGCCAGAGACGAGTCGCTGGGCGAGATCTTCTAGCCCGAGCGTGGCGAGTGCCCTGCGGCCTCTGCCCGACACCGACCCTGACGTACTTCCCCAACGCCAGGTGCGGTGCTTCGGTCAGAGACCACGGGGCATTCGCCCTAATTCGAAGGTCGTTGTGAAGAGGCCCGCCGTCGCTCGCTATCCGATGTGGCCGTGCGAATGAACGTGAGGCAGTGAATTCCGGGAGGTCCTAGGTGAACCAGAGCAATGACGGCCCCCGCCATGTTCCGGTTCTCCTGCATCGTGCCGACGAAATCCTCGGTCCCGCACTGCATTCCGAGGGCGCCGTCTACCTGGACTGCACGCTCGGTCTCGGCGGTCACGCCGAGCACTTCCTGCGCACCTACCCGAACATCAGACTCGTCGGCCTGGATCGAGACACCGCCGCGCTACGGCTGGCGGGGGAGCGACTGGCGCCGTTCCGGGACCGGATCACCCTGGTGCACACCAGATATGACGGGATCCCCGCCGCGCTCGAACAGGCCGGTCTGCCCGAAAAGGGTTCGGTCAGCGCCATTCTCATGGATCTGGGCGTGTCCTCCATGCAGCTGGACGAGGCCGATCGCGGTTTCGCCTACTCGGTGGACGCGCCGCTGGACATGCGGATGGACTCCAGCACCGGCCCCACCGCGGCCGACGTGCTCAATACCTACAGTCACGGCGAACTGGCCCGGGTGCTGAAAACCTATGGCGAGGAACGGTTCGCGGGCAAGATCGCCTCGGAGATCCTGCGGCGGCGCCAGCGCACCCCGTTCACCACGAGCGCCCAGCTGGTGGAGCTGCTCTACGACACCATCCCGGCCGCGGCCCGGCGCACCGGCGGGCATCCCGCCAAGCGCACCTTCCAGGCCTTGCGGGTGGAGGTGAACCGCGAGCTGGAGTCGCTCGAGGCGGCGCTGCCCGCCGCGCTGGACGCGCTGGCCCCGGGCGGCCGCATCGTGGTGATGAGCTATCAGTCCCTCGAGGACCGGGTGGTGAAGGTGGAGCTGGCCAAGCGGTCGGCCTCGCGCACCCCCCTGGACCTGCCGGTCGAATTGCCCGGCATGGGACCGGAATTCAAGATCCTGACCCGCGGTGCGGAGAAGGCGACCGAGCAGGAGATCGAGGAGAACCCGCGAGCCGCTCCGGTGCGCATGCGGGCGGCGGAACGTATCGCAGGGGAGAACAGGGCATGAGTGGTCAGGCGCGGAGGCGGCAGCGGAGCGTAACCATGGAGCGCTCCGCTCATGCCCCGGAATGGCAGAGCATGAACCGAGCACCTGACGGGGCGCGGCAGCGCCGGGGCGGCGGGCGGTTCCGGGCCGCGACCCGAGAGATCGGAGCCGCGCTATGACGATCAAGACGCAGGTGAGCCGGGGGGCCCGTCGGGTGCAGGCCGCCGAGCGGGTCAAATCGGGTGCGGCGCAACGGGCCTACGCCCGGCGCCGCAATCGCGAGGGCGGTGTGGAGCTGCCCGGGATGCGCCGCGGCCGGCGTAGTGAATCCATCTCGCGCGGGCGGATGTCCTTCGTGGCCACCATCATCGCGCTGCTGGGCTGTGGTCTGGCCTTGACGCTGTTGCTCACCACCCGCGCCACCGAGGACAGCTACCAGCTCGGCGATCAGCGCCGCGCCAATCAGAAGCTGTCCGACGAGCGGGACGCGCTGCAGCGCGAGGTGGCCGCGGCCGATTCGGCGCCCGAATTGGCCCAGCGCGCCGCCGAACTCGGCATGATCCCGGCCAGGGATCCCGCCCGCCTCATCATCGGCCCCGACGGTCAGGTGACGGTGGTCGGCAATCCGCAGCCCGCGCAGGGGGCTCCGGCGCCGCCGCTGAACACCACCCCGCGCGCGGCCGCGCCGCCGAACGCGGCCCAGGGGCAGGGCGAGCGCGTGGTTCCGGCGACCACCCCCCCGGCGCAGCCCCCGAGGCCGTCCGCCACCCCGGCTCCGCCGACCACCACCGCCGCGAATCCGGTTCCGGCGGCGCCACTTACAACACCGCCGAACCCGGCAGTCCAGGCCAACGGGGCACCCCGGTGACGGGTGCGTGCCGCCCGGCCGCGGAACGACTCCGGTCGAGTCGGTCCGCGGCGCGGCCGTGTCCGAGTCCGGCCCCGACGGGTACCGGGCCGGTGTGGCCCTGCCCGGAGGCCGCTGGGAGTCGGGTGACGCGAACGATCGGGGCTGGTCGATGAGCCCTACCCGCGCGGGGCGCGGGCGTGATTCCGGCCGGGGGCGTTCCGATTCCGGCCGGGGGCGCGCCGCCGTCGCACGGGCGAAGTCCGGGTCGGGCCGCGCGGGCTCGGGGCCGGGCCGGCAGTTCAGACCGCGGCCGGCTCCGGGACTGGATTCGAGTACGCGGTTCCGGTTCGGAGTGGGCCGGCTGGTTATGCTGGTGGCGATCGTCGTGGCCGCCATCCAATTGCTGTGGGTACAGAGCATTTCCGCGCCGAAGCTCTCCGCGGAGGCGGCCAGTCAGCGGACCGTGAAGCTGGCCGATCCCGCCACCCGGGGGCCGATCACCGACCGCTACGGGAAGTCGCTGGCGTTCACCATCGCCGCCAAGGCGTTGACCTTCCAGCCGGTGCGGGTCCGCAAGGATCTGGCCGACGAGCGCGAGAAGCAGCCGAAGACCGCTCCGGATCCGGACGACCGGCTCGCCGCCATCGCCAAATACCTGCACGAGAAGCTGGGTAAGGAAGCTCCCCAGAAGGACATCCTGGCCAAGCTGAAGAGCGACGAGCCATTCGTCTATCTGGTGCGCAATGTGGATCCGCGGATCGCCGCCGACATCACGCTGAAGTTCCCGGAGGTCGGGCTCGAACGCCAGGACATGCGTGAGTACCCGGGTGGCGCGCTGGCTGCCAATGTGATCGGCGCGACCGGCTGGGACGGGCACGGGCAGATCGGTTTGGAGTCCTCGATGGACGCCCTGCTGGCCGGTTCGGACGGCTCGATGACCTACGACCGCGGCTCCGACGGCGCGGTGATCCCTGGGTCCTGGCGTGACCGCCAGCCCGCGGTGAACGGTTTCGGCGTGGAGTTGACCCTGGACTCGGATCTGCAGTACTACGTGCAGCAGCAGGTGCAGCAGGCCAAGGAGTTGTCGGGCGCGGGCGCGGCCTCGGCGGTGGTGCTGGACGTGCACACCGGCCAGGTGCTGGCCATGGCCAATGACAACACCTTCAATCCCGCGATGGGACCGCGCTTCTGGTCCACCACCGATCTGGGCAATCCGTCGGTGCAGGAGGTGTTCGAGCCCGGCTCGGTGAACAAGATCGTCACCGCGGCCTCGGCCATCGAGTACGGCCTCACCAACCCCGATGAGGTGCTCCAGGTTCCGGGCAGCATCTTCATGGGCGGGGTCACCGTGCACGACGCCTGGGAGCACGGCGTCGCCCCCTATACGACCACCGGCGTCTTCGGGAAGTCCTCGAACGTGGGCACGCTGATGCTGGCGCAGCGGGTCGGTGAGGACCGCTACTTCGACATGCTCAAGAAGTTCGGCCTGGGTCAGCGCACCGGCGTCGGTCTGCCCGGCGAGAGCAGCGGCGTGGTGCCCGCGCGCGACCAGTGGTCGGGCTCCACCTTCGCCAACCTGCCCATCGGCCAGGGTCTTTCGATGACGACCCTGCAGATGACCGGCATGTACCAGGCCATCGCCAACAACGGCGTGCGGATTCCGCCGCGCATCGTGAAGGCCAAGATCGCCCCGGACGGCGCGCGCACCGAGGAGGAGCCGCCGGAGGGCGTGAAGGTGGTGAGCCCGCAGACCGCCAAGACCCTGCAGCAGATGTTCCAGGCCGTGGTGCAGAAGGATCCGCGCGGCATCCAGTCCGGCACCGGCGGCCCGGCCTCGATCGAGGGCTATCAGATCGCCGGCAAGACCGGCACCGCGCAGCAGATCGATCCCAAGTGCCGCTGCTACTCCAGCGACCGCTACTGGATCACCTTCGCGGGCATGGCCCCCGCCGACAATCCCCGCTACGTGATCGGCATGATGCTCGACGCGCCCATGCGCAGCTCGGACGGCAGCGGCGGCGGGTCGGCCGCGCCCCTGTTCCACAGCATCGCGTCGTGGCTGCTGCAGCGGGACCGGATCCCGCCGTCACCGCCCGCCAAACAGCTGATTCTGCAGGCGAGTTAGAGCAGGGAACGGATGGTCCTGACGCACGCCGCCGCCGATACCACTACCGGCGGGTGACCGAACTGCGCCGTGCCGATCGCACGGCAATCGAACACAGGTAACCTGACACGTCGATCCGGTCGTCCGGATCTTTTCTACATATGAAACCCGCCCGTGAGAGGAGCTTCGTGCCCGCGCAGTCCAGCCCGCAGGTGTTCCGGCCCGCCGCACCGGCGGCGACCAGCTTGCGCACGGTCTCGGAGCTGACGGGCGCGACGCCCGCCGGGTCCGCGGCAGGCTTGCAGGACATCCAGGTCACGGGTATCGAGCAGCGGTCGAACGCGGTGCTGCCGGGAGATCTGTTCGCCGGTCTGGCCGGTGGGCATTCCCATGGCGCGCGCTACGCCGCCGACGCGGTGGCGCGCGGCGCGGTCGCGGTCCTCACCGATCCGGCGGGCGCGGAGCTGGTCGGCGAGATCGCCGTCCCCGTGCTGGTGCACGACGCGCCGCGCACGACTCTCGGCGAGTTGTCCTCGGCCCTTTACGGTGATCCGTCTCGCAAACTGCGCATCATCGGTATCACCGGCACCTCCGGCAAGACCACCACCTCCTATCTGGTGGAGGCCGGGCTCGCCGCGTCGGGGCTGCGCACCGCGCTGATCGGCACCATCGAGACCCGCATCGGCGGGGTCCGGGTGCCCTCGGCGCTCACCACCCCCGAGGCCCCGCAGCTGCACGCCATGTTCGCGGTCATGGTCGAGCAGGGCGTGGACGCCGTGGTGATGGAGGTGTCGAGCCACGCGCTGGCGCTGGGCCGGGTGGACGGGGTGAGCTTCGCGGTCGGCGCGTTCACCAACCTGTCCCAGGACCATCTCGACTTCCACGCCGACTTCGAGGACTACTTCGCGGCCAAGCGCCGCCTGTTCCTTCCCGACGGCCCGGACACCGCCGCCGCGTCGCGCCCCTCGGTGGCCGCGCGCACCGCGGTGATCTGCGTGGACGACGAGTGGGGGCAGCGCCTGGCGGGCGACGTATCGGACTGCCTGGCAGCCGAATCCGGTGATACCACCGGCCGCTTGCGCACGGTGGCGACCCGCGCGGGCGCGCCCGCCGACTGGACCGCGGGCGCGGCGACCGCCGGGACCGGCGGCACCCAGGAATTCACCGCGTCGGGGCCGGGCGTCGATGTGGATGTGCGGCTGCGGCTTCCGGGCGCGTACAACATCGCCAACGGGCTGCTGGCGGTCGCGGTCTGCGCGGCGGCGGGCGCCGATATCGAGACTTCCGCAGCGGCGCTCGGCGAGGTCGACGTGCCGGGCCGCATGCAGCGGGTGGATAGGGGTCAGGAGTTTCTGGCCGTGGTGGACTACGCGCACAAGCCCGCCGCGATCGAATCGGTCGTGGCCACCCTGCGCACGTGGTTGGCCGACCGCCCCCGCCTCCCCGGGGCTGGGACGGGACGTCTGGCCGTAGTGGTGGGCGCGGGCGGTGATCGCGATGCCGGCAAGCGGCCCCTCATGGGCGCGGCGGCGGCGCGCGGCAGCGACCTGGCCATCATTACCGACGACAATCCGCGCAGCGAGGACCCGGCCGCCATCCGCGCCGCGGTGCTCGCCGGGGCCGAACAGGTGCCGGACGCGGAACGCGGTGAGGTCCGGGAGGTCGGGGACCGGGCGGCCGCGATCCAAGCCGCCGTGAACTGGGCGCGGCCCGGGGACGCGGTGCTGGTCGCGGGCAAGGGACATGAGACAGGGCAGGAGATTGCAGGCGTGAAGCAGCCGTTCGACGACCGTGAGGTACTCGCGGCCGCCCTGTCGGAAAAGACGAGGGACCTGACGCATTCATGATCGAGATGACTTTGCGGGAGATCGCGGAGGTCGTGGGCGGCACGCTGCACGACGTCGCGGATCCCGAGGCGAAGGTCACCGGATCGGCCGAATTCGACTCGCGCCGAATCGGTTCCGGTGACCTGTTCCTGGCGCTGCCGGGTGAGCGCGCCGACGGCCACGACTTCGCGGCGCGGGCCGTCGCGCAGGGCGCGGTCGCGGTGCTGGCCGCCCGGCCGGTCGGGGTGCCCGCCATCGTGGTGGAGCCCCGCCCCGGGAACACCCGCGCCATCGCACTGGCCCACGACACCGACGGCTCCGGCGCGGCGGTGCTGGACGCGCTGGCCGCGCTGGCCCGCGCCAGCGTGGACCGGCTGGTGCAGGCCGGGAGCCTGACCGTGGTCGGGGTGACCGGCTCGTCCGGCAAGACCTCCACCAAGGATCTGATCGCGGCCGTGCTCGCGCCGCTGGGATCCGTTGTGGCCCCGCCCGGTTCGTTCAACAACGAGCTCGGCCACCCGTGGACGGCGCTGCGCGCCGACGCGCGGACCCGGTTCCTGGTGCTGGAGCTGTCGGCTCGCGGCCCGGGACACATCAAGGCGCTCACCGAGATCGCTCCGCCCGGTGTCGGCGTGGTGCTGAATGTCGGCACCGCGCACCTGGGTGAGTTCGGCAGCCGAGAGATGATCGCGCAGACCAAGGGCGAACTGGTCGAGGCGCTTCCGGCCTCCGGGCTGGCGGTGCTGAACGCCGACGACCACCTGGTCGCGAAGATGGCCGGCCGCACCGCCGCCCGGGTGGTGACCGTGGGCCTGGCGTCCTCGGCCGACGTGCGCGCCGCCGACGTCGTGCTCGACGAGCAGGCGCGCGCCCGATTCACGCTGCACGCCAACGGCGAATCGGTCGATGTTCAGCTGGCCGTGTCCGGCGAGCACCAGGTCGGCAACGCCCTGTCCGCCGCCGCGGTCGCCCTCGACCAGGGCGCGGATCTCGCGACCGTCGCGGCGGCGCTGGCCGGCGCGGCCGCCGTCTCGGCCCGCCGCATGGACGTGCGCACCCGCGCCGACGGCGTCACCGTCGTCAACGACTCCTACAACGCCAACCCGGATTCGGTCCGTGCCGCGCTCAAGGCGCTGGTCACCATGTCCCGTGCCGGGGCCGAGCCGCGGCCCAGCTGGGCGGTGCTCGGCGAAATGGGTGAACTGGGCGAGGAATCCGTTCTCGAACACGACAAGATCGGCCGCCTGGTGGTGCGCCTGGACGTGGACCGGCTGATCGTGGTCGGTCAGGGTCGTCCGGTGCGCGCCATGTTCCAGGGCGCCGTGCAGGAGGGCTCGTGGGGTGAGGAAGCCATCCACGTGCCCGATATCGACTCGGCCATCGCGCTGCTCGACGAAGAACTCGAGCCGGGCGCGGTGGTGCTGGTGAAGGCATCCAAGTCCGTCGGTCTGTGGACCGTCGCCGAACACCTGATCGGTGCGGAGCAGGAGGCCGCTCGATGACCCAGATTCTCTTGTCGGCCGCGATCGCGCTGGCCGTTTCGATTCTGCTCACCCCCGTGGTGATCCGCTATTTCGCCAAACAGGGCTTCGGCCAGGAGATCCGGGTCGACGGCCCGGAGAGCCACAAGGCCAAGCGCGGCACCCCGACCATGGGTGGCGTCGCCATCATCATCGGCATGTGGGCCGGTTACCTGGGCTCGCACCTGATCTCCATGACCTACGGCGAGCCGGGCCCTTCGGCCTCGGGCCTGCTGGTCATGGGCCTGGCCACCGCGCTGGGTTTCGTCGGCTTCACCGACGACCTGATCAAGCTGCGCAAGCAGCGCAACCTGGGTCTGACCGCCGCCGGGAAGTACATCGGCCAGCTCACCTCGGCGGTGGTGTTCGGTGTCCTGGCCTTGCAGTTCAAGAACATTCACGGCCTGACCCCCGGTGACAAGCGGCTGTCCTACACCCGCGACATCAACACGCTGTCGATGAGCGTGGTGGTGTTCCTGGCGTTCGTCTGCCTCATCGTGGTGGCCTGGTCCAACGCGGTGAACCTGACCGACGGCCTGGACGGTCTGGCCGCGGGCTCGATGAGCCTGGTGCTGGGCGCGTACATGATCATCACCTTCTGGCAGTGGCGTAACTCCTGCTCCGCGCACGCGGTGGCGGGCTGCTACCAGGTGCGTGATCCGCTCGACCTGGCGCTGGTGTGCGCGGCGGGCGGTGCGGCGTGTATCGGCTTCCTGTGGTGGAACGCCGCGCCCGCCAAGATCTTCATGGGCGACACCGGTTCGCTGATGCTGGGCGGCCTGCTCGCGGGCCTGTCCATCACCACCCGCACCGAGCTGCTGATGGTCGTCATCGGCGCGCTGTTCGTGGCCGAGACCACCTCGGTGGTGCTGCAGGTGGCGGTGTTCCGCGCGACCCGCAATCGCCTGTTCAAGATGGCACCGTTCCATCACCATTTCGAGCTGAGCGGGTGGGCCGAGACCTCGGTGATCATCCGGTTCTGGTTGCTGGCCGGTATGGCCTCGGCGATCGGACTGGGCCTGTTCTACAGCGAATACCTCTCTGCGGCAGGGTGAGACAGCAATGGCCGAACATTCTCCGAGGGTCCTGCGGTCGCCGGGGCCCATGCTCGAATTCCTGCGTGGCCGTGAGGTTCTGGTCGCCGGGTGGGGTGTCTCCGGGCGGTCGCTGATCGAACCGCTGCGCGATATCGGTGCGCGGCCCGTGGTCACCGACAGCGGCGCCAAGGCGCTGGCCGAGGCCGCCGAACTGGGTCTGGGCACCGCCACCAGCGCGGATCTGCTGGAACCGGATGCGCTGCGCCGCTTCGCGCTGGTCATCACCAGCCCGGGCTGGCGGCCGGATTCGCCGGTGCTGGCGTCCGCGGTGACCGAGGGCATCCCGGTGTGGGGTGACGTCGAGTTCGCCTGGTGGGTGGATCAGGCCCGGATCTACGGTCCGGTCCGCAAATGGCTGGTGATCACCGGCACCAACGGCAAGACCACCACCACCCAGATGACGCACTCGATCCTGCGCGCCGCCGGCATCCCGTCGGTGGCCTGCGGCAATATCGGGCTGCCCATCCTGGACGCGCTGCGCCGCAATCCCGGCCCGCAGATCCTGGCCGTGGAACTGTCCTCGTTCCAGCTGCACTGGGCTCCGTCGGTCCGCCCCGAGGCCGGGGTGGTGCTGAATGTGGCCGAGGATCACCTGGATTGGCACGGCGGCCTGGACGCCTACGCCGCCGCCAAGGCGCGCGCGCTGACCGGCCGGGTCGGCGTGGTCGGCCTCGACGATCAGGTGGCCGCGGCGCTGGCCCGGAAGTCCAAGGCGCGCCGCACCGTCGGCTTCCGCATCGGCGTGCCCGCCGACGGCGAGCTGGGCGTGGTGGACGGCAAACTGCTCGACCGCGCCTTCACCAAGGCCGCCATCCTGGCCGAGACCGGCGACATCAGCCCGCAGGGTCCGGCGGGCGTGGCCGACGCGCTGGCCGCGGCCGCGCTCACCCGGTCCATCGACGTGGCCCCGCAGTTCGTCAAGGAGGGCCTGCAGGAGCATCGGGTCGGCCCGCACCGGGCGGCCTTCGTGCGCGAGTTGTCGGGCGTGGAGTTCGTCGACGACTCCAAGGCCACCAACCCGCATGCCGCGCGTTCGTCGATCCTGGCCCACCCCAACGTGATCTGGGTGGCCGGCGGTCAGCTGAAGGGCGCGGGCGTGGAGGACCTCATCGAGGAGTGCCGCGAACACCTGGTCGCGGCCGTGCTGTTCGGGCAGGACGCGGCCGTGATCGCGGCCGCACTCGCGCGACACGCCCCCGATGTCCCGGTGGTGGAGCTGAATTCGGGGGACGATGCTCGAATGGGTGACCCCTTCACCGAGATCGAGCCCGAAGCGGTGATGGCGCGCGCGGTCCGTGTGGCGGCCGGTTTCGCCCATCGCGGCGATACCGTGCTGCTGGCTCCGGCCGCGGCATCCCTGGACATGTTCGCCGACTATACGCACCGCGGTCGCAGTTTCGCGGCCGCCGTGCAGGCCCTGGACGAGAAGGACATCGGGAGAACAGAGTGACAGCGGCGACACCGCGGCGGGCCGCGCCAGGAGGTGAGCGGCGGGTCGGGAACAAGGGCCCACAGCGTCTGCGAACCGGATGGTTCGTTGCGTGGCTGGCCCGCCCGCTGGCGTCGTTCCACCTGGTGGTGGCGATCGCGGTACTGCTCACCGTGCTCGGCCTGGTCATGGTGCTCTCGGCTTCCAGCGTGGAGTCCTACGCCGGTGGCGGCTCGGCCTATTCGCTGTTCTTCACCCAGGCGGTGCTGGCCGCGGTCGGCGCGGTGCTGTTCTATATCGCGCTGCGCATCCCCATGCGGGTGATGCGGCAGCTGTCGTTCCCGGTGTTCGCGCTGTCGGTGGTGATGCTGGTGCTGGTGCTGATTCCCGGCGTCGGAACCAAGGTGCAGGGCTCGCAGCGCTGGTTCGACCTGGGCGTGGTGTCGGTGCAGCCCTCGGAGATCGCGAAAGTGACGCTGGTGGTGTGGGGTTCGCACCTGCTGGCGTCGCGGCAGTCCGAGAAGGCCGGGTACAAGGACATTCTCATGCCGCTGGTGCCGGCCGGACTGCTGGTCTGTCTGCTGGTGGTGCTCGAACCGAACCTGTCCACCACCATCGCGCTCGGCATCGTGCTGACCTCGCTGCTGTGGTTCGGCGGGCTGCCGCTGCGCATGTTCGTCACCATCGCGGTGTCGGGTGTGGTGGCGGCCTCCATCCTCGCGCTGTCGGCCGGGTATCGCTCGGACCGCATGCGCGCCTTCTTCAATCCGGGCGACGATCCGCAGGGCATCGGCTACCAGGCCCGCCAGGCCATGTATTCCCTTGCCGATGGCGGCATCTGGGGTCGCGGCCTGGGCCAGTCGCGCGCCAAGTGGAGCTATCTGCCCAACGCGCACAACGACTTCATCTTCGCCATCATCGGCGAGGAACTCGGCTTCCTCGGCTGCGCGCTGGTGCTCGGGCTGTTCGCGCTGTTCGTGTACACGGGCCTGCGGATCGCCTCGCGGTCGGTGGATCCGTTCATCCGGCTGCTGACCGCCTCGGCCACCACCTGGATCACCGGGCAGGCGCTGATCAATGTCGGCTACGTGGTGGGTTTGCTGCCGGTGACCGGTCTGCAGCTGCCGCTGGTCTCCGCGGGCGGCTCCTCGCTGGCGATCACCCTGTTCATGTTCGGCATCATCGCCAATGCCGCCCGGCACGAGCCGGAGGCGGTGGCGGCGCTGCACGCCGGGCAGGACGGCCGGTTCAGCCGTCTGCTGCGGCTGCCCAAACCCGATATCTACTCGCCCGCCCGGGCCGCGCGCGCCCGCGCCAAGTCCAAGGCGACCGGTAAATCCAAGGCGACCGGTAAGCCCAAAGCGACCGGTAAGCCCAAAGCGAACGCGAAGGTGAAGTCCGCGCCGCAGAAACGCGCGCTACCCTCGGGGCGGGGCCGGGGCGGCTCGGCGGAATCATCCTCGCGGCGGTCGGTAGATTCGGATTCGGCCCGGCGCACCAGCCGCTCCACGGAATCGTGGCGCAGCACCCGGGCCTGGGAGCCCAACTATCCGATGAAACACGCCAGGGAACGGGGTAATTCGAGGTGACAGTGGAGCGGCCGGACAGTGATGTGGGTACCGCGGAAGCTCACACCGATCTACCCGAGCATCTGCGGCGCGTGCACATGATCGGCATCGGTGGTGCCGGTATGTCCGGTATCGCCCGAATTCTCCTGTCGCGCGGCGGCATGGTGTCCGGTTCCGACGCCAAGGAGAGCCGCGGCGTGCTGGCCCTGCGGGCGCGCGGCGCGCAGGTGCGCATCGGCCACGACGCCTCGGCGCTGGACCTGCTCCCCGGCGGGCCCACCGCGGTGGTGACCACCTACGCCGCCATCCCCAAGACCAATCCCGAGCTGGTGGAAGCCCATAAGCGCGGGGTGCCGGTGCTGCTGCGCCCGGCGGTGCTGGCCTCGCTCATGCAGGGGCACAAGACGCTGCTGGTGTCGGGCACCCACGGCAAGACCTCCACCACCTCCATGCTGGTGGTGGCATTGCAGCACTGCGGACTCGACCCGTCCTTCGCGGTCGGCGGCGAGCTCAACGAGGCGGGCACCAACGCCCACCACGGCACCGGCGGCATCTTCGTGGCCGAGGCCGACGAGAGCGACGGCTCGCTGCTGCAGTACGCCCCCGACGTCGCGGTGGTCACCAATATCGAATCCGACCACCTGGACTACTTCGGCACCGACGAGGCCTACGTGCAGGTCTTCGACGACTTCGTGGACCGGCTCGAACCGGGCGGCCGCCTGGTGGTGTGCCTGGACGATCCGGGTTCGCTGGGCTTGGCGCAGCGCTCGGCGGCCCGGCTGGCCGAGGACCCGCGCGGGATTCAGGTGATCGGTTACGGCTCCGGCGATTTCGCCGAGCTCGGGCTGACGGTCGGCGCGCGGTTGCTCTCGTGGGAGCCGCGCGACGTCGGCGGCGTCGTGGTGTTCCAGCTCTCCGACGAGTCCGCGCCGCGCACCCTGCGGCTGTCGGTGCCGGGCCGGCACATGGCGCTCAACGCGCTCGGCGCGCTGCTGGCCGCCCGTGCCACCGGCGCCGATCTGGGCGAAATCATCCAGGGGCTGGAGGGTTTCGGCGGTGTGCACCGCCGCTTCCAGCTCACCGGGCGCGAGAACGGCGTGCGCGTCTTCGACGACTACGCCCACCACCCGACCGAGGTGCGCGCGGTGCTCTCCGCGGCGGCCGAACTGGTCGCGCAGGAGGCGCGCGACGGCGCGCGGTCGCGGCCGGGGAGGGTGATCGTGGTGTTCCAGCCCCACTTGTACAGCCGCACCGCCACTTTCGCGACCGAGTTCGGGGCGGCGCTGTCGCTGGCCGACGAGGTCGTGGTGCTCGACGTGTACGGCGCGCGGGAGGAGCCGCTGCCGGGTGTGAACGGCGCGCTGGTCGCGAGCGCGGTCACCAAACCCGTGCACTATCAGCCGGATATGTCGCGGGTCGGCAAGCAGGTGGGCGCGCTGGCGCGGCCCGGCGACGTGGTGATCACCATGGGCGCGGGTGATGTGACCATGCTGGGCAGCCAGATTCTGGACGGGCTGCGCGCACGACCCTCGCACGGGCGGTGAGCGCCGATGGGCTCGGGTGGGGGAGAGCTGGAGCGGCCGGTTCCGGCCGTGGACGACGCCTACGACACGGCCGCGGCCGATAGCGGCACGCGCGGTACCGATTCCGCCGAACCGGCCACCGACGACCCCGGGTCCGCCGAACGCGCGGCGGCCCGCCGGGCCCGGCTCAGACGCGGCCGGGAGCCGCGGGAGTCGCGGATCGCCATCGCCTGGCGGTCGCGTGGGGTACGGATCGGGTTGCTCGCGGGTGTGGTGGCCCTGATCGCGCTCGGACTGGTCGCCTGGTTCACTCCCATGCTGTCGGTGCGCACGGTCGAGGTCGACGGACTGGCCGCGGTGCCGGAAGAGCAGGTGCGGCAAGCCTTGCAGGTGCCCGACGGCCTGTCCATCCTGCGGCTCGACACCGACACCCTGGCCGAACAGGTGTCCCGGCTGCCCAAGGTCCGCTCGGTCCGGGTGCAGCGGGTATTCCCGTCCACGGTCCGGGTGACGGTCACCGAGCGAACCCCGGTGTTGTATTTCGACAGTCCCGACGGCGCCCATCTGCTCGATTGCGACAGCGTGGAATTCGCCATCGAGCCGCCGGGCCTCGGGGTGCCCAAACTGGTGACCGAGCATCCGGGCGGAACGGACCCGGTGACCAAGGCGGCGGTGGCCGTGATGGCCGCCATTCCGATTCCGCTGCGCGATCAGGTCGGCGTGGGAGCGGTTGTGGCCCGCTCGGTTTCGGATATTGCCCTGGAGTTGCGTGACGGTCGCACGGTGCTGTGGGGCGGAACCGTGGATTCCTCGCGCAAGGCCGCGGTGGTCGGACCCCTGCTTTCCCAGCCGGGCAAGGTATTCGATGTTTCGAGTCCGAATCTGGTCACGGTAAAGTGAGCGATACCCATTGGGCCGCCGAAATTTTCGGTGGTTTGCCGGAAGGGCACCGTCGGTTCCGATCCAGGACCGAAGGGCAACCGTCCACGATACGATGCTCGGGTGGGTCGGACGAGGCGAATCACACAAGATTCTGACTCTCGTTTCGGCGCGCCTGCGCCCGTAACGCGGTGGCTGCGAATACCGTTCGGCACCAGTCGGATACTTGACATAACGCTGAAGCTATGGTTGAGGGTTTATCGGACCGAGACCATTGCGTCGTTATATGTCGAGTAACCGAAGACGACACAAGCTGTTTCAGATCGAAGGAAGGCGAGAGCCCATGACGCCCCCGCACAACTACCTTGCTGTGATCAAGGTCGTCGGTATCGGCGGCGGCGGCGTGAACGCCGTCAACCGGATGATCGAGCAGGGACTCAAGGGAGTCGAGTTCATCGCGGTCAACACCGACGCGCAGGCGTTGTTGATGTCGGACGCCGATGTGAAACTCGATGTCGGCCGTGAACTCACCCGCGGTCTCGGCGCCGGCGCCGATCCGGAGGTCGGCCGCAAGGCCGCCGAGGACCACAAGGACGAGATCGAGGAAGTCCTCAAGGGCGCCGACATGGTCTTCGTGACCGCCGGCGAGGGCGGCGGCACGGGCACCGGCGGCGCGCCCGTGGTGGCCTCCATCGCCCGCAAGCTCGGCGCGCTCACCATCGGTGTCGTCACCCGGCCGTTCTCGTTCGAGGGCAAGCGCCGCAGCAACCAGGCCGAGGCGGGCATCCAGGCCCTGCGCGAGTCCTGCGACACCCTCATCGTCATCCCCAACGACCGCCTGCTGCAGCTCGGCGACGCCGCGGTGAGCCTGATGGACGCGTTCCGCTCCGCGGACGAGGTGCTGCTCAACGGTGTTCAGGGCATCACCGACCTGATCACCACCCCGGGTCTGATCAATGTCGACTTCGCCGACGTCAAGTCGGTCATGTCCGGCGCGGGCTCGGCGCTCATGGGCATCGGCTCCGCGCGCGGCGAGGGCCGCTCGGTGAAGGCGGCCGAGGCGGCGATCAACTCGCCGCTGCTGGAAGCCAGCATGGACGGCGCGCACGGCGTGCTGCTCTCCATCGCGGGCGGTTCGGATCTGGGCCTGTTCGAGATCAACGAGGCGGCCTCGCTGGTACAGGAGGCCGCGCACATCGAGGCCAACATCATCTTCGGAACGGTGATCGACGACTCGCTCGGCGACGAGGTCCGGGTTACGGTGATCGCCGCGGGCTTCGACGGCAGCGGGCCCGCGCGCCGCATCGAACCCGCGGTCAGCCGGTTCCCCGGCACCCAGTCGAGCACCGCGAGCGCGAGCGCCGGAAGCGTGAGCCGCAGTTCCGAATACACCCCGGCCCGCGCGGTCGAGCCCGCCCCGGCCGCGCGCCCGGAGCCCGCGCCCGTCGCGCAGCCGATCGCCGAACGCGGTCCGGCCCCGTCCTACAGCGCGCCCCGGCCCGTGGTGGACCCGACGGTGGCGAGCAACAACCGCGGCCACATCCAGCCGCCGGACACCGACGAGTACGAGGTCGACGTGCCGGACTTCATGCGCCGCGGCTGACCCCGGCCGCTGTCACGGAACGCGATTCGAACGCGCCCGCCCGAGAGGGTGGGCGCGTTCGTGTTTCCGGCCGCGATAGCTGTCTGATTCCGGGTTGCCCCGCAGTGGCTACTACCCTCGGTGGCATGACTTCAGCGGCACCTGTTTTCCGGACCAGACGGGTTGTGACGACGCGGGCGGGCGGATTCTCGCAAGCGCCCTACGACTCGTTCAATCTGGGCGACCACGTCGGTGATGATCCGGAGGCGGTGCGGCGCAATCGGGTTCGGCTCGCGGAGAGCATCGGGCTGACGCCGGACCGGCTGGTGTGGATGGAGCAGATCCACGGCCGCACTGTCGAGATCGTGGACGGTCCGCGCACCGAGCCGGTGCCCGCCACGGACGCTCTGGTCACCACCCAGCGAAACCTGGCGCTGGTGGTGCTCACCGCCGACTGCGTGCCGATCCTGTTGTCCGACGACGAGGCCGGGGTGATCGCGGCCGTGCACGCGGGCCGGATCGGCGCACGCATCGGGATCGTGCCGCGGGTGCTCGAGGCCATGGTGTCGGTCGGCGCGAAGCCGGAGCGGATCGGGGCCTTCCTCGGCCCGGCCGCCAGCGGCCGCCAGTACGAGGTGCCCGCGGCCATGCGCGCCGATGTCGAGGCGCATCTGCCGGGCAGCGCGACCACCACCGTCAAGGGCACGCCCGGCCTGGACCTGCGCGCCGGCATCCGGCGGCAGCTCGAGGCCGCCGGCGTCGGCGCCGTCGCGATGGACCCGCGGTGCACCATCGAGGACAAGACCTTGTTCTCCCACCGCCGCGGCGCGCCGACGGGCCGACTCGCCGGTGTGATTTGGATGTCACCCGAGGGGGTTTCAGAATGACCGAAAGTTTCACCGCCGCAGCGGGATCCGATGCGGCGCACGTCACGTCCGGCGGAGGTCGCGTCGCCGAGCTCGAAACGGCTCTGTCGGCACTCATCGAGCGAATCGACGCAGCGTGCGCGGCCGCGGGCCGCGAACCCGGGTCGGTGCGGCTGCTACCGGTGACCAAGTTCTTCCCCGCCTCGGATATCGAGATCCTCTATGACCTGGGCCGCCGGGAGTTCGGGGAATCCCGCGAACAGGAGGCCGCGGGCAAGGTGGCGCGGCTCGGACACCTGTCGCAGATACGTTGGGAGTTCATCGGACGGCTCCAGCGCAACAAGGCGAAAGCCGTTGCACGCTGGGCGGATACGGTCTACTCGGTGGACAGCGAGCGGCTCGCGAGCGCACTCGGGGCCGGTGCGCGGGCCGCGCTGGACGAGGGCGCGCGTTCGGCCCCCTTGCGCGTGCTGTTGCAGGTGTCCCTGGACGCCGATCCGGCCCGCGGCGGCGTTCGCGACGACACGCTGCGCGCGCTCGCCGATCAGGTCGCGGCGTCGGAATCGCTGCAGCTCGCGGGCCTGATGGCGATCCCGCCGCTGGATGTGGAGCCCGACGCGGCCTTCGAGCAACTGGCCCGCATCCACTCTGTACTAACGATTGTTCATCCCGATGCGACAGAACTGTCGGCGGGCATGTCCGGCGACTTGGAGTCGGCCATCCGCCATGGCAGTACGTGCGTGCGTGTCGGTACTGCGCTTATGGGCGCGCGACCGATAACCTCGGCGTAGCAAAGAAACCTCACCAGTCACATTTGAAACATATGCTTGGTGACAGACGAGGACTGAGCAGGACAACACCCCAGGCCAACCGGGGCCGAAGGAAGGTCGACCAGATGAGCACGCTGCACAAGTTCAAGGCGTACTTCGGGATGGTTCCGCTCGAGGATTACGAAGACGATTACGTCGACGACCGCGGAGCCGCCCGGAGCGCCGATGAGCGTGGCCAGCGTCGTCCCCGGCCCTACGCCGAACGCGAGCGTGACTACGACCGATACGGCGAGGACCGTTACGACGACGAGCCGGCTTACGAGCCGTCGTACAAGGCCCCCTACAAGCCGGCCTACAGCACCTCCCGTCGCGACGACTACGCCGACGAGCTGCGTGAGCGCGAGCGCGATCACCGCGAGCGGGACCGCTACGACGCCGACGCCCGCTACGACGCCCCGCGTCGCCCCACCCGCATCGACACCGCGCCGTCCAGCCGCACCCGGTCCATGGGCGGCGGTGCGAGCACCCGCGGCGCGCTGGCGATGGACACCGACGCCGAGCGGCGCATCGAGGAGCTGCGGGAGCAGGAGCGCCGCATCGAGGCGGCCCGCCGTCCCCAGATCTTCGAGGACGGAGGCACCTTGTCCAAGATCACCACGCTGCGCCCGCGCACCTACGCCGAGGCCGCCATCATCGGTGAGCGCTTCCGGGACGGCACCCCGGTGATCATGGACCTGGTCGAGATGAGCAACTCCGATGCCCGCCGCCTGGTGGACTTCGCCGCCGGTCTGGCCTTCGCCCTGCGTGGCTCGTTCGACAAGGTGGCCACCAAGGTGTTCCTGCTCTCGCCCGCCGACGTCGACGTCTCCGCCGAGGAACGCCGCCGCATCGCCGAGAACGGCTTCTACAACCAGAAGTAGCCAGCTGCCGCTGCCGTGGGGAACGGCGGCGTCAGCAGGTGCCGGCGCACACCGCGCCGAACACGCACGGCGGCAGCGCAACGCGCCGCGTCCAGGGGGATGCGACCTAGGGTCGCGGGGGAATCATGGGGGAGAGTCTTGCGGCCATGCCGTGTCAGCGCCGGATGTGACCGGCACGATCCGTGTTTCTGTTTTGCCGATGACGGTTTGTCGGGCAGAGTGGTGCGGTGGCCTTGTTCCAGGTGTTGAACCTCCTGCTGTTCCTCTTCTGGCTGCTGCTGATCAGCCGAGTCATCGTCGAGTTCATCCGCAGCTTCGCGCGCGACTGGCGGCCGACCGGCTTCGTCGTGGTCATCCTCGAGGTGATCTTCACGATCACCGACCCCCCGGTGAAACTTCTGAGGCGTTTGATACCCCCAGTGAATCTTGGGGGAATTCGGCTCGATCTGTCGATTATGGTCTTGCTGTTTATCGTGTTCATCCTCATGTCGATCACGGGCCAGATAGGGCAGTCGGTAGCTCAGGTGTGACAGAATGAGCCGAAAGAATGCTTGCCCAGATCTACCGCTAGATCTCCATACGAAGCGTGAAGGGATCGTTCCATGCCGCTGACCCCCGCCGATGTTCATAACGTCGCGTTCAGCAAACCGCCGATCGGGAAGCGCGGCTACAACGAGGATGAAGTCGACGCCTTCCTCGACCTGGTCGAGCAGGAGCTCTCACGCCTCATCGAGGAGAACGCGGATCTTCGCCAGCGCGTTGCCGAGCTGGACGCGGAACTGTCCGACGCCAAGAAGAACCGCGGCCCCGCGGTCCAGCCGGTGAAGGCCCCGGTCGCGCCGGAGCCCATCAAGGCCGCCCCGCCGGTGCCCCCGGCCCCGATGCCGGCCCCGGTCCCGGTCGCCGCCGTCAAGGCCGAGGCTCCCTCCGCGGACGCGAATCTGCAGGCCGCCAAGGTGCTTTCGCTGGCCCAGGAGATGGCCGACCGCCTCACCTCGGACGCCAAGACCGAGGCCGAGTCGCTGCTGGCCAACGCCCGGGGTAACTCCGAGCGCCTGGTCAGCGACGCTCGCACCCGCTCGGAGGCGATGATCGCCGACGCGCGCCAGAAGGCCGAGGCCATGCTGTCCGACGCGCAGACCCGCTCGGATTCCCAGCTGCGCCAGGCCAAGGAGAAGGCCGACGCCCTGCAGGCCGACGCCGAGCGCAAGCACACCGAGATCATGGCCACCATCACCCAGCAGCGCAGCGTGCTGGAGAGCCGCATCGAGCAGCTCAAGACCTTCGAGCGCGAGTACCGCGTGCGCCTGAAGTCCTACCTGGAATCGCAGCTGGAGGAGCTGGAGAACCGTGGTTCGGCGGTCCCGGTCGACGGTGGCGAATTCGGTCAGGATGCCTCCGGCAACGGCGCACTCCTCAAGGGCAGCAAGTAAAGTCGTAACTACGGCCAGCGTGGCCGGGCCGCTCCGGGTGACCGTCCGGGCGATCCGGCCCCGCCGCCAACCTTTCGAGTCCTCCGATGGCCATCGCCATCGAAGCCCAACGAGGGGGTGGTGCACTTGCTCGCAGTGACGCTCGGGCTAGCCGCTGTCGGTTTCGGCCTGCTGGTGACCGCACTGACCACCGGTTCGGTGATCTGGGCATGGGGCTGCATCATCGTGTGCGTGATCGGCGCGGTGCTGCTGCTCGTCAGTGCGTTGTCCCTGCGGTCCGATGACGAGGACGCGTCCTCGCCGCCACCGGGCGGACGGCACGCCAGGCATTAGCGGCTCACACGAATCGTTTCGGGGCGGGTCCGGGGAATAACCCCTGGACCCGCCCCGCTAGTATGTAGACAGCAGTACGGCGTCGATCCGGCCATCACCGGGGAGCCTTCGGAAGAACGGCGGGACCTGCTCCGAGAGCGGGTATCGCTCACTAGAACCGAACGGGTGAGCCCGTCACAGCTCGCAACGAGAGGCTCGGTCTCGCAAGGGTTTTCGCAGACCCGCGGTCCGGGCAAGCGGGGTGGTACCGCGGTTACGGCGCGCCGAGCGCCGGGATCGTCCCCGTGCCCACGACGCAGGCACGAGGAGACGAGAGGCCGCCATGGCGGACGACAGCAGCACCCGAAGCGCATACCCCCGCGCGGACCTGAGCCGAACCACCGGGCAGGTCTCCTTCCCCGAGCTGGAGCAGCGGGTCCTGGACTACTGGGCCGCCGACGACACCTTCCGTGCCAGCATCGAGAACCGTTCCGAGGCAGAGGAATTCGTCTTCTACGACGGGCCACCCTTCGCCAATGGGTTGCCGCACTACGGTCATCTGCTGACCGGATACGTGAAGGATTTGATCCCGCGTTTCCAAACCATGCGCGGTAAGAAGGTCGAACGGCGTTTCGGCTGGGATACTCACGGCCTGCCCGCGGAAATCGAAGCGGAGAAGCAGCTCGGTATCACGGACAAATCACAGATCGATGCCATGGGCCTCGCGGAATTCAATGCCGCGTGTAAATCCTCGGTCTTGCGCTACACGAACGAATGGCGTAACTACGTGACCCGCCAGGCGCGCTGGGTCGACTTCGACAACGACTACAAAACCCTCGACCTCGACTTCATGGAGTCGGTCATGTGGGCGTTCAAGTCGCTGTACGACAAGGGCCTGGTCTATCAGGGCTTCCGGGTGCTGCCCTACAGCTGGTACGAGCAGACCCCGCTGTCCAACCAGGAGGCGCGCCTCGACGACTCCTACCGGATGCGCCAGGACCCGGCGGTCACCGTCGACATGGTGCTGCGGGTTCCGGCCGACCATCCGCTGCACGGCCTGGACGGCGCCAACGCGCTGATCTGGACCACCACGCCGTGGACGCTGCCGTCCAACCTCGCCATCGCCGTGCATCCGGACGTCACCTACGCGCACGTGCAGGGCAAGGACGGCAAGCGGTATGTGGTTGCCGCCGAGCGGGTGTCGCACTACACCCGTGAGTTCGGTGAGGAGCCGCAGGTGCTGTCCGAGCACTCGGGCGCCGCGCTCGAGGGCCTGAACTACCTGCCGCCCTTCGACTTCTTCCTCGGCCACCCGCGCGCGCACCGCGTGCTCAACGCCGACTACGTCACCACCGACTCCGGCACCGGCATCGTGCACCTGGCTCCCGCCTTCGGTGAGGAGGACATGGATGTCGCCTCCGCCAACGGGATCGACATCGTGCAGCCGCTCGACGCGGGCGGCAAGTTCACCTCCATGGTGCCGCCGTACGAGGGCCTGATGGTCTTCGACGCCAACCCGGTCATCATCAAGGACCTCAAGGCTGCCGGAAAGCTGTTGCGGCACGAGACCATCGAGCACTCCTACCCGCACAGCTGGCGCTCGGGCCAGCCGCTGATCTACATGGCGGTGCCGTCCTGGTTCGTGGCGGTCACCAAGTTCCGCGACCGCATGGTGGAGCTCAACAAGGAGATCACCTGGGTCCCGGAGCACATCCGCGACGGCCAGTTCGGCAAGTGGCTGGAGAACGCGCGCGACTGGAACATCAGCCGTAACCGCTACTGGGGCGCGCCGATCCCGGTGTGGATCTCCGACGACCCGGCGTACCCGCGCGTGGACGTGTACGGCTCGCTCGACGCGCTCGAGCGGGACTTCGGCGTGCGCCCGGACGACCTGCACCGGCCCATGATCGACGAGTTGGTGCGGCCGAATCCCGATGACCCGACCGGGAAGTCGATGATGCGGCGCACCCCCGAGGTCCTCGACTGCTGGTTCGAGTCCGGGTCCATGCCCTACGCCCAGGTGCACTACCCGTTCGAGAACAAGGAGTGGTTCGAGGGCACCTCCGAGGCCTCCCCGCACAGCCCCGGCGACTTCATCGTCGAGTACAACGGCCAGACCCGCGGCTGGTTCTACAACCTGCACGTGCTCTCGACCGCGCTGTTCGACCGCCCCGCGTTCAAGTCGGTTGTGGCGCACGGCATCGTGCTCGGCGACGACGGCCTCAAGATGTCGAAGTCCAAGGGCAACTACCCCGACGTCAACGAGGTCTTCGACCGCGACGGCTCCGACGCCATGCGCTGGTTCCTCATGGCGTCCCCGGTGCTGCGCGGCGGCAACCTGATCGTCACCGAGCGCGGCATCCGCGAGGGCGTCAGCCAGGCGCTGCGCCCGCTGTGGAACGCGTGGACCTTCCTGCAGCTGTACGCCTCGCAGCCCGGCACCTGGCGCACCGACTCGGAGAACGTGCTCGACCGGTACATCCTGGCCAAGCTGGCGGCGACCCGCGACGTCATGACCGACGCGCTCGAGGTCTACGACATCGCCACCGCCTGCGACGAGCTGCGCACCTTCGCCGACGCGCTCACCAATTGGTATGTGCGCCGGTCGCGTTCGCGCTTCTGGGAGGAGGACCGCGACGCCATCGACACCCTGCACACCGTGCTCGAGGTGACGACCCGGCTCGGGGCCCCGCTGCTGCCGCTCATCTCCGAGGTGATCTACCGCGGTCTCACCGGGGAGCGTTCGGTGCACCTGGCCGACTGGCCCGCGGCCGACGTCCTGCCGCACGACGCCGAACTGGTGTCGGCCATGGACGAGGTCCGCACCGCCTGCTCCACGGTGCTGAGCCTGCGCAAGGCCCAGAACCTGCGGGTGCGCCTGCCGCTCTCGGAGGTCACCGTGGCCGCCGCCGACGCGGAACGCCTGCGCCCCTTCGTGGATCTGATCGCCGACGAGGTCAATGTCAAGAAGGTCGACCTCACCGCCGACGTGGCCGCCCACGGCCGCTTCGAACTGGTCGTCAACGCCCGCGCCGCCGGTCCGCGCATCGGCAAGGACGTCCAGACGGTGATCAAGGCCGTCAAGGCGGGGGAGTGGACCGAGGCCGCCGACGGCACCGTGACCGCCGCCGGAATCGCCCTGCTCCCCGAGGAATACACCCAGCGCCTGGTCGCCGCCGAGCCCGAATCCACCGCCGCCCTGCCCGGCAATGCCGGTCTGGTGGTGCTGAATTCGGTGGTCACCGAGGAGCTCGAGGCCGAGGGCTGGGCCCGCGACCTCATCCGCGACCTCCAGGAAACCCGCAAGTCCCTCGGCTTGGACGTCTCCGACCGCATCACCGTGGTCCTCGACGTCCCGGCGGACCGCCTCGCCTGGGCCGAAACCCACCGCGACCTGATCGCGGGCGAGATCCTCGCCACCACACTGACTTTCGGCGCGGCCCCCGCGGACGCGTCCGAGATCGTCGGCGGCGTCAAGGTCTCGATCACCAAGGCCTGACCGAGTTCACCCGATCGCGGCGCGGACCTTCGGGTCCGCGCCGCTGTCGTATCGGTGCGCTGTCGTGTCGCGCCGATCCGCGTCCCGGCGGCGCCCGAATGACCAAACATGGAGGGCGCGAACAGATACCGTCTCGACGATCCGCGGAACCGGCTCGAGGTGATCGTGCGCGCTGTGGCAGCCTCCGGTGAAGAAGCGGTCATCACTGACGGCGGCAGCGCGACGTCGGTCATCATCACGGTCGCCGATGACGGGCGACCGCACGAGCATGCCGACAGGGTTGATGCCCTGCGCCTAATCTCGGGGACGCAGGCCCTCGAGGACGGGCTCGACCAGGGTCGGGACGTCGAGTAGCTCGCCCGCGCCGAGGAGGAAGCGCAGATACACCGGGCCGTAGAGCATGTTGGTCATGGTCAGCAGCGGGAGATCGTCGCGAATCTGCCCGGCGCGCATGGCGGTTTCGAGTCGGCGGCCGGCCATGCGGGCGCGGGGCTCGATGAAGGTCTCACGGACCATCTGGAGGAGCTTCGGGTCGTTCTGGGCCTCGGCGATGACACCGCGGTAGACGCAGCCGGCGTCGCCGGCGAGCATGCGTGACAGGGCGGTGATCTGGGTGGTCAGGTCGGCGGCGATGTCGCCGGTGTCGGGAAAGTCGGTGGCGGAACCGACCTGGTCGTTGATGGCCTCGAGAGCGATCGCGCCCTTGGAGGGCCACCAGCGGTAGATGGTCTGTTTGCCGACGCCCGCGTGGGAGGCGATGGCCTCGATGGTGAGCTTGCCGTAGCCGTTGCGCACGGCGAGTTCGAAGGTGGCGTCGAGGATCGCCTGATGGGACTTGGCACTGCGCAGTTCGGGGTTGGGCGGCGGGGGCATGGGTCCAGCATACGCCACGAACGAGACGGTACGTCTCGTCTTGACAGGGTCCGGGCGGCGGATTACCTTGCTGAATGAGACGAGACGGACCGTCTCGCCTGAGAATGGGAACACGGTCGTTAGGAGCGAACAATGACCACCATCACCACCCCCGCCGCTGTCACCGCCACCCCCGCCGCCATGCCGTCGGTGCACCGGCGCGCGCTGATCACCTGGCTGGCCGTGTACCCGACCATCACCCTCGCGCTGGCCCTGCTCGGCCCCGAGATGGGCGGGCTGCCGGTCTTCGTGAAGACGCTGATCCTGACCGTGATCGTGGTTCCGGTCTCGGCGTACCTGCTGGTTCCGCTGCTGATGAAGGCCAACCAGCGGCTGACGGTGTGGGCGCGGCGCTGACTCGGCCGTGTCGCGGGACTTCAGCAAACATGGAGCGCCTCCCCGATCGGGGAGGCGCTCTTTTGTTATGTGGGGTCTGAATCGGTTGACCAGGAGTTTCTTCGGGAAGAGTGCCTACGGCTCGAGACACGCCAGCCGTGGTTCCCTTGTGGCTGCTGTGGCGGGTGCGATAGAACGGCTATCAGCTAGCTAACCGATCGTCTTCACAGCTGTTCCCGCGGAACCACCGATGAAGGGGCGCCCCTATGGCTCGCAAGCGGCTCGGCAGGCTCAGAACCTTGGCCACGACGGTGGCCGCGATGGCGATGACAGGGGCGATGTGGGCGGGCGCCGCGCACGCCGACACCGGGTCGGGGGGCTCGGGCTCCGCGTCCGGATCCTCCTCCGGCAGCGGGACCGGATCGTTCTCCGGAAGTGCCAGCGGCTCGGCGCAATTGCCGATCGCGAGTCCGCGGGCCATGGCCGCGCTCGCGCTGGCCGGCACCCAGACCGGCAAGCCCTACGAGTGGGGCGGTACCGGTCCGGACGCCTGGGACTGCTCGGGATTGGTGCAGTGGGCCTTCCGCAGCGTCGGCATCAATCTGCCGCGCACCACCTGGCAGCAGGCCGAGGTCGGCCTCGAGGTGCCGTTCGGGGCGCTGCAGCCCGGGGATGTGCTGATTCTCAACGATGACGCCTCCCACGAAGGGATCTACGCGGGCGGCGGCAACGTCTTGAACGCGTACAACTGGGGTGTGCCCGTCGGATTGACGCCCTTGAGCGAGTTCGACATCTACACCATTCGCCGATTCTTCTGAATCGCCTTACTCGACAACCAGTTCCACGGGGATGTTGCCCCGGGTGGCCTTGGAGTACGGGCACACCTGGTGAGCGGCCTCGACCAGTGCGTGGCCCTGCTCGTTCTGGAGGTCCTCGGGCAGTTCCACGTGCAGCACCACGGAGATGCCGAAGCCGGTCTCGTCGTCCTTGTTCAGGGTGACGTCGGCGGTCACCGAGGTGTCGCCGAGCTTCACGCCCTGGGTCCGGGCCACCGCCTGCAGCGCGCCGGCGAAGCAGGCCGAGTAGCCCATGGCGAAGAGCTGCTCGGGGTTGGTGCCGTCACCGCTGCCGCCCGCCTCCTTGGGCTGGGCGAGCTTGAGGTCGAGGTAGCCGTCGGAGCTGACCGAGCGGCCCTCGCGGCCGACGGAGGTGGCGGATGAGGTGAAGAGTGCGGGCATTGATATCTCCTAGACAGACTTGTCTGTTCACGTCCGGGTCCCAGGGTAGACAGATCTGTCTGCTATCGTCAATACATAGCCCCGATCAGGGAGAAGGAGAGCAGGTCAAGCCATGAGCGAAGCCCGCGAGCGCCTGCTGGACACCGCGACCCGGCTGTTCTACGCCGAGGGGATCCACACGGTCGGCATCGACCGGATCATCGCCGAGGCCGGGATCGCGAAGGCCACCTTCTACCGGCACTTCAAGACCAAGGAAGATCTGGTCGTCGCCTATCTGGTCCGCGAATACGGCCGCCAGCGCGAGACCTTGGAGGCCATCCCCGGTTCGGGCGCGGAGTCCATCGTCGGGATCTTCGAGCGGCTCGGCGAGCTCAGCCGCGGCCCGGGGTTCCGGGGCTGCCCGTTTCTCAACGCCGCCGTGGAGTTCCCGAACTCCGACCACGCCGTGCGCAAGATCGTCGACGAATACCGTGCCTGGTTCCGCGACCTGATGGCCCAGCGCCTGCGCGCCGCCGGTCACCCGCAGGTCGAGGACGCCGCCCGCGCCCTGCTGCTGACCCGCGACGGAGTGACCATCAGCGGGGGAGTGGGCGACGCGGAGACGGTCCGGGTGGGCATCCGGACCGCCTTGTCGCAGTGGGGTATTCGCTAGACCCCGACCGCCTCCTCCATCTCCTCCTCGGCGGCTTCCGCCACGGCGGTCTCGGGCGCGGCGTGCTTCGGCGCGGCCTGCCGCTTCTCGGCGAGGCCCGCGACCGCCATGAGCGCCACGCCCGCGGCCAGCCACAGCGCCAGGCTCGCCATCCGGCTGCCCAGTCCGATGCCGTCGAAGTAGAGCAGACTGCGCGCGCCCTCCACGAATCCCGCGCCGTTCCAGAACCGGTGCAGCGTGCCGAAGAAGTCGTTCTGCAGCCACGGGCTGTAGACGCCGCCGGAGCTGGTGAAGTTCAGCATCACGAACAGCACCATCATGGCCAGGGTGGTCCAGCGCCTCAGGAAGGTGTGCAGACCGATGCCGATGCTCAGGATGCCCGCCGCGTACAGCCACGACATGCCCCAGATCGCGCCCAGGTCATGGTCGACGATGTGGAAGACCGGGCCCGCGAGCGCCAGGCCGATCAGGCTCACCAGCAGCGAGGTGATCAGGCCGATGATCCCGCGCTGCCACAGCGGCAGGCCCGCGCCCGCGGCGCTGATGGCGGCCACGCTGCCGTAGGAGCCGATGCTCAGCGCGACCAGCAGGAAGAAGATGCCCTGCGCGGTGGGGTCGCCGGAGCTGGGGGTGGTGACGTCGGTGACCGTGAGCGGCGTGTTCTGCAGGCCGGCGACCTGCCCGAACACGGCCTCGGCGGCCATGGCGGTGGTGTCGGATCCGGCCTTGGCGACGAGCAGTTCGGGCTTCTCCCGGTCGGGCACGTACGCCCCGGCCAGATCGCGGTGGCGCAACTTGTCGATGGCGTCGTCGCGGGTGGGCACGGTGATCACGTCGAGGGCGTTGCCGCCCTTGTCCTTCAGTGATTGGGCCAGCACCTTGACCTGCGCGTTGTCGCCGACCACGGCCACCGCGAGGTGGTTGGGCTCGGGCTGGTGGAACGCGCCCAGGTAGGCCAGGCCCATGCCGAGGCACATGAGCAGCGGGGTGAGCAGGTGGACGGCGACGTGCCGGATCTGTCGGGTGGCCATGAAATCTTCTCCAATAGTTGGTAAATACAACCAATCGAGGTTGTAGTCTACAACTATGAAGAGCGAATCCGCATTCCCCGGCCGCGCCGATGCGATCGAGGTCATACAGCGCGAGCTCACCGCCTTCGCCCGCCGCGCCCGCGGCCGGGCCGGTGAACTGCACCCGGAGCTGTCGCTGGTGGCCTCGAGCATCCTGGACCTGGTGATCGAGCGGAGCGGCTGCCTGGCCGCCGATCTCGCCGGTCACTTCCACCTCGACAAATCCACGGTCAGCCGCCAGGTGGCCGCCCTCGAACGCGACGGCTACCTGGAACGCGAAGTGGATCCGACGAACCGCCGCAACCTGGTCCTGCACGCCACCGCCGAGGGCCGCCGGGCGGCGGGCGCGGCGGCCCGCAGTCGCGCCGCCGCCTTCACCGAACGCTTCCAGGACTGGGACGACGCCGATGTGGAGCGGCTGGCGGAATACCTGGTGCGCTACAACGCCGCCGACGCGGGCTAGGCCCGGATCCGGCCCGGCTCAGTTGGTTCCGTCGGAGCGCTCGGTCTCGGGCGCCCATTCCTCGTCAGGCAGGTCCATGCCCTTGGCGAGCACCGGCCACGAGGAGCGCAGCGCGTCCTGCCAATAACCCCAGGAGTGCGTGCCCGCCTGGGTGATGTCGAAGGTCGCGGGAATGCTCATGTCCCGCAGCCGCGCCCGCAGGTTTCGCGCGCACCAGTCGCTGGCCGCCTCCAGGATGCCGCCCACCAGGATCTGCTGCGGCAGACCGCCGTCGGCCGGGCCCAGGCTGCGCACATCGGCCACATTGTCGTGCTTGCCGGGCAGGCCGCTGCCGTTGGAGACGTAGATCTCCATGCCGCGCAGGGCCTCCGCGTGCACATACGGGTCGTTGGCGGCCCACTCCGGATCGTCCATCGGTCCGTACATGTTCACCGGATTGCCGCCGCCGATGCTGATCACCAGGTTCGCGAACTTCTGCCCGACCGGATCGGAGATCTGCGCGCACCCGCTGTAGGCGGCGACCGCGCGGTACAGGCCCGGCGCGGCGATGGCCAGCTGCAGCACCGAGGTGCCCGACATGGACATGCCCGCGATGGCGTGGGTGCCGTCGGTGTCGAGCGCCGCGTCCACCAGCGGCGGCAGTTCCTCGGTGAGGAAGGTCTTCCACATGGGCTGTCCCAGTTTGGGATCAGCGTTGCGCCAGTCCGTGTAGTAGGTGAACGCGCCGCCGATGGGCATCACCACGTTCACGTTCTTGTCCATGAAGAACTGGGTGGCGTCGGTATTGCGCTTCCAGGTCGCGGTGTCCTGGCCGCCGCCCGCGCCGTTGAGCATGTACAGCACCGGCCGCGGCCGCGAGGGATCGGCGGGCCGCTGCACCTCCACGGTGATGTCGGCGTCCATGGCGGCCGAATGCACCAGCAGGGTGAGGTTGCGCGCGTCGTGGATCTCGAAGCTCTCGATCGTCGATCCGTCCTCGGACACCGTTGTCGCCGCGAGTGCGGCGCCGCTGGTTATCGGGTCGGGAGGGGCGGCGAAGGCCGGGCCCGTGGGCACGACCGTGGTGAACGTAGTGACAAGGGAACAACTTGCCGCCGCGAGCAGTGCTGCCCGAGTGCCCAATCCGCCTAGCAAAACCGACCTTCGATCCACAGGGTGTCCCGACCCATGCGCATGATCGCCGACTCGTGCCCCAATGTTTCAGGTTTCGACAATATCGGGGTCGGCGTGCTTGTGGCACACGGCACTTGTGCGCCGGGCTATGCGGATCCGCTGTGGTTCAGCGCGTGTCGCGGTTCTCCTACTCGGCGACCAGGCCGCGCAGCAGTGGACCGTACTCCGGGTGCGCCAGCGCGGAGGCGAATTGTGCTGTCAGGTAGTCGGCCGGGTTGCCGGTGTCGTACCAGCGACCCCGGATCACCTGGCCGTACACCGGGTTCTCGGCGGCGAAGATATTGATGGCGTCGGTCAGGTACACCTCGCCGGTGCGGTGGGTGTACCAGTGGTCGACCTGGCGGCGCAGCTCGGCGATGATGCCGGGCGTGACCACGTAGCCGCCGATCGCGGCGAACTCGGACGGTGCGTCGGCCGGCTTGGGCTTCTCCTTGAGGCCGCTGATCCGCATCAGGCCGTTGCCCTCGGTCTCCTCGACCACCGGCACGCCGTAGCGCGAGGATTCGGCCGGGTCCATCGGCATCAGGGCCAGCACCGGCGCGTCGGTCTTGGCGTAGGCGTCGACGAGCTGCTGGGCGCGTGGCACCTCGGCGACGAAGACGTCGTCGGGCCACAACACCAGCATGGGCTCGTCGCCCAGGTGGCGGGCGGCGTTCAGCACCGGCGTGCCGTTGCCGTACGGGCCGTGCTGGTCCAGGTAGGTGATGTGGCCGGCCCGGGCCAGCTCGCCGACCTCCTCGACCGCGTCGGCGTAGGCGGTCTTGCCGTCGGCGCGCAGCTGAGCGACCAGCGCCGGATTGGGGCGGAAGTGGTCCTGGATCAACGACTTTCCACCGCTGACCACGATGGTGATGTCGGTGACACCGGAGGCCACGAGTTCGCGGACGGTGTGCTCGATGACCGGCTTGTCGCCCACCGGGAGCATTTCCTTCGGGATCGCCTTGGTCAACGGCAGCAGGCGCGAGCCGATGCCCGCAGCGGGAATCACGGCCTTGCGAATCGTCATGGACGAATTCTCACACAGGTTCCTGCTCGTACCTGTCGGTAGCCGCTTGTAGATTTCCCTCTGTGACCACCTCCGCCGGCCCCGCGAACCCGGGCATCGTGCCTGGTGAGGCCGGTTGTGCTGGGGCGGCTGCGCCGGGCGGCGGGCCGGGGCGGGCCGTGGCGGATTCACGGCAACCCCTCAGCCCCGCCGGAGGCCGGGGCCAGCGGCGCTGGGTGCTGCACATCGATATGGACGCCTTCTTCGCCTCGGTCGAACAGCTCACCCGGCCGACCCTGCGCGGGCGTCCGGTGCTGGTCGGCGGCATGGGCGGGCGCGGCGTGGTGGCCGGGGCCAGTTACGAGGCGCGGGTGTTCGGCGCGCGGTCGGCCATGCCCATGCATCAGGCGCGTCGGCTGGTCGGTGCGTCGGCGGTGGTGATACCACCGCGCGGGGCGGTGTACGGGGAACTCAGCGGGCAGGTGTTCGAGGCATTGCGGTCGCGGATCCCGGTGCTGGAGACGCTGTCGTTCGACGAGGCGTTCGGGGAACCGGCGGAGCTGACGGGGGCGACGCCGGAGCGGGTGCTCGAATTCTGTGAGGAGCTGCGGACGGCGGTACGCGAGCGCACCGGACTGGTGGCCTCGGTCGGGGCGGGCAGCGGCAAGCAGCTCGCCAAGATCGCCTCCGGCCTGGCCAAACCCGATGGGGTGCGGGTGATTCCGGCGGTCGAGCAGGACGGCTTCCTGTCCGCGCTGCCGGTGCGCAAACTGTGGGGGATCGGACCGGTGGCCGAGAGTCGTTTGCGCTCCTTGGGAATCGAGACGGTGGGGGCGCTGGCGGCGCTGCCGGAATCGGAGGCGGCCTCGATCCTGGGCGGCAGCATCGGGGTGGCGCTGCACCGGCTGGCACGCGGGATCGACGACCGTCCGGTGGCCGAGCGGGCCGAGGCGAAGCAGATCAGCGCCGAAACCACCTACGAGACCGACATTCTCACCCTCGCCCAGCTGCGCCCGGCCATCGACGCCATGGCGGCCTCGGCGCACCGGCGGCTGAGCGTGGACGGGCGCGCGGCGCGCACGGTGGTGCTCAAACTGAAGAAGACCGATATGAGCATCGTGACCCGATCCTCCACGCTGCCCTACGCCACCGAGGACCTGGTCACGCTGACCGCGGCCGCGCAGCGCTCGGCCCTGGACCCGGCCGAGATCGGTCCGATTCGTTTGGTGGGCGTGGGTTTCGCCGGGCTGTCGGAGATCCGGCAGGAATCGCTGTTCCCGGAACTGGATCAGACGGTGGACGCTGACGTGGTCGCCGAGGAGCCCACACTGGCCGTGCCCGGCGGCCCGGATCCGCTGGTACCAACCGCAACTCGCTCCTTCGCGATCGGAACCTGGTATCCGGGACTGGATGTCGAGCACCCGGAATTCGGCCACGGCTGGGTGCAGGGCGCGGGGCACGGGGTGGTGACGGTCCGCTTCGAGACCCGTTCCACCGGCCCGGGTCCCACCCGCACCTTTCCCGCCGCGGATCCGGCTCTGACCAGGGCAGATCCGTTGGCCAGCCTGCGCTGACGGCGTTAAGACCCGAATGCGCGAATTATGAGGATTCGGCCTGAAAATGCCGCGCCACCGCCCTCGGAGGCGGTTTCCGCGACCCGGCGTTGGTAGTGTCGCCACTCGGGCAGCGCCGCCGCGGGTGTAGCTGTCACAAGTCGAACGGACCTACTCGAACGCAAAGGACGAGCAGTTGAAGCTTCAGAAGACTGGACGCATCGCGGTCGCCACGCTGGCTGTCGTGACCGTACTCGGGCTGTCGGCGTGTGGCAGCGGTGACAAGAAGGAGACCAAGCCCACCAAGGCCACCACCTCCAAGGTCACCGGCGCGCAGAACAACTACCCGCCGGCCCCGTCCGCGGCGGACCTGAATGCCGAGCTGCAGAAGGCGCTGGATCCGAACATTCCGGATTCGCAGAAGCTGGACATGATGCAGGGCGCGCAGGCCGACCCGGCCCTGCCCGGCCGCCTCACCGAGGCCTACCGGCAGAACAACGCCACCATCACCGTCACCAACGTGACCGACCTCGGCAACGGCACCCTCACCGCCGACGCCCAGTTCGCTGTCAACGGTGGTACGCCGCAGCAGGCGGTCGTGCCGTTCGTGGCCGAGGACGGCAAGTGGAAGGTGCAGAAGGACTGGGTCTGCAACGCCCTCTCGCTGGTCAACCAGACCTCCCCGGCCTGCGGCTAGTCCTCGACGACCGACCCGGCATCCCCTAGTGGACTGCCGGGTTCGTCCTCTTCTTGGCGGTCGATGATGAGGACCGCTTAGGATCTGCGGTCGTGACGGACGTGTTGGAGAAGGCGGGGCCGGATGCCGCCGGGAGTGCTGGTGCCGAACCCGAGAGACGGACTCGAGGAGGCTGGGCGCGCCCTGTCGCCCTGATCGCCGGCCTGATCGCGGTGCTCGCGGCGCTGGCGGTGCCGTTCCTGCCGGTGCGCGTGGACCACACCACCCTGACCTGGCCGCAGGGCAATTCGACGCAGAGCATCGAAGCCCCGCTGATCACCTACGCGCCGCAGAGGTTCGACGCCACCATTCCCTGCGCCGCCGTGGCCCAGCTGGGCGCGAAGGGCGGCACCCTGGCCGCCACCGGGCCCAATGGTGCGCCGGACCTCGAGAAGTACGGATTCGTGGCCCGCGTCACCGCGTCGACCACCACCGCCGACGGTGTCACCACGCCCGGCAAGCTGGAAGCGATCCTGCACCACAAGACGCTGCTCAGCGTCCCCGTCGACCAGCTCGGCGCGGGCTGTGCGCTCACCGTGCACGCCGACTTCACCTCCGCCGGCGCCACCCTGACCGGATCCTCGGTCGAGCCGGTCACCCTCGAGGGCGACTACCGGCCGCAGATGGTCGGGATCTTCAGCGACCTGACCGTCTCCGACGGCGCGAAGGTCACCGCGGAGGTGGACAGCCGCTTCACCTCCACCCCGGGCCCGCTCAAGCGGATCGCCATCTGGACCGCCATAGCCGGCACCCTCGTCGCGCTGGGCGCCCTGTTCGCGCTGGACCGCCTCGACGGCCGCCGCAGCCGCCGCTTCCTGCCCAGGCACTGGTGGACCTTCCAGCCGGTCGACGCCGTGGTGCTGGGCACGCTGGTGCTGTGGCACTTCATCGGCGCCACCACCTCCGACGACGGCTACCAGTTCGGCATGGGTCGCGCGTCCCTGCACGCCGGGTACATGGCCAACTACTTCGGCTACTTCGGCGTTCCCGAAACCCCGGTCGGCACACCGTATTACGACCTGATCGGCCATATGGCGCAGGTCAGTCCGGCGAGCGTGTGGATGCGCCTGCCCGCGCTGGTGGCGGGCGTGCTGATCTGGCTGGTGCTCAGCCGCGAGGTGATCCCGCGCCTGGGCGCGCGGGTGCGCCGCGACCGGATCGCGGTGTGGACCGGGGCGCTGGGCTTCCTGGCCGTGTGGCTGGCCTACAACAACGGCCTGCGGCCGGAACCGCTGGTGGCTCTCGGTGTGCTGCTCACCTGGGTATCGGTGGAGCGGGCCATCGCGACCGGGCGGTTGCTGCCCTACGGCATCGCCGTCACCATCGGCGCGTTCACCTGTACCGTCGGCCCGTCCGGCATCATCTGTTTCGCTCCGCTGCTGGCGGGCATCCGGCCGATCTGGCGGATCCTCAACCGGCGCGCGACGGAATTGGGTAAGCCGACCCCGCCCGACGCGAGTGCGCTCACCATTCTGAAGGCCCGCTTCGGCGCGTACCTGTCACTGGCCGCTCCGGTGGCCGCGGCCGGTGCCGTGGTGCTGGCGGTCATGTTCTGCGATCAGCCGCTGGCCTCGATGTTCGAGATGAGCCGGGTGCACACCGCGGTCGGCCCGGATGTGCACTGGGACGGCGAATACATTCGCTACCAGTACCTTTTCATGCCCACCATCGACGGTTCGCTGGCCCGGCGCTTCGGCATGTTCGTGTTCTGGATCGGCCTGGCGGTGTGCGCGGCGGTGCTGCTGCGCAAGGGCGGCCGGATCCCGTTCACCGCCTCGGGCCCCGCGCGGCGCGTGCTGGGCACGGGTGTCGGCGTCATCCTGCTGATGATGCTGACCCCGACCAAGTGGACCCATCACAACGGCATCTACGCCGGACTGGCCGGGGTCGTCGCGGTGCTCACCGCGGTCGCGGTCGGCCCCAAGGTGATGCGCTCGCCGCGCAACCGGGCGCTGTTCGCCGCGGTAGTGGCGTTCGCGCTGGCCGCGGCGTTCGCCAGCATCAACGGCTGGTGGTACGTGTCGAACTGGTCGATCTCCTGGAACGACAAGCCGGTGGTGCTGGCCGGGTTCCTGGTCTCCAAGATCTTCCTGGGCATCGCGCTGGCGCTGCTCGCGCTCGCCGGCTGGTTCCACGTGCGCGCGCCCGAAAAGCCGGGCCCGCACCGGATCTCGAAGCTGGGCTGGCGTTTCGTCGCCATCCCGCCGCTCACCGTGGCGGCCGCGTTCATGGTCGTGTTCGAGGTGGCCATGCTCGCCAAGGGCGCGGTCGTGCAGTACCCGGCGTACTCGCTGGCCCGCTCGAATATCGATGCGGTGCTGGGCAAGCCGTGCGGCCTGGCTCGCGACGTGCGGGTGGAGGAGCAGCCCAACGCGGGCATGCTGCCGCCGCTGACCGGCGACGCGCACAGCGCCTTCGGCGCCGAGGCCACCGGCTTCTCGCCCCGGGGCGTCGCCACCGATCTGCGCCCCGACGACGACCTCGACACCGGCGGCAGCGTCGCCAGCGCGGTCAGCGGGCGCAGTAGCGGCACGGCCGACGGAACCACCACCGCGCCACTGCCTTTCGGCCTGGACGCGAGCACCCCGGTGCTGGGCAGCTACAACAGCTCCGAGGCGATCTCCACCCTGACCACCGGCTGGTACACGCTGCCCGCGGCCGGGGACCGCTCCGGCATCATCGCGATCGCCGCCGCGGGCCGCATCCGCTCGGTCGACCAGGACGGCATCGTGACCCCCGGCCAGTCGGTCGAGGTCGAATACGGTGTGCCCGGCGCCGACGGCGTGCCCGTCGCGCAGGGCCGGGTGACGCCGATCGATATCGGTCCCGCCCCGACCTGGCGCAACCTGCGGACGCCGCTGAGCGACATCCCGGCCGCCGCCACCGCGATTCGCGTGGTCGCCACCGATCGCGACAGCGACCCCAAGCAGTGGGTGGCGCTCACCCCGCCGCGCATCCCGCACACGGTGACGCTGCAGGAGTACGTCGGCAGCAGCAAGCCGGTACTGCTGGATTGGGAAGTGGGCCTGCAGTTCCCGTGCCAGCGGCCCTTCGATCACCTCGACGGCATCGCCGAGGTGCCCGAGTACCGCATCCTGCCCGACCGCGGCGGCGCGGCCATGACCACGCTGTGGCAGAGCCATGACGGTGGCGGCGCGCTGGGCTGGAGCTCGATGCTGTTGCGCCCGGTCACCCTGGCCACCTTCCTGGACAACGACCCGCGCCGGGACTGGGGCGAGCTGCAGCGGTTCGAGCGCATCGACAGTTCCGCGCAGACCGCCAAGCCGTCGGTGACCGTCGAGAGTCACACGGGAATGTGGAATCCCGGGCCGATCAATGTGACCGGCTGGCAGTAGTTCCGGCCCGCACGTGATGACCGCGAACCGCACCCGCTTCCCGACGGAAGCGGGTGCGGTGTCGTTTTCGGGGCTCGGCCCTGGTGTCGGCGGGGCTCAGCCCTGCATGGCCG
Organism: Nocardia sp. NPDC004151; assembly: GCF_042874235.1. Taxonomy (NCBI): domain Bacteria; kingdom Bacillati; phylum Actinomycetota; class Actinomycetes; order Mycobacteriales; family Nocardiaceae; genus Nocardia; species Nocardia sp. NPDC004151. The sequence continues at coordinate 62,800 of NZ_JBIAMR010000012.1, read as the reverse complement.
CCATGCGCTTGGCCATCTCCTCCGGATCCACATCCTCGACGTGCAGGGCGAGGGTCCAGCGGTGCCCCCAAGGATCCTCGATGCCGGAGGTGCGGTCGCCGTAGAACTGGTTCTCCGGGGCCTGTAGCTCCCGCGCGCCCGCGGACAGGGCGGCGGCATGGGCGGCGTCCACGTCGTCGACGTAGACATAGAGGTTGACCGGCGTGCCGCCGACCGTGCGGGGATCCAGGAACCCCATGGCCGGGGCCGGGTCGCCGAGCATGATCACCGAAGTGCCGAACTGCATTTCGCAGTGCGCGATGGTGCCGTCCGGGCCGGGCATGCGGAAGCGCTCGTCGGCGCCGAACACGTGCTTGTAGAAATCGATCGCCCGGGCGGCGCCATTGCAGGCGAGCGAGGGACACACGGTGGGATAACCGTCGGGAATGGGTGTGACATCGGACATCGGAAACCTCCTGTCGAGGTTGTTGCCGGACGCGTCCAAGCCTATGCCCGGGGACCGGCGACACCTAGGGTCCCGCGGCTCCCCGCAGTTTCCGCACCTGGGCCGCCGTCATGGCGCTGAGCTGCTGTGGATCGGGTTCCTTGGCGTCGGAGTAGGCGATCTGCACGACTGTCGAGCCCACCAGCGTGATGCTCACGTCGGTGTAGAGGGTGAGTCCCTCGCTGGTGGTCCGGACCTGGAACGCGGTCGATCCGTCCCCGGCCTGCGGCTGACTCAGACCACCCAGCCGGAATTCGACCTTGGTGTTGTCGGCATCGGTGCCCGAGTACTTCGTGCATCCGGTCAGCAGCGACTGGGCGGCGGAAAAGGCCTGGGCCGCGCCGCCGTTCGCATAGGACGCCGCGTCGATGTCGACACTGGCGAAGTTCATCCCGCCGAACTGGGCCGCCGCGCGCGCCGCCGCGCCGGGCGCCTGCACGGCGATGGCTTCCAGCACCTTCGCGCACTGCGCGGGATCGGTCTTCGCGCCCGCGCCGCCCGACGCGCCGGGCGGCGGGTCGTCCAGGGCGGTGAACCCCGCGGGCATGGCCGTCAGATCCAGCAGATCCGAGCGCAGCGTGTACTCGTCGAGAACCGGTGCGCCGCCGGGCGACTGCGTCGGCTGCACGGCCGGGCCCAGGCTGGGCAGCGGGCCCCCGGAGTCCTTGCTGTTCCCGCACGCGGTGGCGGTCAGCGCCAGCGCGCCCGCCAGCAATGCCAGCCGTGTCAGGCTCCCCACTGCACCTCCGTGCGCAGCGTCTGGCGCAGGGTCACCGCGCTGCGCGGGTCGCGGTAGGTCTGGTTGCCGCCGACTTCCACCTGGCCGGAAACCGGGAGCGGCAGGCCCAGATCCACGGCGATGGTCCCGGTGCCGTGCATCAGGTAGTCGACGATCTCGAGCTGGCCGGCCTCGTTGGGCAGATGCCACACCGCGGACTTCGGGCTCTGCACCACGTTCAGTTCGATGGTGAGTTCGTTGCCCTCGCGGGCGGTGAGGGTGCAGGTGGTCACCTGCTCGAGCGGGACGCTCCCGGAAACCTGTTGCCGCACGGTCCATACCGCGCCCACGCCGACGGCCTCGGTCGGGAAGGCGATGGACTGGTACACGGCCTGATAGAACGACTGCTCCAGCGCGGCGCGCGCGGCGTCGGAGGTGGCCGGTTTGGGGGCCAGCTTGAGTGCGGTGATCGCGCCCAGCTCGCTCACGTCGAAACCGACGTGGGATCCGTCGGCGTGCGTCAGCGCCTGGGCCAGGGTCGGGTCGGGGGAGGTGACATTGCCGACGGTCAGTTCGACCCCGTCGGCCCCGGCCTGCGCGGTCAGCGGGATGGTGACCGCGGGCGGGGAGATGTCGCGCTGCGCCTGCTGATTGATCTGCTGCTCGATGTGGTGCTCGGTGCTCAGCGTCACCTGCTGGCTGGTGCCCGGTTCGAGGGTGCGGCGCAGCGGCGAGCGGGGTTCGGCGCCCGGGTTGACGACGGTGGTGGTCACGGCCTCGATGGGCATGGTGACCTCTTTGTTGATGCCCACCGGCTCGGTGCCGTCGCCTTCGGCCGTGGTCTCCGACGGGTCGCTGCAGCCGACGCCGAAGGCGGTCAGGGTGACCGCGAGGACCAGCAGTAGCACCCCGGAACGGTGGCCGCGGGCGCTCCCGCGGCGAGGCGGTCGCGGGGGTCCGGAACAGGGTGCGGTGGCGTTCGCCGAGCTGGGGGAGGAAGACAACACCGTCACGTCGAACAGGTTACGACGGGTTCCTGAAAAACAGCTGGGATCCTGTGCGACCGCCGTTTCGGTTTGCCGGGACGGGCCCCGGGTCGGCCCGCGCGGCGGTTCGGAGCCGCCGGGCCCGGACCGTTCGGAGTCCCCGGGCGCGGATAAGGAATGATGTCAGGGTGAGTACCGACCGGCCGCGCGAAACGGGCGCTGAGGAACCAGACAAGTCGCCAGGGGAGACCGTTCCCGCGATCGATGCCGAGGCTTCCCCCGCCGGCGAAGCCGCCGAGTCGGACAGCGCCACCTCCGAGACCGCGTCGCAGCCGCTGCGCCTGCGCAATCTGCTGGTGCTCGCCGCGGTGGTGCTCGGTCTGGATCTGCTGACCAAGACGATCGTGGTCTCCACCATGACCCCCGGCAAGCCGATCTATCTGATCGGCGACTGGGCGCGGCTGTCCCTGGTCCGCAACCCGGGCGCGGCGTTCTCCATGGCCACCGGCATGACCTGGCTGCTGACCCTGATCGCCGCCGCCGTGGTGATCGGCGTGATCCGGATCGGCCGCACCCTGCGTTCGCTGCCGTGGGCCATCGGACTGGGCCTGGTGCTGGGCGGCGCGCTCGGCAATCTCATCGATCGTCTGTTCCGCGCGCCCGGCCCGCTGCAGGGTCACGTGGTGGATTTCGTGGCGGTCGGCTGGTGGCCGGTGTTCAATGTGGCCGATTCGGCGATCGTGTGCGGCGCGATCCTGCTGGTGGCGTTGACGGTGTTCGGTTTCGAACCCGACGGCACCCGCATGCACCGCGCGCCCGCGACGACCGCGGAGGGGAAGGCGGCATGAGGGAGACCCGCAGCATGCCCGTGCCCGACGGCCTGGACGGCATGCGTGTCGACGCCGGGCTGTCGCGGCTGCTGGGCCTGTCCCGCACCGCGGTGGCGGCCATGACCGAGGACGGTTCGGTGCAGCTCGACGGCGTCGCGGCCGGAAAGTCGGATCGGCTCACGGCCGGCGCCTGGCTGGAGGTCGAATTCCCCGAGCCCAAGCGCGAACTCACCGTCGAGGCGACCCCGGTCGAGGGCATGAAGATCCTCTACGCCGACGACGACATCGTGGCCGTGGACAAGCCGGTCGGCGTGGCCGCGCACACCGGTGTCGGCTGGACCGGCCCCACCGTGGTCGGTGGTCTGGCCGCGATGGGCTATCGCATCTCCACCTCGGGCGCCCACGAGCGTCAGGGCATCGTGCACCGCCTCGACGTCGGCACCTCCGGCGTGATGGTGGTCGCGCAGTCCGAGCACGCCTACACCCAGCTCAAGCGCGCCTTCAAGTACCGCACCGTCGAGAAGCGCTATCACGCTCTGGTGCAAGGCCATCCGGATCCGTCGAGCGGCACCATCGACGCCCCCATCGGCCGCGCCCGCGGCAACGACTGGAAGTTCGCGGTCACCGCCGACGGCCGTCCGTCGGTCACCCACTACGACACGGTCGAGGCCTTCCAGGCCGCCAGCCTGCTCGACATCCATCTGGAAACCGGTCGCACCCACCAGATCCGCGTGCACTTCTCGGCCGTGCGTCACCCCTGCTGTGGTGACCTCACCTACGGCGCGGACCCGCGCCTGGCCGAACGCCTGGGCCTGGAGCGGCAGTGGCTGCACGCCCGCCAGCTGGGCTTCAACCATCCCGCCGACGGCCGCTGGGTCGAGATCACCAGCGAATACCCCGCCGACCTGGAACACGCGCTCGACGTCCTGCGTCAGCACTGATCGGAGCTCCGAGTGGATGCACCGCGGCCGCGCGGCGCGGCAGGACCGACCCTGCGTCGCGCCGGGATCGCCACGGCGGCGGTGCTTCTCGTCGTCCTGATCCTCGTGCTGGGCTGGGCGAACCCGCCTCGGCCGGGGATCATCGCGACCGACCGGCTGGGACCGGAAAGCGGTGAGCCGGTGGCCGATTACCTGACGCGCGCCCGGAAATCCTTGGAGGGCAGCGACTCCGGAGACCACTGGGCCCTGTTGTCCTTCGCCGACGGCGTCACCGCCGACCGGATCCCGGAATTCAGTGCGGGCCTGCGTATCTCGGAGGTCGACTATCACGTGTGGGTGGACCGGGTCGCCACACCCATCATCGCGATCGGCGTGCCATCGGGTGAGGCCGTCGCGGTCGCCTCGGTGAAATCGGCCGCCGCCCAGATGGAATCGACCCCCACCTTCGATTCCCGCTCCACGCAGGTCAGGGACCTCGTCTCCGCCCGGCTTCGCGCCGGCTGCGCGTGTGTCGTGGGCGTGGTCGTCCACGGCTCCCTCGACCGGCTGCGAACCGTGGCGGCCCGTCCCGGAATCCGCGCCGTCGAGGCGCTACCGGCCGACGCCTCCGCCGCCGTCTTCGCCGTCTCGCCATTGCTGCCCGAGCAACGTGAGGCCGCGGTCCCGGGCCCCGATGACGGCCCAGTCCCCGCCGGCTGACCGGTTCCCGGACGCTCGACTTTGCAGAATCTTCATCAACTAAATCTGCCCGCTCCGTCCAAATCGCTTGGTAGCCAGGAGTATGCTCTTACCCGGCGTCGTTCCACTTGACGTCCTGTTCGGTCAGGTCGATGCAGTAGCTCTCGGCCGGCCCCACTGCGTGTTCCGATCGGGACGCGGCATGTGCTTCACAAGGATTACTACTGAACCGAGGAGCCAATCGGGTGTCGCAGAGCCGATTCGGCCTGCGACGCGATCGCGGTCAAGTCCGCTAGCTCGGCAGCGCAGCCTGGTAGACGCGGACATCACAAAAGCTCGTGGTAAGGAAGCAAAATGTCTAGAAAGATCATGAAAACCGTAGCGGCGACTGTATTTGCGGCGCCCTTGCTGGTCTTGGCTGCACCCGCGGCCGGTGCCGACACCGCCGCTGCGGCGCCGCCGGCGACCTCCGCCACTCCGATCGACGGATCGTTCGGATCAGCTGCGTGGTGTTTCAACCTCGGTAGCGTCGTCTGGTGCATCTGAGTGCTCCTGTGACAACGCCATCCCTCGGTGCGCGAACTGCCAGCGGGTTGCCCCGTGTGGGTCGGTCAGCGCCACCCCGACGGCCGAGTGGATGGTGAAGCGGTACAGGTGCCATGGTGCGGGACCCGCGCTCTGGGCGCTGTAGGGGGCGGTGACCTCGTCCCCCGATCGTTCCGCGGGCCATCCGCCCGCGCGGTAGACAGCGGTGACGCGGTCTAGTTCGGCCGTGTCCGTGACTTGCCGAGCCTCCCCGGAGAGGACCAGGTCCACTCCGGGGAGGCGCAGCGAGAGCGTGCAGTCCGGGTTCGAGGCCAGGTTTCGGGACTTCCTGGTGGCCGGTCCGCTCGTGAAGTAGAGATGGCCGTCGGATTCGACGCAGCCGATTCCCGCGGAGCTGGGCTTGCCGGAAGGGCTTACCGTGCCGAGGAACTCGGCTGTCTCGGGGAGGCCGATGGCCATGTCGAGGGCTTTGCGGACTCGGTCCCAGGGCAGGTCGGCCTGGCCGTAGATGTTGAGGTCCTCGGCGGAGACAGGGGTGGGGAGCATCAGGCGTCCTCCAGGGGGTGGAGTTGGGCGATGGCTCGCGTGGCGTGGTCGACGGTGAACCAGAGCGTGAGGGCTTCGGGGGTGGGGGCGGCGTGGATGTCGAGGGGTTCGCCGAATCGGATGGGCTTGTTGTATTCGAGGATGTAGCGGTGCGGGCCCCGGGTGAGTTCGGGTGTGTCGGCGGCGAATTCGTGGACGGCGTGCCAGTAGGCGGTGTTGGTGATGTGCCGGAAGTGATCGGTGTCGGTGCGGCGCAGGAGGTATCGGGTGCCGTCGGCCGCGGGGGCGGGGGTGTCGAGCCATTGGCGCCAGCGCAGGCGGTGGTCCTCGGTGGTGGTGGCCATGAGGTCGAAGAACTCGTCGGCGACGCGGGACGGGCTCATGGTCCGTTTGTTCATGTGGATCCAGAAGCCCTCGGTGTCGACGAGGCCGCCGGTGTCGGAGTCGATGCGGACGCGCATGGTGCACCAGCGCGGGGAGATGCCGGAGCACCAGCGGCGCACGCGCAGCCGGGTGGGCCAGGTGATCGGGCGCAGCACGTCGATGACGGTGCGCCGCACGATCCAGTGCGGGTGGGATTCGAGGGCGCCGACCTGTATCAGATGGTCGACTCCGGCGTCCTGGAGGTGGCGGGCGATGCCGTCGATGCGCAGATTCTGGCTCTCGTCGATGTCGACGGTGCTCAGGCGACGATGGACGTCGAAGATGTGGCCGGAGCCCGGGACGGGGGCCAGCGGCGCGGACACGGGGTCGGCGGCGGTCTGTGCGGGATGATCGGCGAGTTGGTTCTTCATCGGCAGAACCTCCGGATCTTGCATCCGAGTGGGGAGGGAGTGCGCGGAACACTGCGGCGGCGACACTGCACCGGACTGTTTCCGAGGGTAGTCCAGAACCGTAAAGACCGCGGATGCCCGGGTCGTCGCGGCCTCGGGGTGGGTAACGTCGTGGTGGATCGGATACGCGTGACGGATCGATGCCGACGGCATCGGAGCGGAAGAGGCGAATGCGGATGGAATTGACGCCGGAGCAGGCTGATCGGGCCTTGGGCGTGCTGTTGGGAACCGCGGCGGGGGACGCGCTGGGTGCCGGCTACGAGTTCACCCATCCCGGTCCCGACGTGGAGATCCGGATGAAGGGCGGCGGCGCGTTCCGGTGGGCGCCGGGGGAGTGGACCGACGACACCGCCATGGCGGTCGCGGTGGCGCGTGCGGCGGCCGTGGCAGGGGACCTGTGCAGCCCCGAAGGGCTGGACGCGGTGGCCGCCGAATTCGTGGCGTGGTGGGACGCCGAGCCCGTCGACATCGGGAACCAGACGCGGCAGGTGCTCGAGCATCGCGATCGGACCGGCCGCGCGATGCAGCTGCGGGCGCACGATCTGCCGGGGCTCAAGGCGGGCAACGGGTCGCTCATGCGGACCGCGCCGGTCGCCCTCGCCTATCTCGACGATGCCGAGAAGTGCGGCAAGGCAGCCAAACTGGTGAGCTCGCTGACCCACTACGACATGCAGGCCATGCAGGCGTGCAAACTCTGGACCCTCGCCATCCGCCACGCCGTGCTGTTCGGCACCTACGACGGCCTGCGGGAAGCGCTGTCGCAGGTGGACACCGGCTTCTGGGAACCGTTGCTGGACAAGGCCGAAAGCGGCGTCCCGGCCGACTTCGCCAAGAACGGCTGGGTCGTGCACGCCCTGCAGACCGCGTGGTGGGCGATCACCCATGCCGAAACCCTTCCGGCCGCACTGGAACTGGCGGTCCGCGCGGGCGGCGACACCGACACCACCGCGGCCATCGCGGGCGGACTGCTCGGGGCTCGCTGGGGCGCGTCGGCCGTGCCCGCGGAGTGGCGGGAGATCGTCCACGGCTATCCGAGCTACCGTGCCGACGACCTGGACACGCTCACCCGGCAGATCCTCGCGCACTGACGCGGCCGCCGCGATGATCCGGCAGCCGCCGCCTGGAGGCGCCGGCGCGCCACCGGGGAGGCCCGCCGGAGGGTCGCAGCCGCCGATGGAACCGCTGACCGTGTGCTGAATCGGCCGTCCGCACGAGGGTATGGCCGGCCGTGCCGGGCTCTCAGTCGGGGATGCGCACGACGCCGTCCAGGTAGCGGCGGCAGCGGCCGGTGAGGCGGACACGGTCGCCGGTGAGGTGGCAGCGCAGGGAGCCGCCGCGGCGGGACAGCTGGCGGGCGGTGAGGCTGGTGCGGCCCAGTTCGCGGCTCCACAGCGGCGTGAGCTGGGCGTGCGCGGAACCGGTGACCGGGTCTTCGGGGATGCCCTGGCCGGGGGCGAAGACGCGGGAGACGAAGTCCACCTCGGTGCCTTCGGCGGTGAGGATGGCGGCGCGTTTCAGGTCGGGGAAGGCGGCGAAGTTCGGGCGGGATTCGCGCACTTCGTGTTCGGCGGTGACGACCAGCACCACGTCGGTGCCCTCGAACGCGCGCAGCGGCCGCACGCCGAGCGCCTCGGCGAGCCGGTGCGGAAGTTCCTCCTGCACATCGATTTCCACCGATGCCACCGACGGCAGGTCCAGCACCAGGTCGTCGCGGTCGCGGTCGACGCGCAGCCAGCCGCTGCGGGTGTAGAAATGCACCCGGTCCGCGCCGGGGTGCATGTCGTCGAGGATCTGGGCGGCGGTGGCCATGGTGGCGTGTCCGCACAGGTCGACCTCCACGGTGGGGGTGAACCAGCGCAGGTGGAAGGCGGGCGAGTTGTCCGGCGGCACACCCGCTCCCGCGGGTAGGGCGGAGGTGTAGAAGGCGGTCTCGGCGAGGTTGTTCTCCTCGGCCAGCCGCTGCAGCAGTTCGTCGGGCAGCCACGACAGCAGCGGCATGACCGCCGCGGGGTTGCCGGAGAACGGCGCGTCGGCGAATGCGTCGAGCTGATGTAGCAAGACCTCCATGGGGCACAAGGTACCTGCGATTTCGACCGCTGCCCAGGACGGCCGACCACCCGGCGAGCCAAACCATGCGACCAGTTTGGAAGCAGCGAAGCGGCGGCACACCCTGAGGTGCGCCGCCGCTCCGGAACATCGTGCGATTCAGTCGTTTTCGTCCAGGACCGCCGGTGCGTTGTGCGGTGTGTCGCCGAGATACTTGGCGCTGAGCCACCACGCCACCTCGACCAGCACCACGCCGATCGCGCCGCACACGACCGCCGAGGTGGTCAGCGCGACATTCGACGGATCCAGTTTGAAGAAGTGCCGGGTGAACGGCACCGCGAACAGGATCAGGTATCCCGCAACGGAACCCGCGACCAGCAGGATCTTCCACCAGTTCCACGGCCGGGCCACGATGGCCAGCACCCACACCGCGATGATCAGCAGCGTGATCAGCGCCGTCGTGCCGGCCTGCACCTTCGCGGTGTCCCCGGCGTCGGGTCCCCGGTAGGCGATCAGGTAGGAGATGAACGTCATCACGCCGATCACCACGCCGGACGGGATCGCCAAACGCATGACGCGGCCGACGAATCCGGTGCGGGCGCGCTCGTTGTTGGGCGCGAGCGACAGGATGAAGGCCGGGATGCCGATGGTGAACCAGGCGGCGATCGTCACGTGGCGGGGCAGGAACGGGTAGCCGATCGCCTTGTAGTGGAAGATCTGCGACCCGATGCCCGCGATGCCGACCAGGAAGGCCAGCACCACCGAGTAGACGGTCTTGGTGAGGAACAGGTTGGAGACCCGCTCGATATTGCCGATCACCCGGCGGCCCTCGGCCACCACGTACGGCAGGGTCGCGAACTTGTTGTCCAGCAGCACGATCTGCGCCACCGAGCGGGTGGCCGGGCTGCCCGAGCCCATGGCGACGCCGATGTCGGCGTCCTTGAGGGCGAGCACGTCGTTGACGCCGTCGCCGGTCATGGCGACGGTGTGCCCGCGCGATTGCAGGGCTCCGACCATGGCGCGCTTCTGATCCGGGCGGACCCGGCCGAAGACGGTCTTCTCGTCGAGCACGTCGGCGAGTTCGTTCTGGTCGGTCGGCAGCGTGCGCGCGTCGACCGGATCGTCGCCGCCGCTCAGCCCGAGCGAGGACGCGACCGCGCCGACCGACACCGCGTTGTCGCCGGAGATGACCTTGGTCGAAACATGCTGGGAGGCGAAGTATTCGAGGGTGCCCTTGGCGTCGGGCCGCACCTTCTGTTCCAGCACCACCAGCGCCGCCGGGGTGACCTGGCCGGGCGCGTCGGGCGCGTCGACCGGGCGGTCGCTGCGGGCCAGCAGCAGCACGCGCAGGCCCTGGGCCCCGATCTCCTGTGCGGTGGCGGCGATCTCGGTGTCGGGGTCCAGCAGCACGTCCGGCGCGCCCATCAGCCAGTTGCCGTGCTCGCCGTAGGACATGCCGCTCCACTTCTTGGCGGAGGAGAACGGCGCGAGACCGGTGGACTGCCAGCCGGGGGCGTCCGGCAGCGCTTCCTTGATGGCCAGCACGGACGCGTTGGGGCGCGGGTCGTCGGCGGCGAGGGCGGCCAGTACGCGGCGCAACTCCTCGGGGGCCTGGCCGTCGTTCGCCGGGTCCGCCGTGCGCCCGCCGTCGTCGACCGGCCGGATCTCGGCCAGCCGCATGCCGTTCTCGGTGAGGGTGCCGGTCTTGTCGGCGCACACCACGTCCACCCGGGCCAGGCCCTCGATGGCGGGCAGCTCCTGTACCAGGCACTTGCGCGCGCCGAGCCGGACCACGCCGACGGCGAAGGCGATGGAGGTCATCAGCACCAGGCCCTCGGGCACCATCGGCACCAGAGCGGCGACCATGCCGTTGACCGCGGGCCGCCAGGATTCCTTGGAGGAGAACAGCTGGTTGTAGATCGACAGCAGGCCCGCCGGAATCAGCAGGTAGGTAATGACTTTCAGGATGGTGTCGATACCGCTGCGCAGCTCGGACTTGACCAGGGTGAACTTGCTGGCCTCGTCGGCGAGTTTGGCGGCGTAGGCGTCCTTGCCGACCTTGGTGGCCCGGTAGGCGCCGCTGCCGGACACCACGAAGCTGCCCGACATGATCTGCGCGCCACGGGTTTTGTCGATCGGGTCGGCCTCACCGGTGAGCAGCGACTCGTCGACCTCGAGGAGTTCGGTCTCGATCACCTCGCCGTCGACGACGATCTGGTCGCCGGGGCCGAGCTCGATGATGTCGTCGAGCACGACCTCCTGCGGCGTGACCGCGGTGGCCTGTCCGTCGCGGCGCACCATCGGTTTGGCCTGACCGACGATGGCCAGCTTGTCGAGGGTGTTCTTGGCCCGGATCTCCTGGATGATGCCCACCGCGCTGTTGGCGATGATCAGCAGGCCGAACATGCCGTCGATGATCGATCCGGTGGCCAGCACCACGATGAACAGCACGCCGAGGATGGCGTTGATCCGGGTGAAGACGTTCGCCCGGACGATGTCCTTGACCGACCGGCTGGCCCGTTCCGGTACATCGTTGGTCAGCCCGTCCCGCCGCCGCTGCTCCACCTCGGCGGAGGTGAGCCCCAGCGCGGGTGGGCTCGGCGGACTCGCTGCCTGCGCGGTGATCGACATGCCGACCAGGCTAGCCCGTCCGAGCCGTTAACCCAGATGTAGCTGAATTCGACGGTGTCGAAAATGTGCGGCGTGCCAGGTCACAGGCAAACTCCGGCAAATCGGACACCGTGAAGAAGGGTGGGGGAGGACACAGGCCAGGACAGGGCGGCGCGTGACATCCGGCGGCGTCGAGCTGCGTGGCGGCGCTGCGGCCGTGCGCGGTGGTGGGCAAGGCGCGGCGGTATCGCGGCGAAACAGACTTGTTGCGCACGCTAACGTAATTGGGTGGCCGAAGGACATCAGCATCCGAAGTCCGCCGCCCCGCATCCGGCCGCGGGTGCCGTGACGGTGACGGCCGAGCGCGGGTGGCGTGGCCGATTCGCGCGGCACGACGGGGAGCGGGACACCGGGATCGCTTTCGGGATCAGCGCGTACTTCCTGTGGGGTCTGTTTCCCGCGTTCTTCGGTTTGCTGTCCTTCGCGAGCGCGGGCGAGGTGCTGGCCGAGCGGATCCTATGGACCCTGGTCGTCGCGTTGCTGGCGCTGCTGGTCGCCGGGCGGCTCGGGGAGCTGCGGCGGATCGACGCGCGGACCTGGCGGCTGGCGGCGGTGGCCTCGGCCGCCATCTCGCTGAACTGGGGCACCTACGTGTACGGGGTCATCTCGCATCACGTGGTGGAGTGCGCGCTCGGCTATTTCATCAATCCGCTGGTGACGGTGGCGTTCGGCGTCCTCATCTTCCGCGAGAAACTGCGCGCCCCGCAGTGGGTCGCGCTCGGGCTGGGCGCGACCGCGGTGATCGTGCTGACCGTCGACTACGGGCGCCCGCCGTGGATCGCCTTGATCCTGGCGTGCTCGTTCGCCACCTACGGTCTGGTGAAGAAAGTGATCCGGCTGGACGCGCTGCCCGGGCTGGCGGCGGAGGGGCTGGCGGCCGCGCCGTTCGCGTTGATCGCGGTCATCGTCATCGCGCTCACCGGCAACGCGACGTTCGGCTCCGCGGCCGGGCACACCGGACTGCTCATGCTGACCGGGCCGGTGACCCTGGTCCCGCTGGTGCTGTTCGCGCTGGCCGCACCGCGAGTCCCGTTGTCCACCATGGGAATCCTGCAGTATCTGACGCCCGCGCTCCAGCTGACCTGGGGTGTCGCGGTCGGCCACGAACCGATGCCCGCCTCCCGCTGGGCGGGCTTCGCGCTGATCTGGCTGGCGCTGGCCATCTTCACCGCCGACGCCCTGCGCCGCTCCCGCCGCGCCGCGAAGACCTCCGCCTAGCGCGGCACCGCACACCCCCTCATGTGGTGTGCGGTTCCGGGCGGCCGGTCAGGGTCGGCGTGCGCCCTGGGCCTTGCCGACGAACTCGTTGGTGTAGGTGGCGTCCAGGTCGATGCGGTCCCGGACGGGCGCCACATTGCGGGAGTACCGGCCGAGGATGCGCAGGACGTTCTCCGCGCCTTCGCGTTTCATCAGCCCGTCACCGTTGAACATGCTGATCGAGTCGGTGATGGACTTGACGTACAGCTTCGGATCGCCGCCCGCGTATTGGGCGGGCATCTTGGCGGCGATCTCCTCGGGGGAGTGGGATCTGATCCAGCGCAGTGTCTCCACGAACGCGTTCGCGAGCTTCTGCACGATGTCCGGATGCGCCTGCACGGTCTCGCAGCGCATGTACAGCGACGCGGCCGGATACAGCCCGCCCAGCGCCGCCCGGGTGCCCTGTTCGTTGCGCATGTCCACCAGTACCTCGGCGTCCCCGGAGGAGACCATCTTGGCGACGGTCGGATCGGTGGTCATGCCCGCGTCGATGCCGTTGTGGTTCATGCCCGCGATGAAGGTCTGTCCCGCACCGACCTTCACCCGCGTGTAGTCGGAGGTCCCGAGCCCGGCCTGCCCGGCCAGCGCCTGGGTGAGGAAGTCGGTGGACGAACCCAGCGACGTGACACCCAGATTCCGGCCCTTGAAGTCCGCGGGCGACTTGACGGCGGCGGCGTCCTGCTGTGATACCAGCTCGACCTCGCCGGGTACGTCCGCGAACTGCACCACGGTCTTCAGGCACTGGTCCTTGGCCTGCAGGTCGATGGTGTGGTCGTAGAAGCCGACCACGGCCTGCACGTCGCCGGTGAGCAGCGCGGTCTCGGCGTTCGCGCCGGACTGCTCACCCAGCAGGTGCACGTCGAGGTCGTTGGCCTGGAAGAAGCCGAGCCGCTCGGTCAGCATGGCGGGCAGATAGATGACCTTCTCCAGGCCGCCCACCATGATGGTGATCTGCGGCCGCCCGTTCGCGGTCGGAATGGTGCGGGAGTCGCGGCAACCGGTCGCCAGCAGCAGCGAGCCGACGGCGAGCAGGATCACGGCGATATGCTTGCGGTACTTCATGGCTCAGATCCCGTGTCCCGAACCGGCCTGCGACGGCCGCCATTTCAGCAGCCGATTCTCCGCGAGTCCGATCAGCCATTCGGCGACCAGCGCCACCACGGTGATGATGATCATGCCCGCGTAGATGCCCGCCGCGTCGAACGTGCCCTGCGCGTTGCTGATCAGCAGGCCCAAACCCTTGCCGGCGCCCGCGTACTCGCCGACCACCGCGCCGATCAGCGCGAAACCGAACGCGGTGTGCAGCGATGACAGGATCCAGGTGGTGGCGCTGGGCAGCACGATCGAGCCCAGCACCTGACGGCGGCTCGCGCCCAGGATGCGGGCATTGTCGATGACATTGCCGTCCACCTCACGCGCGCCGGTGAAGGCGTTGAAGAACACCGCGAAGAACACCAGCACGACCACCGTCGCCACCTTGGACTGCAAGCCCAGGCCGAACCAGATGATGAACAGCGAGGCCAGCACGATGCGCGGGACCGCGTTGAGCGCCTTGATGAACGGGGCCAGCACGTCGGCCCAGTAGCGGGAGCGGCCCAGCAGCACGCCCAGCACGATGCCCGCCACGGTGCCGATGGCGAAGCCCAGCACCGCTTCCTGCACGGTGGTGTACAGCTGCAGCCAGATCGAGCCGAACTGGGTTCCCTCGGTGAACCATTCGACCAGGCGGTCCCAGATCAGCGAGGGCTTGGAGTAGAAGAACGGGTCGATCCAATAGGTGGCGGTGAGCTGCCAGGAACCCAGCCACACGGCCACGATCAGGGCGCGCAGACCCCAGGTGCGGATCTTGTTCCTGCGCGCCTGCGAGCGGACCCGCGCGAGGATCTGCTCCTCGGTCTCCACCTCGAATTCCGGTGCGGTGGTGGCGGTCTTGTCCATAACGTCAAGCGACACGGGTCGCTCCCTTCGTGCGGGCCGCCTCGACCTGATCGCGCAGCGTTTCCCAGATCTCCTTGTAGAGGTCGCGGAACTCCTCGGTGAGCCGCACCTCCTCGACATCGCGCGGGCGGTCCAGGGTGACTCGGAAGTCGCCGCAGACTGTCGCGGGGCTCGCGGTCATGACGACCACCCGATCGGCGAGGGCGATGGCCTCCTCCAGGTCGTGGGTCACGAAAATGACCGCCGCCCGGCCCTTCTCCCGGCCCTCGGAGCCGTCCGAGCCCGACCACACCCGCAGCAGTTCGTCCTGCATGAGCTGGCGGGTCTGCACGTCCAGGGCGCTGAACGGCTCGTCCATGAGGATGATCTCGGGATCGTTGACCAGGGTCTGGGCCAGGGCCACCCGCTTGCGCATGCCGCCGGACAGCTGATGCGGGTAGTAGTTCTCGAACCCGCCGAGCCCGACCGTGCGCACCCAGCGGGCCGCCCGCTCCCGCGCCTCGGACTTGCCGACGCCCCGGAACTTGGGGCCCAGCGCCACGTTCTCGAGCACCGACTTCCACGGCAGCACCGCGTCCTGCTGGAACATGTACCCGACGCCGTCCGGGATGCCACGGACGTCCTTGCCGCGCACCAGGGTTCGGCCGGCCGAGGCCGGTTCCAGACCCGACACCAGCGACAGGGTGGTGGACTTGCCGCAGCCGGTGGGGCCGACGACGGCGACGAATTCGCCCGCGGCGACGGTGAAGTTCAGGTCGCGCACCGCGGTGTGGATGCCGCCGTTGTTGCCGGGGAACCGCTTGGTCGCGCCGCGCAATTCGATCAGGGGTGCCGGCTCGATCGGTGGCGTCGTGCCACCGCGCTCCGTGGTCGTTGTGCTCATTACCGCTCCGTTCCAGTGCCGCCGCTGCGGCGTCGAAGCGAAGTTACGTGTGCCGGGTCACACTCCACCCGGTTGTGCGCGCAAGTCACACAAGCAGCGATTCGACCGTTTTGCGCATTCTGCTCAGGCGTTTGCGGAGGGTTGTCTACACTGGCGTCGTGGTATCGCCAGGCCCGCGTTCCGTCCGGCTCCGGACGCAGATCCTGCTGTTGCAGATCGCGGTGGTGGGTCTGACCGTCGGCCTGGCCTTCGGCGTCTTCGCGTACGTCAGCGGCGACCGCCTCTCCGGTGAATACGGGCAGCGCGCCCTGGCCATCGCCCGCACCGTCGCTTCCGACCCGCAGGTCCGCGCCGCCGTCGCGCACTATGCGGACAGCCCGCTTCCCGCTGGTCCGGGACTGAGGTCGGAACTGGCCGACGGGGAACTCGAGCGGATCGCCGACAGCGCCCGGCTGCGCACGGGTGCGCTGTTCGTCGTGATCACCGACGACGCGGGCATCCGCCTGGCCCACCCCGACCGCGCCCGCCTCGGCGAGATGGTCAGCACCGACCCCTCCCGCGCCCTGGGCGGCGGCGAGGTCGTGATGCGGGAACACGGCACCCTCGGCGAATCGGTCCGGGCGAAAGTGCCCGTCCTGCAACCGGATCCGCAAGGAGGCCAGTCGGGTCGCGGCCGGGTCGTGGGCGAGGTGAGCGTCGGCATCTCGACCGCGGCCGTGCACGAACAACTGCTGCGGGATCTGCGCCGGGCCGGTCTGCTGGTCGGCGGCGCGCTGCTGGCGGGCATTGCCGGATCGGTGTTGCTGGCCCGTCGCTGGCACGGCCTGACCCTCGGTCTCGAACCCGCCGATCTGGCCGACCTCGTCCGTGAGCAGGACGCGGTCCTGCACGGCATCGGCGAGGGTGTGGTCGCGGCCGACGCGAAATCCCGGATCACCGTCGTCAACGACGAGGCCCGCCGCCTGCTCGGCATCGATCCCGCGCCCGGCAGCAGTATCGACTCCATCGGCCTGACTCCCCGTGTCCTGCAAGCCTTCCGCGCCGCCGACGGCAACCCGGTTCAGGCCGCCGTCGGCGATCGCATCGTGGTCGTCACCGCCCGCGCCGTCACCCGCGACACCCGCGCCCTCGGCGCGGTCCTGTCGGTCCGCGACCGCACCGACGTCGAATCCCTCACCCGCCAGCTCGACGCCGTCTCCAGCATGAGCACCGTCCTGCGCGCCCAGCGCCACGAGTTCGCCAACCGTCTCCACCTCCTCAACGGCCTCCTCCACACCGGCCGCCCCGACGAGGCCGCCCGCTACGTCGAGGAGTTGCTGGGATCCGGACCCCTCGGCACGACGCTGCCGGGCCTCGACGCCATCAGGGACCCGTACCTGCAAGCGTTCCTGGCCGCCAAGGCCGCGCACGCCCGCGAACAGGGCGTCCACCTCCGCCTCGGCCCCAACACCTGGGTCGACGCGAATCTCGCCGCGCCCGTGGACGTCACGACGGTGCTCGGCAATCTCGTCGACAACGCCATCGACGCGGCGAGCAGCGCCCCGGCCGCCGGCCGCGAACCCGTGGTGGAGGTCGAGTTGGTGCGCGACGGCGACACCGTGCACCTCGCGGTGGCCGACAGCGGGACAGGCGTACCGTCCGAGCTCGCGGATTCGATCTTCGCCGAAGGAGTCTCGACCAAAGCCGGCGGCGGACCCGGCGGACGCGGCCTGGGTCTGGCGCTCGCTCGCCAGGTGGCACGCGCCCGCGGTGGCGATGTACTGCTCGGCGACCCCGGTGGGGTACGCGACGATGCGGTGGACGGGGAGCCCCGGCTGCGGGGCGCGGAGTTCATCGCCCGAATGCCGGGCGTACTGACCGAGGAGGAGCCGGCGTGGGCCGAGGAGAACTGACCGTCCTGGTGGTCGACGACGACTTCCGCGTCGCGAACCTGCACGCCGGAATCGTCTCCGCACTACCGGGATTCACGGTCGGAGCGACCGTGAACTCGATCGCCGCCGCACGCACCGCACTGGCCGAGGGCGCGTTCGATCTGGCACTGGTCGACGTCTACCTGCCCGACGGCTCCGGCGTCGACCTCGTCCGCGAGCTCACCTGCGACGCCATGATGCTCACCGCCGCAACGGAATCGGCCACGGTCCGGGCGGCGCTGTCGGCCGGCGCCCTGGGCTATCTGGTGAAGCCGTTCGATCACGCGGTGCTCGCCACCCGGCTGGCCGGATACGCGCGCTACCGGCGACTGCTCGCGGGCTCGGAGGTCGCCGCCGCCGATGTCGATGCCGCACTGACGGCCCTGCGCCCCGCGGCGTCCCCGACCAGCGTGTCGACCGGCGCGGCCCCGGCCGCCTCGCCGACGAAAGATCTGGTGCTGCAAGCGGTCCGCGACGCCGACGTCGCGATGTCGGCGGCTCAGGTGGCGGCCGCCATCGGCATTTCCCGCGCCACCGCGCAACGCTATCTGGCGAACCTGGTCGGTGCCGGTGACCTGCGAATGCAGCTGCGCTACGGCAGCACCGGCCGCCCGGAACAGGAGTACTCCGCGCCCCGGCGCGCATGACCGCTCGATCGCGGACCTCTCCTGTGACGGTCGCCACACCGCCCTTGGCGAATTCTCGGGCACCTGGTTACCGTCGAATCAGTGGCGGTGCTCCTGTCGGCCGACTTGTACCGGTCCAGGGTCGGGATCGCCACGAACACAGGAGAATTCCTATCACCATCCAGTTCAACCACACCATTGTCGCGTGCACGGACAATCGGGTTTCCGCCGAATTCTGGGCGGATATCCTCGGGGTGGAGGTGGGCAAGCCGTACGGGCCGTTCATTCCGATTTCCGTCGGGAACGGAGTCACCTTCGACTTCGCCGATCTGCCACCGGGTTTCGAGGGCGAACCGCAGCCGCAGCATTACGCGTTCCTGGTTTCCGAGGACGAGTTCGATGCGGCGTACGCCAAGATCAAGCGGTACGGCATGACGTATTGGGCCGATCCGCGGCAGCAGGGCGTCAACGAGATCAACCACAATGACGGGGGCCGGGGGATCTATTTCCTCGATCCCGTCGGCCACTACCTGGAATTGATCACCGTGCCGTACGGCGGCTGGCCGCAGGCGGAATAGCCGTCACGGGGCGACCGCGGTGCCCAGTGAGAACGCCACCCAGGGCTTGGGGCCCTGCTGGTAGTACCGGTCGATATCGCGGATCTCGAAGCCCGCGGCTTCGACCAGACCGGGGATGTCGCGGTTGAGATGGCAGCCACCGGCGACCGCCTGTTCCAGGCGATCCAGCCGGTGCTGCCATTTCCGGACACCCGGATCCGGCGCCAGTCCGTGCTCGACGAAATGAAATGTGCCGCCGGGCACCAGTACCCGGCGCACCTCGGCGAGCGCGGCGTCGACATCGGGAATCGTGCACAGCGTCCACGTCGACAGCGCGGAATCGAAACTGTCGTCGGCGAACGGCAGCGCCTGCCCGTCCAGGCCGGCGCGTTCCACCGGAACCGTCGCCGCGGCCACCCGTCCGGCGGCCATCCGCCAGCCGAGATCGGCGGGCTCGACCGCGCTCACCGACTTCACCGTCTCCGGATAGAACGGCACATTGCGTCCTGATCCGAAGCCGATCTCGACGACCCGGCCGTGGAGGCCGGCGCAGACCCGCCTGCGTTCGCCGTTCATGTTCTTCGCACCGCAGCACAGGTCGACCAGCCGGGGCACGACTCGATCCTCGTAGAATCCCACGACACCACTCTCGCAATCGGTTGGCTCGTTTGCCACTCTTTCGGTCCATACGGGCGAATCGAGCGGGCGGTTCAGTGGCCGGGCGGGAAGCGCTGGGTCAGCCAGCCGGTCACGGTGGTCAGCACCTGCGGGTCGATGGTGGTCTCGATCCGGGCGTACTCGTCCGGCGTGCCCTTGTCGGCGGGCTGCATCAGGTGATTGAGACCGTCGAACACGGTCACGGTCGCGTCCGGATCCGCGGCCAGCAGCGTCCGCGCCGGACCCTCGTTCTGGGCCGCCGGCACCTGAAGATCCTTGCCGCCGTAGAACGCCAGCACCGGAACCCGCAGCGCCGACAGCGCCGGGGCCGGGTCGTAGCAGACCAGGGCCGCCATGTACGGCGAGACCAACTCGTCCATGGCCTCCTCGGAGAGCTGTTCGCCCGCGGGGAGGGTGTCATTGTGCTGGCGCACATAGTCCTTGGCGGCCACCAGATCGCCCTTGCACAGCACCGACGACAGCGTCGAGGTGAACCCGACCTGCTTGCCGACCTGCTCCGGCGTCGCGCCCTGCGCGGCCAGGATCAGCCGATTCTGTTCCAGCAGCACCTCGGAACCGGGCACAGCCGGGCCCGCCATCATGATCACGAAGGCGACCCCGCTGTCGGGCCGCCGCGCGTAGAGCGGCGCGAGGTACCCACCTTCGCTGTGCCCGAGCAGCCCGATCCGGGTGGCGTCGATATCGGAACGCCCGCGCAGGAAGGTCATTCCGGCGGCGATGTCGGCGGTGAGATCGCTGTAGGTCGCGCTGTTCAGACGCCCGCCGGTCTGCCCGACACCGCGTTTGTCGGTACGCAACACCGCGTACCCCGCGCGGGTGAGGGTGTCGGCGAGCAGCAGGAACGGCTTGTGGCCCAGCAGTTCCTCGTCACGGTCGTTGGCTCCGCTGCCGTTGATCAGCAGCACCGCCGGGAACGGTCCGCCCGTCTGCGGCTCGGTCAGCGTCCCCGCGATCGTGATGTCGCCGCTGCGATAACTGACGTCCTCGGATTTGTACGGGTAGGGCGGCTTCGGTTCCTGCGGCCGCGGCGGCCCCTCGACCTTGCCGTGG
Source organism: Nocardia sp. NPDC004151 (assembly GCF_042874235.1). Taxonomy (NCBI): domain Bacteria; kingdom Bacillati; phylum Actinomycetota; class Actinomycetes; order Mycobacteriales; family Nocardiaceae; genus Nocardia; species Nocardia sp. NPDC004151. The sequence continues at coordinate 42,623 of NZ_JBIAMR010000012.1, read as the reverse complement.
GTCAGGGTCAGCGGGAACGACTGCCCGGACTGGGTGAACTGTCCCTTGATGCTGTCGGAGCCTTTGTCGTAGACGCCCTGGAACGACGGCTTGCCCGGAATCTTGGTGATCGTCCAGGTCACGGCATCCGCACCGGTCCGCACCTCGCTCAACGGCCCGTCCACCACCCCCTGTGCCGGAATGTCGATGGTGGCCGTGCCGTCCGCGGCGAAGTCGACTCCCACCGCCAGCGGCTGATCGGGCACTTCGATAGCGCCGTGCCAGTCCCCGGTCAGCGTGACCGGAGGGGCGCTCTCCTGCTTCGACGACGAACATCCGGCGACCAGCGCGGCGATCACGACCAGCGCCGCCGCAACCAGCGACCACGGCTTCCGCATGCGCCTCAGCCTACCGATACACCGTCGTGACCCCGCTGATCTCGGTAAACCCTTATCGGTAACGCCGCGGTCACTACCCGGCCACCCCGGATAACCACTGGGCCAACGACAGTAACTCTCCCGGTGTCGTCATTGCCCTCGGTGACTGGTCACTCGTACCGTGGATGGCGTGAGCAATGACGCTACGGGGCTCGTCGACCTGCCCGCCACGGTGGGCGGTTACGCGGCCGCCGAATTCGGCCCGCTGGTACGCACTTTCGCCCGCATGGTCGGCGGTCACCCGGGTGCCGGCGGCGCGCTCACGGTGCACCTGCGCGGGGAGCCGCTGGTGCGGATCTGGACGGGGGACGCCGCGCCGGGCCGGGCCTGGGACGCCGATACCGGGGCCATCGTCTTCTCCGCCACCAAGGGCATCGCGGCCACCGTCATCCACCGGCTCGCCGACCGCGGCCTGCTCGACTACGACGCCCCCGTCGCCCACTACTGGCCGGAATTCGCGGCCAATGGCAAGGGCCGAATCACGGTGCGGCAGTTGCTGTCCCACCGCGCCGGACTCTACGGGCTGCCCGAGATCGCCCGCGGCCTCGACGATGTGCTCGACCACCGCATGATGGAAGACCACCTGGCCGCCGCGAAACCCGATCATCTGCTGGGCGTCCCGACCTATCACGCGCTCACCTTCGGCTGGCTGCTCGCCGGGCTGGCCCGCGCCGTCACCGGGCGCGGCATGGCCGAACTGATCCGCACCGAGGTCGCCGAACCGCTGGGCGCGGAAGGCATCCACCTGGGCCTGCCCCCGGCCGGATCGCCGACCAGCGCCGCGGTGCTCAGCGGCAACAAGCTGTCGGCCGTCGGCGCCAACTACGTCTCGCTGGCCCTGGGCCGCGCGTATTCGCTGCCCGGCGCGGTCGGCGCGGCGGCGCGGGCGCTGTTCCTGCCCGGCCTGGATCAACTCCTCGAAGGCGAGGACCCGCCGATCCTGCACACCGAATTGGGCGCGGGCAACGGCGTCTGCACCGCCACCGGACTGGCCACGGTGTACGGGGCGCTCGCCAACGGGGGCATGCACGAGGGCCGCCGGTTCCTGTCGCCGGAGACCATCGCGGCCATGCGGCGCGTGGAGAGCTATCACCTCGACCGCGCGCTGTTCTACATCCCGATGATGTGGCACATGGGCTATCACTCGCTGCCGGTCCCGGGGGCGCGCGCCGGCTTCGGGCACATCGGATTGGGCGGGTCCTTCGGCTGGGCGGAACCCCGGCTGGGCCTGTCGGTCGGATTCGTCCACAACCGGCTCGGCCTCGGGGCCATGGGCCTGGACCAGATCGCGTCGGCATGGGTGCTGCCGCTGGCGGTGCGGGGCGCCAACGCGGCGCGCCGCACCACGACCAACGCCCAGCCCGCCGCCGCCTGAACCCGATGCCCGCGAGCGCCTCCGGGTGACCTCTGCCACGACACGCAGGGCCCGCCACGCCGTTCATCACCGGCGCCCCCGCGTGGCTTCGGAACTCGTCGGTGGGGCCGCATAGTATGTCCGGGTGTCAGCCTCGTCGGGATCATTCGTCCATCTCCACAACCACACCGAGTACTCGATGCTCGACGGCGCGGCGAAGATCACGCCCTTGTTCAAAGAGGCGACACGGCTGGGAATGACCGCCGTCGGCATGTCCGACCACGGCAATATGTACGGCGCCTCGGAGTTCTACAACTCCGCCAAGAAGCAGGGCATCAAGCCGATCATCGGCATCGAGGCCTACATCGCGCCCGAGTCCCGGTTCAACACCAAGCGTGTGCTGTGGGGCGACCCGTCGCAGAAGGGCGACGACGTCTCCGGTTCGGGTTCCTACACCCACATGACCATGGTCGCGGAGAACGCGACCGGTCTGCGCAACCTGTTCAAACTGTCCAGCCTCGCCTCCATCGAGGGCCAGCTGGGCAAGTGGGCGCGCATGGACGCCGACATCATCGCCGAGCACGCCGAGGGCATCATCGCCACCACCGGCTGCCCGTCCGGCGAGGTGCAGACCCGCCTGCGCCTGGGTCACGAGCGCGAGGCCCTCGAGGCCGCCGCCAAGTGGCAGGAGATCTTCGGTCCCGAGAACTTCTTCCTCGAGATCATGGACCACGGCCTGTCCATCGAACGCCGGGTCCGCGAGGGTCTGCTCGATGTCGGCAAGAAGCTGGGCATCCCGCCGCTGGCCACCAACGACTGCCACTACGTGCACGAGCACGACTCGGGCAATCACGAAGCGCTGCTGTGCATTCAGACCGGCAAGACGCTCTCGGACCCGACCCGCTTCAAGTTCGACGGCTCCGGCTACTACCTCAAGTCCGCCGAGGAGATGCGCGCCATCTGGGACGCGGAAGTCCCCGGCGCGTGCGACAACACGGTCCTGATCGGCGAGCGCGTCCAGTCCTACGACGACGTCTGGGCGCACCGCGACCGCATGCCGATCTTCCCGGTGCCCGAGGGCTATACCCAGGCCACCTGGCTCGAGCACGAGGTGATGAAGGGCCTGGACCGCCGTTTCCCGAGCGGGCCGCCGCAGGAATACATCACCCGCGCCCAGTACGAGCTCGGCGTCATCAACGAAATGGGCTTCCCCGCCTACTTCCTCGTCGTCGGTGACCTCATCACCTACGCCCGCTCGGTCGGCATCAATGTCGGCCCGGGCCGTGGTTCGGCGGCCGGCTCGCTGGTCGCCTACGCCATGGGCATCACGAACATCGACCCGATTCCGCACGGTCTGCTGTTCGAGCGCTTCCTCAACCCCGAGCGCGTGTCCATGCCCGATATCGATATCGACTTCGACGATCGCCGCCGCGGTGAGATGGTCCGCTACGCCACCGACAAGTGGGGCAGCGACCGCGTCGCGCAGGTGATCACCTTCGGTACGATTAAAACCAAAGCGGCGCTGAAGGACTCGGCCCGCGTGCAGTTCGGCCAGCCCGGCTTCGCCATCGCCGACCAGATCTCCAAGGCGCTGCCGCCGCCGATCATGGCCAAGGACATTCCGCTCTCGGGCATCATGGACCCGGAGCACGAGCGGTACAAAGAGGCCGCCGAGGTCCGCGAGCTCATCAACACCAACCCGGACGTCAACAAGATCTACGAAACCGCCCGCGGTCTCGAAGGCCTGATCCGCAACGCCGGTGTGCACGCCTGTGCCGTCATCATGTCCAGCGAGCCGCTGACCGACGCGATCCCGGTGTGGAAGCGCGCGCAGGACGGCGCCATCATCACCGGCTGGGACTACCCGTCGTGTGAGGCCATCGGCCTGCTGAAGATGGACTTCCTGGGTCTGCGCAACCTGACGGTCATCGGTGACTGCCTGGTCAACATGAAGGCCAACCGCGGCATCGACCTGGACCTCGACACACTGCCGCTGGAAGACACCGCCACCTACGAATTGCTCGCGCGCGGTGACACTCTCGGCGTGTTCCAGCTCGATGGTGGCGCCATGCGAGATCTGCTGCGCCGTATGCAGCCCACCGGCTTCGAGGACATCGTCGCCGTGCTCGCGCTCTACCGCCCCGGCCCCATGGGCATGAACGCGCACAACGACTACGCCGACCGCAAGAACGGGCGGCAAGAGGTCAAGCCGATTCACCCCGAATTGGAAGAGCCGCTGAAGGACATCCTGCGTGATACCTACGGCCTGATCGTGTATCAGGAGCAGATCATGCAGATCGCGCAGAAGGTCGCCGGGTACTCTCTCGGCCGAGCCGACATTCTGCGCCGCGCGATGGGTAAGAAGAAGGCCGAAGTCCTCGAGGCCGAATTCGAGGGCTTCGAGAAGGGCATGCTGGAGAACGGTTTCACCAAGCCCGCCATCAAGGCGCTGTGGGACACGATTCTCCCGTTCGCCGGTTACGCGTTCAACAAGTCGCACGCCGCCGGATACGGGCTGGTGTCGTTCTGGACCGCGTACCTCAAGGCCAATTACCCCGCCGAGTACATGGCCGGTCTGCTCACCTCCGTCGGTGACGACAAGGACAAGGCCGCCGTCTATCTGGCCGACTGCCGCCGCCTGGGCATCCAGGTGCTGCCGCCCGACGTCAACGAGTCCGAACTCGAATTCGCCTCGGTGGGCAATGACATTCGCTTCGGCATGGGCGCGGTCCGCAATGTCGGCGCGAACGTGGTGGCCTCGATCATCGCGGCGCGCAAGGAGAAGTCGAAGTTCACCGACTTCTCCGACTATCTGAACAAGATCGACGCCATCGCCTGCACCAAGAAGGTCACCGAATCCCTCATCAAGGCAGGCGCTTTCGACTCGCTCGGGCATCCGCGCAAGGGCCTGCTGCTGGTGCACTCCGACGCCATCGACGCGTGCATGTCGACCAAGAAGGCGGAGGCCATCGGCCAGTTCGACCTCTTCGGCGGCCTGGACGAGGGCGACGACTCGATCGCGAGCGTCTTCAATGTGAAGGTCCCCGACGACGAATGGGAGACCAAGCACAAGCTCGCCCTGGAGCGGGAGATGCTGGGCCTCTACGTGTCCGGGCATCCGCTCAACGGCGTCGAGCACGTGCTGACGGCACAGTCGGACACCAATATCCCGGCCATCCTCGAAGGCGACGTCAAAGACGGTTCGCAGGTCACCATCGGCGGCATCTTCGCCAATGTCACCCGCCGCGTGAACAAGAACGGTCTGCCCTGGGCCTCCGCGCAGCTGGAGGATCTGACCGGTGGCATCGAGGTGCTGTTCTTCCCGCAGTCCTACTCGGTCTACGGCATGGACGTCACCGAGGACGCCATCGTGCTGGTGAAGGCCCGCGTCAACGCCCGCGACGACCGGGTCTCGCTGATCGCCAACGACCTTGTGGTGCCGGATCTTTCCGCGATCGGCGTCGACAAGCCGCTGCAGGTCGTGATCCCCACCCGCCTGTGCACCCCCGACAAGATCGGCGAACTCAAGCGCGTCCTGTCCCGCCACCCCGGCACCGCGGACGTGCACATCAAGCACGTCGGTTCCCGCGACCGCACCACCAAGCTGAAGGTCGCCGACAACCTGCGCGTCTCGCCGTCCTCGGCCCTCATGGGCGACCTCAAAGCCCTGCTCGGCCCGGGCTGCCTCGCCGGCTGACAGGCCACCGGTCGGCGACTGCCCACCCCTGCCCCGTGTGCCCCTCGCGTCAGCGCGGGGCACACGGGATTTTCAGAGCCAGGTCGGGTCGCCGAAAACCGCGCCGCTGTTATCGGTTTCGGGTGACTTGGCGTACATGTAGGTGTACTGCTGGATCGAGACCGGTCCGGCGCACTGGTTCACGGCGATGTGGAAGTCGCGGACGACGATCTGCACGGTCTTGCCCGGCAGCAGTTCCTTGTCGGCCACGGGGACGTCCTCGACCTCACCCGGGGCCAGATCGACGCTCAACGGCACTTCGATGTTGGGCCGATGATGATCAGTGAGGGATCGACCTGGCTCACGTTCATGGTGGGCACAAAGGCCTGGGGGATCACCCCGATGTTGCCGGGCAGGGTGAATGTGCCGACCAACACGGATGAACGTCCAGTTCGAAATCGGGGGATTCCGGATCGAGATCAGCGCCGAATGGAACCGGCGATCCACCGCAGGGCCGCGATCACGGCCGCGCCGAGCACCGCGGCCTGCGCGGACCCGGTGATCAGGGCGAGGGTCAGGGCGACCACCACACCGGCGAACAAGGCTTCCAGCTTGTAGACCGGCCACGCCGTCCCGGCGATGTCCACGGCCGCGATGCGCGCGACCGCGCGTTCGGTGTCCGTAGGGTGAACCACTGCCATATGGTCAGGGTAGACGTCGAACCAAAGTTCGGGCAACCGAAACTTTCTGTCGGGAACAACACATGAGCCCGGGCCGTTGCTGGTCGTATGCCACTTCACGGAGAGTATGAACCCAGCACGTCCGATTGGGCACGCGAGCAGGCCGAGAAGTACGAGAACTCCGGGGGAGCCACGGGCACCACCCTGCAGGGCGTGCCGGTCATCCTGCTGACCACCCGCGGCAACAAGTCCGGCAAGCTGCGCAAGACCCCGCTCATGCGCGTCGAGCACGACGGCGAGTACGCGGTGGTCGCCTCGCTGGGCGGCGCGCCCAAGCATCCGGTCTGGTACTGGAACATCAAGGCCGACCCGCACGTGGAACTGCGCGACCGCGACGTGGTCAAGGACTACGACGCGCGCGAGGTCACCGGCGACGAGAAGGCGGTGTGGTGGAAGCGGGCCGCCGAGGTGTGGCCCGATTACGACGCCTATCAGAAGAAGACGGCCCGAGAGATCCCGCTGTTCGTCCTCACCCCGCGCGCCTGACACGCCGTCCCGATCTCGGAGGCGGCACCGAAATGGGCGCTGCCTCCACCGGGGCGCGTGCACCCGGCTAGCATGTTCGGGTGTCTGATCCGCTTGCTGTAGCAGAGAAAGTGTCCGGTCCGCTGCCCGAATTGACGGCGGACGAGATCGACGCGGCTGCCAAGCGAATTTCGAACATTATCGAGCCGACGCCGCTGCAGCGGATTCCGCGGCTGTCGGCGCTGACCGGCGCGGAGGTCTACCTCAAGCGTGAGGACCTCACCGCGGTCCGGTCCTACAAGCTGCGCGGCGCCTACAACCTGATGGCGCAGCTCACCGACGACGAGAAGGCCGCCGGCGTGGTCACCGCCAGCGCCGGAAACCACGCCCAGGGCGTGGCTTTCGCGTGCAAGGCGATGGGCGTGCGCGGGCGCATCTACGTGCCGCGCACCACCCCGAAGCAGAAGCGCGACCGGATCCGCGTGCATGGCGCGGAATTCGTGGAACTCATCGCGGTCGGCGACACCTACGACGCGGCCGCCGCGGCCGCCGCCGACGATGTGGCCCGCACCGGGGCCACCATGGTCCCGCCCTTCGACGATCCGCGCACCGCGGCCGGGCAGGGCACCATCGCCGCCGAATTCCTCGAACAGCTCGGCCGCGCACCGGATCTGGTGATCGTGCCGGTGGGTGGCGGCGGCTGCCTGGCCGGGGTCGGCACCTATCTGCGCGAGCGATCGCCGCAGACCGCGATCCTGGGTGTCGAGCCCACCGGCGCGGCGTCGATGACCGCCGCGCTGGTGGCGGGCGGCCCGGTCACGCTTCCCGAGATCGATCCGTTCGTGGACGGCGCAGCCGTGCGCCGGATCGGGGCGGTGCCCTACACCGCGGTGTCGCGCTTCGGCGGCCTGGTTCGTTCGCACGCCTCGCTGCCTTTACTGACCAGCACCGAAACCGAGTCCGGCGCGGGCACTTTCCGCATGATGCATGTGGACGAGGGCGCGATCTGCACGGCCATGCTGGAGCTGTATCAGAACGAGGGCGTGGTGGCCGAGCCGGCGGGCGCGCTGTCGGTGGCGGCGCTGCGTGAGATCGAGATCGAGCCGGGCTCGACGGTGGTGTGCCTGCTGTCGGGCGGCAACAACGACATCTCCCGCTACGGCGAGGTGATCGAGCGCTCGCTGGTGCATCAGGGCGTGAAACACTATTTCCTGGTGGACTTCCCCCAGGAGCCCGGTGCGCTGCGCCGCTTCCTCGACGAGGTGCTCGGTCCCGACGACGACATCACCCTGTTCGAGTACGTCAAGCGCAACAACCGGGAGACCGGGGCGGCGCTGGTCGGCATCGAACTGGGCAGCCCGGACTGCCTGGAGCCGCTGATCGCGCGGCTGGAGGCCTCGCCGATCCAGGGCCAGCGGCTGGACCCGAACTCGCCCGCGTACCGGTACCTGACCTGATCCGGTGACCCGTGTGATCCGACCCCTCGTTCGGATCACACGGGACCGGTTGCCCCCGTGGGGTTCTCAGGCGTGCAGTGGGTATCCCGCCGCCGAGCCGTGGATGATGCGCGGATCGCCCAGTGTGCGGTTCAGCTTCGTGATCACCTCGCCCACGCCGGTCCCGGCGCCGGATTCGCCACAGGCGGTGGCGATGCCGGCCGGGCTGACCAGGGTGCCCGCACGCTCGGCGAGCAGTTCCAGCGCGCAGAACTCGCGCATCGTCCTGCTCGGCAATACGCCGTCGCGGCGGACGCGGCGCCGCAGACGATCGACCACCAGGTCGCCGATGGTGAGCGGGGGCGTCGGCTGGGACCGCCGCGGTGGGGACATGGGCTCACCGTGCCACGCCGATCGTGAACGAGTCATGACCGGTCGCGGGCCGAACCCGGCGTGTCGATGGCGCTGGTGCGGGGATTCCTGGGGCCCGCATGTGGTTAACGGCCGCGCGGCGGGGCCGCGATTATTCGAGTAGTTCGCTACGCAGGAAACCGGACGGTCAGGACGGGAGGCTGGCGTTCATGAAACGACTCGTGGTGTGTTGCGACGGCACCTGGCAGGCCGAATCGAGCTCGGCGGTGTCCAATATCGTGAAGATCGCCGAGACGGTCCGGCTGACCGGGACGGATCAGGACGGGAACCGCGTCGGCCAGCGCATCAACTATGTTCCCGGACCCGGCTCCCGCGGCTTCATGTCCGACAAGCTCCTGGGCGGCGCCTTCGGGCTGGGCCTGGAGGCCAACCTGTCGGCCGCCTACTGGCAGCTGGCCCTGAACTGGGAACCCGGCGACGAGATCTACATCTTCGGCTTCAGCCGCGGCGCGTACACCGCCCGCAGCCTGGCCGGGATGATCAACCGGCTCGGCATCCTGACCTACCAGGCCATGATCGGCGGCCAGTACCCCAAGGCCTTGAGGATCTACCGGACGCGCAAGAAGCACGCCGACGACCCGGACCCGCCCGAATGGGCCGAGTTCCGGGCCCGGAACTCCCACCCCCAGGCCCCGGCCATCAACTTCCTGGGCGTCTTCGACACGGTGGGCGCGATGGGCGTCCCCGGCATCACCGCGCGCCTGCACCGCTTCCACGATGTGCGGCTCTCGCGCATCGTGCGGTGCGCGCGGCAGGCGCTGGCCATCGACGAGCGGCGGCGCGCCTTCTCGCCCTGCCTGTGGGAGGTCCCCGACGAGCAGCGTGAGCTCTACGCCGACCGGCCCGACCGGGTGAAGCAGGTCTGGTTCGAGGGCGTGCACTGCGATATCGGCGGCGGCTACGCCGACTGCGGCCTGTCCGACATCACGTTGCGCTGGATGATCGCCGAAGCCGAGGCCGAGGGGCTGGCCTTCGACCACGATCGACTCGACGACCTGTTGCGCGGCTGCCCGTTCGACGCCCCGCACCTGCACGATTCGCTGAGCCCGGGCTTCCGCATCCTCAATGCCGCGCGCATGACCACCACCTGGCGCAGCCCGCGCTTCTACTGGGACTCGTGGCGCAAACTGCTGCAGCCCGGCGACCAGGACAGCTTCCTGGCCTCCACCGTCGGGGATCGAAAAGGCTACCGCCCGGCCAATATTCGGCGCTGGTGCGAGCGCCGCCCCGGTCCCGTCCCGTCGGAGTTGATCGAGTCGATCGACCTGGTTCCGCTGCCCCGGCATCCGGTCAGCATCGACGAGGGGAGCGGATCGGCGGAATCCGCCGCCTGATAATGGGCTGCCGGACCGGCGTGACGGCGCTATCCACCAGGTCGTCCACCGGGACGTCAAGCCCGCCAATATCTTCCGCACCACCGGCACCGCGGGCGCGGACTGGTCCTGATCGGCGACTTCGGCCTCGCCCGCAGCCTCGCCGCCGAGGAAACCCGGACCGCCACCGGCCGCTGGGCCTTCTCCCAGCCCTACGCCCCACCCGAACAGTGCGCGGGCCGCACCGTCGGCCCGCCCGCCGACGTCCACGCCCTGGCCGTCACCCTCCACCAGCTCACCACCGGCCACCTCCCGCGCGAGATCCCGATCCCCGCAACGGATCCGAGCCTCCCCGGTCTGCTCGGCGTGGTGCTCGCCAAGGCCACCGCCTGGCAACCGGCCGACCGCTACCCCGGCTGCGGCGCCCAAACCTCCGCCGCCATGACCTGGCCCACCACCGCCGGCGACGGCACCCCCCAACCCCCCTGCCGCGCAGTCGGTATCTGAGAACCAGAGCGGGCAAGCGCGCCTCCGCCCATGACGGAGTCGTCGGATCGCAGACCTCGGCCGCCTCGGTATGGCCAATCTCCGCAGGCCGCGACTGTGGTGTGCCAGAGCCGCTCGCCGCGGAGTCGGTTCTCGAGGCTGCGGACCGACGAGCCCGCCGCGGTTCTCGCGGCAGCTGTCTCCGGTTGGGTGGGCCGGGTGTCAGCGCACGAGCAGGGCGACCGGGAGGCGGGCGAAGAGCTTTTCGAGGCGGGCGCGGCCGGAGAAGGTGTGGCCGGTGAGGCGGTCGGTCCAGTGGCCTTGGGGGAGGTCGAGGACCGTGTCGCCCCAGCCGCCGGCCTCGTCGAGGCGAATGCTGTGGCGGGTGACGGCGACGATGATCTCGGGGGTTTCGCCGGTGCGGCCGCGGGCGTAGGAGAGCAGGTGGTGGTCGCGGTCGCCGGAGGCGAACAGGGGCGTGTAGGTGCCGCCGACGAAGCAGTCGGGGCGTTCGCGGCGCAGCCACAGCGCGTAGGCGGCGATCCACATCTTGACCGCGCCGGTGGGGTCGAGATCGGGGGTGCCAGTGAGGGATTGGAGCAGCAGGGAGCGGTGGGTGAAGTCGACCGGGCGGCGGTTGTCGGGGTCGACGAGCGAGTCCTCCCACAGTTCGCAGCCCTGGTAGATGTCGGGGATGCCGGGGCCGCACAGCTGCAGCAGCTTCTGGGCCAGGGAGTCGGTCCAGGCGTGGATGGCGAGATCATTGACGAATTCCCCGAGTTCCGAGCCGACCGGTCCGTCGAGGACGGCGTCGATCCAGCGGTGCACCGCCGTCTCGAACTCGATATCGGGTTCCTCCCACGAGGATTGGGTGCCCGCCTCGCGGACCGCCTTCTCCGCGAACCGGTGCAGCCGTTCCCTCAGCCCGGGCACGCTCGCGGCGGGCCGTCCGTCGGCGGGCCACACGCCGAACATGTTCTGCAGCAGGAACAGTGTGGTCGCGCCGTCGGGCCCGGGCGCGATCTCCTCCCAGGTGCTGACCGACCGCGCCCAGATGTCGGGCACCTGCGACAGCATGCCGATGCGGGCGCGCACGTCCTCGCCGCGCTTGGTGTCGTGGGTGGACAGGGCGGTCATGGTCGCCGGCCAGCGGGCGGCGCGCTCGGCGTTGGCGAGATGGAATTCGATGGGGGAGCACCCGAACCGGGCCGGGTCCGCGCCCATCTCCTGCAGCGACACCAGCCGGGCAGCACGGTAGAACATGGTGTCCTCCACCGCTTTCGCGCTCATCGCCCCGCCCACCTGGTGGAAGCGGGTGACGGCCTCGCCACCCACGGCGAGCGCGGTCACCAGCACCTGCAGCGGCGCGGTGAGTTCGGCATTGCGGCGCGCCACCTCCGCGACCACCGCGCCGACCATCCCGGCCAGCGGCGCGTAGTCGGTGCGGTACACCGGCATGAACGACAGCACCTCGATGACGGCGTTGGTGAGCGCCATGGTGTCGAACACGTCGGCGCGGGCGTCGCGTTTGACCGCCGCCACCAGCCGCCGCACCTCCGGCACCAGCATGGTCTCGGCGACCGCGCGGCGAATCCGATGCTCCTGCTCGGTGAACCAGGCCCGGTCGCTGCCGTGCCCGGTGAACTGCCGCGACAGATCGGTGAGCTGCTTCTCCCCGTCCGGGTCGATGAGCACCCCGCCGATGTCGGCGAGCGCGTCGTAGCCGGTGGTGCCGTCGATGGGCAGCGTGGCGTCGAGGGGCTCACGGTTGGAGAGCACCTTCTCCACCAGCAGCAGCCGCTGCGGCCCGATCAGCCGCCGCAGCCGCCGCAGGTATTGCGCGGGTTCGGCCAGCCCGTCGGGATGGTCCACGCGCACACCGTCGATGAGGTCGTGCTCGCACCAGGCGGCCAGTTCGCGGTGGGTGGCCTCGAAGACCGCCGGGTCCTCCTGGCGCAGCGCGGCCAGCCCGCCGACGGTGAAGTAGCGCCGGTACCCGCACAGCCCGGATTTCCAGTTGACCAGCCGATAGTGCTGTTTGTCGTGGATGCGCAGCGCGTTCTCGCCGTCGGTGCCCGGGGCGATGGGGAAGCGCATATCGTGCAGCGCCAGCATGGGTTCGGGCCCGGACCGGTCCACGGTCAGCGCGGCCGGATCGTTCTCCCCGGCCAGCACCGGCAGCGCGATCCGCCCGCCCGCGCCGTTGCCGGAGGTCCAGTCGATGTCGAACCAGGTGGCGTAGGGCGAGTCCTTGCCGTCCCGCAGCACCTCCCACCACCACTGGTTCTGCCGCGGATCGGCCACCGACACGTGGTTGGGCACCAGGTCGACGATGAGCCCCATACCGCGGCTGCGCACCTCGTCGGCGAGGGCCTTGAGCCCGGTCGGCCCGCCCAGCCCCGCCGACACCGTGGTCGGGTCGATGACGTCGTAGCCGTGGGTGGAGCCGCGGGCCGCACTCATGACGGGCGACAGGTACAGGTGCGAAATGCCCAGCTGTTGTAGGTATTCGGCGATACCGCGCGCGTCGGCGAAGGTGAGCGCGTCGGGCCGCAACTGCAGGCGGTAGGTGCTGCGCACGGGCATCTGGCGGGCGATGGGGCCGGTGGTGTGTTCGGGCGAGCTGGTCATGTCGCTACCGATCATGCCGTACGGCGCAGTACGACGAGACAGCGTGCGGGCACTTGCACCGTGGCCGACGCGCCGTGAGGGCCGCTGCCTGCCGGTTCGCCGGTCGGGGTGGAACAGTCCAGCGTCACGGTCCAGCCGTCGCCGTGCCGGGCGTCGGGCAGGGTGAAGTCGAGGGCCTCGTCGTGGGCGTTGAAGCACAGCAGGAACGAGTCGTCGGTGACGCGCTGCCCGCGCGGGCCCGGTTCGCCGATGCCGTCGCCGTTGAGGAACACCGCGAGTGAGCGCGCGAAACCGGTCTCCCAGTGGGCGTCGGTCATGGCCGCGCCGCCGGGGGTGAACCAGGCGATGTCACCGAGCCCGTCCGGCGCGGGCGCGGGATCGAAGAAGCGCCGCCGCCGGAACACCGGGTGCGCGGCGCGCAGGGCGACGGTGCGCCTGGTGAATTCGAGCAGCTCGGCCTCGGTGTCCATGCGGGTCCAGTCCATCCACGACAGCGGCGAATCCTGACAGTAGACATTGTTGTTGCCGTGCTGGGTGCGGCCGAACTCGTCGCCGTGCAACAACATCGGGGTGCCCTGCGATAGCATCAGGGTGGCGAGCAGGTTGCGGCGCTGCCGGGCCCGCAGGGCCAGGATCTCCGGGTCGTCGGTGGGGCCTTCGACGCCGCAGTTCCAGGAGCGATTGTAGGTTTCGCCGTCCTGGTTGCCCTCGCCGTTGGCGTCATTGTGTTTCTCGTTGTAGGACACCAGGTCCGCGAGGGTGAACCCGTCGTGCGCGGTGACGAAGTTGATGCTGGCGCTGGGCCGGCGGCCGGTCGCCTCGTACAGGTCCGAGGAGCCGGTGAGCCGGGACGCGAACTCGCCGAGGGTGGCCGGTTGCCCGCGCCAGTAATCCCGCACGGTGTCACGGTATTTGCCGTTCCATTCGGTCCAGGCGACCGGGAAGTTGCCGACCTGATAGCCGCCTTCCCCGACATCCCAGGGTTCGGCGATCAGCTTGACCTGACTCACCACCGGATCCTGATGCACCAGGTCGAAGAAGGTGGAAAGGCGGTCCACGTCGTGTAATTCGCGGGCCAGGGTGGCGGCCAGGTCGAAACGGAAGCCGTCCACGTGCATATCGAGCACCCAGTACCGCAGCGAATCCATGATCAGCTGCAAGGCGTGCGGATGCCGCATGTTGAAGCTGTTGCCGGTGCCGGTGTAGTCCATGTAGTGCTGTGGATCGTCGTCCACCAGTCGGTAGTACGCGGCATTGTCGAGGCCGCGGAAGCTGAGGGTCGGCCCGAACTCGTTGCCTTCGGCGGTGTGGTTGTAGACCACGTCGAGGATCACCTCGATGCCCGCGGTGTGGAAGGCGCGCACCATGGCCTTGAATTCGGTGACCGCGGCGGCGGGGGAGGCGCCGGCGGCGTAGCCCCGGTGCGGCGCGAAGTAGCCGAAACTGTTGTAGCCCCAGTAGTTCCGCAGTCCCCGGTCCAGCAGGATGCGGTCGTCGAGGAACTGGTGCACCGGCATGAGTTCCACCGCGGTGACGCCGAGCCCGCGCAGGTGGTCGATGATCGCGGGGTGCGCCATGCCCGCGAAGGTGCCGCGCAGCTCCGGCGGCACCTCGGGGTGGGTGAAGGTCATGCCCTTCACGTGCGCCTCGTAGATGACCGTCTCGTGGTACGGCCGTTTCGGCGCGCGGTCGTCGGCCCAGTCGAACCAGGGGTTGATGACCACCCCGGTCATGGTGTGCCCGAGCGAGTTCTGCCCGTAGTTGTAGGGCGCGATGGCGGTGCCGAAGTCGCCCTCGAACGCCTTGCCGTACGGGTCGAGCAGCAGTTTGCTCGGATCGCAGCGCAGGCCCTCGGCCGGCTCGAAGGGGCCGTGCACCCGGAATCCGTAGCGCTGCCCGGGGCCGATCCCGGGCAGGTAGGCGTGCCAGACGTACCCGTCGACCTCCTCGAGCTCGATCCGGGTCTCCCGATGCTCGGCGTCGATGAGACACAGCTCCACCCGCCGGGCCACCTCGGAGAAAACGGAGAAGTTCGTTCCGGCGCCGTCGTAGGTCGCGCCCAGGGGGTAGGCGGTCCCCGGCCAGACACCGAGCCCGGTGGTGCCGGGAGTCGCGGGAGCCATACCGGGAACCCTATCGGCCCGCGCTTGCCGGGTCGTACGGCGGTTCTGGTAACTTGAACGCCGTTCAAGCCCGCTCCTCGAAGGACCACCTGTGGCATTGACCGACCCCCTGACGGCATCGGCCGCGCTGTCGTCCGCCGAGATCACCGCCCTCGACGCCGCGCACGTGTGGCATCCCTACGGCGGCTTCCCGGCCGGCACCGAACCCCTGGTGGTGGCCTCGGCGTCGGGCACCCGGCTCACCCTGGCCGACGGCCGGGAACTGGTGGACGGCATGAGTTCCTGGTGGGCGGCCGTGCACGGGTATCAGCACCCGGTGCTGGACGCGGCGCTGCTGGCGCAGTCGCGCAAGATGAGTCACGTCATGTTCGGCGGGCTCACCCACGAACCCGCCGTGCGGCTCTCGCGACTGCTGGTCGAGCTCACCCCCGAGGGCCTGGACAAGGTGTTCCTCTGCGACTCCGGCTCGGTGTCGGTCGAGGTCGCGGTGAAGATGTGCCTGCAGTACCAGCGCGCGGTGGGCCGACCCGGGAAGCATCGGCTGATGACCTGGCGCGGCGGCTACCACGGCGACACGTTCACCCCCATGAGCGTGTGCGACCCGGAGGGCGGCATGCACTCGCTGTGGTCGGACGTGCTGGTCCCGCAGATCTTCGCGAGCGCGCCCCCCGCCGACTTCCGGCCGGAGTACGTCGCCGAACTGGAACGGACCATCGCCGAGCACGCCCACGAATTGGCCGCCGTCATCGTGGAACCCGTGGTGCAGGGCGCGGGCGGCATGCGTTTCCACGACCCGCGCTACCTGACCGAACTGCGCCGCCTCTGCGACGAACACGACGTCCTGCTGGTCTTCGACGAGATCGCCACCGGATTCGGCCGCACCGGAACACTTTTCGCCGCCGACCAGGCCGGCGTCCGCCCCGACGTGATGTGCGTCGGCAAGGCCATCACCGGCGGCTACCTGACCCTGGCCGCCGCCCTGACCACCACGGAGATCGCCCAGGCCATCAGCCGCTCACACGGCGGTCTCATGCACGGCCCGACCTTCATGGGCAACCCCCTCGCCTGCGCGGTGGCGGTCGCCTCGATCGAACTGCTGCTCTCGCGCGACTGGCGGGGCGAGGTCACCCGGATCGAGGCCGAGCTGAACTCCGGTCTGGCCCCGGCGCGGGACCTGCCCGGCGTCGCCGACGTGCGGGTGCGCGGTGCCATCGGGGTGATCGAGCTCGATCACCCGGTGGACATGCGCGCGGCGACGCACGCCGCCGTCGACGCGGGAGCCTGGCTGCGGCCCTTCCGCAACCTGGTCTATGCCATGCCCCCGTTCATCAGCACCTCGGAGGACGTCCGCCGGATCACCGCCGCCATGCTCGCGGCTGCCGCGGCCTGATCCTGAACTACCGCCGGGATGCCGAATTCCTAGCGGTTGGCCCGTTTCTCGCGTGCTTTGTCTGCATTGTCGCTGTCTGACAGGACTTCCCAGACCTTGAACACGCAGTGATAGTCATCGGACCAGCCACGTGCGATCAGCATGAAGGTGTCGCCGTCGCGCAGAATCGTGCGGCGGCTGATCAACTTCGGATGATCGGGAATGAATTTCGAGACGAGGTCAGGGACCTTCGCGAGAGCTTGTTCGCGGGTTCCCACCACCTCGGTGAGGATCTTCGGACTCCAGGTCTTGGAGTCACCGAAGCCGGTCGTCTGCTCGACCACTATTGCCCATCGTGGCATCGCGCAGCCTCCTTACGATCCTCCAGCATAGCGCCGTCCACCGACACCCATGGCCTCCTGAACGGCGTTCAAGTATGCTTCCGAGCTGTGACTGCCGATCCCTTGAGCTGGCTCGACACCCGCGCCGCCGAACGCGTGGACGCGGGGCTGCGCCGTGAACTGCGACCCCGCACCTCCGACGCGGCGAGCATCGACCTGGCCTCCAACGACTACCTCGGGCTCGTCCGCCACCCCGAGGTCGTCGAGGGCTCGGTCGCCTCGGTGCGGTACTGGGGCACCGGCTCCACCGGTTCGCGACTGGTCACCGGGACCACCGTCGAACACGAGCAGCTCGAGCGCGAACTCGCCGAATTCGTGGGCGCGGAAGCCGGATTGGTGTTCGCCTCCGGCTACGCCGCCAACCTCGGCGTGGTCACCGCGCTGGCCGGACGTGGGGCGCTGGTGGTTTCGGACGAGGGCAGTCACGCCTCCCTGGTGGACGCCTGCCGGTTGTCGCGGGCGCGGGTGGAGATCGCGGCGCACAAGGATCCCGCAGCCGTGGATCGGCTGCTGTCGCGGCGCACCGAGGAACGCGCGCTGGTGCTCACCGATTCGGTGTTCAGTGCCGACGGCGACCTGGCGCCGCTGACCGAACTGCATCGCGTCACCCGGGCCAACGGCGCGGTCCTGATCGTGGACGAGGCGCACGGACTGGGTGTGCGCGGCGACGGCGGCCGCGGTCTGGTGCACGAGTGCGGGCTGGCCGGGGAACCGGACCTGATCATCACCGCGACCCTCTCCAAAGCCTTTGCCGCACAAGGCGGCGTGGTGCTGGCGAGCGAGCGAGTGCGCGCGCATCTGATCGACGCGGCCCGCACCTTCATCTTCGACACCGGCCTGGCTCCGGCCGCCGTCGGCGCGGCCCGCGCGGCGCTGGGGCTGCTGCGCCGCGAGCCCGAGATGGCCCAGCGGGTCCTCGACCGCGCCGCCGACCTGGCCCGCATCGCCGGTGTCGGGCACCCGGAGTCGGCGGTCGTCTCCGTCGTACTCGGCGAGGCGCAGATCGCCTACGACGCCGCCCAGGCCTGCCGGGCGCGCGGCCTCAGCGTCGGCTGCTTCCGCCCGCCGTCGGTGCCCGAGGGCACCTCGCGCCTGCGCCTGACCGCGCGCGCCGATCTCACCGCGGCCGAATTGGCCACCATCGCCACCGTTCTCGGCGAGGTACTGGCCGAAGCCCGTGGGCGGGAGGCCGTTTCGGTATGACCGCGACACTGCTGTTCGTCACCGGCACCTCGACCGATGTCGGCAAGACCATCGTGACCGCCGCGCTGGCGGCGACCGCCCGCGCCGCCGGGACCGAGGTCGCGGTGGTCAAGCCCGCGCAGACCGGCATGGCCCCCGGCGAACCCGGCGACCTGGCCGACATCACCCGGCTCAGCGGCGTGACCCGCACCCTCGAATTCGCGCGCTACCCCGACCCGCTGGCCCCCGACACCGCCGCGCGCCGCTGCGGTCAGCCGCTGCTCACCCTGGCCGAGACGGTCGCCGGGATCGAGTCCTGCGCCGACGCCGACCTGATCCTGGTCGAGGGCGCCGGCGGGCTGTTGGTGCGTATGGGCGAGTTCACCCTGCTGGACCTGGCCCAGAAGATGAGCGCCCCCGTCCTGCTGGTGGCCGCCGCCGGGCTGGGCACCCTCAACCACAGCGAGCTGACCACCCGCACGCTGGCCGCGGCGGGCGTCGACTGCGCGGGCCTGGTCATCGGATCCTGGCCCGCCGCACCCGATCTCGCCGCCGAATGCAATCGCACCGATCTGCCCGCCGTCACGGGCGTCGACCTGGTCGGTTCGCTGCCCGCCGGAAGCGGGGCCTGGGACCGACGCGAGTTCACCGCGGCCGCGCCCGGCTGGTTCGACGCGGACTGGACCGATCGGTATCTGCGCCCCTGACCGGTAGCCGCGGCCCACGAATTCCTCACAGACATCCTGCGACAGTGGCGGCATGAGGAGAGCCGATGGTGGCGAGCATGCCACCACGCACCGCCTGCGGGCCGATGGCCGGGCGGCCGGGATCGGGGCCCTCGCGAAGGTCGCGGGGATGTCCGGGGGACAAGGCCGCGGGGCGTCCGGTAGGGGTCGGTCGCTGACCGGGGCGCACCGCCGCAGGCGTGGACGGCGGCCTTGGGTGGTGGTTGGCCGGCCCGCATGTGGCGAGCAGGTGCTGCCCCGTACTTCCGTTGCCGAGGCTGTCGGTCATGGCCGGATGACCGGTATGGATGCTGTAATTACGCAGGTGCGGGTACTCGTGGTCGAGGACGACGGCAACCTGGGCGACGAGGTCGCCGGGGGCCTGCGGGCGGCGGGATTCGCGGTGGATCTGGCCCGCGACTACGCCGACGCCGACCTGAAGATCGAGGTCAACAGCTACGACTGCCTGGTCATCGACCGGGGACTGCCCGACGGGGACGGGCTAGACCTGGTGCGCGCGCAACGCGAGGCCGGGCGGCGCACCCCGGTCGTCATGCTCACCGCCCGCGACGCGCTCGCCGACCGGCTCGACGGGTTCGCCCACGGCGCGGACGACTACGTCGTGAAGCCTTTCGCCATGGACGAGCTCGCCGCCCGCGTGGGCGCGCTGTGCCGCCGCCGCGAACTGCCCGCGTCGACCCGCACCGTCGTCGGCACCCTGATCGTGGATCGCCCGCGCCGCCGCGTCCACCGCGCGGGCACGCTGCTCACCTTGACGCCCAAGGAATTCGGTGTGCTCGAACTGCTCGCCGCCCGCGCCGGATCGGTGGTCACCCGCACCGAACTCATCGAATGCTGCTGGGACGAAATGGCCGAGCCGGCCTCCAACGTCGTCGATGTCGTGATCGCCCAGCTGCGCCGCAAACTCGGCGCACCACCGCTCATCGAAACCGTGCGCGGCGCCGGTTTCACGATCGCGCCGTGACCATCCGGCGGCGACTCGCGTCCTGGCGTGAGCGGCGCATGATCGCCGAATTCGCCGCGCTCCACCAGGATTCCGGTCCAGGGGGCGCGACGCCGCCGAGCGCGCGCGGGCGGATGGGGCACGGCCCGGGGACGGCGGAAAGCTCCGGGCGGTCGCTGGGGCTGCTCGGGCGGTTTCGGCGCGGGCCGGGAACACCGACCTCGCCGGGCCGGTTGCGGCGGACCCGCTGGCTGCTGACCGGGCTGTTCACCGCATTGACCGCGCTGTGCCTGGTCGTACTCGCGTCGATCGCGGCCTCCATCGACGCGCACTCCCGCGAACACGACCTCGACGCCGGGGTCGATCGGGTCGTGACCGGTGTGGTGCGGGAGGTGTACTGGAACGAGGACGGCAGCGTCGATCTGGAGACGGTGCGCGGGGACGAGGATCTGGTAGGGGGCGTCAATGCCGTCACGATCCTGGTCCGGCAGCCCGACGACAGCTGGCGGGAACTGTTCGTGCACAAGCGATCCGGGTTGCCCGGGGAGCTGACCGGATTGGCGCGGCGGGCCGCCGACGCCGAGGCGACGCAGTGGCACACCACCACCGATCGCGACGGACAGCCGGTGCGGCTGGCGGTGGCTCCAGCCTGGGACACCGACGCCACCGTCGGGGCCATCGTCGTCGCGGGCGGTGATCCGGAGCCCGGCTCCCGCGATCACCGCAGGCTGGTGGTGGCGTTGTGGAGCGGCGGACTCGCCCTGGTGGCGCTCGCGGCGCTGGCCGGGCACCTGCTGTCGGGGGTGAGCATGCGCCCGGCGGTGCGGATGCTCGACGAGCAGGAACGGTTCCTGTCGGAGGCGTCGCACGAATTGCGCACGCCCCTCGCAACCCTGCGTCTCTATCTCGACGCCGCGCTGCGGGATCCGGCCGACGCCCGCCGCGCCGTCACCGACGCGCGCTCGCTCACCGATCGCATGGGCCGCATGGTCGCCGGGCTGCTGGCCCGCACCCGCGCGGAAACCGGTGCGGGCGAAATGGATCGGCAGCGGCTGTTCCTGGATCAGCTGGTGGAGGGCGTGGTCGCCGACTGCGGCGGCGAGATCGAGCTGAGCACCGAACCCACCGCGGTGTGGGCGGACCCGGAGTTGCTGGCTCTGGCCGTGCGCAATCTCGTCGACAACGCGCTGGTGCACGGCGGCCCGCCGGTGCGGGTCCGGGTCGCTGCGGGGCAGGTGACCGTGCGCGATCACGGGCGCGGGCTGGATCCGGCGCTCACCGACCCGTTCCGGCGCGGCGCGGTCGGCGCGGGCGGGCGGCACGGCATCGGACTGTCACTGGTGCAGTGGGTGGCCGCGGTCCATTCCGGTTCGGTGACACTGGTTCCCGCGCCCGGCGGCGGCACCCTGGCCGCCCTCACCCTGCCGGTCGCGCCGGACGACGCGGGCACCGATGCGCCGGGGCTGTCGTGATCTTGGTCACATCGGGCGTAGGGTGGCGCCCGTGCCTTCCACTCGAGTCGAGAAGTTCGTCGGTGCTCCGCGTCCCAGCGTTTTCCGCGCCCTCCTGGACGCGCATTCGGTGCGGACCTGGATGGTGCCCGACGGAATGACCAGCCGCGTCCACGAATTCGATGCCCGCGTCGGCGGGCGGTTCCGCATCTCGCTGACCTACGACCTGCCCACCGAGGCCGGCAAGACGAGCCCGCACACCGACACCTTCCACGGGGTCTTCGCCCGCGTCGTCCCCGACCGCGAGGTGGTGCAGACCATCGAGTTCGAGACCGACAACCCGGAACTGACCGGCGAGATGACGGTCACCTACACCCTCGACGACGCGCCCGGCGGCACCCGCGTCACCGCCCGGCACGACAATCTGCCGCCGGGGCTGTCCCCGGAGGACAACGAGGTCGGCTTCCGCACGGCGCTGCACAATCTCGCCGCCCTCGCCGAACGCGCCGAGGGACACTGATCCACGCCGCGGCACGCGCAGGTGAAGCCTGCGGTTCAGCAGATGACACCCAGCACAAGCCTGGATGACGAGCCGGAAATTCGTACAGTGGATTGATGGCCCTGCCGGGGTTCCCGCATCCGTCCGGCGCCGCCGACTACGACGATCGGCGACGGCGCGCCCGGCTGCGATCCACCCGGCTCGGCGCGCGCTGGGGACGCTTCCGCCGGGCCCGGCTGCTGGCCCTGCGGCTGGGCCTGGTTCCGCTGGTCGCGCTGGGCGCGTTCGTCGAGTACATCGGCCTGGACGTGCTGCCCGAACAGGATCGGCTGGCCCGCACCGAACCGTCGGTGCTGCCCATCGCCGCGCCCGCGGAACTACAGGCCACCGACACCGCCGTCTTCGATCTGGTCGGGCTGGGCGTGCTCGACGCCGGGGACACCGCGCGGGCGCTGCCGTCACTGTCGAGGCTGGGATCGGTGTGGGCGGTCCGCTACGACAACACCGGTATCGACACCAAGGTGATCGCGGATCTCATCGTGAAGGTCACCGACGCCGCCAAGGTGCCGAACGTGGTGCTGGCCGGTCACAGCATGGGCGGGGTCATCGCGCTCGAGATCGCCAAGCACCTGCACGAGGACAGCGGAGGCGCCCGGGTGCGGGCGGTGATCCTGGACTGCACGCCGGTGGATCTGAACGCGGTGCGGCCCGAGAGCCGCGACCAGGGCGAGGAGATGCTGCGCTGGATGGGCTGGGTGCCCGGGGCGCGGGAGAGACGGATGCTGCGGCTGGTCGTGGAAGTGTATGCGCGCCATGACCGTTTCGTCGGCGGGCGCTACGTGATCCGCGGCGGCGAGTTCCGGCGCGCGGTCGACGACGTGCTGCGGTCCAAGATCCTCAATACCGACGCCGCCAGCAACGGGCTGATCGAGGCGCAGTTCAAG
The DNA here is from genome assembly GCF_042874235.1 of Nocardia sp. NPDC004151. Classification (NCBI taxonomy): domain Bacteria; kingdom Bacillati; phylum Actinomycetota; class Actinomycetes; order Mycobacteriales; family Nocardiaceae; genus Nocardia; species Nocardia sp. NPDC004151. The sequence goes on along the minus strand of NZ_JBIAMR010000012.1, from coordinate 20,016 downwards.
GCCATCGTGGCGGGCGGTGCGGTCGACGACCTGCGGGCGCTGGCCAAACCCGCGGCGGGCAAACCTCGCCCGGCCATCGTGTTCATCCGGCCGCACGACCCGTACGACGATCCGGTGGTGGACGTCGAGTACTCGCACCAGGTGCTCATCGACCGGGTCGGCGGGGTGCGCGGGACCTTGCTGGTGGTGACCACTCGAACCACCGGGCACGCCAACCCGATCGAGCGGCCACAGGAATACAACACCGTCATCGAACAGCAGGTGGTGCCGTTCATGCGGCAGTTGTGGCGGGACCAGTCCGGAGCCGCCGCGGTCGGCCACTGAACGGGGGTCCGGGCCGGTGGCTCGGCGCGGACCGCTCAGCGCTCGGTGTGGCCCGCTCGGCGCTCGGTGCGGCCCGCCTAGCGCACCGCGTCGTCGGCGGCCGGACGAATCCCCGAAGCGGGCACCAGGTTCCAGCGTTCCAGCTGCGCCCGCACCTGCTCGGCGGCGTCGATGTTCAACGGCCCGCTGGTCCACAGCGCGTACGGCAGGTTCAGGAACCGGCCCTGTGTGACCGCCCGCAGATTCTGGATGCCCGGCTTGCCGCGCAGCAGATCCACCTTCTGCTGGAAGGTCTGCGGCGGATAGTCGACGAACACGATGGCGTCCGGGTCGGCCGCCGCCAGCCGCTCCCACGACACCGCCGTCCAGGTGTCGGCCACATCCGCGAGAGCGTTGCGCGCGCCCGCCGCCTCCAGGATCGCCTGCGGCGCACCGTATTGCCCGCTGGAGAAGACGGTGTCGGAGGCGCTGTCGAACAGGAACACCGTCGGCCGCCGCTCCGGCTGCGGCGCGGCCAGCAGCGACGACAGTCGGCGATCCAGATCCCCGGTGACCCGCGCCGCCTGGTCCGCGCGCCCGGTGATCGCGCCCAGCGCGGTCAGATCCGTGCGCAGCGCGGTCCAGGCGTCCACCACGCCCCGCTCGCCACCGGGCCGGCGGCAGCTCTCGGTGAGCACGTACGGCGCGACCCCGGCCGCCCGCAACGATTCCGGCGTCAGATTCGCCGACTCCGAGTACCCGTAGTTCCAGCCCGCCACCATCATGTCCGGTCGCTGCGCGAGCACCGTCTCCCGCGAGGGATAGTCCGGCGCAACCGAATTCAGCCGGTCCACTCCGTCCCCGTAATGCTTGCGCAGCGTGTCGGCGTCCCGCTTCAGGCTCGACACCGCGACCGTCTGCTCCGCCGCCCCCAGCGCCAGAACCATCGAGATCAGATTCCCGTCATTGACGAACATCCGCTGCGCGGGCGACGGAAACTTCTGGTCCACGCCGCAATTGCGCACTGTCAGATTGCCGGTCGCGGCCTGCGGTGACCCGCACGCGCCGAGCACCCCGGTGACTGCCGCCACCGCGAGCGCTCGCCGGGCGCCGCGGGCGACGGCGGCCGCGGAGGTCCCGCGCCGGCCGCCGCCCGCCCCGTCGTGACGAACCCGTCCCGCCGCGCGTGCCGCGTCGGTCCGGATGGTGCGTGCCGGGATCTTGTTCACGAGTTCGCCTTTCGTCCGGTGATCACGAGGTGCGTGCCGCCCGAGTCCGGGTCGGGCACCCGGCGCGCCAGGACGCCGAACACCTCGGCGAGTACTTCGGGGCGCAGCGCCGCGCCGGGAGGTTCCAGGGGGCGCGCCCGGCCCGCGTCCAGCACCAGCACCCGATCGCAGAACCGGTCCGCGAGGGTGAGATCGTGCAGGCTCATCACCACGGTCCGCGCCAATTCCCTGGTCAGCGCCAGCAATTCGAGCTGATGGGTGATGTCCAGATGATTGGTCGGCTCGTCCAGCAGCAGCACCGGCGTGTCCTGGGCCAGCGCCCGCGCCAGCAGCACCCGCTGCCGTTCCCCGCCCGACAACCGCCGCACCGCGCGGCCCTCGAACCCGGCCAGATCCACCTGGCGCAATGCCCGTTCGACGGCTGCCCGTTCGCCTGGGCCGCCCGCCCCCCACGGCGGCAGATACGGCGTCCGGCCCAGTGCCACCAGCTCACCGACCAGCAGATCGGTGGGCGGCGCTTCGTCCTGCCCGACCAGACCCACCAGCCGCGCCCGCTCCCGCGCCGAAACCTGGTGCACCGGACGGCCATTCACCGTGACCTCGCCCGCGGCGGGCGTGATCAAACCCGCCAGCGTTCGCAACAGGGTGGTCTTTCCCGCACCGTTCGGTCCGACGATTCCCACCGTTTCGCCCGGTGACACCGTGAAGTCGACGTCCGTGACAACCGTGCGGCGCCCCGCCCCGCAGGCCAGCGCTGCCACCTGGAGCGCGCCGGGGCTCTCCGCGGCCCTGTGGTGTCGCCGCATCGCGCTGTTCCGCCACCCGCGCCGGCGCCGTCGTGGCGCCAGGCCATTCGGGGCCGGGAGGTCGCGGCTGCTCGGCCCGCTCGTCGTGAGCGCGTCGCGGTGGTCCGCTGCGGCGATGGCCTCGGAGGTCTCCGGAGCGGCGTCGTGCGGGTGGCCGGGCCTCATGCGGTGCCGAATCGGTAGGTGCGGCGGCCCATGAGGAGCAGGAAGGCGGGGGCTCCGATGAGTCCGGTGAGGACGCCGACCGGGATCTCGGTGGGGCGGACCAGGACTCGGGTGGCGGCGTCGGCGACGACCAGGAAGGTGGCGCCGCACAGGGCGCTCGCGGGCAGCAGGACGCGGTGGCGCGGCCCGACCAGCAGGCGGGCGGCGTGCGGGACCACCAGGCCGACGAAGCCGATGCCGCCGGAGACCGCCACCAGGACTCCGACCAGGACCGCGAGCAGGACGAAGAGGGCGATCCGCAACTCGCGCACCGGAACTCCGATGGACGCGGCCGTGTCCGGGCCCAGGTTCAGCGCGTCGAGCCAGTTGGCGGCGAGCAGCAGGGCCGTCAGGCAGGCCGCGACCACGCAGCCGGGCAACAGGATTCGGGTCCAGTCCGCGCCGGAGAGACTGCCCAGCAGCCAGAACAGCACCGACTGGGCGGCGGACGGGTCACTGCTGCGGAAGATCAGATAGCTGCTGAAGGCGGCGAAGGCCGAGCCCAGCACCGTGCCGGTGAGCACGAGCCGCAGTGGCGTGAGGCCGCCTTGGGCCAGGGCGATGAGAAAGACCGCGGCCGCGGCGGCGAAGGCCCCGGCGAGCGCGCCCGCCGAGAGCGCCCAGAGTCCGGCTCCGGCGAACACCCCGGAGGTGATGACCGCCGCCGCGCCGACGCCCGCGCCGGAGGAGACGCCCAGCAGGTAGGGGTCGGCGAGGGGGTTGCGGACCAGGGTCTGCATGGCCGCCCCGGCGACCGCCAGGCCCGCGCCGACGATGGCGGCGAGAACGGTTCGCGGCACCCGCAATTGCCACACGATGGTGTCGAGCCCCAGATCGGCGTGCGCGGTGCCGGTCAGCCGGTCGCGCAGGACCGCGAGCACCTCGCGCACCGGGATCGTCTCCGCGCCGAAGCCCGTCGCGACGATCATGGCCACGACCAGCAGCGCCCCCATGACGGGCAGGGCAAGCGAGGTCCGCGCGCGGCTCATCGCGGTAGCTCCTCGGGCATGACGCGGCCTCTCCAGAGTGTTGCGCGGCGGGGGAGGTCTGACTCGCACCGGGATCCGGTGCTCACAGTGGCGCGACCGCTCCGGATTCCCACCGGATTCCCGCACCCGCCTATCGACGAGGGGAACCCTACCGTCCGGAATCTTCGCAGGTTCCGACTGGTCGGTAGATCCCGATGTCCGGCCCCGATCAGCCCGTGCCGGAGCTCGATTCGCGGTCGTTCGCGCGGATCAGCGGATTCGCGAACCGAGCAGATGTCGCACACCGCTCACGAACAGCTGCAACCCGAAGTCGAATCGCGCGGTGGCGTCGGGCATGTCGTACAGCGGCGAGTTCTCCTCGGTGAGCGCGCCCGCGGAATCCATCTGGATGCGCGACTGCTCGTCCACCGTCTGCCCGAGCACGTAGTACAGCAGCGTGTAGGCGGCCAGTTCGGCCTCCTCGCGCGTCATGCCCGCGCGAATCGCGGCGCTGGCCAGTCGTTCCCGGCCCTTGCTGGTGGTGAGGCGGGACGCGTAGGTGGCCGAGACCAGTTCGGCCCCGTCGCGGTAGGCGAGCAGGCTCTCGCGCAGCCGGTGCGCGAGTTCGGTCATCTGCTTGGACCATTCCTCGGCCCGGACCGGTTCGTCCATGGGCGCGAGAATGCGGTCGGCGACCGCGCCGAGCAGCGCCTGTTTGTTGGGGAAGTGCCAGTACAGCGCACCGGGTTGGACGTGCAGCGAGGTGGCCAGGCGGCGCATGGTGAGATCCGCCAGCCCGTACTGGTCGAGGATGGCGATGGCCCCGTCGACCACGTCCGTGCGATGGAGTTGCACTGAAGATTCCGACCCTCTCGTGTTCCGGCTCACGTTCCGGGCTGCTAGCCTACCCTGAACACCGTTCAAGTTGCTCGGCCACGCGGCCGGACGAAGGGATTCCCGCGGACATGACCCAGGTAGCCGTCACCACCGAAGCCGGTACCAACGCAGGCGATGACATCCTCGCCATCGCTCGCGAGCAGGTGCTCGAGCGCGGCGTCGGCCTGACCCAGGAGCAGACCCTCGCGGTCCTGCGGCTCGGCGACGAGCGGCTCGAGGAGCTGCTCGGCCTGGCGCACGACGTCCGCATGAAGTGGTGCGGCCCCGAGGTCGAGGTCGAGGGCATCATCTCGCTCAAGACCGGTGGTTGCCCCGAGGACTGCCACTTCTGTTCGCAGTCCGGCCTTTTCCAGTCGCCCGTGCGCGCCGCCTGGCTCGACATCCCCTCGCTGGTGGAGGCGGCCAAGCAGACCGCCAAGACCGGCGCCACCGAGTTCTGCATCGTGGCCGCGGTGCGCGGTCCGGACGAGCGCCTGATGGCGCAGGTCGCCGCCGGCGTCGAGGCCATCCGCAACGAGGTCGACATCCAGGTCGCCTGCTCGCTGGGCATGCTGAACCAGGAGCAGGTGGACCAGCTGGCCGCCATGGGCGTGCACCGCTACAACCACAACCTGGAGACCGCGCGCTCGCACTTCCCGAACGTGGTCACCACCCACACCTACGACGAGCGCTGGGAGACCCTGCGCATGGTGCGCGAGGCCGGTATGGAGGTCTGCTGCGGCGGCATCCTCGGCATGGGCGAATCCCTGGAGCAGCGTGCGGAATTCGCGGCCGACCTGGCCTCGCTGGAGCCCGACGAGGTGCCGCTGAACTTCCTCAACCCGCGCCCGGGCACCCCCTTCGGTGACCTCGAGGTGCTCCCGGCCGCCGACGCGCTGCGCGCCGTCGCCGCCTTCCGCCTCGCCATGCCGCGCACCATCCTGCGTTTCGCCGGCGGCCGCGAGATCACCCTCGGCGACCTGGGCGCCAAGCAGGGCATCCTGGGCGGCATCAACGCCGTCATCGTCGGCAACTACCTGACCACCCTGGGTCGCCCGGCCGAGTCCGACATCGATCTGCTCGGCGAGCTGAAGATGCCGATCAAGGCGCTCAACGAAACCCTCTGAGCGAAAACCACTGAGATAAAAAAGGGGGTTCGGGGCATAGGCCCCGAACCCGTCTCGTACGGTAGGGGTACGGGGGCCGACTGTCCCCTGGACCTGATCTACCCGCCGAGTTCGATACGCGAAGGATCCATCGAGGTGGTCGTGGACATCGAGGAGCGCTACAACCCTTTCACGGGCAAGCGAGTCGTGCCGGGGCTGGACGATCCGGTACCCCCCGCTGCGGCCCTGGGCCTGGAGCCGCCGCGCTTCTGTGAACAATGCGGTCGCCGCATGATCGTGCAGGTCAGCCCCGACGGCTGGTGGGCCAAGTGCTCGCGCCACGGGGTGCTCGACTCCACGAGCCTGGAACACCGCTAGTGGCAGCCACATTCGCCGCCGAGCCGGGCGGACTACGCGTCGAGGTATTGATGCGGGAAGTGCGTGCGGCGGCGGCGGTGTGTGCCGCGCTCGCCGCGGTGAGCGCCCTGGCCGGGGTGGCCTGGGCGTATCTCGCTCCGGCGGAACAACTGCTGGTGGTCGAACCCGACCGCGGCACCGCCCTGACCGGTGAGAGCCTGCACCGGTTCGACGCGCTCGCCATCTACGTGCTGATCGGCATCGTGCTCGGCGTGCTCGGCACGGTCGCGGCCTGGCGCTGGCGGCGGGTGCGGGGCCCGGTCCTGTTGACCGGCATCATCCTCGGTTCCGCGGTCGGCGCGTTCCTCACCAAGGTGGTCGGCGAGGCGGTGGCCGAACAGCGTCACGTCCGCCCGACCCACCCGCCCATTCACACCATCGTGGAATTCGCTCCCTCCGTGGAGGGTTGGGCAGCCCTCATCGCCCAGCCGCTCGCCGCCGCCGTCGTGATCCTCCTGCTGGCCGCCTTGAGCACCTCCGACGATCTGGGCACCGGCGAATATCTACCCTTCGGCGGCCCGCGTCCCGAGCCGGCCGTCATCGCCCCGCCCCCATACGGTTCCGCCATCCTCTACGGCCCGTACCCCGGCAATTCCGCTGCGCCCCAGCCCCTCGCGCCCCGCGGCCCGGTCGTCCCCTTCGAAGCCCCCGAACCCGACGCCCCCCGCTGACCACGTACTGCGGTGCCTGAATTACCCCGGGCGGCCGTTTCCGGTGGTGTGCTGGTAGTCGGCGACCAGCAGTTGGCCCAGGGCCAGACCGCCGTCGTTCGGGGGGACCTGGCGGTGGGTGTGGACCTCGAAGTCGTCGAGGGTGAGCGTTGTCAGGCAGTTGATCTGGAGGAATTCGTTGAGGAAGACGCCGCCGGAGAGCACTACCCGGCGGATGCCGGTTCGGCGGGAGATGTCGTGGCACCGGCGGCGGACCATGGTGACGACACTCGAGTGGAATCGGCGGCTGATCTCGGGGAGGGGTAGGTCGGCGGCGAGGTCTTCGGCGATGGCGCGGATGACATGTCTGAAGTCGACTTCGGTTGCGGTGTAGTCGAATTCGTATCCATCGGCCATGTCGAGGTTACGCTCGAGCAGGCCCTCCAACTCGATCGGGCCCTGGGCTTCGTACTCGGCGTATGCGCAGATATCCAGCAGGGCGGCCACTCCGTCGAAGAGTCGGCCCATGCTCGACACTTCGGGGGAGTTGATGCCTCGCGCCCACATTGTCGAATACACCTGCCGACGCTCCTGCTCGAGCCCGCCGAGCGCCGGGAAGGCCTTGACGGCGGTATCGATATCGCCGAACGTGTCCAAGGCGACCGATACCGCGGTCCGGATCGGTTCGTGGACCGCGCGGTCGCCGCCGATCAGTGCCAGACGCCGCAGATGGGTTGCCCGCTCGACCTTGTCGAAACCGCCCACCAGGAATTCCCCGCCCCAGATGGCGCCGTCGGTGCCGTAGCCGGCCCCGTCGAACACCACACCGATGGCCTGCCCGGTGAGCCGATTCTCCGCCATACACGCGGCCATATGGGCATGATGGTGCTGGACGAACACGGGATCGCCCGGCTCACCGATGCCTTCGTGGGAACTGCTGGTGCGGAACTGCGGGTGCATGTCGTAAACGCCTGCGGCGGGCCGCAGATCGTAGAGCGATGCCAGGTGCGCCGCCGTCTTGCGGTGCGAGGCAAAGGTTTCGTCGTTCTTCAGGTCGCCGATGTGCTGGCTGAGGAAGACCCGGGAACCGGCGGACAGGGCCACCGTCGTCTTGAGTTCGGCGCCGTAGGCGACCAGTGGCGTCAGCGGCCGCCCGACCTCCACCGGGTACGGCGCGTAACCGCGCGCCCTGCGCAGGAACGTCAGCAGGGGGCCGTCCAACTCGGGATGCGCGGACAACCGGACCACGGAATCGTCGACCCTGATCTCGATTTCACGGTCGTGGTAGAGGATCACATCGGCGATCTCGAAGAGCTGTCCGAGGGCGTCCTGGTTGCGATACGCGATCGGATAGCCGGAGAGGTTCCCGCTCGTCATGACCACCGTGTCCAGGCCTGATTCGTCCAGGAGCAGGTGATGATGCGGCGCCGAGGGCAGCATCAGACCCAGATTCGGGTTCCTCGGGGCGACGTTCTCGGGCACCGCGCCGGAACGCTTGCGCGCGAGCAGAATCGGCCGTGCGGGCGAGCTCAGCACCGCTTCCTCGGCCGCGGACAACTCCACGATCCGATGAGCGGTGGCCAGATCCCGGACCATGACGGCGAAGGGTTTCGAATCCCTGCGCTTACGCTCGCGCAGCAAGGCCACCGACTCGGCGTTGCGCGCATCCACGGCGAGGTGGAAACCGCCGACGCTCTTGATCGCCGCGACCCGTCCCGCCGTCAATTCCCTTGCGCATCCGCGCAATGCATCCTCGCCCTCGATGACCGTCCCATGCCGGTCGGCGAGGAACAGGCGAGGTCCGCACTCCGCGCAGGCATTGGGCTGAGCGTGGAAGCGCCGGCTCATGGGATCCCGATACTCGCGGTCGCATCGCTCGCACATGACGAAGGAGTGCATCGTGGTCTGCGACCGGTCGTAGGGCAGTGCGCGAATGATCGAATACCGGGGACCGCAGTTCGTGCAGTTGATGAACGGGTAGCGATAGCGGTGGTCGGCCGGATCGCGCAGCTCGGCCAGGCAGTCGGCGCACACGTGCGTATCGGCCGGTACCAGAGCCGCTTTCGCCCCGGTGTGCTCGCTGTGCACGATGTCGAAGCCGGTGGCCTCCGACCGTCCGGCCGACCTGCCGAGGGTGACCACGCTGTCGACCCTCGCCAGTTCCGGAGCCTTGCTCGCCAATTCCTCGCTGAACACCCGCAGCACGGACTCGAATCCGCTCGCCTCTATGAGCACGCCCTCGGGATCATTGCGAACCCATCCGGCCAGTTGCCGTTCGCGGGCGAGCTTGTAGACGAACGGGCGATAGCCCACGCCCTGAACGACACCGGTGACCCTGATCTGCCAGGTTGCTTGTTCGGTCATGACGACTCAGCACAACCGGGGCAGCTCTGCGCCGAGCAGCGGTTGGAGCGCCGATTCGCGACCCGCGGCATCCCGCAGCAGCACCGAAGCGCCCTCTCGCGCAGTCACTTCACCGATCGCCACGGCGTGCCGTCCGTACTCGTGCCCGTGCAGTGCGGCCAGGACCGCATCGGTCGTCGCGGGATCGATGAAGATCGCCACGCAACCCTCGTTGGCGCAGTGCAGCGGATTGATCCCCAGCATGTCCGCCGCCATCGCGGTCTCGTGCTGGATGGGCAGGGCCGGAGCCTCGACCACGATGGCCTTGTCCAGCTTGCCCGCGTACTCGTGCAGCACCGCGGAGAGTCCGCCCCGGGTGACATCGCGCATCGAGTGAATCGACCCGGCGGGCACGGTGGCGAACAATCGGTCGATCATGGTGTTGAGCGGCGCGCAGTCGCTGAGGACCCGGCTTTCGAAGCCCAGACCTTCCCGAATCGACAGCAGATGGACGGTGTGATTACCGATCGGGCCGGACAGGATGACCGCGTCCCCGGGGCGCACGGAGTCCATCCGCAGGGGCTCGCGAGCGAAGAAGCCGACCCCGCTGGTGTTGAGGTACAGCTGATCCGCTTCCCCGGCGCGCACCACCTTGGTATCGCCGCACACGATCTGCACGCCGGCTTCGCGCGCGGTCTCCCGAATGGAGGTCAGCACGCGGAACAGGCGATCGAACGGCAGTCCCGTCTCGAGGATCAATCCGAGCGTGAGATAGCGCGCGGTGGCCCCCGAGACCGCGAGATCGTTGACGGTCCCGCAGACCGCGATCTTCCCGATATCGCCATTGCCGAAGAACGGCGGATCGACCACGAAACTGTCCGTGGTCATCGCGATCCGGCTGCCCTCGACGGGGAGGACGGCGCTGTCCTCCATCTCGCCGATGTAGACGTCGCCCAACGTTTCCGCGATGAATGCCACGAGTTCGCCCGACAAGGTCGCACCCGTGCCGTGGTCGAGTTGAATCTGCTGGGTCGCGAGAGTCACGGTGTCTTGGTTTCCTTCCGGGGCAGTCCGCCGTTCTCATCCAGCGTCCGAATGATCTCCTCGGAATCGGCAACGGTGGCGCAGTACCCCTCGAGCCATTCGAGCGCCCGCAGCCGGTCGGCTTCGACGGCGGAGAAAACGCAGTCGCTCGGCACCCCGACGATGTATCCGCGAAAGAACGCGTCGGCCGCCGTCGTCTGAATACAGATCTGGGTTTGCAGGCCGATGAGAATCAGGGTCTCGACCCCGATCGCCTGGAGTCGCTCGTGCAGATCGGTCTCGTAGAAACCGCTGTCCTTGCTCCGCTCCTGAATGATGTCGTCGGAGTCGAGGAACTCGCGAATCACATCGGCGCCCTCCGTGCCTCGAAGCGCGGGGATGCGCCCGTCGTACCGCTCGGCGAGGGGATCGTCGGGCTCGTTGAGAAGCTGCAGGTGGAAGACGGGGTAACCGCGTTTCCGCATGGCGGACAAGAATCCCGTCACATGGGGAGTCGCCGCGGCTATGGCAGCCTGACGCTCCGGATTCTTTCCGACGATGTCGTACTGCATGCCGCTCGTGAGAATGGCGATCTTTGACATTTCGATTACTCCAGTGATTCGTTGTTCTGCGCTGCGTCCGAGCGACCTTGCAGATCCCGTGCGATATTCGACCAATTGACCGCGCATTGGTACGCGAATTCGATGATGTGGTCCCGTGTATGGGGGAGAATGGCGTCGGCGATCTGCTCGAGATCGCTGCTCTTCACCGCGCGCTGATGCATCCACCGCAGGAGGTCGCGGCCGCTGGCACTCATACGTAGTGCGGGGTCCCTTGACAACACGCCCAGCAGGGCGCCGAGATCGGCGGGCCTCTCGGGATTGAGCGGGGAGTTGAGCCGATCGAGAGTGTCCGAGAGTTTGCTCTCCGGCTCGGATGGTGCAGTGAGACTACGGTTGTCATTCGTGTGGAGGAGGGGGTCCTCCCCGCGTTTGAGTCGGGTGCGCACATCTCGAACGGTCGAGGGGGACAACCCGACCTCTTGGGCGATGCTGCGCAGGGAGGCGTCGGGCCGGGCCATGATCAGCTCGGCGGCGGTCCGCCGCGCCGACTTGGTGTCGACCGGTCGCAGGCGGCCGTCGCTGCCCAGGCGATGGCTGGACCGTGAATCGTCGTGGATGCGGCCCCGGATCGATGCGACGGTCTTCGCCGACAGTCCCGCGGTGGTCGCGATCGAACGATCCGACCAATGCGGATGCGTCCGCATGATCCGTTCCGCGGCGGTCCGCCGATCGGTGAGTGACAGTGGCAGGCCGTGGGTTGTGTTCTCGCGGACCCCGACTATGAATGCGAGTTCCTCGGAACCGTCCACCAGATATGCATCAATATGTGTGAATCCCTTCAGTCGCGCGGCGGAGGTGCGGTGAAATCCGTCGATAACCCGCATTGTGGGCCGATGAACGAGAATTGGCGGCAACGGCCATTCGGCCTCGACCAACCGTTCGATGTGGGAATGATCCTCACCCTCGGATCTGGGGGATCCTGCGGTGACCAGCGATACAATCTCTAGGGATGTCTTGACGCGATTCACGTTCTAGAAATGCTCCAAATGCGTTGTGCCCCTGGGCCTGATCGAAAATTACCGCAGGTGCATCATTCCGGCAAGGGTGCTCGGGATTGCGAACACAGCCGTTGTGATCGTCCCCCCGCCCTCTACCATGCCAGGCGGTGCCGATTCGCGCCCGGCGGCGCCCGTCCCGGGGCTGTGCAACTGTGTGAAAGCCGCAGTTGCACACCGTGATTCGATGCATTGCCGCAGGTGACCGCCCGGCACGGGGTGAGCGTTCACGCAATTGTGACGGCTCACACCCACGGCGTCTCTCCCGGTGAGATCGGCAACTCGCGTTCGGCCCTTGTCGTGACGATCGACATGTGCGGTAATACCGTGGCCGACTTCGGTTGCGGTACATGTAAATCGCAATCACAGAGATTTGCTCGTCGGCTGACAGCTCACCCGATCGTCTTGTTCGGGACCTTCTATTTTCGACAGTGGGTGAAATGGACGCGGCAATCGTCCCGCTCCGATGGGTGGGGCCGGTCAAGATCACCGGTAATGTGGTGGACGAGCCGGTCGAAATCCCGTTGGCCACATACGAATCGCCACTGTGGCCATCGGTGGCGCGCGGCGCCAAGATCACCAGGCGCTGCGCGCGCGGCATCGTGGCCACGCTCGTCGACGAGCGGATGACCCGGTCGGTGCTGCTCGAGGCCGACGACGCCGGCACCGCGCTGGCGGCGGCGCGCAGTCTCGCGGACTCGATGGGTGAGCTGCGCCGGATCGTGTCCGAATGCAGCCGCTACGCCGAACTGCTGGAGGTCCGCCACCAGATCGCCGGCAATCTGCTGTTCCTGCGATTCGAGTTCTCCACCGGCGACGCGTCCGGCCACAATATGGCGACCCTGGCCGCCGATGCCCTCCTCGCGTACGTCGTGCGAATGTTCCCGGGCCTGCGCTACGAATCCGTGTCGGGGAACTTCTGCACCGACAAGAAGGCGTCCGCGGTCAACGGCATCCTGGGCCGCGGGAAGAACGTGGTGACCGAGTTGCTGATCCCTCGTGCCGTGGTGGAGAACGATCTGCATACGACCGCGCGGCGGGTGGCGGCGCTCAATGTCCGGAAGAACCTGATCGGAACGAACCTGGCGGGCGGAATCCGTTCCGCGAACGCGCATTACGCGAACATGTTGCTGGCCGTCTACCTGGCCACCGGCCAGGACGCGGCGAATATCGTCGAAGGCTCGCAGGGCATCACGCACGCCGAGAACCGTGACGGTGATCTCTATTTCTCGTGCACGCTGCCGAACCTCATCGTCGGAACCGTCGGCAACGGAAAGGGTCTCGATTTCGCCGCCGCGAATCTGGCCAGGCTGGGATGCCGTGACGACCGTCCGACGGGGGAGAACTCCCGGCGTCTCGCCGTGGTGACCGCGGCGGCGGTCCTGTGCGGCGAACTGTCGCTGATGGCGGCCCAGACGAACTCGGGGGAATTGATGCGGACACATCTGAATTTCGAACGCTCACCATCGGATGGAGGGAATTGACGTGGCGTTGACCGTCGGAATTCACGATATCGCCTTGGCGACCGGGCATTACGCGCTGGGCCTCGAGGACCTGGCGGAGCAACACGGCGTCGATCCCGGCAAGTACACCGTCGGCCTGGGGCAGACCACGCAGACCGTACCGGCGACGGACGAGGACATCGTCACCATGGCCGCCGCGGCGGCGAAGCAGATCATCGCCGAGCACGACGCGGGGGACATTCGCACCGTCCTGCTCGCCACCGAAACCGGGATCGACCAGTCCAAAGCGGCCGCGGTCTACGTGCAGGATCTGCTGGGATTGTCGTCCTCGACCCGGGCGGTGGAATTGAAGCAGGCGTGTTACGGCGGCACCTCGGCGCTGCAGTTCGCGGCCGGGCTCGTACATCGCGACCCCGAGCACCGGGTATTGGTGCTCGCCAGCGATATCGCGAAATACGATGTCGATTCCGCGGGCGAGGCCACGCAGGGTGCGGCCGCCGTCGCCATGCTGGTGTCGGCGGATCCGGCCGTCGCCGTCCTGGAACCCACCTCGGGCCTGTACACCGCCAATGTGCAGGATTTCTGGCGGCCGAATTACCGTTCGACACCGATGGTCGACGGCAAGCTGTCGGTCTCGTTGTATCTCGAAGCGGCGGAACAGGCGTGGAAGGACTACGAGGCCCGTGGCGGTCGTGCGATCGAGGATTTCGCGGCCTTCTGCTATCACCAGCCCTTCACGAAAATGGCCTACAAGGCCCACGCGCGGCTGCTCGAGATCCACGGTATCGACGCCCATATGGCTCGGCTGGACGCGGATCTCGCACACACCACCAGCTACAACCGCCTGATCGGCAACAGCTATACGGCCTCGCTGTATGTGGCCCTGTTGTCGTTGCTCGACCACGCCGAGGATTTGAGTGGCCGCTCGGTCGGGATGCTGAGTTACGGATCGGGATGTGTCGCGGAGTTCTTCGGATTGTCTATGGTGCCGGGATACCGGCAGCGGCTGCGGACCTCGTCCAATCAGGACGCCATCGCGCGACGGGAGTCGATCTCCTACGAAAGGTATCGTGCGATAAGGGATTTCGAATTGCCCGAAGACGGTTCGTCGACGGTGCTGGAGGTGGACGGCGCGGGAGGGTTCCGTTTGCGAGCCGTCACCGAGCATTCGCGAATGTACGAGGCATGTCACCCGATTCAGGCATGAGGATGGATGCGAAACCCTCGGATTGCGGCACGCTCGGCAAGGGCCGGGCGGCCGCCAAACTGATTCTGCTCGGTGAACACGTGGTGCTGTACGGCCGTCCGGCGATCTCGCTGCCGGTGCCGCAGATCGGGGTCAGGGCCACGGCCTATCGCTCCAGGGGAACGGCCGCGCGGCTGGGCGACACGGCGGTGTCGCGGCAGGCGATGGCGGCGGTCTGCGCGCATCTCGGGGTTCCGGAGGACGGACTGGCCGTCGCCGTGGACAGCGATATCCCCAGCGAGCGCGGATTGGGTTCCAGCGCGGCCGTCGCCGCGGCCGTCATCGCGGCGGTGGCCGATCTGTGGGATCGGAAGCTCTCCGGCGAAACCCTTTTCGCGCTGATTCAGGAGTCGGAGACGTTGGCGCACGGAAACGCCAGCGGTGTCGACGCGCGCACGGTGATCGGCGCGGGCGGGCCGCTGTGGTTCCAGGACGGGGTGGCGAGGTCACTTCCGGTGGCGGACAGCGCCGATCGCGCGGTCCTGGTGGTGGCCGATACCGGGATAGCCGGGAGTACTCGGCAGGCGGTGGCGACCGTGCGCGGGCGACTCCGCGAGCTCGGCGCGGTGGGTGCGGAGTTGCTCGAGCAGGCCGGGAACCTCACCCTCGGTGCTGCCGAGGATCTGCGACTCGGGCGCTTGGCCGAGCTGGGCCGTGCCATGACCGCGACACAACGGATTCTGGTGCGGTTGGGCGTCAGCTGTCCGGCCGTGGACGACCTGGTGGCCGCCGCACCGGCCGGGGGCGCGCTGGGCGCGAAACTCTCGGGCGGCGGACTCGGCGGCTGCGTCATCGCACTGACCACCGATGCTCCGGCTACCCGCGCGGCACTGCTCGCCGCGGGCGCGCATCGGTGTTTCGAGGTTCCGCTGAGACCGGTGCGCGCATGAATTCTGTGGCAGCGGTCGCGCATCCGAACATCGCCTTGATCAAGTACTGGGGCAAGCGAGACGAGGTCCTGCACCTGCCCATGACCACCAGCGTGTCGCTGACCCTGCGGGAATTCCCCACCACGACCACGGTCACGGTGGGGCCGGACCTCGCCGCCGACCGGGTGACATTCGCCGGAGCGCCGGCGCCCGAGGCGTTCGCGCAGCGGGTCTCGCGGTTTCTGGATCTGGTGCGTGAGCTGTCGCGCGACCGTCGGCATACCGCGGTGGATACCGTGAACACGGTGCCGACCGGAGCCGGGTTGGCCTCCTCCGCGGCGGGTTTCGCCGCACTGGCGCTGGCCGCCGCGACCGCCTACGGGCTGGATCCCGATCCTTGCGCGCTGTCCCGGCTCGCGCGGCGCGGGTCCGGCAGTGCGTCGCGATCGATCTTCGGCGGCTTCGCGGTGTGGTGGCGCGGTGCGGGTGACGGCGAGTCCGGTGATCTGAGCAGTTTCGCCGAGCCGATCGACGCGCCGCTGCTGAACCCGGCGCTGGTGGTCGCGCTGGTCGACACCCGCGAAAAGGCGGTTCCCAGCAGGGAAGCCATGCGGCGGACCGTCGCCACCTCGCCGTTCTACCCGCCGTGGGTGGAGGAATCCGCCCGGGACCTGGATCGCATGCGGAGGGCGCTGAGCGAGGGCGACCTGGCGACCGTCGGGGAAATCGCCGAGGCGAACGCCCTCGGGATGCATGCGACCATGCTGGGCGCTCGGCCGGCCGTGCGGTATTTCGCCCCCGGCACATTCCGGGTGCTGGACCGGGTGCTGGAGTTGCGTGCCGCGGGGATCGGCGCGTGGGCCACGATGGACGCGGGTCCGAACGTGAAGGTGCTGTGCGATTCCCGCGACAGTGCCGCCGTGGCGGCCGCCGTCGCCGAGGTGGCCGGGGGAGCGGAGCGGGTCGTGGTCACCACCGCCGGGCCGGGCGCCGCCCTCTCCGGCAGCGGACATCGATGATCACGGTCGCCGTTCCCGGCAAGCTGTACATCGCGGGCGAATACGCGGTCCTGGAGCCGGGCAGCGCGGCGGTGCTGACCGCCGTCGATCGCTATGTGCGTGTGCGCCTGACTCCGACGCGGTCGATCGGCCCGGCGGTCCGGACGATCACCACCGATCATGCCCGGGGACGTTCCATCGAATTCGTCCACCGGGGAGCGGGTTTCGAGCCTGTCTCGGCGGCGGAAGCCGATGCGGCTGGGCTGTCCCATGTACTGGCAGCCTTGGCCATGGTCGATCGCTACGCCGCCGGGTCGGGGCAGGGGCCGGTCGCCTTCGCCCTGGAAATCGATTCCCAGCTGGACGATGCCGAGACCGGACGCAAATATGGGCTGGGCTCCTCCGGGGCGGTGACCGTCGCGGCCGTGCGGGCCGCCGCCCGGGCCTACGGGTTGCCGTTGGATGCCAGCACCGAACTGAAACTGGCTCTGCTGTCAGTCTTTTCGATAGATCCGCACTGCTCCGGAGGCGATGTCGCAGCCTCGGCGCGGGGCGGCTGGGTGTACTACCGGACCCCGGATCGCGCGGCACTGATCAGCGCACTGGCGCGGCGCGACCTCGACCTCGGGGCGCTGCTGCGGCAACCGTGGAAACACCTGGCAGCACGGTCATTGCCGTCGCCCCGGGAACTGTCGCTGCAGGTGGGCTGGGTCGGACGACCGGCGAGTTCGAGCGCCCTGGTCGCGGCGATGAAACAAGCCGCCCGACAGCATGGTTCGGTGTATCGGCAGTTCGTCGCCGCCAGCGATCGGTGTGTCGAACAACTCGCGACGGCGTGCCGAGCGGGAGACGATCGCGCGATCGAACTCGCGCTGAGCGCGGCGGGACGATTGCTCCGCGATCTGGCCGCCGCCTCCGGCGTGGCCATCGAAAGCCGCGAACTGTCTCGATTGCGGTGTCTGGCCGAGGAACTCGGCGCGGTGGCGAAGAGCTCCGGTGCGGGCGGCGGCGACTGCGGGATCGCCCTGATCGATCCCGCCCGAGCGCCGGCCCTGCGGCAACGGTGGCGAGCCGGCGGAATCGAACCGCTGAATCTCCGGGTACCCGAGAGGAAAGAGAGCATCAGATGAGCTATGCCACCCGCAAGGACGATCATGTCCGCCTGGCCGTCGCGCAGCATCGGGAGTCGTTGGCCGGGCAGCGCCCCTCCCCGTTCGAGGATGTCGCCTTCGTTCACCACGCCGTGCGGGGCACCGCGGAGCAGGCCGTCTCGCTGGCCACCGAGGTGGGCGGCGCGACGTGGCCGGTGCCGCTGTACATCAACGCCATGACTGGCGGCAGCGCCCGTACCGGCGAGGTGAATCGCGGGCTGGCGATCGCCGCGCGGGAGACCGGCCTGGCGATCGCGTCGGGCTCGATGAGCGCGTATCTGGCGGACAGCTCGGTGGCCGGGACCTATCGCGTGCTGCGCGAGCAGAATCCGGACGGCTACGTCATCGCCAATGTCAATGCCAATGCCACACCGGAGATGGCGGCACGCGCCGTGGAGCTGTTGCGGGCCGACGCACTCCAGGTGCACGTCAACGCGATCCAGGAGATCGTGATGCCCGAGGGGGATCGGGACTTCTCGGCCTGGCCGCGCAATATCGCCCGCCTCACCGAATCACTCGGCGTTCCGGTGATCGTGAAGGAGGTCGGATTCGGGATCAGCGCCGATACGGTCACGCAACTGGCAGACCTCGGCGTGCGGATCGTTGACGTATCAGGCAACGGCGGAACGAATTTCGCGCTCATCGAGAACGCCAGGAGGCGTCGAGCCGACTTCGGCCTGCTCGCCGACTGGGGCCTGTCCACCCCGGCGTGCCTGGTCGATGGGGCCGAAGTGGCCGCGCTGCGCGGGGTCACAGTGCTCGCCTCCGGCGGGGTGCGAACTCCGCTCGACGTCGTCCGCGCCCTGGCGCTCGGCGCGCGGGCGGTGGGGGTCTCGGGACACTTCCTGTCGATCCTCGAGGCGGCGGGCATCGACGCGCTGATCGAAGCCATCGACGCGTGGATCGCTCAGATCCGGCAGCTCATGGTGGTGCTAGGCGCGGAAACCGTGCGCGCACTGGCGAATGCGGACGTGCTGTTGACCGGTGGGCTCGCCGAGCTTTGCAGACTGCGCGGTATCGACCCGGCCGCCTACGCGCGGCGCAGTCGGCCTACTCGCGAGTAGCGGTAATCGCGTGTTGTTACCCGCGAGTAACTTAGAGCGTGTTATGGTGCGTCGACCGACGAACGACATTGCGTCCCTTCGTAAGTGAAAGGCCACTGCATGAGCCCCCTGCAAATAACGCTGGGCATCATCTCCGTACTGATCGGTGTCCCAGCGTGGGCTGGGTTTGTCTTGGCGATACGCAAGATGGTGCGCACCATCCGGCTGGGGCAGCCGGCCCCCGACCGGTTCGGGCCGTTCCTGCCGCGATTCGCCACCATGGTCAAGGAATTCGCCGCGCACACGCGCATGGTGAAGTTCCGGACCGTCGGGTGGGCGCACTGGCTCGTCATGGTCGGCTTCCTGATCGGGTTCGTCACGGTCTTCCAGGCGCAGGGGCAGATCTTCAGCCCCACGTTCACGTGGCCGTGGGTCGGTGACACCCTCGCCTACCACCTCCTCGACGAGCTGCTCGGCCTCGGGACCATCGTCGGCGGGCTGACGCTGGTGATCATTCGGCAGTTGAACCACCCGCGCCGGCCCGAGCGGCTGTCCCGGTTCTCCGGCTCGAACTTCCTGGCGGCGTATTTCGTCGAGTTCATCGTGGTCGCCGAGGGCATCAGCATGGTCGGCGTCAAGGCGTTCGTCATCAGCTACACCGGGGAATCGCACGCCGCCAGCGACTTCGTCAGCATGAATATCGCCAGGATGCTGCCGTCGAGCGCCGGGGCGGTCTCGGTCTTCGCGTTCTGCAAGCTGATGGCGGCGCTGGTGTGGGTGGTCGTGGTCAGCCGCAATATCGACTGGGGTGTGGCGTGGCATCGGTTCGCGGCGTTCTTCAATATCTATTTCAAGCGTGAGGCCGACGGCGACGTCGCCCTCGGTGCGGCCAAGCCCATGATGTCCAAGGGCAAGCCGATCGAGATGGAGACCGCCGATCCGGACAACGACACCTTCGGTGTCGGCAAGTTCGAGGACTTCTCCTGGAAGGACATCCTCGACGTCACCACCTGTACCGAGTGTGGCCGCTGCCAGTCGCAGTGCCCGGCCTGGAACACGGGCAAGCCGCTCTCGCCGAAGCTGTTGATCATGTCGCTGCGCGACCACGGTTATGCCAAGGCCCCGTACCTGCTGGCCGGTGACAAGGCCAAGGTTTCCGAGGCGGCGCGTGCGGAGGCGGAGCGTCCGCTGGTCGGTGGTGAGGACGTCAACGGCATCATCGATCCCGAGGTGTTGTGGTCGTGCACCACGTGTGGCGCGTGTGTGGAGCAGTGCCCGGTGGATATCGAGCATGTCGACCACATCATCGATATGCGCCGCTACCAGGTGCTGATCGAGTCGGAGTTCCCCTCCGAGCTGGCGGGTCTGTTCAAGAACCTGGAGAACAAGGGCAACCCGTGGGGTCAGAACGCCAAGGACCGCCTGAACTGGATCTCCGAGGTCGACTTCGAGGTTCCGGTCTTCGGTAAGGACGCCGACAGCTTCGACGGTTACGAGTACCTGTTCTGGGTGGGTTGCGCGGGCGCGTATGAGGACCGCGCGAAGAAGACCACCAAGGCTGTCGCGGAGTTGCTGGCGACCGCGGGCACCAAGTTCATGGTGCTCGGCCAGGAGGAGACCTGCACCGGTGACTCGGCTCGCCGTGCGGGCAACGAGTTCCTGTTCCAGCAGCTGGCGATGCAGAACATCGAGTTGCTGAACTC
>NZ_JBIAMR010000011.1:0-261784 GCF_042874235.1 Nocardia sp. NPDC004151 | reverse complement strand
CACCTCCACCGGCAGCATCACCGCTCACCGGCCGAGGATCAACCCGCCACCCCGGACAACGGTTCCAGCATCAACCTTCCCGGACACGGCACTAGGTCAGGACCGTGGTGCTCTCACCGTCGACGACGACCACGTGGTCGTCGGTGAGCGCCCAGTGGGGAATCCCGGCGGAGACGTAGTCGCGCACCAGTTTCCGGGACAGGCCCTGCGGGTCGGTCGGGGAATCCAGATGCGGGACGATGCGGCGGTCGACCAGGCCGAGACCGTCCCAGCGCGGCTCGACACCGCAGGCGGCGCGGACCTCGTCCGGATCGTCGATGGCCTCGATGCCGTGGAAGTCGGGGGTCATCACGCAGGCTCCCGCGCTGTAACCCGCGTACACCAGGGCATCCTCGGCGAGCAGTTTCCTCAGGGCGAGATCGGCTCCGCTGCGGGCGAATTGGGCGCGCAGCACGAAGGTATTGCCACCGCGCACCCACACCGCCGGGA
Organism: Nocardia sp. NPDC004151; assembly: GCF_042874235.1. Lineage (NCBI taxonomy): Bacteria > Bacillati > Actinomycetota > Actinomycetes > Mycobacteriales > Nocardiaceae > Nocardia > Nocardia sp. NPDC004151. Next base: position 261,295 of record NZ_JBIAMR010000011.1, on the reverse strand, counting down.
ACTCGCGCAGCCGTCGCTCCACCTCGTCCGGGCGGCCGAGGTAGTCGCGCAGGTCCAGGACCTCGGGCTGGAAACCCAAGCGGCGCAGCGGAACCAGATCGCTGGTGACCGCGCTCTGCCAGGCCGAGGGCCAGGCGTCACAGGCATTGGCGATGACGGCCACCGGGCCGGGCGCACCCGCCAGTTCGAGCAACCGCCGCTGGTGCGCGCCGAAGCGGTAGCTGGACAGGAACAGTCGCACGGGTCAGATGGTGAAGGCGAGGCTGCGGACCAGGCGGTTGCCGAGATCCGTGTCACCGGCGAGAGCGATCTCCCCGGCGTGCGCGTCGGCGGTCGTGCGGCCGCCGCGCAGCCGGGCGAACAGGCGCGAGTCCAGGGTGACGACCGTGGTGGCCGGACCGTCGAGCGCCTCGACCAGGTTCGCCCGGCCGCCGTCGACCGCCACGTGCAGGGTCTGCGGCACCGGACCGGTCAGCTCGAAGGTGATGCGCGAACCGTCCGGCGCGCCCGCGCCCTTGACCGCGGCCCGGCCGAGAGCGGTCAGCAGTTCGGCGTAGGCCCGGGCGCCGCGCGCACCGCCCTCATCGACGGAGACGCCGAGCGCATCGGCGATGTCGTGCTCGTGCATCCAGCAGTCGAACAGGCGGATACGCATGAACCGGCCGTAGGGGGCCATACCCACCGGGGTCGGCACGAGCTCGGCCCACGTTTCGGGGGTGGTCTGTTCGAGGGCCTTCAGGCGGCGGCCGGTGACGTCGAGGAAACGCTCCAGAAGTTGCGTCCCGGCGAGCGGGCGCAGGGATTCGATCCACTTCTCGTTGAGCGCGCCGATGTCGTTGCGGATGTGGTCGCCCGACACCTCGGCGTCGGGGGTCGGCTCACCCAGCAGCATCGATTCGATGCCGATGACATGGGCGATCACGTCGAAGACCGTCCAGCCCGGCAGCGGCGATGGCGTGCGCCACACGTTTTCGTCCAGCCCGTCCACCAGCCGGGTGAGGGCGTCCCACTGGTCGGATAAAAGGGCGGTGATCTCGGCGCGGTCCGGCACCGTGTCGGTCATGCGGTGGTCTCCCTCTCCTCGTCGGCGAGCCGGTCCAATCCGGCTCGCAGTGCCGCGGCGGTGCGCTCGGTGTCGTGCGGGCGGCGCAGCACGAAGCCCTTCGCGAAGCGCAGGGTGTCGCCGTGATGGCGGGGAATCACGTGCAGGTGCACGTGATGAACGGTCTGGAAGGCGGCCTTGCCGTCATTGATGAGCAGGTTCGCGCCGTCGGCCGTGAGGCCCGCCCGGCGCATGGACTTGGCCAGGCGGTGGCCGAAGCCGAACAGGCGGGCGCCCATCTCCGGGTCGAGCTCGTCGAGATCGGTCGCGTGCCGCTTGGGGATCACCAGGGTGTGCCCCCGGGTGATCGGCCGGACGTCGAGGAAGGCCACCAGATGGTCGTCCTCGAAGATCTTGGTCGCGGGTGCGTCGCCCGCGACGATCCGGCAGAAGATGCAGCCACTCACCATGCAGACATTACGGCGTACAGGTGATGCGCGACACCCCCTACTCGACCCCGATACGGGCACAACCGGACCCAGAGCTACTGACCAGTAGCATCAGGGATTCGATCGTGTTCGACGCCGGGAGAACCCCGGCCGAGCACGGAGTTGTCCGGTTTTCTCGCCACACCATGTGATGGGCATCTCCGCTACGCTCACCGCGAACCAGGTACAGTTGCGAGAATTCTCACGAACTTACTGCACAGTAAGTTCGGACCACCGTTCAACCGGTGACACGGCTTGGAACCGACAGGTGGCCTGGACTCACCACGAGAAGGAAGTTTGACAAGTGGACACAACGCAGAGCGCACAGACCGCTGCGCCCCGCGGTGCGCGCGTCGGAGTGGTTCGCGAGACGAACCCGGACGAACGACGCGTCGCATTGGTGCCGAAGATCATTCCGGCCCTGCTGAAGCAGGGTGTCGAGGTGATCGTCGAGGCCGGTGCCGGTCTGGGCGCGTTGATTCCGGACGAGGCGTACACCGAAGCCGGTGCGACGCTGGGCGATCCGTACAGCGCCGACGTCGTCGTGAAGGTCGCGCCGCCCAATGACGGCGAGATCGGCAAGCTCGCGCCGGGCCAGACCCTCATCGGGTTCCTCGCGCCCCGCAACGCCGACACCAAGATCGGCGCGCTGAAGGCCGCGGGCGTGCAGGCCTTTGCCGTGGAAGCGATTCCGCGCATCTCCCGCGCCCAGGTCATGGACGCGCTGTCCTCCCAGGCGAATGTCGCCGGCTACAAGGCCGTGCTGCTCGCCGCGTCGGAATCCACCCGATTCTTCCCCATGCTGACCACCGCCGCGGGCACCGTGAAGCCGGCGACCGTGCTGGTTCTCGGTGTCGGTGTCGCCGGTCTGCAGGCCCTGGCCACCGCCAAGCGCCTCGGCGGCCGCACCACCGGTTACGACGTTCGCCCCGAGGTCGCCGACCAGGTGCGCTCGGTCGGCGCCCAGTGGCTCGACCTCGGCATCGACGCCGCCGGTGAGGGCGGGTACGCCCGCGAGCTCACCGACGACGAGAAGGCTCAGCAGCAGCAGGCCCTCGAGAACGCCATCAAGGGCTTCGACGTGGTCATCACCACCGCGCTGGTGCCCGGCCGCCCGGCCCCGCGCCTGGTCACCGCCGCCGCCGTCGAGGGCATGAAGCCCGGCAGCGTGATCATCGACCTGGCCGGCGAGACCGGCGGTAACTGCGAGTTGACCGAACCCGGCAAAACCATTGTGCGCCACGGCGTCACCATCGCCTCGCCGCTGAACCTGCCGGCCACCATGCCGGAGCACGCCAGCGAGCTGTACTCCAAGAACATTGCCGCCCTGCTCGAACTCATGCTCAAAGACGGTGCGCTGGCACCCGACTTCGAGGATCAGGTGCTGGCGGACTCCTGCGTCACGCGCGAGCGCAGCGAGCAGAGCACTCAGAAGGTGGAAGCCTGATGTACACCGAATTGTTGGCGAACATCGCGATCCTGGTGCTGTCCGGGTTCGTCGGTTTCGCCGTGATCTCCAAGGTGCCCAACACCCTGCACACCCCGCTGATGTCGGGCACCAACGCCATTCACGGCATCGTGGTGCTCGGCGCGCTGGTGGTCTTCGGCAAGATCGAGCACCCCTCGGTCCTGATGCAGATCATCCTGTTCGTCGCCGTCGTGTTCGGAACCCTGAACGTCATCGGCGGTTTCGTCGTGACCGACCGCATGCTGGGCATGTTCAAGGCGAAGAAGCCTGCTGCGCAAGAGAAGGCGGGCGAGTAACCCCATGGACAATCTGGTCAACGTTCTCTACATCGCCGCGTTCGCGCTGTTCATCTACGGTCTGATGGGCCTCACCGGCCCCAAGACCGCGGTGCGCGGCAACTGGATCGCCGCGGTCGGTATGGGCATCGCGGTCGTCGCGACGCTCATCTCCATCCGGCACACCAACAACTGGATCCTGATCGTCGCCGGTCTGGTGGTCGGCATCGGCCTGGGCGTGCCGCCCGCCAAGTTCACCAAGATGACCGCCATGCCGCAGCTGGTCGCCGCGTTCAACGGCGTCGGCGGTGGCACGGTCGCGCTCATCGCGTGGGCGGAATTCCTCGACACCAAGGGCTTCTCCCAGGTGCACGAGCAGCCGTCGGTGCACATCGTGATCGCCTCGCTGTTCGCGGCCATCATCGGCTCGGTCTCGTTCTGGGGCTCCTGCATCGCGTTCGCGAAGCTGCAGGAACTGCTGTCCGGGCGCCCGATCACCGTCGGCCGCCTGCAGCAGCCGCTGAACCTGCTGCTGCTCGCCGGCGCGATCGCCGCGGCCGTGGTCATCGGCATCGGCGCCACCAATGACGGTGTGCCGCAGTACTGGATGATCCTGGTGCTGGTGCTCGCCGGCATCCTCGGCCTGATGGTCGTGCTGCCCATCGGCGGCGCGGACATGCCGGTCGTCATCTCGCTGCTCAACGCCCTCACCGGTCTGTCGGCCGCGGCCGCGGGTCTGGCGCTGAACAACACCGCCATGATCGTGGCGGGCATGATCGTCGGCGCGTCCGGCACCATCCTGACCAACCTGATGGCCAAGGCCATGAACCGGTCCATCCCCGCGATCGTCGCCGGTGGATTCGGTGGCGGCGGAACGGCTCCGGGCGCGGGCGGCAGCGGCGAGCAGAAGCAGGCCAAGGCCACTTCCGCCGCCGACGCCGCGATCCAGATGGCCTACGCCAACCAGGTCATCGTGGTCCCGGGCTACGGCATGGCCGTCGCCCAGGCCCAGCACGCGGTCAAGGAGATGGCGGCCCTGCTCGAGGCCAAGGGCGTCGAGGTCAAGTACGCCATCCACCCGGTCGCCGGTCGTATGCCCGGCCACATGAACGTGCTGCTGGCCGAGGCCGAGGTCTCCTACGACGCCATGAAGGAAATGGACGACATCAACGGCGAGTTCGCCCGCACCGATGTCGCCCTGGTCATCGGCGCCAACGACGTCACCAACCCGGCCGCCCGCGAGGACGCCTCGTCCCCGATCTACGGCATGCCGGTCCTGAACGTCGACCAGGCCAAGTCGGTCATCGTGCTCAAGCGCTCGATGAACTCCGGCTTCGCCGGCATCGACAACCCGCTGTTCTACGCCGACCACACCTCCATGCTGTTCGGCGACGCCAAGAAGTCCGTCGGTGCGGTCACCGAGGAACTCAAGGCGCTGTAACCGCGACTCGACAGCGACGGCCCGCATCCCGGAAGAGATGCGGGCCGTTGGCGTTTCAGGGCTTGTCGATCAGCTGGGAGACGGTGACGAAGCGGTAGCCCTGGTCTTGAAGGGCCTTGGCGATGCGGGGGATGGCGCCGAGGGAGGGATCGCCGGCGGGATACATGGTGTGCAGCAGGATGATCGAGCCGGGGCGGACGTTCGCGAGGGTTTCGGTGACGATCTCGTCGGTGGTGGGGGTCTTGCCGGAGTCCGGTTCCACGTCCCAGGTGACGGTGGTGCGGTTGTGCTCGGACAGGTACCACGGGAGGGCGATCAGCTTCTTGCCGTTGGGCGGGCGGAAGGTGATCGGGCCGCGGTAGCCGGTTTTCGCGATCTCGGCGTCGGTGCGCTCGACCTCGTCGCGGACGAAGCCGGGGGTCACGAAGATCATGCGTTCGTGGTGGTAGGTGTGGTTCCCGATCTCGTGGCCGGAGTCGGCGATGGCGCGGCCCTCGTCCGGATGGGCGGCCAGTTCGCTGCCGATGAGATAGAAGGTGGCGGGGATGCCCGCGTCGGCCAGGGCCCGCAGGATCGCCGGGGTGCGTTCGGTGGGGCCGTCGTCGAGGGTGAGGGCCACGACCTTCTCGGCGGTGTCGACACGGGAGACCAGGCGACCCGCCACCTGGTAGGTGCGGGAGTTCATGAGCACGTACAGACCGGTCGAGATCAGCACCAGCCCGGCCAAGATGAGCGCGGCCCGGACGAGCAGCTTGCGTCCCATAGTTATTGACCTCCAGGTTCAAAACGGCTAGGTTCGATCACATGGGCAGACCACGCGGCTTCGACGCGGACACGGTAGTGGACCGCGCCATGGACACGTTCTGGACCCATGGGTACGCCAACACCTCACCCGCACAGCTCGCCAACGCTACGGGAGTCGCGAAAGGCAGTCTCTACAACGCCTTCGGGAGCAAGCGGGAACTGTTCGACCTGTGCGTGGCCCGCTACGACCGAATGGGTACAGAGCTGGCCACCGAGGTGCTGAACCAGCCCGGCACCACCAAGGAACGGCTGCGGGCCTGGATGCGACGGGTCGTGGACAGCGACCTGGGACGGCCGGTGCGGCGGGGCTGCCTGGTGGCCAATACCGCCATGGAGCTGGGCGGGCACGACCCCGAGGCGACCACCGCGGTGGGTGTCGCGGTCGAGCACATGATCGAGGCGTTCACCGCGCGCATCGAGCAGGGGCAACGCGACGGCGACGTGCGAGCCGAGATCGACGCCCGCGCGTACAGCGAGTTCCTGATGAATACCGTTGGCGGACTCCGCATCACCACGAAGGTCTCGGACGCGCAGACGCTGTACCGGATCATCGACACCGCCCTGTCCACCCTCTAGTTCCCGGGCCGCACCCTGCGGCCTTTTCTTTTACCCCAGTTTTTGACCCAGAGTTCAAGAAAGGTACGGATCATGGATCTCGGACTGAACGGAAAGACCGCACTCGTCACCGGCGCCAGCCGGGGCATCGGACTCGCGGTGGCCGAAGCGCTGGCCGACGAAGGCGTGCGCGTGGTGGGTGTGGCTCGCACCATCTCCCCCGAGCTCGAAAAGGTCGCGACGGCAACCGTTTCCGCCGATCTCAGCACCACTGAAGGCGCACTCGCCGCGGTCACGGGGGCGCTGGAGGAGCTCGGCGGCCTCGACATCCTGGTCAACAATGTCGGCGGCGGCGACGCCGACAAACTGGCCCTGGGCGGCTTCCTCGACATCCCGGACGAGCAGTGGCGAAAACTGTTCGACCTCAACCTGTTCGGCGTGGTCACCACCACCCGCGCGGCGCTGCCCAGCCTGATCGAGCGCCGGGGCGCGATCGTCACCGTGTCCTCGATCAACGCGCGGATGCCGGCATCCGGTCCTGCCGGCTACAGCGAGGCCAAGGCAGCACTCACCAATTTCGGCAAGCGGCTCAGCGAGGAGTTCGGCCCGCGGGGCGTGCGTGTGAACACCGTGTCACCGGGCCCGGTCGGCACCGACATCTGGCGTGGGCCCGACCATCTCGGGGCCCGGCTCGCCGCGGCGAACGGCGTGACGCAGGAGGACTTCCTGGCGGCTGTCCCGGCACAGTTCGCCATCGCGTCGGGCCGGATCGCCGAGGCCGACGAGATCGCCGCGCTCGTGACCTTCCTGACCTCGGAGCGGGCCGCGATCATCAACGGCGCGGATTACGTCATCGACGGCGGCATCGTGAAGACGGCCTGAGCTACAGGTACAGGCCGGTGCCGTGTTCGGGGTGGGTGTTGGCGACGGCGTGCAGATCACGTTCGCGCAGTACGTAATACGCCTGCGCCTGGATCTCCACCTCGAACTGGTCATCGGCGCTGAACAGCACCTGATCGCCCACGCTCACCGCGCGCACGTGCGAACCGACGCCGCACACCTCACCCCAGGACAGGCGCTTGGCGACCTGGGCGGTGGCGGGAATGAGGATGCCGCCACTGCTGCGCCGCTCGCCCGCCTCGGGGCTGAGTTTGACCATGACGCGGTCGTGCAGCATTTGGATTTCGAGCTTGGCATCGGACACCGCGGCAGTGTACTGCGCGGGATTGTCCGGTTCCGCCCCGGTGCCCGCCCGACCGCGTAGGTTCGGAACCGTGACGGGCCAAATCTCCGATATCGACGGTCTCCGGGCTCTCCTGCCCACGGGCATGGTGGTGACCGATCCGGATGTGCTGGGCGGTTATCGGCAGGACCGGGCGCTGGACCCGGACGCCGGGACCGCGCTCGCCCTGGTGCGGCCGCTCACCACGGCGCAGGTCGCGGTCACCGTGCGGTGGGCGGCCGAACATCGGGTGCCGATCGTGCCGCGCGGGGCCGGCACCGGGCTCTCCGGCGGGGCCACCGCCCAGCACGGGGCGCTGCTGCTGAGCACCGAGAAGATGCGTGAGATCAGCGTCGACACCGTGACACGCACCGCGGTGGTGCAGCCGGGGCTGCTCAATGCCGAAGTGAAGCGGGCCGTCGCCGAGAAAGGGCTCTGGTATCCGCCGGACCCCTCCTCCTTCGAGATCTGCTCGATCGGCGGCAACGCGGCCACCAACGCGGGCGGGCTGTGCTGTGTGAAGTACGGGGTCACAACCGATTACGTGCTCGGCATGGAGGTGGTGCTGGCCGACGGGACCGCGGTGCGGCTGGGCGGGCCGCGGCTCAAGGACTCCGCGGGCCTGTCGCTGACCAAACTGTTCGTGGGCAGCGAGGGGACGCTGGGCATCATCACCGAACTGACCCTGCGGCTGCTGCCCGCGCAACCGCCGCAGTCCACGGTGGTGGCGAGCTTTCCGACGCTCACCGCCGCCACCGACGCCATCCTGGCCATCACCGGCCAATTGCGGCCCTCCATGCTGGAATTCATGGATTCGGTGGCTATCAACGCCGTCGAGGACAAGCTGCGGATGGGGCTCGACCGGCAGGCGGCCGGGCTGCTGGTGGCGCGCTCCGACGCCCCGGGCGAGCACGCCGGGCACGAGGCCGACCTCATGCTGGCGGCGTGCGAGAAGGCCGGGGCCACAGAGGCTTTCCGCACCGACGATCAGGAGGAGGGCGAAGCCTTCTGCGCGGCACGGCGATTCGCCATTCCCGCCGTGGAGCGCAAGGGGCCGCTGCTGCTCGAGGATGTCGGGGTGCCGCTGCCCCGGCTGGGAGACCTGGTGAACGGGATCGCGGAGATCGCGGCAAACCGCCAGGTTTTGATCTCCGTCATCGCGCACGCGGGTGACGGCAACACCCACCCGCTGATCGTGCACGACCCGGCGGACCCGGAAGAATCCGAACGGGCGCATCTGGCATTCGGCGAGATCATGGAGCTGGCCATCGCCCTGGGCGGCACCATCACCGGCGAACACGGTGTCGGCCGTCTGAAGAAGCCGTGGCTGCCCGACCAGCTCGGCCCCGATGTGATGGGGCTCACTCGCCGGATCAAGGATGCGCTGGATCCGGACGGGATACTCAATCCGGGTGCGGTGATGTGAACCCCCTCAGGAACAATCGGCATCACAGAGGAGTTCACACAGGTCATGAGCACCAAGCTGGAACACAATGCCGACGCGACCCGCTACGAGATCTACCTCGACGGCACTCTCGCGGGCTACGCCGACTACGCGGAGCAGGTCGACGGCGACGTCAAGGTCCGCGATATCCAGCACACCATGACCTTTCCCGAGTTCCGGGGCCGCGGCGTGGCCGCGCAGGTGGTGGAGTACGCGTTGCGGGACGCCCGCACCGAGGGCTTCTCGATCATCCCCACCTGCTGGTATGTGGAGAAGTACATCGGCGAGCACCCCGAATACGCCGACCTGGTGGCCTGATTCGCTAGTTGGCGCGGTGGTGCCGGCGCTGCCAGACCCGGAAATGCCGGTCGGCGCTGCCCACCATCGCCTCCCCCACCTTCGCGTCGTCGAACCCCGGCAACGACTGCAACTTCGTCAGGAACACGGTGTCGGCGGCCGAGTAGGGCACCACGCACCCCTTACCGGTCGCCCCGATGAGCACGAAGAACACGTCCCCGGCGAACGGCCCGTCCGCCGCGGTGATGATGCGCACTTCCGCCAGTTCCGTCCACGCGACCTCTTCCACCCGCCCGTCGGCCAGTGTCCGCCGCACGAAGGTGTCGTTGATTTCGACTCCGGACATGGCTCCATAGTGCCCCCGGCATCCCGGCCCGAACAGCCCTCGAACCCGTGGTTCACCTGAGGAAGCGGGAAAGAAAAGTCCTGGCGAATCCCCCTGCCGCACATCGAGGGCGAACCGTTTCCCAGAGCAATTCTCCAGCTACTGAAGAGTTTTCGACGCGCCACGGACCCGCGCGTCATCCGGGCAACCGGTGGGTTCGCCGCGCCCGGCGAACCCGTCGGGGCGGGCCGAGTCGACCTCGGGTCCGCCCCGGTGGATTGCCTAATGCAGCAGGCTGCTGAGCAGGCCCCCGATCACAGGGATCGAGGAGGCGCTGCCCGCTCCTGCGTTCGAGCAAATTTCGGTTCGCCATCGCGAACCACGCAGAAGCTACAGCAAACCCGGGCGTCGACCGCGACAGGCGAATAGGCCATCGAATCGGTCTCTTCGAGCAGCGATTCACAGCAGATTCCATGCTGTGTGAAGTATTTACATTTCACCAGGCGGGTTAGTGTCCCGGAGCCCCCTCGACACAGGGGTTTTCGACAACTCGGGAGACACAGTCCTTATGAAGAAGTCGGTTCTCGCTCGATCGGGCGCCGGAATCGCGGGGGCCGCGGCCGTCGCCGCCGTCACCATCGCGATGGCCCCCGCCGCCTCGGCCCAGATCGCCATCACCACCTCGACGGCCTATTGCGCCGACACCACCTACACCGTCACGCTGCCCGCGGCCGACGCCGCCACCATGGCGAGCCAGTACGGGGACAACAACTTCGTGCTGCAGGCCACCAACACCAGCACCAATGTCACCTGGTGGTCGGCCGCGCAGGCCTCGGTCTCCGGGCAGGACCTGACCTTCCAGTGGACGCCGTCGCAGTCGATCCCGGCCTCGGGGACCGCCACCGGTACCTGGAGCCTCTACATCACCGAGGCGCACGTCGCGGCCACCGCGCTCGGGCCGGTGTCGGTCACCGTCGTGCAGACCGCGCCGCAGGGCACCACCTGCCTGCCGCAGACCAGCACCGGCAGCTCGACGCTGACGCCGCTGGGCAGCATCATCAGCAATCTGCTGAGCAGCCTCTCCGCCCAGTAGAGGCGAACTTCGGTCCAGCCCAACCCTGGACCGAAGCGACCGGAGGCGGCCCGAACGAAAGTCGGTGCCGCCTCCGGGTGTTCGTCACGCCGTCCGGAACGGAATCAGCGCAGGATCTGGCGGGACATGACCAGACGCTGGATCTGGTTGGTGCCCTCGTAGATCTGGGTGATCTTGGCGTCGCGCATCATGCGCTCCACCGGGAAGTCGGTGGTGTAGCCGGCGCCACCGAAGAGCTGGACGGCGTTGGTGGTGACCTCCATGGCCACATCCGAGGCGAAGCACTTGGCGGCCGCGGAGATGAAGCCCAGGTTCTTCTCGCCACGCTCGGCGCGGGCGGCCGAGGTGTAGACCATCAGGCGGGCGGCCTCGACCTTCATGGCCATGTCGGCCAGCATGAACTGGGTGTTCTGGAAGTCGGCGATGGCCTTGCCGAACTGCTTGCGATCCTTGGTGTAGGCGATCGCGGCGTCCAGCGCGCCCTGCGCCAGACCGACGGCCTGCGCGCCGATGGTCGGGCGGGTGTGGTCCAGGGTCTGCAGTGCGGTCTTGAAACCGGTGCCCGGCTCGCCGACGATGCGGTCGCCCGGAACCTTGCAGTTCTCGAAGTACAGCTCGGCGGTCGGGGAACCCTTGATGCCCAGCTTGTGCTCCAGCGGGCCGACCACGAAGCCCTCGTCGTCCTTGTGGACCATGAACGAGGAGATGCCGTTGGCGCCCTTGTCGGCGTCGGTCACGGCCATGACGGTGTACCAGTCGGACTTGCCGCCGTTGGTGATCCAGCACTTGGAGCCGTTGATGATCCAGCCGTCGCCGTCCTGACGGGCACGGGTGCGCATCGAGGCGGCGTCGGAGCCGGCCTCACGCTCGGACAGCGCGTAAGAGGCCATCTTGCCCGCGACGATGTCGGCGAGCACCTTGGTCTTGAGCTCCTCGGAACCGTTCAGGATCAGGCCCATGGTGCCGAGCTTGTTGACGGCCGGGATCAGCGAGGAGGAACCGCAGACGCGGGCCACTTCCTCGATCACGATGCAGGTGGCGACCGAGTCGGCGCCCTGGCCGCCGTAGGCCTCGGGCACGTGCACGGCGTTGAAGCCGGCGGCGTTGAGGGCGGTCAGCGCCTCCTCGGGGAAGCGGGCGTTGCCGTCCACGTCCTTCGCGTAGGGGGCGATCTCCTTCTCACACAGGCCGCGGATGGCCTCGCGCAGCTCGTGGTGGAAGTCCTCGAGCTGGAACAGGTTGAAATCGGGGTTGCCCGCCATGGGGTTGTCTCCTGGTCGTCGCCAACTAATGCGGCACTCAGTGCCATTTGCAGCCAACTATACGCCGCGATATCGCGAATACGTGCGGGTACTTCCTCACACAGTTGTGGCACGCAGTGTCAAACCCCGCACTGCGGTCACTTCACAGCGTATCGAGACGCCGGGCCAGCAGGTCCGCGACCTGCCGAGGCGCCAGATCACGGGGGAACACCGCCACCACCATCTGATCCGAACCCACCGCCGCCTCGCGGCCCGCTCCCCCGCGCGGAATCGCCGCCAGCGCCGACCGCAGATCCTCCGGACTGGCCGCGGACTCGCCGCGCACCATGCGCCGCAGCAGATAGTTGTGGGTCGCCGTCACCGCGGCGGTGAACTGCACCAGCGCCAGATCCGAAATGCCCGGCAGCTTCCGGCGCAGGTAATCGGTGAACAACCGCTCGTAGCGGAACACCGTCACGATCTCGCGCTCGCGCAGGGTCGGCACCTGCCGCACCACCCGGTAGCGGCGGGCCGCGAGGTCACGCCACTGCGTGAACCGCTCGAACACCTCGACCACGGCCTCACACACGGCATCCCAGGCATCCCCGCGCGCGGCCTCCAGGAAGGCCCGCGCCTGCGTCAGCTGCGACTCGTGATCGGCGAAGACCACATCTTCCTTGGACCGGAACTGCCGGAAGAAGGTGCGCCGCGAGATCCCCGCGGCCTCCGCGATCTCGTCGACCGTCGTTGCCTCGTAACCCTTCTCGGCGAACAACCGCAGCGCCTGGTCCACCACCGTCAATCGGCGTTCGGTCGAATCCGCGTCGGCGCGCGGCCGCGCGGGCTGGTCGTTGGGCATCCGCCAACGGTAGCCCGGCGCGGGAGCCCGGTGGCTCAGCCCAGCAGTTTGGTCCGCAGCGCCTCGTCCTTCTCCAGGACGAGGGTTTCCAGGTTGGCCTGGAATCGTTCCATGCGCGAACGCAATTCGGGGTTCGCGGTGGCCAGGATGCGCGCCGCCAGCAGGCCCGCGTTACGAGCGCCGCCGATGGAGACGGTGGCGACCGGCACACCGGCCGGCATCTGCACGATCGACAGCAGCGAGTCCATGCCGTCGAGGTACTTCAGCGGCACCGGGACGCCGATCACCGGCAGCGGCGTGGCCGAGGCGACCATGCCCGGCAGGTGCGCCGCGCCGCCCGCGCCCGCGATGATCACCTTGATGCCGCGGTCCGCGGCGGTCTTGGCGTAGTCGAGCATGCGCTGCGGGGTGCGGTGCGCGGAGACCACGCCCACCTCGAAGCGGATCCCGAACTCGGCCAGCGCTTCCGCGGCGGCTTCCATGGTGGGCCAGTCGGAGTCCGACCCCATGATGAGGCCAACCTGGGCGGTGTCAGTCATGGTGCGGATCCCATCCGTCGGTCCAGATCGCGTGCGACATCCAGTGCGCCGCGCGCTCGGCTTTCTCCCGGGTCTCGGCGGCGTCGTCGCCGAGGACATTGATGTGGCCGATCTTGCGGTCGGGGCGTTCGCCCTTGCCGTAGAGGTGCACCTTGGCCTCGGGGAGACGGGCCGAAAGATGGTGCAGGCGTTCGTCCATCGACATCTCGGGGGCTTCGGGCGCGCCCAGGATGTTGGCCATCACGGTGACCGGGGCCAGCGGCTTGGTGCTGCCCAGCGGGTAGTCGAGCACCGCGCGCACGTGCTGCTCGAACTGCCCGGTGCAGGCGCCGTCCATGCCCCAGTGGCCGGAGTTGTGCGGGCGCATGGCCAGCTCGTTGACGAGCAGTTCGCCGGCGTGGGTCTCGAACAGCTCCACCGCCATCGCGCCGGTGACGCCCAGCTCGGCGGCCAGCCGCAGGGCCAGCGCCTCGGCCTCGGTGGCCTTCGCCGACGACAGGTTCTGGGCGGGCGCGATCACGACCGCGCACTGGCCGTTGCGCTGCACGGTCTCGACGACCGGCCAGGCCGCGGCCTGGCCGAACGGGGACCGCGCCACCATGGCCGACAGTTCACGCTTCAGATCCACCTTGGCCTCGGCCATCAGCGAGACCCCGTGCGCCAGCTGGTCCTCGATGATCGGGGTGGCCTCGGCGGCGTCGGCGGGCATCCAGACGCCGCGGCCGTCGTAGCCGCCGCGCACCGCCTTCAGCACGAAGGGCCAGCCGTGCTCGTCGGCGAAGGCGACGGCGTCGGCGACCGAGTTCACCTCGGTGTAGGCCGGGATCGGCACGTCCAGCTCGGCCAGCCTGCGGCGCATGCGCAGCTTGTCCTGCGCGAAGATCAGCGCCTGCGGCCGCGGCTGCACATTGACGCCCTCGGCGATCAGCGCCTCGAGGTGCTCGGTGGGCACGTGCTCGTGGTCGAAGGTCAGCGCGTGCGAACCCATCGCGGCCTTGCGCAGCGCGGCCAGATCGTGGTGGCTGCCGAGCACCAGGTCCGGGGTGACCTGCGCGGCCGGGTCGTCGGGTCGTTCGGCGAGCACGCGCAGCCGCTGGCCCAGCGCGATGGCCGCCTGGTGGGTCATGCGCGCGAGCTGGCCGCCGCCGATCATGGTGACGGTGGGCATCGCGGAGGTATCGAAGGAACGGGCGCTCACGCTGCACTATGTTGTCATGACACCCACCGGCGGCTCGCCCGTGGGTCGCATGACAGGTATCGGCGAGTCTCCCGAAAGGCCGCTGCCCCGATTTGTACCGGCCCGACACAGCCCAGCCGAGAGACGTAGACTCGGCCCGTGTCATTTGTCGATGAAGTGGTCAATCGCCTGCCCGCGCCGCTGCGGGCCCTCGCGGACCGCCATTACGAACTCCTGAAGTTCGCGATTGTCGGTGCGACCACGTTCGTCATCGACCTAGGAATCTTCTACGTCCTGAAATGGACGATCATGGACACCAAGCCCACGGTGGCCCGCATCATGTCGGGCATCGTCGCGGTCATCGTGTCCTACATCCTCAACCGGGAATGGACGTTCGACAAGCGCGGTGGTCGCGAGAAGCACCACGAAGCGCTGTTGTTCTTCCTGGTCAGCGGTATCGGCGTCGGCCTTGCCGCGCTACCGCTGTGGGTCTCGAGCTACGTGTTCGACCTCCGCCAGCCCAATGTGAGTTTCACCGTCGAGAACATCGCGGACTTCTTCAGCGCCTTCATCGTCGGCAACCTGCTGCAAATGGCATTCCGATTCTGGTCCATGAAGAAGTGGGTCTTTCCGGACGAAATGCAGGAACTCCAGGACGAATTCGAGGACCTCGTCAACGAGAACGAGGAACAGCTGGGTCACAGCTGAGGGTGATGGTCAGGCGGACACCGCCTGCCGGATTTTCCCCGATTGTCGCGGTTCCGCCGTGTAAGCGGGCTTGCTGAACCACCAGCGCGAGACCCAGGCCACTGCCCTGCGTCGGGCTCGCCCGATAGAACCGTTCGAAGACCCGCTCGCGATCCGCGGCGGGAATGCCGCATCCGTTGTCGTCGATGGTCAGCACCGCGTGACCGTCCGCCGGGTGCGCCGCGATCTCGATCCGATCCGCACCGCCGTGCCGCACCGCGTTGGTGACGGCGTTGTCGACCACCGAGCGCAGGCCCGCCGCCAAGCCGCGCAGGCGAATCGGCTCGACCCCGTCCGTGCTGATCGTCACCCCCGGATACTGCCGCCGGGCGTCGTCCACCACCTGGTCGACCACCTCCCCCAGATCCAGATCCGCCCAATCGGATTCGGTGGTGAGATCACCCACCGCGAGCCGCTCCAGGGCGTGCAGGGTGGCCTCGACCGAGCTCTGCGCGCTCAGCACGTCATCCAGGATCTCGGCGCGTTCGGTCTCCGACAGCGGCATCGACCGCAGCACCTGAAGATCGGTGCGCATGGCCGTCAACGGGGTGCGCAGCTCGTGCGCGGCGGTCGCGGCGAAATCCCGCGCCGTGACCAACGCCTCGTCGGTGTGGCGGCGCTCGGTGGCGATCCGCCCGAGCATGGTGTTCATGGCTCGCGCCAATTCCGTTGTCTCACTGGCCACCGGATGCCGCGGCGAGTCCAGGGTGAGCCCCTGCCCCAGCCCGGCCGTCGCCGCGGTCAGCCGCCGCAACGGCACCACGGCACGATGCGCCGCCAGCCAGCCGAGCACGCCGGCCAGCGCCACCCCGGTCAGACCGATCAGCACGATCCGGACCCGTTGCCGGGTGGCCGAATCCGAGGCGACCTCGGTGGGGACGGTCAGCGCGACCGGCTCACCGTTCACAGCGACGGTGCGCGAGAACTCCGCATCCGGATTGCCCGGATCGATGCGGGTGATCAGCACGCCGGGCGACGGGGAGGCGGGCAGCGCGGGCAAGGCGGTCGGCGGTTGCGCCGGAGCGCCCGGAACCGGTTGCGCGGGAACACCCGGTTCCGGCATGTGCACGGTGTCGGCGGGGGTCAGCGCGATCGCGCTCACGATCCGGCCCACCTGGTTCGACGCCTCCGCGGGCGCGAACGCGAACAGCACCACCGACATGACCGCCACCACCACCGCGGCCGTCGCGGCGCTGGCCAGTGCCACTCGGGCACGCAGGGACAGGGCCACCCCGCCACGCGGCCGCGGCGTCCGGATCACGGCTCGGCCCGCAGCACGAACCCGACGCCGCGGACCGTGTGGATGAGACGCGGGCACCCGGTGTCCTCGATCTTTCTGCGCAGGTAGGAGACGAACACGTCGACCACCTTGGTCTGGGTTTCGAAGTCGTAGCCCCACACCCGATCCAGCAGCTGCGTCCGGGAGAAGACCTGCCCGGGGACCGAGGCCAGCGCGGCGAGCAGATCGAATTCGCGTTTGGTGAGCTCGAGGGGGGCGCCGTCGATCGCGGCCCGGCGCGCGCCCGGCAGCACCGTGAGCGGGCCGACCGTGATGCGGTCGTCGGAGACGTGGGCGGGCGCGGGGGCCCGGCGCAGCATGGCGCGCAGCCGCGCCACCAGCTCACCCAGGTCGAAGGGCTTGGTCAGGTAGTCGTCCGCACCCGCCTCCAGGGCGTCGATGCGATCGGTGACCTCGGCGCGGGCGCTCAGCACGCAGATCGGGATGTCGTTGCCGAGCGCGCGCAACGCCGTCACCACCTGGACGCCGTCCAGATTCGGCATGTTCAGGTCCAGCAGCATGGCCTGCGGGGCGTCGGTGGCGATGTGGCGCAGCGCGGCGGCCCCGTCCGCCGCGGTCTCGACCTCGAAACCCGACATCCGGAGCCCCCGCGCCACCGAGGTCAGCACCCTGGCATCGTCATCCACAATCAGAATCCGGGGACCGGTCACGGCATCAGACGATACGGGCGCGGACTGAGAAAACTTCTCAGCGAGCCGGATTCAACACGATGGTGTGCGATGGCGAGTGACCGTCCGGCACCGCCACCACGGGACCGCCGGGCAGGGTGACGCCCGGCTCCAGCGGGACAGCCGGAATCGAGTCCGGCCCGATCGGCTCGCCGGGCTGGAGCCGCCGCACGATGACATTGCCGTCGCGGTCCTTGATCACCACCGTGCCCGGACCGGTCGGCTCACCCGGCAGGGCGGGCAGCGCCGGCTCCAGGGGCAGCGCCGGCTGGGTGGCAAGGGCCGGTCCGGAGCTACCCGTATCCGCCAGTCCGGCAATCGAATCCGGGGTGTCCGCGTGTGCGGTCGCGGGCAGCGCCGCCACGGTGAGGGCGGCGGCGCCGATGACACCGGCGGTCAGAGTGCGGCGAACGGTGAACGTGGGCATGGGATCTCCTGTTCTTCGTCGACGATCGCTCGTCGGTTCCTGATGACCGGACCCACCGTAGGAACCGAGTTCTCAGGGCCGGATAACGAAGAGTTAGAGAACCGATAGAAGAATCAGCGCGGCTCGGCGCCCACCGAGATCGGCCGCGACGCCACCCCCGACGAGCCGAGGAACACCGCGAACAGGGCGGGGCGGCGGCGCTGCAGTTCCAGCCGGCCGCCGTCGGCCTCGATGAGCGCGCGGGCCAGGGCCAGCCCCACACCGGTGGACCCCGCCGCCGAGAAGCCGCGGTCGAAGATGTGTGGCGCCAGCTCGTCTCGCACCCCGTCGCCCTCGTCGGCGACCTCCACCACCACCAGCGGTTCGCGGTCGTCCAGGCGGCCCGCCACCGTGCGCACCGACACCGTGCAGGTGCCGCCGCCGTGCATGAGCGCGTTGTCGACCAGCACGGCCAACGCCTCCCGCAGGCGCGAACCGGTCACCGGCGCTTTCAGGGTCGGGTCGCCGAGCAGCACCAGTTTGCGCCCGGCCTCGGCGAAGGGATGCCGCCATTCCGCTACGACACTGCGCAATTCGGCCACCACGGGCAGCGGATCACGTTCGGCCGCGCCCTCGTCGCGGGAGGCGCGCACCAGCTCGTCGATGGCGTCGGTGAGCCGATCCACCTGCGCCATGGCCTCTTCCGCCTCGTGCACCACGGCCGGATCGGCGTGCGCGGACAGTTCGTCCAGGCGCAGCCGCACCGCGGTGAGCCGGCTGCGCAGCTGATGCGAGACGTCGGCGACCAGCGCGTGCTCGCGTTGCAGCCGGCCCGCGATCTCCACGGTGGCCGAATCCAGCACGTCGGAGACGCGATCCAGTTCGGTGATGCCGTGCCTGCGCGGGTCGGCGCGGAAGTCGCCCATGGCCAGCCGGGCCGCGCGGGCCGCCACGTCCCGCAGCGGGTCGGCCACCCGGCGCGCGGTCACCACCGCCACCGCGATGCCCGCGCCCAGCGAGATGAGCACCAGGCCCAGCACCGCGCCGAGCGCCTGCCGCTGCATGGAATGCATGGGGGCGGAGGGGATCTCGAGGCGGAGCGAGCCGTTGATGCCCATCGACCAGGACTCGGCCAGCGGGTCGACCACCGTCTCCGCGCCGATGTCGATCTTCTTGTTGTTCTCCGACTGGGTCGGATAGATGATGGTCAGCTTGCCGTTGGCCGGGATCAGCAGCCGCACCGCCTTGGTGTCCAGCTCGCCGTACACCATGCCGTCGTGCTCCTGCCGCATCACCTCTTCGGAGATGCTGTTGAGCCGGTTGCGCAGTTCGTTGCGGCTGATGTCCTCGACCCACTTCCAGGCCGTGAACGCCAGCGGCACACCGAGAACCAGGGTGGTGAGGGTCAGCGCGGCCACCATGGACAGCAGGATCCTGCGTCTCATCGTCGAGATGCCTCGCTTCGCCGGGGCTTCGGGGTTCGCACGCGCACGGAACAGCACAACAGATCGATCGGCAGAGATTTCGAACGGCTAATCGGTATTGAACCGGAAGCCTACGCCGCGCACGGTCACGATACGCCGCTCGGCCACCGGACCCTCGTCACCGATCTTGCGGCGCAGCCACGACATGTGCATGTCCAGGGTCTTGGAGCCGCGCAGATCCGCGTCCCCCCACACCTCGCGCAGGATGGTCTCGCGCGAGACCACCTGCCCGGCGCGGTCGATGAGCACCTTCAGCAGCTCGTACTCCTTGTTGGCGAGGTTCACCTCGATGCCGTTCACCAGCACCCGGCGCGCCGCCGGCTCCAGCCGGATACCGCCGACCTCCACCGCCTCGTCGCCGATTCCGCTGCGGCGCAACAGCGCCCGCACCCGGGCCAGCAGTTCGGCGAGCCGGAACGGCTTGCCCACATAGTCGTCGGCGCCCGCGTCCAGGCCGACCACGAAGTCCACCTCGTCGGTGCGCGCGGTCAGCATGAGCACCGCCAGCTCCGCACCGCGGGCCCGCACCTGACGGCACACCTCGAGCCCGTCCATGCCGGGTAGCCCGAGATCCAGGATGAGCAGGTCGTGACCGCCCTCCAGAGCCCGCTCGAGCACGGCGGGACCATAGCTCTCCACGGTCACCGAATAGCCCTCGCGGCCCAGCGCGCGCGACAGCGGCGCGGCGATGGCCTCGTCGTCTTCGGCCAGCAGTACTGCGGTCACGGCATCAGCCTACGGGTACGCACCGGCGGAACCCTAGAAGCCGCCGCCGTTCGGATTCTTCTGCACCACATCGAAGACCTGGTGGTAGAGCAGGTTGTGCACCCGCTGCACGTGCGGAATGTCGTCGTACTCCAGCGGATCCTCCGACGCCGACCCGATGATCAGGGTGCCGGTGCCCAGCATGCGGTCGAACAACCCATGGCGGAACTGCACATTCGAGATCCGGTTCATCGGAATGTCGATGCCGGTGTGAGTGAGCACGCCCTGCCGGATCAGCACCCGGCGATCGGTCACGATGAAATGCGTCGATTTCCATCGGATGAGCGGAGCGACGCTGCGCCACAGCACGATCCCCGCCCACAGCGCGAGAATGCCGAGCAGCAGACCGGTTCGGAGACCGTCGTCGGTATTGCGCGCCGCCACCCCGGCGCCGAATCCGGCCAATGCCGTGATCAGGATGAAAGTCACAGCGGGCCAGAACAACATCTTCCAATGCGGATGGCGATGTAGGAGCAGCACCTCTTCGGGGGCCAGTGCCTCCTCCGGATAACCCATGGCGGAACCCTATCCCGCCGAGATGCCGGAATGCCGCACGCGGCACCGGGGACCGGGGCACAATCGTGCGGTTGCCGGTAGCATCGTCGGCACGCGTTTGCCGTTCGTCATCAGCAGGCTCCACCCGGTGTGCAAGACACAGGAGGCGTGTGTGACCCGAGAGTTGACGCAATACCAGATACTTCGCGAGCTCGAGCCCGTTGCCGAAGAGAACCTGAACCGGCATCTGTCGATGGCCAAGGATTGGCGCCCGCACGACTACGTGCCGTGGGACCAGGGCCGCAATTTCGCCGCGATGGGTGGTGAGGACTGGGATCCGTCGCAGTCCACGCTGTCCGAGGTCGCCAAGGTCTCGATGATCACCAATCTGCTCACCGAGGACAACCTGCCCTCCTACCACCGCGAGATCGCCGAGAACTTCTCCCAGGACGGCGCCTGGGGCACCTGGGTCGGCCGCTGGACCGCCGAGGAGAACCGCCACGGCATCGTCATGCGCGACTACCTCGTGGTGACCCGCGGTGTGGATCCGGTGGCCCTGGAACAGGCCCGCATGATCCACATGACCGGCGGCGCGCAGTCACCCGACGAGTGGGGCGGCTTCCTCGACAATGTCGCGTATGTGACGTTCCAGGAGCTGGCCACCCGCGTCTCCCACCGCAATACCGGCCGCGTCTGCGACGACCCCATCGCCGACCGCATGCTGCAGCGCATCGCCGCCGACGAGAACCTGCACATGATCTTCTACCGCACCCTCTGCGGCGCGGGCCTGGATCTGGTGCCGGATCAGGCGATCGACGCCATCACCCGGGTGCTCACCGGTTTCGTCATGCCCGGATCGGGCATGCCCAACTTCCGCCGCAACGGCGCGCTGATGGCCAAGCACGGCATCTACGATCTGCGCCAGCACATGGACGAGGTGGTCGCGCCGGTGCTGAAGAATTGGAATGTCTTCGAGCGCAACGACTTCGGACCGGCCGGCGAGCAGGCGCGTGAGACCCTGGCCGCGTACATGGAGAAACTGGGCAAGGACGTGGTCAAGTTCGAGGAGCAGCGCGACCGCCTGCTCGCGCGGGAAGCCGCCCGCGGGGTGTTGCAGACCGCATGACCGTCACCCGCGTGCGGCGCGGGTGAAACAAATTCGGTTCGCTATGGTAGTCCCCCAGTGTGACGAGAGGAACTCCGTTGGGGGATGGCTATCTGGGCCGGTACCGCCTCGACGAACTGCTCGGCAGCGGCGGGTCGGCGGAAGTGTGGCGCGCCCACGACACCGCGGCGGATCGCACCGTCGCGCTGAAGCTGCTGGCGCCCGTGCTGACCGCCGACCCCGAATACCGGGAACGGTTCGAACGGGAGGCGCGGGCCGCCTCGATGCTGCACGGACCCCACGTGGTCGCGGTGCACACCTACGGCGAGCTCGAGGGGCGACTGTTCATCGAGTCCGAGTTCGTCGACGGCCTCGATATCGAAGCCCTGCTCGAATGGGAGGGGCCGATGGCCCCGGACGCGGCCGTCGGGCTGATCGCGCAGGTCGCCTGCGCCCTCGACGAAGCCCACACCGCCGGGCTGGTGCACCGCGACGTCAAACCGCAGAACATCATCGTGGCGCCCGACGACGTCGCCTACCTGATCGACTTCGGCACCGCGCTGCAGGACGGGCAGACCGCCATCACCCAGACCGGCATGCTGATCGGCACGCCCGCCTACATGGCGCCCGAACGCTTCGACGGCACCGTCTCGGTCCGCTCGGACGTGTACTCGCTGGCCTGCGTCCTCTACGAATGCCTCACCGGCGAGCGGCCTTTCCGGGTCAAGAACCCCGCCCAGCTGATGCGCGCCCATCTGGAACGCATGCCGGAACCGCCATCCAAGCGCTCCCCGGCCGTCCCCGCGGCCCTCGACCGCGTCGTCGCCCAGGGCCTGGCCAAGAATCCGGCCGAACGGTACGCCACCGCAGGCGAATTCGCGGACGCCGCCCGCGCCGCGCTCACCGAGTCCGCGATGCCGGGGACGGTCACCGAGCCGGAACCCGATGACCGGGCGACCGTGAGCATTCCGATGCCCCGCCCGCCGGCGCCGGCGAACATCCCCTCCGGACAGCGCGATTCGCCCGAACCCGACCCGGATACGCGAACAGTCGCGCTGCCGATGGATTCGCTCACCGCCGAGGCCCCGCCCGTCCACCGGTGGACGAAACAGCGCAAGGTCGCCGCCGCCGGTATCGCCGTCGCGGCGCTGGTGCTGACCCTGGGGGCGGCCTGGATCGGCGGGAGCTCCGCCGACCCCGAGCCCCGGCAGACGCGGGCGCCCGGCACGGTCGCGAAAACGCCTATCCAGGAATCGGTTCCGACGACGACCGAACAGCCGGTGCAGGAGCAGCTCCCGCCGCCGGAGCCGAGCGGGCCCGAGGTCCCGGAGCAGCCCGCACCGGTCGTACCCGTCATTCCGCTGCCGACCGTGCCGTGGAACCTGCCCAATCTCCCCGATCTCCGCAATATCCCGGCTCCCGACCTGTGGCCCGACACCAATCCGAGGAAGCCGGGCGGCGATCGCCGCGGGCACGGAAGCAAGCAGTAGCCGGATCCGGGTGCGGCGGATCGGTTTCCGCTCAGTACTCGGCGCGCAGATGAGTGACGTCACCGGCGGAGACGGCGCGGTCTCCGATCAGCAGGCGGCCGTTCTCGTCGATGCCGGTGGCGACGCCGGTGAGCACCTCGCCGCCCGGCAGCTCCGCGCGGACCTGCGCGCCGAGGGTGGCACAGCGTTCCCGATAGGCCGCCGCCAGCTCCGTGATGTCCCAGCCCGCCGCCTCCCAGGCGGTGAAGCGACGCGCGAACTCGCGCAGCATGGCCTGGGCCAGCGCGGTCCGGTCGACACCGGGCGCGCCGGCCAGCAGCAGCGAGGTGCCGTGCGGGACAGGCAGTTCGGCATCGGTGAGCGAGACGTTCAGGCCGACACCCACCACGACCGCCGGATCCGGGCCCACCGCGGCGATCTCGGCCAGGATGCCGGCCAGCTTGCGGGCGTCCACCAGCACGTCGTTGGGCCACTTGAGGACCGCCTTCAGACCGGTCTCGGCCCGCACCGCGTCCACCACGGCGATCCCGGTGAGCAGCGGCAGCCAGCCCAGCACCGCCGGGTCGATGCCGCGCACCCGCACCAGCACCGACATGGCGATCTGCGCCCGCGCGGGGCTCACCCACTGCCGGTCGTAGCGGCCGCGGCCGTGCTCCTGCGCCTCGGCGATCAGCACCAGCCGATCGGCACTCGAATCCGCGGCCCGCGCAACCAGATCCGCGTTGGTCGAACCGGTCGACTCGACCACCTCGATGGCCGAGAAGAACCCCAGCTCCGGCGACTCGGCAATGCTCCGGCGCAGTACATCGGCGTCCAGCGGCGACCTCTCCATGACCCCAGACGCTACCCGTCCCGCCTCTCCGGGCCTTCAGCGGACAGCTAAGTGTCGTCGACAGTCACACTGCCGTGCCGGCGGTTGGGTACCGAACCGATTTCGGACGTACCCCCGGAGTTGCCCCGACCGGCACGAGATCAGTGGCCACGTTGGGATACGAGGAATCCCATCCAGGCCCGTCCGGCTCACAATAGCCCGCGAGCGCGGCGAACAGCTCGGCGAGGGCGCGCTCGGAGACATCGGTGTACGCGCCGTCGTCCGCCTCCCCGCATTTGTCCTCGGTCGCGTCGAATTCCGGGTCGGTCACGGTCGGTTCCGGGTCGCGTATCCGCCACGCGGTGAACGATCCCGCCGCCGCCCGATCAGCCTGGTGTCTGCTCCATTCCCACATAACCGCCTCCCCTGGTCGTCGGTTCCGGATGCGATTCCAGACTGACGCACGACAGGGGCCGGGCACGAGTGATTTTCCCGCGGACGAATACGATCTCCGCTGGTGAACAGGCATTTTCGGGAATTGATCAGGTTTCCGGACCGGACAACCGGACGACGATCTCAGGCGTCGACGGGGTCCAGGCCGAGCGCGCCCGCGGTGAAACGGCGGACCGAGACCAGGCCGTCCTCGAGGGCGGAGTCGTATCCGGAACGGGCCCAGCCGGTCACGGTCGCGGTGCCGTCGGGATGGGGGTGCACGCCGATCTCGGCGACCAGTTCGGCGGTGGTCGGCACGCACACCGCCCACGAGAAGTGGCTCTCGTCGGCCCATTCCGCGGTACGGCGATCCACGTAGCCGGGATCGGTGATGCCGCCGTCGGCCAGGGCCGGG
Source organism: Nocardia sp. NPDC004151 (assembly GCF_042874235.1). Lineage (NCBI taxonomy): Bacteria > Bacillati > Actinomycetota > Actinomycetes > Mycobacteriales > Nocardiaceae > Nocardia > Nocardia sp. NPDC004151. Next base: position 236,907 of record NZ_JBIAMR010000011.1, on the reverse strand, counting down.
CGGTCGTCGATGCGCTCGTCGGCGCGCAGGGCGCGCAGATACCAGCTGCCCGCATTGATCTCGATGGGTTCCATCAGTCCTCCTGTCCGCGGTCGAGCCGCCGCCGTCGATCCCGGCGCTCGCCCCGCTTGCGGCGTTCCCGGCCGCTCTCCCCGAACAGCACCGCGCCCGCCAGCGGGATCAACAGGAACACCCACCACTGATGCGTGATGAGGAACAGGATCACCGCGACGATCGGCACCACCGGCATGATCCGCTCCGGCGGAATCGAACCGAACGGCATCCGGCGCGGCGCCGGAGCGGGCTTGTCCGCCACCGGTTCCGGCAGATCGGTGAACACCCGCTCCAGGTCGCCGCGGGTCAGCGCCGCGGCCACGACGCCACTGCGTTCGTCGAACTCGGCCACGCTGAGCCGTCCCGCCGCGAAGTGGTCCGACAGCCGTTTCATCGCGTCCTCGCGCTCGACGGTGCCGATACGGATCTCCGGTGGTTCAGCCATGCCACGACATTAGCGCGAGTGGCCGCTCACCTTGCAGGTGAGCGGCCACTCGCGAATTGTCTTGCGTTACTTGATCTCGGCCAGGACGGTGCCCTGGGTGATGGCCGCACCGGCCTCGACCGCGAGACCCGTGATGACACCGGCCTTGTGGGCGGTGACCGGGTTCTCCATCTTCATGGCCTCGAGCACCACGACCAGGTCGCCCGCCTCGACGGACTGGCCCTCTTCGACGGCCACCTTGACCACGGTGCCCTGCATCGGGGCGGTCACGGCGTCACCGGAGGCAGCGCCCGCGCCCGCACCACCGCGCTTGCGCGCCTTGGGCTTCTTGCGCACGACGCCCGCGCCATTGGCGGACGCGGCGGCGCCGACCGAGAACTGACCCGGCAGCGACACCTCGAGGCGACGGCCACCGACCTCGACGACGACCTTCTGGCGCGGAGCCTCTTCGTCCTCTTCGATGGCGACAGCGCCCGTGTAGGGCTCGATCGGGTTGTCCCACTCGTTCTCGATCCACTTGGTGTAGACGTCGAACTTCTCGCCGTCACCGATGAACGCGGGGTTCTCGACGATGTGGCGGTGGAACGGGATGACGGTCGCGAGACCCTCGATCTGGAACTCGGCCAGCGCGCGAGCGGCACGCTGCAGCGCCTGCTCACGGTTCTCACCGGTCACGATCAGCTTGGCCAGCATGGAGTCGAACTGACCGCCGATGACCGAACCCTCGACCACACCGGAATCGACACGCACACCGGGGCCCGCGGGCTCGCGGTAGACGACGACCGGGCCCGGCGCCGGGAGGAAGCCGCGACCGGCGTCCTCGCCGTTGATGCGGAACTCGAAGGAGTGGCCGCGCGGAGTCGGGTCCTCGGTGATGGACAGCTCGTGGCCCTCGGCGATGCGGAACTGCTGACGCACCAGGTCGATACCGGCGGTCTCCTCGGTGACCGGGTGCTCGACCTGCAGGCGGGTGTTCACCTCGAGGAAGGACACGGTCTCGCCCTGCACCAGGTACTCCACGGTGCCGGCGCCGTAGTAACCGGCTTCCTTGCAGATGGCCTTGGCGGAGGCGTGGATCTTGCCGCGCACCTCGTCGGACAGGAAGGGGGCCGGGGCTTCCTCGACGAGCTTCTGGAAGCGGCGCTGCAGCGAGCAGTCACGGGTACCGGCGACCACGACATTGCCGTGCTGGTCGGCGATGACCTGGGCCTCGACGTGACGGGCCTTGTCCAGGTACTGCTCCACGAAGCACTCACCACGACCGAACGCCGCGATGGCCTCACGAGTCGCCGACTCGAACAGCTCCGGGATCTCCTCGATGGTGTGCGCGACCTTCATGCCACGACCACCACCACCGAAGGCGGCCTTGATGGCCACCGGAACACCGAACTCCTTCGCGAACGCCACAACCTCGTCGGCGTCCTTCACCGGATCCTTGGTACCCGCGGCCATCGGCGCCTGCGCGCGCTCGGCGATGTGGCGCGCGGTGACCTTGTCACCCAGATCCCGGATGGACTGCGGCGACGGACCGATCCAGATCAGACCCGCGTCGATCACAGCCTGCGCGAAATCGGCGTTCTCCGACAGGAACCCGTAACCCGGGTGGATCGCGTCCGCGCCGGCCTTCGCGGCGGCGTCGAGGATCTTGTCGAACACCAGATAGGACTCGGCCGAGGTCTGCCCACCGAGCGCGAACGCCTCATCGGCGAGCTTCACGAACGGCGCGTCGGCGTCCGGTTCGGCATACACGGCCACACTGGCGATACCGGCGTCCTTGGCGGCCCGGATCACGCGCACGGCGATCTCGCCTCGGTTGGCTACGAGGACCTTTGTGATCTGCGCGTTGGCATGGTTGGGCACTGAGCCTCCTGTGCTCTGGATACTTTCGTCTGTCGGCAGTGTAGGCATCGTGCCAACAATGACCGAACCCGGCTAGGGCTACCAATGAGTAGGCCCAGAGAGTGGGCATGCGACTCTCGAGGCCTAATTTTTAGAACCTGTTCTACCAGACTCCGCGGAAGCCTCCACAGGGAATCCCCCGAAGGGGGTTCGGGCGTTACGAGCTTGCCACGACCGAGGGCGCCGCGCCGGGTTCTTCACCGATCACGATGGGCGCACCCACGGCATTGGCCCACTCGGTCCAGGAGCCGTCGTAGTTGCGCACCCCGTCCACACCCAGCAGGTAGGTCAGGACGAACCAGGTCAGCGCCGACCGCTCCCCCACCCGCGAGTAGACCAGCGGCGCGACGCCTTCGATCACCCCGCCGTAGATGACATCCAGCTCGACCCGGGGCCGGAAACGGGCGTCCGCGCCCACCGACGAGGTCCACGGGATATTGACCGCGGTCGGGATGTGACCCGCGCGCAGCGCCTGCTCCTCGGGACGGTCCAGCACCACCAGATCGCCGGTGTACTCCTCGAACGCGCGCGAGTCGATGAGCGGCCCGCCCAGGTGCGCCACCACGTCCTGCCGGAAGGCGCGCGCGGACTTGTCGTCGCGATCGGCCACCGGGTACTGGCCCAGCCCGGCGGCGGGCACCTCGAAGGTGGTGTCGCGAGCCTCGGAGATCCAGGCGTCGCGGCCGCCGTCCAGCAGGCGCGCGTCCTCGTGCCCGAAGAGGGAGAACACCCACAGGGTGGCGGCCGCGGTGCCATTGGATTTATCGCCGTAGATGACCACGGTGTCGCCGCGTTCGATGCCCTTGGCCCGCATAAGGTTGGCGAAGGTCGCGCCGTCGACGACATCGCGAGTACGCGGATCGATCAACTCGGTCCGCCAGTCGATCTTGATGGCACCGGGGACATGGCCGATGTCGTATAGCAATATGTCTTCGTTGGACTCGATGATCTTGAGTCCCGGCGTGCCGATGTTTGCCGACAGCCACTCTGTGGTTACTAGTCGGTGAGGATGTGCGTAGGAGCCGAATGAGTGATGCGGATCCGGAGCGACAGGCACGGTGTGGTCCTTCACGCGTGGTGGGTTAGGTATTGGCGGTTCGATTCTCTGCACCGATCGTAGGCATGTGGCGGTTACGAAACTCGTTTCAGATCACGAATCGGATGATTGGACGAATTAAGCGCAGCTTCATCCGATAAAGTCTCTCGAAGAGGAGGGGTGATCTATGTCCGATTCTTGGCCGCGACGGCGACTGCTGGCGATCCTACGTGGCGCCAGCGAGCCTCTCGACGCCCAGGAACTCGCGCGCGTCACCGGACAGCATGTGACAACGGTGCGTTTCCATTTGGATGTGCTGACCCGGGAATCGCTGGTCCGCCAATTCCAGCAGCCGCCCCGCGGCCGCGGCCGCCCGCGCATCGGCTATACCGCTGTACAGCGATCGGTGGGTTATCAGGAATTGGCGCAAGTGCTGGCAGATCAGCTCGGCAGCGACCCGCGCCGCCGCTCGGAAGCCGCCATCAGCGCCGGCCGGGCCTGGGGCTCGAAACTCGAAGCCGCCGACCAGCCCATCGAATCGCTCGAGGACGCCAAGGACCTCACCGTCACCCTGATGTCGGAACTCGGCTTCGCGCCCGAACGCGATCAGGCCGGCGAGACCGACGAATCCGCCATGATCCGCATGACCGCGTGCCCGCTGCGCGAACTCGCCCGCACCCACTCCGAGGTGGTGTGCGGCGTACACCTGGGCCTGATGCGTGAAGCCCTGGACCGCAACGGCGGGCGGGAGAACGTGAACGTGCGCCTGCACCCGTTCGTGGAGCCCGAATTGTGCGTGGCGCGACTGGAATTGCTGCAGGGCCGCCCCGGCGAGGACGCGCGCGACGGTCAGGCCGAGACCGACGAACCCCGATCAGCCACCGGCGAGCCCAGATTGGCGCCCTCGGCCGGGCGGATCGCGCCGCAACTACGCGCGGCCACCGATCCACAGCCGCGCAATGCCGACACCCACCTCGGCAAGCAGTCGACGAACCAGTGGTAGTCCGATACCGATGACACTCGACGGGTCGCCGTCGATCTTGTCCACGAACCAGCCGCCCATGCCGTCCAGCGTGAAGGATCCAGCCACCTGCAGCGGCTCCCCCGTCGCGATGTACGCGTCGAGTTCCTCCGGCTCGAGTTTGGCGAAATGCACCGTGGTGGAACTGCAGTCGGCGGCCTCGCCGACGATCTCTCCGGCATTCAGCCGCAGCACACAGTGACCGGTCAGCAGATCAGCGCTGCGTCCGGCCATCTCGGCCCAGCGCGCGCGGGCGACCTCGGGAGTCAGGGGTTTGCCTTGCAGAACGCCGTCGACGAGCAGCATCGAATCGCAGCCCACGACAACGGAATCGGTGAAGGCGGGATCACCCGCCAGCTGCCCGGCCACCTCCAGCGCCTTGGCGCGGGCCAGCTCGATCACCACTCGATCGGGCGGGGTGTCCGGGGGAAGAGCCTCGGCCACGGCGTCCTCGTCCACGTGGGAGACCCGGACGACCGGCTCGACGCCCGCGTTGCGCAGGACGCCGAGCCGAGCCGGAGATTGTGACGCCAGTACGAAGACGGTCACAAGCCGTCAGTCGCGCAGGTGCGAGAGGGCCGGAAAGGCGTAGGGGGAGAACGGCGAACTGCCGCGGTGCAGCAGGGTCGGGCGACCCCACATGTCCGCCGGGCCACGGTCGGCCGGAGCGGCGGCGGTCGCCGACGCGGCGGCGAACACGCTCACCAGGGCGGCGAGCTCGAGGTCGGTCGGGTTGCCCTTCAGGACCTGGATGACCGGACCGGTGCTCGCCGGTTCGATCTCCGCGACGGCGGTGTCGATGGCGTCCGCCAGATCCTCGACAGCCAGATCCAGTTCGGCGGCGCGCAATACCTCTTCATCGGCCATGGTCGTCACAGCGCCAGTCCTCCTGTCCTTCGCCGCGGGGGTGGTGCGGCGTTCCTTCATCTTTGCCCGGATGAGGCGATCGTGCGCGGTACGAGTCCCACTGTCCTATTCGACAGTGTGCGCCTCACACCGCGCATATCGCATTTTCAGAGCGGAATGTTGCCGTGCTTCTTCGGCGGCAGGGACACCATCTTGCGCTCCAGCAGACGCAGCGCCGACACGATCTGACCGCGGGTGTGCGACGGCGGGATGACCGCGTCGACGTAGCCGCGCTCGGCCGCCACGTACGGGTTCACGAGGGTGTCCTCGTACTCGTTCTGCAGCTCGAGGCGCAGAGCGTCGACGTCGTTACCCTCGGCGGCCGCGGTCTGCAGCTGCTTGCGGTACACGAAACCGACCGCTCCGGAAGCACCCATGACCGCGATCTGAGCGGTCGGCCACGCCAGGTTCACATCGGCGCCCATGTGCTTGGAACCCATGACGTCGTAGGCGCCGCCGTAGGCCTTGCGGGTGATGATTGTGATCTTGCCCACAGTGGCCTCACCGTAGGCGTAGAGCAGCTTGGCGCCGCGGCGGATGATGCCGTTGTACTCCTGGCCGGTGCCCGGCAGGAAGCCCGGCACGTCGACCAGGGTGATGATCGGGACGTTGAAGGCGTCGCAGGTGCGCACGAAGCGCGCGGCCTTCTCCGAGGCGTCGATGTCCAGGCAGCCCGCGAACTGCGAGGGCTGGTTGGCCACGAAGCCGACGCTGCGGCCGTCGATGCGGGCGAAGCCGACGATCACGTTCATCGCGCGCTCGGCCTGGACCTCGAGGAACTCCTCGTCGTCCACCAGGCGCTTGATGACCTCGTGCATGTCGTACGGCTGGTTCGGGGAGTCCGGGACGATGGTGTCCAGCTCGAGGTCGGCCTCGGTGAGGTTCTCCTCGATGGCGCCCGCGGCGGCGGTGGCCGGGAAGCGGGGGGCCTCGGCGCGGTTGTTGCTGGGCAGGTAGCCGAGCAGGTCGCGCACGTAGTCCAGGGCGTCCTGCTCGCCGGAGGCGACGTAGTGCGCGACACCGGACTTGACCATGTGGGTGTGGGCGCCGCCCAGCTCCTCCATGGTGACTTCCTCGCCGGTGACGGTCTTGATCACGTCGGGGCCGGTGACGAACATCTGCGAGGTCTGGTCGACCATGACGACGAAGTCGGTGAGGGCGGGCGAGTAGACGTGGCCACCCGCGGCCGGGCCCATGATCAGCGAGATCTGCGGGATGACACCCGAGGCCTGGATGTTGCGGTGGAAGATCTCACCGTAGAGGCCCAGGGAGACGACGCCCTCCTGGATGCGCGCGCCGGCGCCCTCGTTGATGCCGACGAGCGGACGACCGGTCCGCAGGGCCAGGTCCATCACCTTGACGATCTTCTCGCCGTAGACCTCGCCGAGGGAGCCACCGAAGACGGTGACGTCCTGGGAGAAGATGCAGACGTCGCGACCGTCGATGGTGCCGTAGCCGGTCACCACGCCGTCGCCCAGCGGACGCTGGTTCTCCAGGCCGAAGTTCACGCTGCGGTGCCGGGCCAGCGCGTCGAGCTCGACGAAGGAACCCTCGTCCAGCAGGGCGAGGATGCGCTCACGCGCGGTCATCTTGCCCTTGGCGTGGACCTTGTCGACCGCCGCCTCACCCATCGGGTGCTTGGCCTCTTCCAGCCGATTGCGCAGGTCAGCCAGCTTGCCGGCGGTGGTGTGGATATCGGGGGCACCCGCCGGACCCGGCGAAGGCTGATGCTGGACACTCGTCATGCCCCGGAGTGTAACCAGTACCAGACCCGCTTCGTAATCCAGTCGGGGCTACTCGTGAGTATGGTTATTGACTACCCGCCAGTAAAAACCCGCAGGTAGAGCACGATATCCGGCTTCTCCGCCGGGCAAACTCGAACAATGTTCAATAGTGGATCTCGCCAGTCATCCCGGCAAGCTTTTGGCGGGGTCCACACTTCGGTTCACCGCGCTACTTCTCGGTCCGACCGAGCCGCCGCCGGAACCGGCGACGGCTCAACGCATTACGCCGGTGTGGCCCGTCGAGTACCGGCCCGGCTGCGGCCAGATGGTGAGCCCGTGCGCCCCGCGGCCGACCGGAATCCGGGCCAGCAGCTTCCAGTCGACGATGTCGATGGCGTACACCTCGCCGTGGTTGCGGCCCGAGACCCAGAACACCCGCCCGTCCGCGGACAGGTTGCCCATGTCGGGGCTGCCGCCGCCGGGGATGCGCCAGGTGTCGGCCAGCCGCCCGGTGGCGAAGTCCCAGACCGAGATGCTGCCCTCGCCGCGGTTGGTGATGAGCATCCGCTTCGAGTCGCGGGTGATGTAGAGGCCGTGGGTGCCGCGGCCGGTCTGGACGAAACCGGTGTTGTCGAAGGTCCGGGCATCGAAGACGTAGATGCCGCCCGCCATCATGTCGGCCACGAAGAAGGTGCGGCCGTCGGGCGAGAGCTTGACGTCCTGTGGCATGCCCGACGAGCCGCCGGGCAGGTCGATCATACGCAGCAGGCTCAGGCCCGCGATGTCGACCACGGCCATGCGCCCGCCGAATTCGCAGCTGACCAGGGCCGTGCGGCCGTCGGCGGTGAAGTCCATGTGATTGACGCCGTGGCATTCGGGCACCGCGATGTCGTGCAGTTTCTGCCAGCTGTGCGGGTCGTAGAAGTCCAGGGACCGGTCGGCCTCGGCAACGACCAGGGCGTATTTCCCGTCCGGGGTGAAGTACATGTTGTACGGGTCGCGGACGGGGATGGGGTCGCCGGGCTTGCCGGTGCGCGGGTCGATGGGCAGCAGGCTGCCGCCGCCGATGGGCAGATCGTTGTTGGCGTAGAGCGTCTGCAGGTCGTAGGAGGGCACGACATGCTGGGGTTCGCTGCCACCGGAGGGGTAGCTGTCGATGACCTCGAAGGTGGCGGGGTCGATGACGGTGATGGTGTGCGACTCGCTGTTGGGGACGTAGACGCGGGTGGGCTGGCTGGTGACGGCGGGGCTCATCTCCCGGGTGGCGGCGTAGACGTCGGTGGGCGAGAGCGGCGGCGGCATGCCGGGCAGGAGGTGCGGCGCTTCGGCCGCGGCGGGCGCCGCGCCGGCCGGGGCGGAGGACGGTGCGGCGGTCGGCAATGCGGGACCGGTGTCACCGTTCGAGCAACCGGACAGCATCGCCAGCGAGAGAATCAGACCCAGACGTGCACCCCGCGCGATCACAGGGTGCACCGTGCCATGCCGACATTGCGGTGAGCTGACATGTCATTGCGGTGAGCTGACATGTGGTCGAATAGTAGGCGGCGACACGGATGTTCGCGGCGACAACGCGGGGTGTCGCCACGCCGCGCGCTTCGGGCAAAAGCCATCATTCAGCAAATGCGGACGGGCCGGATCGGGCGATCCGGCCTGCGGCTCAACCCAATACGCGGTCGAGAGCGTCCACGGCCTCGTCGAGTTCGGCGGCGGTCACCGTGAGCGGCGGCCGGAAGCGGATGCCGCGTTCGCCGGTGCCGAGGATCAGGACGTGCTCCTGCTCGCGCAGGCGGTTCACCACATCGTTGCGGAGCGCCGCGGATTCGAGGGTGATCGCGCACATCAGGCCGCGGCCGCGCGGATCGGTGACTTCCGCATGGGCGGTGGACAATTCGATCAGACGGTCGAGCAGGTGGGGGCCGAGGTCGCGGGCGCGGGAAACCAGGTTCTCGTGCTCGATCACCTCGAAGACGCGGCGGGCGCGCACCATGTCGGCGAGGTTGCCGCCCCAGGTGGAGTTGAGGCGGGAACTGACCCGGAAGACGTTGTTGGGCACCTCGTCGACGCGGCCGCCGGCCATGATGCCGCACACCTGGGTCTTCTTGCCGAAGGCGACGATGTCGGGCTCGAGCCCGAATTGCTGGTAGGCCCACACGGTGCCGGTCATGCCGACGCCGGTCTGCACCTCGTCGAGGATGAACAGCGCGTCGTGCTCGTGGCACAGCTGCTGGATCGCGGACAGGAACTGCGGCCGCAGGTGCCGGTCGCCGCCCTCGCCCTGGATCGGTTCGGCGATGAAACACGCTATGTCATGCGGGTTTTCATGGAAGGCGCGGCGGGCCTGGCCGAGGGCGTGGCGTTCGGCGGCCTCGATGTCGAGGTGGTCGGGCCCGAGGTAGGGGGTGTCGATGCGGGGCCAGTCGAACTTCGGGAAGCGCGCGGTCTTCACCGGATCGGTGTTGGTGAGCGAGAGCGTGTACCCGCTGCGCCCGTGGAAGGCCCCGGTCAGGTGCAGCACCTTGGTGCCGAGTTCGGCTGGGCGGCCGTGGGTTTCGTTGTGCCGGGACTTCCAGTCGAAGGCGGCCTTGAGGGCGTTCTCGACGGCGAGCGCGCCGCCGTCGATGAAGAACAGGTGTGGCAGTCGCGGATCGCCGAGCACGCGCACGAAAGTGTCTATGAAGCGCGCCATTTCGACGGTGTAGATGTCGGAGTTGCTGGGCTTGTTGAGCGCGGCGGTGGTGAGACCGGACAGGAAGCGCCTGTCGCCGAGCAGGGCCGGATGATTCATGCCCAGCGTGTTGGACGCGAAGAAGCCGAACATGTCCAGGTACGAGGTGCCGTCGCGGGCGTCGACCAGTCGGAGTCCACGTGACTTGCGCAGGTCCAGTACGAGGTCGAAGCCGTCGGCGAGGATGCTCGCCGACAGGATCTCATGCACCCGGGCGGGGGTGACAACGGTGGTTTCGGCGGCCGCCCCGAGCCGATCGAGTTCGAGGGTCACGCCCTCAGGGTAAATGAATATTTACGGCAATGCCCGTAAGTTCCGGAATAATTACGTCCGTAACCGTGTCGTCATCCGAAGGTCTGCGGCTTGACCGGGGCTACTTGTCATAGAATGTTTGCAGAATGATGGTGCTTCGCGTCCTGACGTTGGCCGTAGCGCGGATCTCCTGCAGCAGCTGCTCCAGGTGTCTGGGCGAGGCCACCCGCACCATGAGCATGTAGCTCTCGTCTCCGGCGACCGAATGACACGCCTCGATGCCCGGAATGTGCTGCAGCAGTGCGGGTGCGTCATCGGGTTGTGACGGGTCGAGAGGAGTGATCGCGACGAAAGCCGACAGCATCTGGCCCAGCGCCTCGGGATCGACGTTCGCCGTGTAGCCGCGAATCACGCCCCGCGCCTCGAGCCGCCGCACCCGCGACTGCACCGCGGACACCGAAAGGTTGGCCTTCTCCGCCAGATTGGACAGGGTGGCGCGACCATCGGCAATCAGCTCACGGATCAGCAGTCGATCGATGTCGTCGAGTACAGGTTTCGCCGGTGTATCCGCCATCAGCGAAGGCTAACGCAGCGAAACGAACTCGGTTGCCGGAACCCAACCTGGAGCATGTAATGACTCACGCACCGACCCAGACCGCGACCCGTGAGCTCCGTGAGCAAACGGAGACGCTGCTGCGACGGCTGGGCGTCGACACGCCCGAGCCGGGTGAACTCTCGGCCCGCACCCCGATCACCGGCGGTGAGCTGATCACCCTGCGCGCGAGCGACTCCGCCGCCGTGGACGCCGCCATCGGCCGGGCGCACGCGGCCTTCCGGGACTGGCGCGCGGTCCCGGCGCCGCAGCGCGCGGCGGTGGTGCGGCGGCTGGCGGCGCTGCTCGCCGACCATCGGGACGACCTGGGCGAACTGGTCACCCTGGAGGCGGGCAAGATCGGCGCGGAGGCCCGCGGCGAGGTCCAGGAGATGATCGATGTCTGCGAGTTCGCCATCGGCCTGTCGCGGCAGCTGTACGGGCGGACCATGCCGTCGGAGCGGCCCGGCCACCGGCTGATGGAGACCTGGCATCCGCTCGGGGTGGTCGGGGTGATCTCGGCGTTCAACTTCCCGGTCGCGGTGTGGGCGTGGAACACCGCCATCGCGCTCGTGTGCGGGGACACGGTGGTGTGGAAGCCGTCGGAGACGACGCCGCTGACCGCGCTGGCCTGTCACGCGCTGCTGCGCCGGGCGGCGGTCGACGTGGGCGCGGATCCCGAAGTGCACCAGTTGATCCAGGGCCCGGCGGCGGTCGGCGAGCAGCTGGTGGACGATCCGCGGGTGGCGCTGGTGAGCGCGACCGGGTCGGTGCGGATGGGTCGGCTGGTCGCGCCGCGGGTGGCGGCCCGGTTCGGGCGCTGCCTGCTGGAGCTGGGCGGCAACAACGCCGCCATCGTCGCGCCCTCGGCGGATCTGGAGCTGGCCACCCGGGGCATCGTGTTCGCGGCCGCGGGCACGGCCGGTCAACGCTGCACCACGCTGCGCCGATTGATCGTGCACGCCGAAGTGGCCGAGCCGCTGCTGAATCGGATTTCGGCGGCGTATCGGCAACTGCGCGTGGGTAATCCGCTCGAGGAGGGCGTTCTCGTCGGGCCGCTCATCAACGAGCGGGCCTACGACGGCATGTGCGCGGCGATCGATCGGGCACTGGCCGACGGCGGCGAACTGCTGTGCGGTGGTGAGCGTTTCGAGGGGCCGGACGAGAACGCCTTCTACGTCCGCCCGGCCCTGATGCGCATGCCCGCGCAGACCACGGTGGTGCGGGAGGAGACCTTCGCGCCGATCCTGTACGCGATGACCTACCACGATCTGGACGCGGCGATCGAGCTGCACAACGCGGTGCCGCAGGGTCTCTCGTCGTCGATCTTCACCCGCGATCAGCGGGAGGCGGAGCGGTTCCTGGCCGCCGACGGGTCGGACTGCGGCATCGCCAATGTCAATATCGGCACCTCGGGGGCCGAGATCGGCGGCGCGTTCGGCGGCGAGAAGCAGACGGGCGGTGGCCGCGAGTCCGGGTCGGACTCGTGGAAGGCGTACATGCGCCGGACCACCAACACTGTCAACTACTCCACCGAACTGCCGCTGGCGCAGGGCATCCGGTTCGAGTGATTAGTCCTCGGCGTTGATCGCGCGCACCTGCTCCTCGTACCGTGCGCGCACCTGCTCGTCGGCGGGGTGCAGGGCCCGGTCGCCGTTGAAGAGCCGGCGGACCAGCCGGACCGCGGGCTCGGGCGCGGCGGCCAGGGCGACGTCGATGGGGCCCAGGTAGTTCGGTACGGCCACCTCCGCGCGACGGCTGCGGACCGTGCCGACGATGGCCTCGGCCACGTCCTCGGGGTCGACGGTGGGCATGCCGCCGCCCAGCGCGAGGCCCGAGGACAAGCGGGTGCGCACGGCCGAGGGCATGACGCAGCTGACGCTGACGCCCCGCGGCGCGAACTCCAGACGCGTCGCGGCGGAGAGGCCCACGGCGGCGAACTTGCTGGCGTTGTACACGGCCAGACCGGCGACCGGGATCTTGCCGGCCAGTGAGGCCACGTTCACCACATGGCCGTGGCCGCGCTCGATCATGCCGGGGACCACGGCGCGCATGCCGTGGATGAGTCCCCAGACATTGACGTCGATGGTGGTGTGCCCCACCGCGTCCGCCTCGTCGAGGAAGGCGCCGGCGGGCATGACGCCGGCGTTGTTGACCAGGATGTCGACGCGGCCGAAGTCGGCGACGACCTTGTCCCACCGGGCCCGATCGCGCACGTCGAGCTCGAACGCCTGCCCGTCCAGCGCGGCCGCGGCGGCCTGCGCGGCGGCGGTGTCCACATCGGCGATGGCGACCTGCGCGCCCTTGCTCGCGAACAGTTCGGCCGTGCACTGGCCGATACCGCGGCCCGCGCCGGTGATCAGGACTCGCGCTCCGGCGAGATCGATGGCCGGGTAACCGTTTCCGAAGAGACTCATGCGAAGACTCCCTGCTCGACCCGGCCGCGGAGGCTGCCGAGGCTGTGTTCGAAGGTGGGCAGACGGCGGCGGCCGTCCATGAAGTTCGGGCCCATGACCGCGAGGTCATCGGCGGTGGCGTCGATGCGCAGCACCTTGACCCCGCTCGCGCGCAGCCGGGCGATCTCACCATCGAGCTTCTCGCTCATGCGGTTTCGCAGCTGCCGTTCGACGAAGTGGCCGGCGCTGGTGACGGGCAGGCGGCCGGTGGAGGCCATGGGCGTGATCACCACGACCTCGTCGAGCCCGGCCGGGATGAGCAGGTCGGCCGAGGCGGTGGACGCCGCGCCGCCGTCGATGAACCGCCGGCCCGCGATCGGTACGGCCGGGAACCAGCCGGGCACCGCCCACGAAGCCCGCAGGGCCGCACCGAGATTCGTGTCCGGCGCGGACGGCGATCCGAACGCGACGCGTTCACCACTGGCATTGTCCATGGCCACCAGCCAGGTCGCCGGGTGCTGGACCCAGTCGCGGCCCGGGTTGAGGCGTTCGGCCAGGGACTGCAGCCAGGCCGGGTTGCCGCCCCCCAGTGGCAGCAACCCGCTGCCCGCGGTGAGCAGGGCGTGCCCGTTTCCGGGGCGGGCCAGCAGTTCTCGGACCGCGCGGCCGGGCGCGCCCAGGCGCGGGCGTGGCAGCGGCGGGAATCGTCCGGGCTCCGAACGCATGTGGGCGGTGAGGATCGGGTTGGTCGAGGTGCCGCGCTGCATGGCGACCAGTTCGTCGACGCCGACCCCGCTGCCCAGCATGGTGAGCGCCTCCGCGCCCGCGGAGGTGCCGATCATGACGTCGGCGGTGCGGGGATCCCAGTCCAGGACGTCCTGGACGGCAGCGAGCGCGGCGACGATCCAGGCCATCCCGACGGTGCCGCCGCAGCCGATGGCCAGGCCACGTCGCTGTGACCCGTTCCTAGTACTCATGGTTTCACACACTAGCAGTTTTCAAATACCGTCGGTATCCCAAATCTGGGAGAACCTAGAATCTCAGTCATGGCACGACTGACCAGGACCGAGAGCCAGGCCCGCACCCGCGCGGACCTCCTGGCCACCGCGCGCGACATGTTCCTGACAGACGGCTACGCCAAGACCAGCCTGGAACGGGTGGCCGAGGAGGCCGGGTACTCCAAGGGCGCGGTCTACTCCAACTTCCGGACCAAGTCGGCGCTCTGCCTCGAGGTGCTCGCCCTCATTCACGAGACCAAATTCGGGGAGGTCAGCGAACTGCTCGCGGGCGAGGACACCCTGGAGACCCGACTCGACCGCTTCCAGGACTGGGCCGAACACACCCTCGGCGACGTCGGCTGGACCATGCTGGAATTCGAGTTCGCCATCGTGGCCCGCGACGACCCGGCATTGCAGGCCGCCCTGGTGTCGAACCTGAGCCTGGTGCGCGGCACGGTCGCGGCGCAATTGCAGGCGCTGGCCGACTCCACGGGCCTGGCGCTGCCGATGCCGGCCGACGACGCCGCCACCGCGGTGCTGAGTCTCGGTCTGGGACTGGGCATTCAGCGCGCCATCGATCCGAGCCTGCCCGCCCGGCTGATCACCGACGCCGTGCGGGCCATGGTGCTGGCTAACGGAAGTGCAGCGTCCATTCGCCGCGATAGTGCAGCCGGGTCACGCTGACCGGCGGAACGTCGATGCGCCAGAACGAATTCGCGGGCGCGTCCAGGGTGACGAGCAGTGCGGCGCGGATCACCGCCGGGTGCGTGATGGCGATGGTCGGCTCACCGTCGAGGGCGATATCGGCGAGCCACTCCCCCGTGCGCTCGATGACGTCGACGACCGCCTCGCCGCCGTGGCCGCGAAAGTTCGGATCGGTGAGCCAGAGGTAGAGGTCCTCCTTGGGGACGGACATGAGCTCACCACCGCGCCACGCCCCCGCGTCGAGGTCGCGTAATCGGTCGTCCTCGTCACCCATCAGGCCCATGAGAGTGGCGGTCTCGACGGTGCGGCGCTCCGGGGCGGTGATGACGCGCGCGGCATGCAGCCGCCCGCACGAGGAGACCGCGCGGCGCCCGGCTTCGGTGAGGGGTTCGTCGACGGGGAATCGTGCCTTGCGCATGGCCTCGGTCATGCCGTGACTGACCAGGTCCAGCCGGAGCACCTTCTGCACGGTCCGAAGCCTACGCGCGGGGCCGGGCACCGCGACGGGATTGCCTGCCCTTCACTCCGCGCCCGCGCCCTGGTTCGCGAGCTCTGTCGGTGGGCGGGTGCAGACTGGGACGATGGATCGGTTCTCGCCCGCGACTCGAGAGTGGTTCGACGGCGCCTTCCCCGCGCCGACGGCCGCTCAGCTGGGGGCCTGGGAATCCATCGCGGCGGGGCAGCACACGCTGGTGATCGCGCCCACCGGGTCCGGCAAGACGCTGTCGGCGTTCCTGTGGGCCATCGACCGGCTGGCCGCCCGGGAACCAGAGCCGGGGCCGCGCAAGACCTCCGTCCTCTATATCTCGCCGTTGAAAGCGCTGGCGGTGGACGTGGAACGGAATCTGCGCGCGCCGCTGGTGGGGATCACGCAGACGGCGAAACGGCTCGGGGTGGCCGCGCCCGAGATCCGGGTGGGGGTGCGGTCGGGTGACACCAGCGCGGCGGATCGCCGGGGCATGCAGCGCACGCCGCCGGACATTCTGATCACCACGCCGGAATCGCTGTTCCTCATGCTGACCTCGGCGGCGCGGGAGACGCTGAGCGGGGTGCACACGGTCATCGTCGACGAGGTGCACGCCATCGCGGGCTCCAAACGCGGTGCCCACCTGGCGCTTTCGCTGGCACGGCTGGATCTGCTGCGTTCGGAGCAGTCGGCACCGGCCGCCCAGCGGATCGGCCTGTCGGCGACGGTGCGGCCACCGGAGGAGGTGGGGCGGTTCCTGGTGGGGAGCGCGCCCATCACCATCGTCGCGCCGCCCGCGCCCAAGACCTTCGACCTGTCGGTACGGGTGCCGGTGGCGGATATGACCGAACCCGATGCGGGAGCGGAGGATTCGGATCAGCCCGGCTCGATCTGGCCGCACGTGGACGAAGCGATCGTGGATCTGGTGCTGGAGCACCGGTCCTCGATCGTGTTCGCGAATTCGCGGCGGCTCTCCGAGCGGCTCACCGCTCGCTTGAACGAGGCGTATTCGGCGCGGATCGGGGAATCGGTGGACACCGAGCACGCGCCGCCCGCGCAGCTGGGGGCGTCCACCGAGGTGATCCACGGCGCGACAACGCTGCTGGCGCGCGCCCACCACGGCTCGGTGAGCAAGGAGCAGCGAGCGCTCATCGAGGACGACCTCAAGACCGGGCGGCTGCGGTGCGTGGTCGCCACCAGCAGCCTCGAACTCGGCATCGACATGGGCGCGGTGGATCTGGTGGTGCAGGTCGAGGCGCCGCCTTCGGTGGCGTCCGGACTGCAGCGGGTCGGCCGGGCCGGGCACCAGGTGGGCGAGATCTCGCGGGGTGTCATCTTCCCCAAGCACCGCACCGACGTCATCCACTGCGCGGTGGCGTCGCAGCGCATGGTGGCCGGGCAGATCGAACAGCTCCAGGTCCCCGCGCATCCCCTCGACATCCTGGCGCAGCAGACGGTCGCGGCCTGCGCGCTGGAGCCCATCGACGCCGACGCCTGGTTCGACACCGTCCGCGGCACCGGAAGCTATGCGGCGCTGCCCCGTTCGGCCTACGAATCGGTGCTGGACCTGCTGGCGGGCCGCTACCCCTCCGACGAGTTCGCCGAGCTGCGGCCCCGCATCGTGTGGGATCGCGACGCCGGGACGCTCACCGGCCGTCCGGGGGCGCAGCGGCTGGCGGTGACCTCCGGCGGCGCGATCCCCGATCGCGGCCTGTTCCCGGTGTTCATGGTCGGCGAAAAGGCTTCCCGGGTCGGCGAACTCGACGAGGAGATGGTCTACGAGTCGCGGGTGGGCGACGTCTTCGCCCTCGGCGCTACGAGCTGGCGCATCGAGGAGATCAGCTTCGACCGGGTACTGGTGACGCCGGCCTTCGGCCAACCCGGGCGTCTCCCCTTCTGGCACGGCGACTCCCTGGGCCGTCCCGCCGAGCTGGGCGCGGCCCTGGGCGAATTCGTGCGACAGGCGGGGCAGGCCGTCGAGCAACACCGCGCGCCCGCTCGAACCGCGGCCGACGGGAAGACGGCGGCCGCAGGAAAGGCCACCGCTCGAAAGGCCACCGCCGCGACGGCCGAAGGGCGTGCGCCCGTCGAATTGGCCCGAGCGCTGACCGAATTCGCCGCGGCCCACGACACCGAGGCGACGGCGGCGGACTCGTCGAGAACCGGTGTCTCGCGAGCACGCGCCTCGAAAGCCGGTGCGACCGGCCGCAAGGCCGCACCGGAGACAGAGCTGGAGCGGGTCTCGCGGGTGGCGGGCCTGGATGCGAACGCGACCGGGAATCTGGTGTCGCTGCTGGCCGAACAGCGGGAGGCGACCGGGCAGTTGCCGACGGACAAGACGCTGGTCGTGGAACGCTTCCGGGATGAGCTGGGCGACTGGCGGGTGGTGTTGCACTCGCCGTACGGGCTGCCGGTGCACGCACCGTGGGCCTTGGCGGTGGGAGCGCGGCTGCGGGAGCGGTTCGGGGTGGATGCCGCGCCCACGCCGTCCGATGACGGGATCGTGGTCCGGCTCCCGGACACCACCGATGATCCGCCCGGCGCGGAACTGTTCGTCTTCGAGACCGACGAGATCGACGACCTGGTCACCGAACAGGTCGGCGGCTCCGCGCTTTTCGCGTCCCGCTTCCGGGAGTGCGCGGCCCGGGCGCTGCTGCTGCCGCGCCGCGACCCCGGCAAACGCGCGCCGCTGTGGCAGCAGCGGCAGCGGGCCGCCCAGCTGCTGGACGTGGCGCGCAAGTTCCCCGAATTCCCGATCCTGTTGGAGACGGTCCGCGAATGCCTGCAGGACGTGTACGACCTGCCGTCGCTGCGGGATCTGCTGGGCCGGGTGGCGCGGCGGCAGATCCGGCTGGTCGAGGTGGAGACCGCCGCCCCGTCGCCGTTCGCGAACTCGCTGCTGTTCGACTACATCGGGCAGTTCATGTACGAGGGCGACAGCCCGCTCGCCGAACGACGCGCGGCCGCCCTGTCCCTGGACTCCAGCCTGCTCGCGGAGCTGCTCGGCCGGGTCGAGCTGCGCGAGCTGCTCGATGCCGCCGTCCTCGAGCAGACCGAGCGGGAGTTGCAGCGGCTCACGCCCGAACGCCATGCCCGGGATATGGAAGGACTCGCGGACCTGCTGCGGCTGCTCGGGCCGTTGACCGCCGCGGAGGCCACCGAGCGGTGCGTGGACGATCCCCGGAAGTGGTTCGCCGACCTCGTGACATCACGCCGCGCACTGGAGGTTTCCTTCGCCGGGTCGCGGTGGTGGGTGGCCATCGAGGACGCGTCCCGCCTTCGTGACGCCCTCGGCGTCCCGCTGCCGATCGGCGTCCCCGCCGCTTTCATCGAGCCTGTCGCCGACCCGCTGGGCGACCTGATCGGCCGCTACGCCCGCACCCACGGACCGTTCACGCTAGCCCAGGCCGCCCACCGTTTCGGTCTCGGTCCGGCCGTGGCGGCGACCGCCCTGCACCGCTTGGCCCTCGAAAAGCGCGTGGTGGAAGGCGAATTCACGCCCGGCGCGGCGGGCACCGAGTGGTGTGACAGCGAAGTCCTGCGCCGCCTCCGCCGCCGCTCCCTGGCCGCCGCCCGCAAGGAGGTGGAACCGGTCGCCACCGCGGCCCTGGGCCGCTTCCTCCCGTCCTGGCAGCACGTCGGCACCGGCGAACTCCGCGGCGTGGACGGCGTCGCGGCCGTGGTGGAACAGCTTGCGGGCGTGCCGATCCCGGCCTCGGCCTGGGAATCCTTGATCCTCCCGCTCCGGGTCCGCGATTACTCCCCCGCCATGCTCGACGAACTCATGGCCACCGGCGAGGTGATCTGGTCCGGCCACGGCTCCATCACCGCCAAGGACGGCTGGATCGCGCTGCACCCCGCCGAGCAAGCGGGCCTGACCCTGCCCCCGCCCGACGACATCGACCTGTCCGACCGGCACATCAGCCTGCTGACGGCCTTGGGCGCCACGGTGATCGGCGGCACCCTGCCCCCGGGCGTCGGCTCGGCCGGCCGTGCCGGTGTGCGCGGTGCGGCGAGCCCGGACAACACCGGACGCGACGACAGGACCACCGCCGCCGGCGCGGGCGGCGACGCGTCCGGCCACCGCGACAGCGCGGGTTTCGGCGGTGAGGATTCGGAGCCGGTCGGCGTCGCGCTGCCGCAGGGCGAGTACCAGGTCGTCGCGGGCAGCACCGGGGGCGCGTACTTCTTCCGGCAATTGCTGGACAGCGTCAGCTCCGCGGGCTCGGCCGGTGGCATCGGTCCCCGGGGCGCGAGCGACCGTGCCCCGATCCGTTCCGGCGGCGATGTCGGTCCCGGTGGTGGGTTCGATGCGGCGAGCGGCGTCGAGGAGGCCGCGGTGACGGCGGCGCTGTGGGATCTGGTGTGGGCCGGTCACATCGGCGGCGACACCTTCGCCCCCGTGCGCGCCCTGCTGGCGGGGACCGCTCGCACCACCACCGCGCATCGGACTCCCCGGCGCGCGCCACGCGGCCGGATGTACCTGCCGCGCGGTGGAATGCCGGCGCGCACGTCCTCCCCGCAGGTGGCCGGGCGCTGGTCGTTGCTGCCGGAGCGGGTGGCCGACCCGACCGTTCGCGCGCATACCACCGCGGATGTGCTGCTGGAGCGGTACGGCGTGCTGACTCGGGGTTCGGTGCAGAGCGAAGGGGTGCCGGGCGGGTTCGCGCTCATGTACCGGGTGCTGATCGAGTTCGAGGACCGGGGGCGTTGCCGTCGCGGCTATTTCGTGGATTCGCTGGGCGGTGCGCAGTTCTCGACCACCGATGTGGTCGATCGGTTGCGGTCGTTCGACACCGATCGGAACCGGTCGGTCGGAGATGGCTTCTCGCACGAGCCGGCGGGTAGGGCCGTGGTGCTGGCCTCCTGCGATCCGGCCAATCCCTACGGCGCGGCGCTACCTTGGCCCAAGGCTGCGGCCGAGGGCGCGGGACATCGGCCGGGCCGCAAGGCGGGCGCGCTCGTGGTGCTGGTGGAAGGCGAGCTGGCGCTGTATCTGGAACGCGGCGGCAAGACGTTGCTGACCTTCACCGAGGATCCGGCCGTGCGGACGGCCGCGGCCGCCGCACTGGCGGGGCTGGTCCACGATCGCCGGGTCGATTCGCTGGTCATCGACCGGGTGAACGGCGAATCGGTACACGGCAACACTTTCGCCGGTTTCCTGGCCGAGGCCGGTTTCGCCGCCACGCCGAAAGGCTTCCGGCTGCGGAGCCGACCATGAGTCGCCTCTCGCACCCGGTCCCGGGGGCCGGGGCGTGGGACCGGCCGGACGCCCGCCGACCGCGATCGGATGCACGGTGTGGGGCCCCGGTCGCCGTCGCAGCCCGAGCGTCGCGCCCGGCGGTCCCCACCTCGGGGCGCGACGCGCCGTCCTCGGACCGCGTCGGAGTCGGCTGTGCCTGAGGGCGATGCCGTCTTCCACACCGCCGCGCGCCTCCGGAAGGCGCTCGACGGCAAGGTGTTGACGCGCAGCGACTTCCGGGTGCCGCGGTACGCGACCCTGGATCTGCGCGGGCAGCGGGTCGAGAGTGTCGGCACCTACGGCAAGCATTTGTTCGTGCGGACGCCCGAGCTGAGCGTTCACACGCATCTGAAGATGGAGGGTGAGTGGCGGGTGTTCGCGCCCGGGCAGCGGTGGAATCGGCCCGGGTTCACGGCACGGCTGGTGCTGGGCACGGAGGACGCGGAGGCGGTCGGGTTCTCGCTGGGGCTGGTGGAGGTGCTGCGGCGGGGTGAGGAGCACACCGTCACCGACCATCTCGGGCCGGATCTGCTCGGGCCGGAGTGGGATGCCGCCGAGGCGGTGCGCCGGTTGCTGCGGAAGCCCTCGACGCCGATCGGGGTGGCGTTGCTGGATCAGACCAATCTGGCCGGGATCGGCAATATCTACCGGAGTGAGATCTGCTTTCTGCGGCGCGTCCACCCGGTGACGCCGGTGGGTGAGGTCGACGATCTGCCCGGTCTGGTCGAGGAGGCGCATCGGGTGCTGATGCAGGCGGCGCACGAACCGCCTTGGCGGGCATTGGCTTACGGTCGTCAGCGGCGCCCGTGCCGACGCTGCGGCGCCAACCTGGTCGTGCATCTGCTCGGTGACGACGCGCATGCCGATCGGGCCGAACGGGGCGTCTATTTCTGCCCCCGCTGCCAGCTCCAACCGGACAGTTGACCAGCTCGTACCGGGCGGGTGGCCCGGTGCGCACGGTGACGAGCGGGTTTCAATGGCCCCGAAAGGTGTTCCAGGGCTGGGTTTCCGGGCCTAGGGTGGGCGGCATGAAAATCGGAATCCTGGGTACCGGGGCGGTCGGGCGCACCCTGTCGGCGCGGTTGGCAGAGCTGGGACACGATGTGGTGATCGGCACCCGCGATGTGGCCGCCACCGAGGCGCGGTCGGAGGATCCGTTCCCGGCTCCGCTGGCCACCGCGGCGGAGGCGGCCGCGGGCGCGGAATTGATCATCAATGCGACCGCCGGACAGGCCAGCGTGGTCGCATTGGACGGCGCGGGGGCCTCGAATCTGGCGGGCAAGGTGGTGATCGACGTGTCGAACCCCCTGGACTTCTCGGAGGGGTTCCCGCCATTCCTCGCGGTCTGCAATACCGATTCGGTCGGTGAGCGGGTGCAGCGGGCGTTCCCCGAGGCACGGGTGGTGAAGACGCTCAATACCGTGACCGCCGAGGTGATGGTGCATCCGGAGCGGGTGGCGAGCGGCGACCACACCATCTTCCTGTCCGGCGACGATGCCGCCGCCAAGGGCGTCGTCACCGATCTGCTGCGCGAGTTCGGCTGGGACGACATCGTCGATCTGGGCGACATCACCACCGCCCGCGGCACCGAGATGATGCTGCCGCTGTGGGTGCGGCTCATGGGCGCGCTGGGCACCACGGAGTTCAACTACAAGCTGGTGCGCTGAACGGCGAACCCGGCGCCGCGGAATCCGTGGCGCCGGTTCGTCCGGCCGGGCTCAGACCGACTCGGGCTGGTTGATCGGCACCGGGTCGAGCACTTCCCGCCGCGCCTCGGGCGCCTCCGAGCGCAGCGCGTCGGCGGAGGCGTCGTCGGGCTGGGTCTGGGATTCGATCTCGGCCCGCACCCGGGCCTGGTACACGCTCACCTCGCGTTCGATATCGGCCTCGGACCAGCCGAGCACCGGGGCCACCAGCCGCGCCACCTCGTCGGCGGAATCCACGCCGCGGTGGGCGTATTCGATGCTGATTCGGGTGCGCCGGGCCAGGATGTCGTCCAGGTGCAGGGCGGCTTCGGCGGCGGCCGCGTAGACGGCTTCGACCCGCAGGTAGCCGGGTGAGTCGGTGATCGGTTGCAGCAGATCGGGTTTCCCGGCGGCGAGCCCGAGCACCTCGTCGATGAGGGAGCCGTACCGGTTGAGCAGGTGCTGGATCCGGTACGGGTGGACGCCGTACTTCTCGGCCAGGTGCGGGGTCTGGTTCATCAGCGCGTGGTAGCCGTCGGCGCCGAGCAGCGGCACCTTCTCGGTGATGGTGGGCGATACCCGGCGCGGAATGTCCTGTGCCGCTTCGTCGACGGCGTCGTAGGCCATATTGCGGTAGGTGGTGTACTTGCCGCCCGCGATGGCGACCAGGCCGGGCGCGATGCGGGCGACGGCGTGTTCACGGGAGAGTTTGGAGGTCTGGTCGCTCTCCCCGGCCAGCAGCGGCCGCAGGCCCGCGTACACGCCGGTGATGTCGGCGTGGGTGAGCGGCGTGACCAGCACCGAGTTGATGCGTTCGAGCAGGTAGTCGATATCGGATTTGGTGGCGGCGGGGTGCGCGAGGTCGAGGTTCCAGTCGGTGTCGGTGGTGCCGATGATCCAGTGGTCGGTGCTCCAGGCGATGACGAAGAGCACGGATTTCTCGGTGCGAAGGATGATGGAGGTGTCGCTGGCGATGCGGTCGCGCGGCACCACGATGTGCACACCCTTGGACGCTCGCACATGGAATCGCCCTCGTTGCTTCGCGAGGGCCTGGATTTCGTCGGTCCAGACTCCGGTGGCATTGATGACGACGCTGCCGTGCACCTCGGCGGTGCGCCCGTCCTCGCTGTCGCGCACCTTGACTCCGACGACCCGGTCGGCCTCCTTGAGGAAGCCGACCACCTGGGTGGAGGTGCGGATGACCGCGCCGTAGTGGGCGGCGGTGCGGGCCACGGTCATGGTGTGGCGGGCGTCGTCGACGACGGTGTCGTAGTAGTTGACGCCGCCGGTGAGGGCGTCCCGTTTCAGGCCGGGCGCCTGGCGCAGGGCCGCGGACCGGGTCAGATGATGCTGTCCGGGAACCGATTTCGCGCCGCCCATGGTGTCGTAGAGGACGAGACCGGCGGTGACATAGGGGCGTTCCCAGCCGAGGTGGGTGAGCGGGTAGAGGAATTTGAGCGGCTTGACCAGGTGCGGCGCGAGGGTGGACAGCGCCAGTTCGCGCTCCTTCAGCGCCTCGCGGACCAGCCCGAATTCCATCATCTCCAGGTAGCGCAGGCCGCCGTGGAACATCTTCGAGGACCGGCTGGAGGTGCCGGACGCCAGGTCGCGGGCCTCGACCAGGGCGACTTCCAGCCCCCGGGTGGCCGCGTCCAGGGCGATGCCCGCGCCGACCACGCCGCCGCCGATCACGATGACGTCGAAGGTGTCCTTGCCGAGCTGTCCCCACGCAGCTTCGCGCTGCTCGGGGCCGAGGAACTGCGATCGCGGTTGATTCGTCATACGGAGACTCCTCCGGGCTAATTTTCGGCTACCCAGCGCTACCGTAGCCCACACTAGCCCGGCGGCCGGACCGTCGTCGGTTAGCCTCGATCAATGCGTCGCTATGTGGCCGCCATCGATCAGGGCACGACGTCGAGTCGTTGCATCGTCTTCGATCAGCAGGGCCGAATCGCCGGAGTCGCCCAGCGGGAACACGAGCAGATCTTCCCGAAACCCGGATGGGTCGAGCACGATGCCGAATCCATCTGGCGCAATACCGAATCCGTGATCGCCGAGGCCCTGCAGTCCTGTGGAATCGGGGCGTCGGACGTGGCGGCCGCCGGGGTCACCAATCAGCGCGAGACCACCGTGGTGTGGGAACGCGCCACCGGCAAGCCGATCCACCACGCCATCGTCTGGCAGGACACCCGCACCGCCGACCTGACCACCCTGCTGGCCGGCGACCAGGGCCCGAACCGGTACGCCGACCGCACCGGACTGCCGCTGTCCACCTACTTCGCCGGACCCAAGCTGCGCTGGATCCTGGACACCGTGCCGGGCGCCCGGCCGCGCGCGGAGTCCGGGGAACTGTGCTTCGGCACCATGGACAGCTGGATCCTGTGGAACCTGACCGGCGAGCACGTCACCGACGTCACCAATGCCTCGCGCACCATGCTGATGGATCTGCGCACGCTGCGCTGGGACCCGCAGATCTGCGCCGAGTTCGACATCCCGTTGGCCATCCTGCCCGAGATCCGCAGCAGCTCCGAGGTTTACGCGCCCATCACCTCCGGCGCGCTGGCCGGGGTCCCGGTGGCGGGCATTCTCGGCGACCAGCAGGCCGCCACCTTCGGCCAGGCCTGCCTGTCCCCCGGCGACACCAAGAACACCTACGGCACCGGCAATTTCATGCTGATGAACACCGGCACCACCCCGGTGTTCAGTGAGCACGGCCTGCTCACCACGGTCTGCTATCAGCTGGGCGACCAGCCCGCCGTGTACGCGCTGGAGGGCTCCATCGCCGTCACCGGTTCGCTGGTGCAGTGGCTGCGCGACAATCTCGGCATCATCTCCTCGGCCGAGGAGATCGAACCGCTGGCCCGCACCGTGGCCGACAATGGCGGCGCGTACGTGGTGCCCGCCTTCTCCGGCCTGTTCGCCCCGCGCTGGCGGCCGGACGCGCGCGGCGTGGTGGCGGGCCTGACCCGCTTCGTGAACAAGGGCCATCTGGCGCGAGCGGTGCTGGAGGCCACGGCTTTCCAGACCCGCGAGGTCATCGACGCCATGCGCGCCGACGCCGACGCGCAGCGCCTGGACGTCGAGAAGGTGACCCTGAAGGTGGACGGCGGCATGGTCGCCAACGAACTGCTCATGCAGTTCCAGTCCGACATCCTGGACGCCACGGTGGTGCGCCCGGTGGTCACCGAGACCACGGCGCTGGGCGCGGCCTACGCGGCGGGCCTGGCCGTCGGCTACTGGTCCTCCACCGACGACATCCGGGCCAACTGGGCCGAGGACAAGCGCTGGACCCCGAACATGCCGGCCGCCGACCGCGAGCACCTGCTGCACGAGTGGAACAAGGCGGTGGAGCGCACCTACGACTGGGCGTGAGCCGCCGCCAGCCGATCGATCGCCTGCTCGAGGGTGGCTTCCCCGGAGGTGGTGAAGCACAGGCGCATCGAGCGGGTGTAGTCGGTGGAGACGGCGAAGGCGTTGCCGGGCACGTAGGCGACGCCCGCGTCCAGGGCGCGCGGCAGCAGGGCGGCGGTGTCGGTGCCGTCGGTGAAGTCGACCCAGACGAACATGCCGCCGGAGGCGTCGGTGCTGACCACGCGGTCCCCGAAGCGGGACCGCACCGCGCCGACCAGCGCCTTGGCCCGGGCGCCGTACACCTGGCGCACCGAATCCACGTGGGCGGCAAGCCAATCGGTGTCGCCGAGCAGGTCGGCGGCGATCTGCTGGGTGAGGGCCGAACCGCACAGGTCCGCACCCTGCTTGAGCAGCTCCACCGCGCGGCAGACCTGGGTCGGCGCGATCATCCAGCCCGCGCGCAGCGTGGGGGCCAGGATCTTGGACGCGCTGGACAGGCGAATCACGTTGGGTGAGTAGGTCGCGACCGGCGCGGGTGAGGGCCGATCGAACCAGAGTTCGCCGTACGGGTCGTCCTCGATGATCCAGAAGCCGTACCGCTCGGCCAGCTCCGCCAGCTCGCGGCGGCGCTCCGGGACCAGGGTGACTCCGCCCGGATTGTGGAAGTTGCTGACCGTGTGCACCACGGCGGGCCGCTCACCGGCGTCCAGGAGCTCGCGCAGAGCGTCGACGCGCATGCCCTCGGCATCCAGGGGAACAGCCTCGATTCGAGCTCCGGCGGCCCGGAAGACCTGCAGCGCACCGACATACGCGGGATCCTCGACCACGACGAGCGCGCCCGGATCCAGCAGCACCTCCGACAGCAGCGACAGCGCCTGCTGCGAGCCGTGGGTCACGAAGATCTCCTCGACCGGCACCGGGCGGCCCAGCCGGGCGGACTCGCGGACGGCCAGCACCTCGCGCAGCGGACCCCAGCCGGGCGACTCGGTGTACTGCAGCCGGGCGCGGTCGGACAGGGCGGCGTCGGCGGCCGCGGCGATGCGGTCGCGGGGCATGAGTTCGGCGTCGGGCAGACCTCCGGCCAAGCTGATGATGTCCGCGCGCGAGGTGAGTTTGAGCAGGTCACGGATCGCCGAGCTCTGCAGGCCGTCGAGCCGCCGCGCGAGGGGCGGGAAGGTCGCGGACATGAACCACCTCCGAGGGAACGCCGGGGTATGCGAAACTCCACCATGTCACGCGGAGACCAGGATATGAAATCCATTTCCCGCATAGTGAGATGCGGGAATCAGCCGCCGCGTTTGTCGATGAAGAAGATCAGGTGCTTGCCCTCCCGGACGACGGTGACGACCCGCTGCGGATACACCTGTGTGATGCCGTCAACACCGTGCTCGGTGACGTCGACGTCGTAGGTCTCGGGACCGATCTCCACGATCCGCAGGCAGTACGAGGTGCCCGCGGCCACCTGATCGATGCCCTGCTGCTGAATGACCTCGGCGGGCGAGACGGTCGCCGAGTCGGGCGCGACGAACGTGCGCGCCTTCACACCGCTGCGGTCGGTGTAGAAGGCGTGCTGGAAGCCGAGGATCGCGTCCACGCCGCTGCCGGTGCCGCCCGCGCCGTTGCCGATGGTGAGCTTGCCGTCCCGTTTGGCCGGGCAGCTCAGCGCCGCCACGGTCGGCGAGGGCTTGCCGGTGGTGACCCCGGCCGTCGGAGCGGTGTCGGCGCCGCCCCGGGTCAGCGCGAAGGTGATGCCGCCGGCCACCACGAGCACCGTCACCGCCGCGCCCGCGATCAGCCCGATCGTGCGCCACGACCGCGGCTCGGGTTCCGGCTTACGCTGCGGAACAGTAGTTTTCGGCGCGAGCGCCTTGGCGATCGGATCGTCTGCCCAGGACAGCGACTCCTCCTGCCCCACGGCCGATTCCGCCGGCGGCGCGGGCGGGAAACCGCTGGGCGCGGACCGCCACCAGGAGTCGGCGGACCCGTCGGTCTCGGCCGTGGCCGAATTCCGTTCCGCGGCCACCGAATCGGCCTCGGGAATCCTGGTCGTCCGCTCCACGTCCACGGCAGCCGATTGCGGCCCGCCAGGCGGGATCTTGACGGTCTCTTCGACATCGAGAGTAGCGGGAACCTGCGCCGCGGGGTTCACGGCCGGATACTGGCCCGTGGACGGCCCGGTCACCGCCGGATACTGCCCGGTGGCGGGCTGCCACGCGTCGGGGGCCCGATACTGCGGCGGCGCGCCCGCGGGACGCCAGGCCAGATCGGGACTCTGCGGACCCGGGGCCGGACTCCAGCCCGGGCCGTCGGCGACCGGGGCCGGACCGAAATCGTTGAGGGACGGCCCGAAATCATTGAGCGAGGGCCCGAACTCGGACTCCGGCGCTCCCCACTCGGATGCCTGACGGTCCGCGGATTCGTCCTTGCCCGAGACCATCACCCGTCCTTTCGTCACAGACACGTGGGGCGGTCGCTACCGACCGCCCCACGCGACGACACTGCTCCTACCGGAACCGTTCCCGGTGTCTTGAACGGCCGGTCAGTACTGGACCGAACCACCCGTCTGCGCGGTCACGCCACCGATGTCGATCGACTGCGACGGCCGCTCGCCTTCGGGGAGCCTACCAATCTGGGCTGCCGCCTCGAGCACTGTGGCGCCGCCCGGGAGCAGGCGGATGAAGTTCTCGGCATTGGCCTTCGCGGCATTGGCCGCGGCCGTGTCCAGCACGAACTCGACCTTCTGGTCGTTGTCCGGGCCGCTGCCCGCGAACGCCGCCACCTTGATCTGGTTGACCGTGGTGAAGTCCAACGACATGCCGGCCTCGCCCAGCCCGCCCGGCGTGGTGTAGCCGATGGTGCCGACGTAGCCGTCCAGGTTGCTGAAGTGGTGGGTATTGGCGGCCCAGCCCGGCAGCACCGCGCCGCCGTCGAGGTTGACGCCGAGCTCGGAGTGCGGGCCGGCCATGGCGACCACCGGGGCGGCCGGAGCCGCGTCCACCGCGGGCGACTGCCACTGCGGCTTCGCCTGCGGGGTGACCGTCTGCGGGCCGGTCATGGTGTCGGCGTCCGGGTTCTGCGCCGGGGTGGTGACCGCCGGGTCCGCGCTGCGGTCGTTCGGCTTGACCGGCTGGGTGCCCGGCTGCGCCGGCACGGTGGTGCCCGGCTGGGTCGACGGCGGGGTGGCCGCGTCCTGCTGCGGGGTGACGACCGCGGGCTGGGCCGGGGTCGACTGGCCCGGCACCGGCAGCGGCGCCACGCGCGGCACGGTCACGCCCGGCTGCGACGGGCGCACCGACTTCGGCTGACCCGGGTTGGTGCCCGCGGGCTGCGCGCTCGGATCGTTCTTGGGAGCGTTGGCATCCGGCTTCGGGGCGTTCGCATCCGGCTTGGGCGCGTTGGCGTCCGGCTTCGGGGTGTTGGTGCCGTCGGGCTGGGTCGCGCCCTGCGGCTGACCCGAATCCGGCTTGTCCGCACCGTTGTCCGGCGCGGAGTTGTTCGGCGTGGTGGGTGTGGTGACGCCCGGCTGGCTCTGCTGCGGCTTGGTGGTGCCCGGCTGCGTCTTCTCCGGCTTGGGCGCGGGAACCGACTGTGCCTTCGGGTCCGGGGTGGGAGTGTCGGTGGGCGGCTGGGCGCCGTCGGGCTGCTGCTGGTCGGCAGGTACGGCGCCCGGGTCGGCAGGGGCGGCACTGGCGGGCGCGGACAGCAGCGACACCACCGCGGCCGCACCGGCCAGTGTCAGGGAGGTGCTCGCCTTGATCCGACTCGGCTTGCGGTGCTTCACGTTTCGCTCAATTCCTTCGTCCCTCGGCGGCACGATCAGCCTGGGCATCGAAGAGCACCGAACGGAGGGAAACGATCACCCCCGATACGTAACACTCGCGACCGCCCTGCCGATCGCTTCCGCCGCGAACTTAATCACAAGGGAGACAAGGCAGCAAGACGGGCCGCTGACAAAGGGGTGCGAAACACGGTGCGGCTAGTCCAGATCGTCGTGCCGCATGAGCTGCCGCGCGGCCTCGGTGACCGATCCGGTGAGGGAGGGATACACCGAGAAGGTCTGCGCCAGATCGTTCACCGTGAGGTTGTTCTGCACCGCCAGCGCGATCGGCAGGATCAACTCCGACGCGATCGGCGCGACCACCACGCCGCCGATCACCACACCGGTGGCGGGACGGCAGAAGATCTTCACGAAACCCCGTCGCAGGCCCGACATCTTGGCTCGCGGATTGGTGTTCAGCGGCAGCATGACCGTGCGCGCGGGGACCTCGCCCTCGTCGATGGCGGTCTGCGCGACGCCGACCGTCGCGATCTCCGGGCGCGTGAACACCGCGGAGGCAACGGTCTTCAGGCGAATGGGCTGCACGCCCTCGCCCAGCGCGTGATACATGGCGATGCGGCCCTGCATGGCGGCCACCGAGGCCAGCGGCAGCAGGCCCGTGCAGTCGCCGGCGGCGTACACGCCCGGCGCGGTGGTCCGCGACACCCGGTCCACGCGCAGGAAACCACCCTTGTCGAGTTCGATGCCGAGCCGGTCCAGGCCCAGCCCGTTGGTGTTCGGGACCGAACCGACCGTCATGAGCGCGTGGGTGCCGGTGACCGTACGACCGTCGGACAGCTTCACCACGATGCCCTCGGCGGTGCGCTCCACCGCGTCCGCGCGGGCATGCTTGACCAGCTCCACACCGCGCTCGGCGAGCGCCTCCTCCAGCACCAGCGCGGCGTCGGCGTCCTCACCGGGCAGCACGCGGTCGCGGCTGGAGACCACCTTCACCTGTACGCCCATCTCGGTATAGGCGGAGACGAATTCGGCGCCGGTGACACCGGAACCCACGACCACCAGGGTCTCGGGCAGATCCTTGAGGTCGTAGAGCTGACGCCAGTTCAGGATTCGCTCACCGTCGGGCTCCGCGCCGGGCAGCACGCGCGGGCTGGCGCCGGTCGCGATCAGCACCACCTCGGCCTCGATGACCCGCTGCTGACCATCCTCGAGGGTGGCCTTCACCAGGTGGGTGGCCAGCCCGGGGGCCTGATCGATGAGTTCGCCGTAGCCGGACAGCACGGTCACGCCCGCGGTCATCAGCTTGGCGCGGATATCGGAGGACTGCGCCTGCGCGAGCGCCTTCACCCGGGAGTTCACCTCGGCGAGACGCACCTGCGCCTGCGAGGGATGCACGGTGATGCCCAGGTCCCGGGCGCGGCGCAGATCGGTGCGCACGCCGGTGGAGGCGATGAAGGTCTTGGACGGCACGCAATCCCACAGCACGCACGCGCCGCCGATGCCGTCACTGTCGATCAGCGTGACCGGCGCGCCGTGTTGTGCCGCTACCAGTGCCGCCTCATAACCAGCGGGACCGCCACCGATGATCGCAATGCGGGTCATTGTTCCTCCGCTCGAGCTCCGGCCCCGGGATCTCCGATGCCGGTCCTTAACGTTATCCGCCCAGCTCCGTGCCGCTATCACCGCATCTCCGGATGATTTTGTCACTGTGGCGCATCCCATTCATGAACGGCGGCCGTCATGGCCGGAGAGTCGCGCGAACCCGATGCGGCAGCCCGGTGAATCACGTCCGAACGGCAGTTTTACGCAATCCGGCGATCGCGCGGCAATCGGTCATTCGGGGACGAACCGCCTTGTGATCGGGATCAGGGGAGCCTTAGGGCGAATGTTCGATAGGCTCTTATGGTGCCGATTTACGCCGCCTACGGGTCCAACATGGATCCCGAGCAGATGCTCAAGCGCTGTCCGCACTCCCCTGTGTACGGAACCGGCTGGCTGGAAGGGTGGCGACTCACCTTCGCCGGGGACGACATCGGCTGGGAGGGACCGCTGGCGACGGTGGTCGAAGAGCCCGGGCAACGCGTCTTCGTAGTCCTCTACGACGTGCCCGACGACGACGAGCTCAGCCTCGACCGCTGGGAGGGTTCGGACTTCGGTATCCACAAGAAGATCCGCCTGCGCGTCACCACGAATCAGGGCCCCACGCCCACACCGGTCCTGGCCTGGCTCTACGTCCTGGACGCCTACGAGGGCGGCCTGCCGTCCGCGCGCTACATCGGCGTCATCTCCGACGCCGCGGAGAAGGCGGGCGCGCCAGGCGATTACGTGCACGCGCTACGCACCCGCAACAGCAAGAACGTGGGCCCCGGCACCTTCGGGATGTGAGTGTCCGATCGGGCGCCGCGCGCCGTGCCGGAAGATTCGGCGCGGCAGCGGTGTTGCGGGAACCGGAACGATCTTCGAACCGTCGAAAGAGGAAGCCGATGCCCGCCACGCCCGTCCCCGCCCCGATCGCCGAATTCCTGGCCCGCCCCAACCCGGCCGTCTTCGCCTCCAACCGCCCGGACGGGCAGCCGGTGTCGGTCGCGACCTGGTACCTGTACGAGAACGGCCGAATCCTGGTGAACCTGGCCGACTTCCGCAAGCGCCTGGACTACCTGCGCGAGGACCCGCGGATCACGCTGACCGTGCTGGAAGGCGACAACTGGTACAGCCACGTCAGCATCCAGGGCCGCATCGTCTCCATCGAGAACGACCCGGACTCCTCGGTCATCGACCGCATCGCCGAGCACTATACCGGCGGCCAGTACCCGGTCCGCGATCAGAAGCGCGTCTCGGTCTGGGTCGAGATCGACCGCTGGCACGCCTGGGGCGACATCGCCGCCAAGGCCGCGTAAACCCGGCCGTGCCCGGTCACGGCAGTCTCCGAACATGAAGCCGGGCCGCACTTTTCAGTGCGGCCCGGCTTCAGCGTTTCGGTAACGCCCGAGATCAGCGGGCGTTCAGCACGATGTTGGTGAACACCCGGACACCCGCCGCGAGCGCGCGCTCGTCGATGTCGAAGGTCGGCTGGTGCAGGTCGAGCTGCTCCCCCGAACCGGACCAGACGCCGAGCCGGGCCATCGCGCCGGGCACCTCCTCCAGGTACCAGGAGAAGTCCTCGCCGCCGCCGGACTGCTGGGTGTCGGCCAGCCCGTCCGGGCCCAGGCCGCGGATCGCGTCCTCGAACATGCGCACGGCCTGCTCGTCGTTCACCACCGGCGGCACGCCGCGCTTGTAGTTGAGCTGGTAGCGCACGCCGGTCGGGGCGAGCAGCCCCTCCACGATCTCGCGGACCATGGGCTCGAGCAGGGACCAGGTGGCGTGATCGCCGGTGCGGACGGTGCCGGTCAGCATGCCGGTCTGCGGAATCGCGTTGGGCGCCTTGCCCGCCGACACCGCGCCCCACACCATGACGGTGCTGGTGCGCGGGTCGATGCGGCGCG
This sequence comes from Nocardia sp. NPDC004151, assembly GCF_042874235.1. Taxonomy (NCBI): domain Bacteria; kingdom Bacillati; phylum Actinomycetota; class Actinomycetes; order Mycobacteriales; family Nocardiaceae; genus Nocardia; species Nocardia sp. NPDC004151. The sequence goes on along the minus strand of NZ_JBIAMR010000011.1, from coordinate 204,147 downwards.
AGAGCAGGCCGGGCAGGCCGGTGATGACGGTGCCCATGGCGTAGACCAGGTCGCTGGTCAGGTGCGGGCGGGAGGTGTGGCCGCCGGGGGAATCGAGCACCAGCTCGACGGTGTCGGCGGCCGAGGTGATGGCGCCGGTCCGGATGCCGACCCGGCCCACCTCCAGTCGCGGGTCGCAGTGCAGCGCGAACATGCGCGAGACGTCTTCCATGGCGCCCGCGGCGACCATGTCGACGGCGCCGCCGGGCATGACCTCCTCGGCGTGCTGGAACACCAGCCGCACGCCGACCGGGAGGTCCTCGATCTCGGCCAGCGCGAGCGCGGTGCCGAGCAGGATCGTGGTGTGCGCGTCGTGCCCGCAGGCGTGCGAGACGCCCGGCACGGTGGAGGCGAACGGCAGGCCCGTGTACTCCTGCAGCGGCAGCGCGTCCATGTCGGCGCGCAGGCCGATGCGCGGGCCGTCCGGGCCGATGTCACAGATCAGGCCGGTGCCGCTCGGTAGTTTGCGGGGTTCGAGACCGGCCTTGACCAGCCAGGATTCCACGAATTCGGTGGTGGCGAACTCGGTTCGGGACAGTTCCGGGTTGGCGTGGATGTGGCGACGCCACGCAATCAGGTCGTCCATGTGTTCGGCGAGCCAGGACTCCACCGCCTCGTGCCCGGAAACCGGTTCGCCCGCGCCGCCCGCCGGCGGCTGCGTGGTCACGCACGACGCCGCGAGCGGCCCGTTGACTCGCGCGGCGTACATCGGGGCGCTCGCGGGGCCCTGAGTGGTCGCGCGAGCTGCCGCCTCCGGGCCTGACGCTCCCGCCCGGGACCGGCCGGTTGTGCTCACCGAATGTCCTCCTGTCGCTGAAACTGCCGTTGACCGACTCTCTCCGACAACCTGTCCCTGTGCATTTTGTCGCCTGCGATATGTATCGCCGTGCGGGCCAACGCCGTTGCCCCGTCCAGCACCGCACGGTCGGCCGAGGCGTTGACCGCGGCCGCCGCGAAGGCGGGCTGATGGGTCACCGCGCCTCCGGCATCGATGCCGATGACCGGGTGAATACCGGCGATGACGTTGGTGACGTTGCCCATATCGGTACTGCCCAGCGGCCGTGCCGCCTCGAATTCCGGGGCGATGGGCTCGCGGCCGAGCGCGGTTATCTGCTCGCGATAGGCACACAGTAGTGCGCTATCGGGAGTGAGCTCGGTATATGTCGGCGCGAGCTTCCGGATTTCGTGGGTGCATCCGGTCGCCAGGGCACCTGCCTCGAAACAAGCCGACGCTCGTTGCATCAGATCGTCGAGGGTCGCGGAGTCGACCGCACGTAGGTAATACAGCAGTTCCGCGTGACCGGGCACGATATTGGGGGCGACGCCGCCCGACCCGACTATACCGTGCAGCTGTTGCCCGGGGAGGAGATGCTGGCGCAGCAAACCCAAAGCAACTTGCGCGACGGTGACGGCGTCGAGCGCGTTCCGCCCGTATTGGGGCGCCGCGCTGGCATGCGATTCGCGGCCGCTGTAGACCACCGAGAGGTCGGCGAGGGCCAGCGAATGCGCGCCGGCGATGTCCTCCGGGCCGGGGTGCACCATCATGGCCATGGCCAGGTCGTCGAACACGCCGCGGTCCAGCATGAGCACCTTGCCGCCGCCCGACTCCTCGGCCGGGGTGCCCAGCACCTTCACGGTGATGTCGCAGGCGTCGGCGACGGTGGCCAGCCCGAGCGCCGCGCCCACCGCGGACGCGGCGATGATGTTGTGCCCGCAGGCGTGACCGATTTCGGGCAAAGCGTCATATTCGGCGCAAATACCCACAATGAGTTCGCCGCTGCCGAATTCCGCGGTGAACGCGGTCGGCAGATCCGCCACCCCCGATTCGATGCGGAATCCGCGTTCGCGCAGCGGCTCGATCGTCTTGGCGACACTCCGGAATTCCTCGAACGCCAATTCGGGCTCGGAGTGGATGTCGTGCGAGAGCGCGATCAGCTGATCGCGGTAGCCGGCGATCGCGGCATCGGCCGCGGCCAGCAACGCCGGATCGGCCGATGCCACGGCCGGACGATGCGACGGCGATACGGACGTCTCGGGACGTCCGATCGGTGCGCAGGATCTCCGGTCATCGCCGTTGCGCGATGGTGACATCCCAACAGTCTCGCACTGCCGCGCAACTCTGTCGCAGCAGGTAAGCCGGAAAATCTCCGGTGTAGGCGGTCGGCTACGGGTTGAACGCCAGGTTCTCGGGGGTGGTCTCCACCGCCAGCCCGGCCAGCGCCACCTGATGCAGGGCCTTCTTGATGACCGGCAGGTTCGGCTTGCGGTTGCCCTTGAGCTGGTCCGCGCGGGCGATGGCGGTGGCCAGCAACGACTCAGCGTCCGCCTTGGCGTCCACGATTCCGGCCGCGAGGGCGTCATCCGCGCCATAGCGGCGGCCCGTGGTCATGGCCTCCACCGCGACCTGGTTGATCAGGCGGTTGGTGAGCAGCGCGTTCATCGCGACCGTGAACGGCATGCCCAGATTCACCTCGGGCAGGCACCAGAAACCGCGGTCGGCGCGCATGACGCGGAAGTCGCAGGAGGTGGCGAGCATGGCGCCCGCGCCGAAGGCGTGCCCGTTCACCGCGGCCACAGTCGGCATGCCGAAGGTCAGCAGCCGGGAGTACAGCGAGTGCACGCGGTCCAGATACCAGCAGTTCTTGTCGAAGTTGCCGAACAGCCAGTCGGTGTCGAGGCCGTTGGAGAAGAACTTGCCGTTGGCGGTGACCACCAGCGCGGCCGGGCCCTCGGACGCCTCGACCTCGTCGAGCAGCGCGTGGACCTCGGTGATCCAGTCCGGGTGGAAACGGTTCTCGCTGTCGATGGTCTGACCCTCGGTACCGAGGAACAGCACGAACACATCCCCGTCACGCTTCAAATACGCCATGCGTGCAGCGTAGCGGGGGCTCACGGCGATACCTACCCGTGGGTAGCAATAACCGGCGGGACACGAAAAAGCCGGATAAATGGAATGAAAACGGCAGGTCGGCAGCGCGTACGCGCGCGAGAGATCGCCTGGGACTAGGGTGGGCGACATGCTAGCCGAGAAGGCCATGGGCGGGGTTTCCGAACTAGCCGCCGCAGCCATTGCCGAACGAACGGGAGTGCAGCAGCATCGCGTCGCCGTGGTGCTGGGATCGGGCTGGCAGGAGGCTGCCGCCGAGATCGGCGAACCATCCACATCCATCCCCATGGCCGAGGTTCCGGGGTTCGGATCGCCCACAGCGCAGGGACATCAGGGCACCATCCATTCGGTCACCGTCGGTAACTCGCCCGTGCTGCTGCTCATGGGCCGCCAGCACCTCTACGAGGGACACGAGCCGAGCAAGGTCGTTCACAATGTGCGCACCGCGCTGGCCGCCGGTGCGCAGACCGTGCTGCTCACCAATGCGGCGGGCGGCATTCGCGACGGGCTGTCGGTCGGCGAACCGGTGCTGATCAGCGACCACATCAATCTCACCGGCCGCACCCCCATCGAGGGCGCGAACTTCGTCGACCTGGTCGACGCCTGGGATCCCGAATTGCGCGCGCTGGCAAAGGAAATCGACCCCAGCCTCACCGAGGGCGTGTACGCGGGGCTGACCGGGCCGCAGTACGAGACCCCCGCCGAGATCCGCATGCTGCGCACCATCGGCGCGGACCTGGTCGGCATGTCCACCGTGCTCGAGGCCATCGCCTGCCGCGAGGGCGGGGCCAAGGTGCTCGGCATCTCGCTGGTCACCAACCTGGCGGCGGGCGTCACCGGACAGCACCTCTCGCACGCCGAAGTCCTGGCCGAAGGCCACGCCGCCGCACCGAGATTGGGCAAGCTGCTGCGCGGCGTGCTGGAACGCCTCTAGGCGCGCGGGCATGCTGCGTTTCGGAACCGCCGGGCTGCGCGGTCCCCTCCAGGACGGCCCGGACGGCATGAACATCGACACCGTCGCCCGGGCGTCGGCGGGCATCGCCGCGTGGCTGCGCGACCGCTGTCTCGGCGGCGGGATCGTCATCGTCGGCCGCGACGCCCGGCACGGCTCGGACGAATTCGCCACCGCGGCGGCGGAGGTCTTCGCCGCGGCCGGATTCTCCGTGCTCGCGCTCCCCCACCCGGTGCCGACCCCGGTGGTCGCGTTCGCGGTGCGGGAGCTGAAAGCCGTTGCGGGCGTGCAGATCACCGCCTCGCACAATCCGGCCACCGATAACGGCTACAAGGTCTACCTCGACGGCGGCTCACAAATCGTCCCGCCCGCCGACACCGAGATCGAACGATGCATCGACGCGATCCACGGCCACATCCCCCGCACCGACCCCGACCCGACCGCCCCGGCCCCCGACCGGCTCGCACTGCCCGAGGGCACCCCGCCGGACGCGATGGGCGCGGAGATTGTCCGCCGGTACCTGGCCCGGGTCACCCGATTGCCCCGCCTCATCGGCGGCGACGCACCACTCAGCATCGACGACATCGAGGCGACCGCCGACGATCCCGCCGCGGCCGCGCGAGATATCCGGCGGCGCGGCGATATCCGGATCGTGTTGACCCCCATGCACGGCGTGGGCGGGGAGCTGGGCGTCGCCGCGCTGCGGGGCGCCGGGTTCGACGAAGTATTGGTGGTCGCGGAACAGTTCGCGCCGGACCCGGACTTCCCGACCGTGACGTTCCCGAATCCCGAGGAGCCGGGGGCGGCGGATCTGCTGCTCGATCTGGGCGAACGGCTCGACGCGGACCTCGCCATCGCACTGGACCCGGACGCGGATCGGTGTGCGCTCGGCGTGCGCGGGCCGGATGGCTGGCGGATGCTGCGCGGCGACGAAACCGGGGTGCTGCTGGGCGATTTCGTGCTGCGGACCGCCGCCCCGGGCGCCCTGGTCGCCACCACCATCGTGTCCTCTCGGCTACTGAGCAAGATCGCCGCCGCTCGCGGAGCGCGGTACGCCGAGACGTTGACCGGGTTCAAATGGCTGGCCCGCGCGGGCGAGGGGCTCGTCTACGCCTACGAGGAGGCGATCGGGCACTGCGTCGATCCGTCCGCCGTGCGCGACAAGGACGGCATCTCGGCCGCGGTGCTCGCCGCCGATCTGGTCGCCCAGCTGAAGGCGCAGGGCCGCACCGTGCTCGACGTCCTCGACGAGTACGCGGTCGAGTTCGGTGTCCACGCCGGCGACCAGGTGTCGCTGCGCCTGGCCGATGCGGCGGCCGCCGCGGACGTCGTGGCGCGATTGCGGGAGACACCCCCGAGCGAGATCGCCGGGGAACCCGTGACCTGCACCGACATGGCACAGCTCCGGGGCCGGATGCGTACCGACGCACTGGTTTTCGAGGCGGACTCGTTCCGGGTGGTGGTGCGCCCGTCCGGCACCGAGCCCAAGCTCAAGTGCTACCTGGAAGCGTTCGAACCCGTGGCGGGGCCGGATGCGCTCGACGACGCGAAAGCCGTGGCCGCGCAGCGGCTCGCCGAACTTCGCAAGTACTTCCAGCAGCTCTGAGCCGCGACCACTTCCGGAGCCGCACCCCGGGAGTGGTTAAGCGCGAACCGGGAGTGATTCAGCGCGGCCCGAATTGGCGGTCCCCCGCATCGCCGAGACCGGGCACGATGTAGGCGTCGGAGTTGAGGCCACGGTCCACCGAGGCGGTGACCAGCAGCACAGCGTGACCCGACTTCTCCAGCGCCTCAATACCTTCGGGCGCGGCCACCACACACACCACGGTGATGTCGCGAGCCTTGCGGGTGGCCAGCAGATCCAGTGTGTACACCATGGATCCGCCGGTCGCCAGCATCGGATCCAGCACCATCACGGGCGTGGCCGACAGGTCCTCCGGCAGCGACTCCATGTACGGCGTCGGCTGATGCGTCTCCTCGTCCCGGGCCAGCCCCACGAACCCGATCCGCGCGTCCGGAATCAGATTCTCCGCCGTCTCCACCATCCCCAGCCCGGCCCGCAGCACCGGCACCAGCAGCGGCGGCGCGTTCAATCGTGTCCCCTCCGCCGCGGCCACCGGCGTGGCGATGGGAAACCGCTCGACCGGCGCGTCCCGCATCGCCTCGTAGACCAGAATCCCCGTCAAATCCCGTAGCGCCGCCCGGAAAGCCGGATTGGTCGTCCGAGCTTCTCGCATGGTGGTCAACAACGCGGCCGCCAGCGGATGGTCCACAACGAGTGTGCGCATAGGAAAACCATAGGTCAGCATTCGCCCTGAAGATCCCTCCACCGCGATTCTCCCGACCCGGAACCGTTCGGCCCCCACCCGCGTCCAACCCGATACACCACGTTTCCGCCCGCCGACCGGGCGAGAAGGGGGCTCCCATGCACATCTCGATCCACCCCGAGGGCCTGACCGCCTACGCGACCACCTCCACCGCCCTCGCCACCCGCCTCACCACCGCCGCCACCCACGCCGCCACCGCCGCCCCCACCGCCCTCGCCGACGCCCTGGGCCTCATCGGCGCCGACCTGCTGACCGCCTACGCCGCCGCCCACGCCACCCACACGACCACCCTGACCCACCTCACCACCCTCTTCACCGCCACCAGCGCCGCCACCGACACCGCCGCGACGATCTACACCGACCACGACCACACCCGGGCCGCCGCCCTGCGCGCCACCGCCGAGCTGGACGCATGATCGCGTCACCCCAAAGACGCTGCGCGGCGATCATGCTGATTCACCGTGACCCCGCCGTGCGTGCCGACCACGCGCCTCGCGAAGAGCCGCGATTCGTTCACGGCCGGATGCCGCGCCACCGAGCCGCCCGCCGCTGCGGAGCCGGGCGCAGGTCCACGCCACCGGCGCAGCAGACCCGGCCACGGACCATCACCGTTCTTGGGCGCCCCTGCCGATGCTGCTCGACCCCCGTGGATTTCACCGTCCCCCAAGCACTTTCCGACGGTCGGTGGCCGGATCCTGCGGGCGGCTCGGGGTCCGGCTCGGAAGTCGGCGGACCTCCCCGGCGGAGGCGAGGTCGCGGCACCGACCGAAAGGGGCGACCGGTCGGGGCAATTCGGCCGGGGGTTCGTCGATGAGCGATGACGTGACGGCGTCGGAGCTGGAGAGACCGATCGTCGAGCTGCTGCGGAGTTTCGGGTCCGGGCGCGGCACCGCCGCGGATGTGCTGCGGGAGACCGCGCGGATCGTCGATGTGGCGCACGCCGAGACCCGGGGCAGCGTCGATCGGATGTACGACGCGTGGCGGGGGCGAGCCGGGGATGCGGCGCTGGACAACGCATTGCGGACGCGGACCACGGCGGCGACGGCGTCCGAACGCGGGCAGGCGATGGCGGAGATCCTGGAGCGTGCGGATACGGAGGTCGCGAACGGGCGGCGGGAGTTGGAGGAGATTCTGCGGGCGTTCCGGGCCGAGTTGGCTGCGCTCGGAGCGAGTGCGGATACGCCGGGCGGGACGACGGCCGCTGTCGAGTCCGCGATCGACCACATCGGCCGAGCCGTGCGGGTGGTCGAACGGGTGCGGGCGGAGTTGGCGAGTGAGACGGCTGCCATGGCGGAATTGAGCGGTCCGATTCCGGCACCGGCGATCGTGACTCCCGGGGGCGATGCGCCGGGCGATGTCGCGGGTGTTCCGGTCGATGAGGACACCGGTCCCGCCGGCGCGAGTCCGCTGCCGGACGGGGCGGGCACTGCTCCGGCGGTGAGCCCGTCACCGGATGCGGTGGAGACCGTCCCGGCGTCGGCGGGCACGCACCCCGGCGACCGGTGGCCTCACGTCAGCCCAGTCACCTCGACCGGCGATCCGGTCACGAGTGGCGGTGACACGATCAAGGCTGTCGGGCGCACGTTACTCGGGACCGGGCACTCGCCGGGCGGTATGCGGACCACCACGGCGTCCGCGTTCACGCCGAAGTCGTCCGGGGTCGGCCATGATTCGCCGGGCGGCGGGACGCACGCGGGCGGGGTGTGGGTGACGTTGCCGGACGGGAGTCGGGTGGAGGCGCCGAACGAGCAGGCGGCGGAGGCGGTTCGGCAGGCGTTGAGTGCGGTGGGGACGCCGTATGTGTGGGGTGGGGTGACGCCCGGGGTGGGGGTGGATTGCAGTGGTCTGACGCAGTGGGCCTATGGGCAGGCGGGGGTTTCGCTGCCGCGGTTGGCGCAAGAGCAGGGCCTCGGGCATCCGAGCGTCGGTCCAGGGGGCTTGATGCCCGGTGATCTTGCGGTGTGGGACGGGCACGTGGCGATGGTGATCGGGAACGGGCAGTTGGTGGAAGCGGGCGATCCCGTCCAGATCGGACCGATACGAATGGAGAATTCGGGCATGCGGTTCCTCGGTTTCTACCGGCCGACGGCATGAGCGGGCCGGGGGAATCGGCGCAGGTGCCGCCGGTGACGGTCGCGGCGTCGGGAAATCGGGCGGGCACGGTGACGGTGTCGGCCACCGATCAGGGGATGCCCGTCGAGATCCGGTTCGAGCGCGGTGAATACCGGTACGGCGCACAGGCTCTCGCCGACGAGATCCTCCGATTGACGCGACGGTCCGCGCTGGTGGCGCGGTCGCGGCGGCGCGAACAGCTGGCCGCGGCGGGCGTGCCGGAGACGGTCCTGGACCGGCTCGGCCTGCCCACCCGCCAGGCCGCGGTGGACGAGCTGGATCGGCTCGACGACGCCGACACCGGCCGCACCGGTTGGTTGCGGAACCGATGAGCGCCGAGATGGACGCCCTGGTCCGAGGAGTCAACGACAAGCTGGAAGCCCTCGAAGCGACCCTGCACGACCTGGGCGGAGCGCGCGGCCGCTGCGCCGCCGAGGACGGTTCGGTCACCGCCGAGGTGGACGCCGACGGCGCGCTGACCGGCCTGTGGCTGGCCGAGTCGGTGACCACCCGGCCCCCGGCCGAGGTCTCCCGGCTGATCCTGTGGGCCGCGCGGCGGGCCGCCGCCGAGGCGACCGCGCAGCGGGCCCGCATCATCGCCGGCCTGAACGACGCGCTGATTTCAAAAAATGTTGGGGGCGACCCGGATAGTGCCTGACGCGACGACTGGATAGGCTTCCGGTCATGGCTTCTGGAGACATCGTCCCGATCGCGCTGGGCCTGACCAAAGGCGATCTTGTCACCCTCTGGGCACCCCGCTGGCGAGACGGTGACGATGAGTGGCAGGCATTCCTCGGTCACGAGGAAGACCTGTACGGTTTCGACTCCGTCGCGGAGCTGGCCGCGTTCATCCGCACCAACTCCGACAACGATCTGGTGGATCATCCGGCCTGGAAGATCATCGCCGGTCTGTCGGCGGCCGAACTGGAGCCGGAGGAGCAGTTCGTCTTCGATCTGGTCGGCGTGCCCGAGCTGGCCGCCGACGACCCGGACCCGGAGGTGGTCTCCGAGCTCGAGGAGACCCTCGAGATGGTCCGCAATATCGGCGACGTGTGCGAACTCGATCCCGTCACCAAGTTCTTCGGCTCGCACCCGGTGCTGGGCGCGCTGGCCGGCGGGGTGAGCGCCTTCCTCGGGCGTGAGGGCGAGGAGCTGTGGGACCAGATCGGCGCGGCCATCGCCAAGGACTGGGAAGCCGTCATCGACGCCATCGACTCGGTGGTGACGGTGCCCGACGTGGACGCCGACGCGGTCTCGGTGGCCGAGGCGGAACTGCTTGCGGCGCAGGAGAACATCGTCGACGCCGAAGACGCGGCCGAGGGTGACGACGAGATCGAGGACGTCGACCTCGACGAGGACGACGAGGAGGGCGAGCCGTCCTTCTGGCACGAGGTCGGCATCGACCCGGTGAAGATCATCTCCTCGGACGGCACCTTCTTCACGCTGCGCTGCTACGTCGACGACGAGCCCATCTTCCTGGGCAAGGACGGCTCGATCACGGTCTTCGGTTCCGAGCGCGCCCTGGCCCGCTACCTGGCCGACGACCACGATCACGACCTGGCCCGGGTGAGCACCTACGGCGAGGTGCAGACCGCCGCCGTGGACGGCTCACTCGAGGTGGAGGTCGACGAGGAGAACGTCTACGTGCTGCCCGGTCTGTCCGAGGACCTGGCCTCCGGCCCGAAGTCCGTGGACACCGATCAGCTCGACCTGGCGGTCGAATTGTTCACCGACGCCGCCGACTACGCCGATGACGACGCGGTCGAGTCGGCGCTGGCGGTCTCCACTCCGCTGGGCTGGTACGTCTCCTACCTGCTGAACCCGGACCCGACCCGGATGGCGCCGAACCCGCCGTTCCAGGCCGAGTCGGAGGCATGGAAGGCGCTGGAGACGGTCTTCGAGGCCCGCCTCCAGAAGGGCTGACCCGGTCGGTCCCCCGACACGATTCGAGCCGCACCCCCACGGGTGCGGCTCGAATTGCTTTCCGGCGGGCGCTATCCCAGCAGCACCGCGTAGCCGGGCTTGATCACCTCGTCGATCAGCCGCAGTCGTTCCGGGAACGGAATGAACGCGGACTTCATGGCATTGATGGTGAACCGTTCCAGATCGCTCCAGCCGTACCCGAAGGTCTCCGACAGCTTGAGCATCTCCTTGCTCATGGTGGTGTCGCTCATGAGCCGGTTGTCGGTGTTCACGGTGACCCGGAACCGCAGCCGCGCGAGCAGGTCGAACGGGTGCTTGTCGAGCGAGGGCACCGCCCCGGTCTGCACGTTCGAGGAGGGGCACAGCTCCAGCGGAATCCGCATGTCCCGCACATAGTTCGCGACCACGCCGAGGACTGGCCCGTCGGGGCCGTCGGTGATGTCGTCGGTGATGCGCACGCCGTGCCCGAGTCGTTCGCAGCCGCAGAACGCGACGGCCTCGTGGATCGACGGCAGTCCGAATGCCTCGCCCGCGTGAATCGTGAAGTGTGCGAGGTTGGCCCGCATGTAGTCGAAGGCGTCGAGGTGGCGGCTGGGCGGGTAGCCGGCCTCCGCGCCCGCGATGTCGAAGCCGCCGACGCCGCGGTCGCGCCAGCGCACGGTGAGTTCGGCGATCTCGCGGGAGCGGGCGGCGTGCCGCATGGCGGTGAGCAGGCAGACCACGGTGATGGGGGTGCCCGCCGCGGCGGCGGCCGCCTCGCCTTCCCGGAATCCGGCGATGGTGTGCTCGACGACCTCGTCGAGGGTGAGTCCGGCCTCGATGTGCTGTTCGGGCGCGAACCGCACCTCGGCGTAGACGACGCCGTCGGCGGCGAGGTCCTCGGCGCATTCACGGGCGACCCGGCGCAGACCTTCGGGGGTCTGCATGACGGCGACGGTGTGGGCGAAGGTCTCCAGGTAGCGCTCGAGCGAGCCGCTGTCGGCCGCGTCACGGAACCAGGCGCCGAGGGATTCGGCGTCGCTTGCCGGTAGCTGGTCGTATCCGGCGGCGCGGGCGAGTTCCAGCACCGTCGCGGGTCGCAGCCCGCCGTCGAGGTGATCGTGCAGGACCGCCTTGGGAGCCTGGCGGATCGAGGCGAGAGTGAGGGGCGTCGGTCCAGTCATGTAGCAACGTTAGCCGCATTCCCGTTCCGCGGCAGGACTGTTGGCCCGACTCACCGACAGTTCGACATGTCGTTGCCCTCACGTTGCTGACCGGCGCGAATCCTTCATCTTCAAGCGGTGATGCGGTCCAGGATCAAGGGTTGCAGCGGCAACTGGACGGTGCCATCGATGGTGAACGCGCCGCGCAGCAGCTCCAGCGCCGCCGGGAAGGCCTCGGGGGTGTCGGTGTGCAGGGTGAGCAGCGGCTGCCCCTCGGTGATGGAATCGCCTGGCTTGGCGTGCATTTCGACGCCCGCCCCGGCCTGCACCGGGTCGCCCTGCCGGGCCCGGCCCGCGCCGAGCCGCCAGGCGGCGAGTCCGACGTCGAGGGCGTCGAGGCGGATCAGGGTGCCCGCGGCGGGTGCGCGCAGGGTTTCGGTGTGGCGGGCCTGCGGCAGCGGGGCGTCCGGATCGCCGCCCTGGGCGCGCACCATGGCCCGCCAATGGTCCATGGCGCGGCCGTCGGCGAGCGCGTCGGCCGGGTCGACATCGGTGATCCCGGCCTGCGCCAGCATCTCCCGGGCCAGGGCGAGGGTGAGGTCGACGACGTCGGCGGGGCCGCCGCCGGCCAGCACGTCGAGGGATTCGCAGACTTCCAGTGCGTTTCCGGCGGTGTGGCCGAGCGGGGTGTCCATGGCGGTGAGCAGGGCCACGGTCCGCACCCCGGCGTCGGTGCCGAGTTCGACCATGGCGGTGGCCAGTTCGCGCGCCTGCGCCTCCTCGCGCAGGAACGCCCCGCGGCCGACCTTCACGTCCAGGACCAGCGCCCCGGTGCCCTCGGCGATCTTCTTGCTCATGATGGAGCTGGCGATCAGGGGGATGGATTCCACGGTCCCGGTGACGTCACGCAGCGCGTAGAGCCGTTTGTCGGCGGGGGCCAGATCGGCTCCGGCGGCGCAGACGACGGCGCCGACGGCGGGATCGGACAGGAGCTCCCGCATGCGCGCGACCGGAAGGTCGGCCTGCCAGCCGGGTATTGCCTCGAGCTTGTCGAGTGTGCCTCCGGTGTGCCCCAATCCGCGTCCGGAGAGCTGGGGCACGGCGGCCCCGCAGGCCGCGACCAGGGGCGACAGCGGCAGGGTGATCTTGTCGCCGACCCCGCCGGTGGAGTGTTTGTCGACGGTGGGGCGGCCCAGATCGGTGAAGTCCAAACGCTTCCCGGAGTCGATCATGGCGTGGGTCCAGCGGGCGGTCTCGCGGCGGGTCATGCCGCGCCAGACGATGGCCATGGCCAGCGCCGACATCTGTTCGTCGGCGACCTCGCCACGGGTGAACGCGTCCACCACCCAATCGATCTGCGCGTCGCTGAGCTGTCCGCCGTCGCGCTTGGCCCGAATCACGTCCACCGCCGAGTGCACCGTCACGCCCTCCACCCTGGCACGGGCTCGGCCGCCTTTCCACGGATTCCCCCGCGCGCCACGATGATCAGCTGTTATAGCGGAGTTCTACCGCTGGCCGGCGGCGAGGTCGTCGGGCCCGAAGGAGTCCGGCAGCAGCGTGTTCAGGGTGACGGGCCCGTCGCGGTGATCGACGAGCAAATCGCCGCCGCCGTGCTCGAGCAGAATCTGGCGACAGCGTCCACAGGGCATGAGCACCGCGCCCCGCGAATCGCAGATCGAGACCGCCCGGAGTCGCCCGCCGCCGCCCGAAATCAAGTTACCGACCAGTACACATTCGGCGCAGAGGCCCAAACCGTATGAGACATTTTCCACATTGCAGCCGCTCACCACGCGGTCGTCGGCAGTGAGAGCCGCGGCCCCGACGGGGAATCCGGAATAGGGGGCATACGCCTCTTGCATAACTTCAAAAGCCTTGTAACGCAGGGATTTCCAGTCAATTTCGGACATTTCGGACCATCCTCCTATGGACGTGACAGCACGCCCGTGTTACGCGTTCTGCCTGGTCGCGAAAATCAGGAAAGGCAAACCTAACTCACAACAATTTGAGCCAACGAGCGGCACGCCGAATTAGTTCCCCTCCAAAGCTGGGTTTAGAGTTCAGGACAGATCGGTTCAGGTTCCCGACAACGGGCCTGCAGCACTGCCACCGGATGTTGATTCCGCTCGTGAGCAGGTGGTTTCGACAGTCCGAAGGCTCCGCGGCCGGATTCTGACCGGGTCCATCAACGACGTTGGAGGCACCGCACTCTATGACCACGCTAGAAGCTCCGGCCAAGCCGAAGCGAACCTTGTACCGAGGCGACCCCGGCATGTGGTCCTGGGCACTGCACCGCATCACCGGCGTGACGATCTTCTTCTTCCTGTTCGTCCACGTCCTCGATACCGCGTTGGTGCGAGTCAGCCCGGACACCTACGACCGCGCGATCGAGACCTACAAGAACCCCGTCGTCGCCCTCATGGAGATGGGTCTCGTCGTCTGCGTGCTGTTCCACGCGTTCAACGGCATCCGCATCATCCTCGTCGACTTCTGGTCGCAGGGCCCGCGCTACCAGCGCCAGATGCTCTGGATCGTGCTCGCGATCTGGATCGTCGTCGCCGGTGCCGGTGTCGGCCGCCAGTTCTTCTACCTGCTGACGAATTGAGAGCCGACATGACCGCACCTGTTCTCGGTAAGTCCTACGACCGCCCCGCCTCGCTCGACGCCCCGCGCGCCCCCCGCCGCGCCGGCGGCAACAACTTCGAGAAGTACGCCTGGCTCTTCATGCGTGCCTCGGGCCTGCTGCTGGTCATCCTGGTCATCGGCCACATGACGATCATGCTGATGCTCGACGGCGGCGTGCACCGCCTGAACTTCGCGTTCGTCGCCGGCCGCTGGGCCTCCCCGTTCTGGCAGCTCTGGGACCTCACCATGCTGTGGCTGGCCCAGCTGCACGGCGGCAACGGCCTGCGCACCGTGATCGACGATTACGCGCGCAAGGACTCCACCCGCTTCTGGCTGAAGGCCGCGCTGGTCGTGTCCATGATCCTGGTCATGGTCACCGGCACCTACGTGATCTTCACCTTCGACCCCAACATCAGTTAGGAACAGGCCACCTCGATGAGTGAATCCCGACCGATTCAGGAGCACCGCTACGACGTCGTCATCGTCGGTGCCGGTGGCGCTGGAATGCGTGCGGCGATCGAGGCCGGTCCTCGGGTGCGCACCGCCGTCCTGACCAAGCTCTACCCGACTCGTTCTCACACCGGTGCGGCGCAGGGCGGCATGTGCGCCGCGCTGGCGAACGTGGAAGAGGACAACTGGGAGTGGCACACCTTCGACACCGTCAAGGGTGGTGACTACCTGGTCGACCAGGACGCCGCGGAGATCATGGCCAAGGAAGCCATCGACGCCGTGCTCGACCTGGAGAAGATGGGCCTGCCGTTCAACCGCACGCCCGAAGGCAAGATCGACCAGCGTCGCTTCGGTGGCCACACCCGTGACCACGGCAAGGCGCCCGTGCGTCGCGCGTGCTACGCCGCCGACCGCACCGGCCACATGATCCTGCAGACGCTGTACCAGAACTGCGTCAAGCACGACGTGGAGTTCTACAACGAGTTCTACGTGCTCGACCTGATCCTGTCCGACGGCCCCAACGGCCCGATCGCGACCGGCGTCGTCGCCTACGAGCTGGCCACCGGCGAGCTGCACGTGTTCCACGCGAAGTCGATCATCTTCGCCACCGGTGGTTCGGGTCGTATGTACAAGACCACCTCCAACGCCCACACCCTCACCGGTGACGGCATGGCGATCGTGTTCCGCAAGGGACTTCCGCTGGAGGACATGGAGTTCCACCAGTTCCACCCGACAGGCCTCGCGGGCCTGGGCATCCTCATCTCCGAGGCGGTGCGTGGTGAGGGCGGCATCCTGCGCAACGCCTCCGGTGAGCGCTTCATGGAGCGCTACGCGCCGACCATCAAGGACCTGGCGCCGCGTGACATCGTCGCGCGCTCCATGGTGCTCGAGGTCCGTGAGGGCCGCGGCGCGGGCCCGAACAAGGACTACGTGCTCATCGACGTGACCCACCTCGGTGAGGACGTGCTCGAGGAGAAGCTCCCCGACATCACCGAGTTCGCCCGCACCTACCTGGGCGTCGACCCGGTCAAGGAGCCGGTGCCGGTCATGCCGACCTGTCACTACGTGATGGGTGGCATCCCGACCCGCATCCGCGGCGAGGTGCTGCGCAACAACACCGACATCGTGCCCGGCCTGTACGCCGCCGGTGAGTGCGCCTGTGTCTCCGTGCACGGCGCCAACCGTCTGGGCACCAACTCGCTGCTGGACATCAACGTGTTCGGCCGGCGCGCGGGCATCGCGGCCGCCGAGTACGCGCAGCGCGCCGAGTTCGTCGACATGCCGGAGAACCCGGCGCAGATGGTGCAGGACTGGCTGGCCAACCTGCTGGGCGAGCACGGCAACGAGCGCGTCGCCGACATCCGCACCGAGCTGCAGAACTCCATGGACGACAAGGCCGGTGTGTACCGCACCGAGGAGTCGCTGAAGTCCATGCTCGAGGAGATCCAGGTCTTCAAGGAGCGCTACTCGCGGATCACCGTGCAGGACAAGGGCCGTCGCTACAACAGCGACCTGCTCGAGGCCGTCGAGCTGGGCTTCCTGCTGGAGCTGGCCGAGGTGACCGTGGCGGGTGCGGTGAACCGCAAGGAATCCCGTGGCGGCCACGCGCGCGAGGACTACCCGGACCGCGACGACGTCAACTTCATGCGGCACACCATGGCCTACAAGCAGAGCCCGGAGCTCATCTCCGACATCCGCCTGGACTACAAGCCGGTTGTGCAGACCCGCTACGAGCCGATGGAGCGTAAGTACTGATGACTGCTGTCGCTGAAACGCCGCAGAAGCCGGCTCCGGTGCCGGACGGGTCGACCCTGATCACCGTCAAGGTTGCCCGCTTCAACCCGGAGGACGGGCAGGGCCAGCACTGGGACGAGTTCAAGGTCCCCGTACTGCCGACCGACCGGTTCCTGAACGTGCTGATCTACATCAAGTCCTACCTGGACGGCACGCTCACCTTCCGTCGCTCCTGCGCGCACGGCGTGTGTGGCTCGGATGCCATGCGCATCAACGGCGTCAACCGCCTGGCGTGCAAGATCCTCATGAAGGACATGCTGCCCAAGGGCGGCAAGGATCTGACGATCACCGTCGAGCCGATCCGCGGCCTGCCCGTGGAGAAGGACCTCGTGGTGAACATGGAGCCGTTCTTCGACGCGTTCAAGGCGGTCAAGCCCTACCTGATCACCAAGGGCAACGAGCCGACCTACGAGCGCATCCAGTCCCAGCACGACCGCGCCCGCTTCGATGACACCACCAAGTGCATCCTGTGCGCCTGCTGCACCACCTCCTGCCCCGTGTACTGGAGCGACGGCAGCTACTTCGGCCCGGCCGCGATCGTGAACGCGCACCGCTTCATCTTCGACAGCCGTGACGAGGGCGCCCGCGAGCGTCTGGACATCCTCAACGATGTCGAGGGTGTGTGGCGCTGCCGCACCACCTTCAACTGCACCGACGCGTGCCCCCGTGGCATCGAGGTGACGAAGGCGATCCAGGAAGTCAAGCGCGCGCTGCTGTTCGCCCGCTAGTTCCGGCGTAGCCGAAATACCAAGGCCGCCCGCATCTTCGGATGCGGGCGGCTTTCGTTGGTCAGGCCGGGGACCGATCCTGGAACGGGGCCAGCATTTCCCAGGACCAGGTGAGGCTGCCGTCGGCGAGATCCGCGAGAACCCCGTGCAGCCAGTTCAATTCGGCTGCCGTGACGGCGCGCTGATACTCGTCCTCGAGCAACACGACACGCGGGAGGCCGAATTCGGCGGCCCCCGCCAGGCCCGCGTCGATCTCCTCGAGCGCGGCACGCACGGCGTCGGCCCGCCGCCCGAGTTCGATCCGGGCCGCTTCGGGCGGCAGCAGCATCAGAAACGACAGTGCCGCAGGGAATTCCGGGAATTCGTCGCGCGGCGTCGCGACCATGTCGTTGATCCACGCGAGGCAGGCGGTGCGGCCGTCGTCGGTGATCTCGTAGACCGTGCGCTCCGGGTACTGCTGGTCGCGGCCGGTCTCGCGGACCGCCACCAGTCCCGCCTCCTGCAATCGCGCGATCGTCTTGTACAGCTGGGCCCGCTGCCCGACATTGATGACCTTGTCCTTGCCCCACTCCTTGATCCGGCGCTGGATGGCGTAGGGGTGCATCGGTTCCAGGTGCAGGATGCCGAGCACCGCCATGGCCAAGGGCGAGCGCTTGAACCGCGTGGCCGGAGTCGAAGCTGTCATGTCAACCACCTTACTGGGTGCCCGAAAACTAGTTTCTCAGAACTAGTTGCTTTGCAACTAGTCTCCATGTCACTATTGAGGAGCAGGCGAACCCGACCAGCACCGACTCCCCGAAGGGACCAAGGCCATGAAGACCACCGACACCGTGAAGATCCACACCGATCACGACACCATCAAGCACCTCGGCGACTGGACCGACGCCGCTGCCTTCCAGGTGAAGGTCCGCTACGGCAGCGCCGTCCTCGACCTGCGCTCGCCGCGGATCACCGGTGACGGGGAGATCGTGATCCACGCCGAACTCGATCACGCCATGGTGAAACTGCTGGTCCCCGAGGACGCGGTCATCGACGCCTCCGAACTGGCGTGGACCGGGCGGGGCCGGGTCAAGGACATGACCCGCCCGCTGCGCGCCGAGGGCCGCGTCATCCGGCTGACCGGTTCCGCCGCCAAGAGCGAGTTCCGGATTCACCGCGGCGGCATCGCGATCCTGTCGGCGCTGTTCAGCCGGGACTTCCTGGCGGAGGTCACGGGCCCGGACCGGGAGACCCGGGTGCCGGCGCTGCTCGACCCCGAGCACGCGGCCCGCTGACCTGAGCGCGGTGTTCGGCCCGGCTGCAAACGGGACCGAATGCCTAGCTGACGGCGGATCACCATTGGGAATTCACGGACAAAACGGCGGCCCGGCTGGTCAAACTGACCAGCTGGGCCGTCGTTCGTTGTATAGATCACCGGGCGGTGCTTGCATCGAAGTATGTTCACCGAGGCGCAGCTGTACTCGCCGGTCACCAAGGGGGCCGACGGCGATGTGACTGTGCACTTGAGCGACGAGCATCCGGGCGTGCACGATCCGGCGTACCGGACCCGCCGCAATGCCATCGCGGCCATGGCCCTGGAGTACCGGCCGGGCGATCCGGTGCCGCACGTCGAGTACACCGCCGAGGAGCAGGAAGTGTGGCGGATCGTGTCCGCCGAGCTGGCCCGCAAGCGGGCGAAGTACGCGTGCGCGGAGGTCATCGACGCGGCCGAGCGGCTGGGGCTGCCGGCGGATCACATTCCACAACTGGACGAGGTGTCCGCGAAACTGGTGCCGCTCACCGGATTCCGGTACGCGCCCGCCGCCGGGCTGGTGCCGCTGCGGCAGTTCTTCGGCTCCTTCGCGGACCGCACCTTCCACTCCACCCAGTACATTCGCCACCACTCGGCGCCGCTGTACACGCCCGAGCCGGACGCCATCCACGAAATCATCGGCCACGCCAACCAATTGGCCAGCCCGCGCTTCGCGGCCCTCTACGAGACGGTCGGCGCGGCGGCGGCCCGGCTGGAGACCGAGCGGGCGCTGAAGTTCCTGGCCGACGTGTTCTGGTTCTCGCTCGAGTTCGGGGTGCTGCGCGAACACGGCGAAGTGCGTTGCTACGGTGCGGGACTGCTGTCCTCGTACGGCGAGATCGAGGAGTTCCGCGACGCCGACCTGCGGCCGCTGGACATCCACGCCATGGGCACCATCGTCTACGACATCACGCACTATCAGCCGGTGCTGTACTGCGCCGAGTCGGTCACCGAGATCGAGGACGTGGTGGGCGGGTTCTTCGAGACCATGACCGACGACACGGTGGCGCGACTGGTGGGCGTCGAACCGGTCTAGAGCGAGGTGAGTCCCCCGTCTAGGAAGTCGATGACCCGCACGATCTGATCCGGCGAGAACGGATACTGGTCGATGAACGCCATCATGGCCCCGGTGAGCGCGCCGGCGAAGGCCATCACCTCGAAGTCGTCGGCGGCGCGGCCGGTCCAGCGGGCCGCGATCTCGGTGACCATCACCATATTGCGCTGGATCTCCTGGGTGACCGCGCCGCGCAGCTCCGGCACCGAGTAGAGCAGTTCGATGCGCTCCTTCTCGAACGCGTACTCCTCGGGGGTGAGCGCGGCGAAGGCGTCCAGGGTGGCCCGTTTGAAGGCGGCCAGCAGGGTGATGTCGCGGGGCTGGGACTCGATGGCCGCGATCATCAGCGGGTCCAGGTCGTCGGCGAGCGCGACCTGCTCCTTGGACGGGAAGTAGCGGAAGAAGGTGCTCGGCGAGATGTCGGCGGCGGCCGCGATCTGCTCGACCGTGGTCTCGGTGTAGCCCTGCTCCCGGAAGAGCCGGAACGCCTCGGTGCGAATGGTCCGGCGGGTGCGTTCCTTCTTCCGTTCACGCAGGCCGCCCCCGGTCGCGGCTTTCGCCGGGGCCGGGGGCGTCGCGGAGGCAGTCTCAGCCGACATGGACCGATTGTCCCGCATCGAGATCGGCGAGCACGACCGGATCCTTGCGGCGGATCACCACGGCGGCCAGCACCGCGGCGGCCGCGCAGATGGCGGTGCACACCCACAGCATCGCGCTCATGCCGTCGACGAACGCGCTCTGCACCTGGGCCAGCAGCGCCGGGTCGCCGAGCTTGCGGGCCACGCCGACCCCGGCGTTCACCCCGTCCGAGATCGGCTCCCGATCGAATTCGCCCAGCCCCGAACGGTATTGGGTGGACAGCACCGTGCCGAGGATGGCGACGCCGATGGTGCCGCCCGCCTGCCGGAGGGCTTGCAGCAGCGCCGAGCCGGACCCGGCGCGCTCGGGGGTCAGGTCGTCGGTCGCCGCGCCCATGGCGGCGGGCATCACGAAGCCCATGCCCACGCCCAGCAGCACCAGCCCGATGGCCGCGAACCCGTACCCGCTGTCCACGGTGATCAGCGCCGCCAGCCCGAGACCGGCTGCGAGCAGCCCGAATCCGGCGACCAGCACCGCCCGCACGCCCACCTTGGGCAGCAGCCGGTCCACCAGCCGGGACCCGACTGCCAGGCCGCCGATGAGCGGTAGCAGGCGCAGGCCGCTGCCGAAGGTGTCCGCGCCCAGCACCGCCTGGAAGTACTGCGGCATGGTGAAGAAGAGCCCGAACATGGCGAAGTTGACCAGGATCATGAACACGGTGCCCCACCGGAATCCGGGCTCGGCGAACAGGCCCAGGTCGACCAGCGGGTGCGCGGTACGGCGTTGCCACAGCACGAACGCCCCGCCCAGCGCGGCGCCCGCGGCGATGGCGGTCCAGGCCACGGCATCGCCCCAGCCCTCCTGACCGCAGCGGATGAAACCGTATGTGACACCGAGCATTCCGGCCGCCGACAGCAGTGCGCCGGGCAGGTCGATGCGGAATCGGCTGCCGCTGCTGGATTCCGGCACCAGCAGGGCGACGGCGAGCGCGCCGACGATCACCAGCGGCACATTGAGCAGGAACGCCGAACCCCACCAGTAGTGCTGCAGCAGCCAGCCGCCGACGATCGGGCCCAGCGGCAGGCCGACGGCGGTGGAGGTGATCCAGATGGTGAGAGCCCGCTGTCGCTCCCCCGGTTCCGGGAACAGCGTGGGCAACACAGCCATGGACAGCGGCATCGTGACCGCTGCCGCCAGCCCGAGCACCACACGCCCGGCGATGAGCTGGCCGGAGGTGGCGGCGAAGGCGCAGGCGACGGAGGCCACTCCGAACAACACCAGCGCGCCGAGCAGGAACTTCTTGCGGCCGAACCGGTCGCCGAGGGCGCCCGCCGGGAGCATGAAGGCGGCCAGGGCCAGGGTGTACGCGCTGCTGAACCACTGCAGCGCGGAGGTGTCGGCGTGCAGGTCGGTCGCCAGGGTGGGCAGGGCGACGGTGAGGACGGTGACATCGAGCCCGATGGTCAGCATGGAGATGGCCAGGGCTCCCAGCGCCAGCCAGCGGCGCATTCCCTCAGCGTTCATGACAGTTCCAATCATTTGATTGCTTCTCGTTAATGAGAGAGTCTCTCATTTTGGAGAGACTGTCAATTCTTGTCATGTCATGGGTTCAGAGGGGCCGCAATGGGGTGTGTCACCATTCCGCCCTTTGGTACAGGTGTCTCAAATGCTCGTCGCGACACGGCATCTTCCTGCTGTTACCGTCATGCGGTCCGTTTTCGAGATCGACGACCCCACAAAGGGTCTGGACACGTGAGGCACGAAATGACCGACCAAGCAACAGAATCCGTCGAGACCCCCCTGCACCTGCAGGGCCGCGACGCCGTGATCGCCGCGGCCGCACCGGAGGACTGGCGTGAGGGCGCGCCCGACTACCACCTCAGCAAGGAAGTCATTCCGGTCGAGCGGAGCACCCAGCACGCGCCGGATTCGTTGGAGCACATCGTCGAAGAGCTCGTGAAGGTCTTCGAGATGGAGGTCTCGCACAAGAAGGACCCCGCCAAGTGGGTCTCCCTGGTGGCCGAGCACTACCGTGGCCGCGTCAACGGCGGCCAGTGGCAGGACGCCGAGGAATTCGCGCGCATCGGGTCCTACAACATCCTGATCGGCGAGAACCCCTTCTACGACGTCGCCGGTGAGGACTTCGAGTCCTCGCACAAGATCTTCCACACCGCGTTCCCCGGCGGCTTCTTCTGGGAGGTCCTCGAGGTGCTGTCCGGCCCGCCGACCGTCACCTTCAAGTGGCGCCACTGGGGTCGCTACGAGGGCGGGTACAAGGGTCACCAGCCCACCGGCGAGCTCATCGAGATGACCGGCGTGACCATCGCCAAGGTCTCCGAGGACCTGCGCATCGTCGAGCTCGAGCATTTCTACGACAACAACAAGCTGCTCGGCCCGCTCGCCCACGGCTGCCCTGTCAACCACTCCGCCAACTAGGCGATAAAGTCGGGCGCGATGAGTAACCGCAGGTATTCGCGCCTTCTCGCCGCCGCGACGCTCGCGACGGGCCTCACCGCGTTCTCGGGCACCGCCTTCGGGCCGGTGCTACCGGGAACCGCGGGGGCCGAGCCGTCGACCACCGCGCCGTCCACCACGACGCCGTTCACCACCCCCAATACCGACACCTGCCCGAACAAGACCACACCGCCGTCCCCCATCGACTCCTCCGAGGTGCCCGAACCCGGGCAGCAGGCTCCGGCGGCCCTGCCGATCCCGGACCCGCCCATCGGGGGCAAGCGGCTGGGCGGGTGCGGGGTGATCCTGCCGGCGGGGGCCGCGCCGCTGCCGGAAGGGATTTCGGCGACGGCGTGGGAGGTGGCGGACCTGGACTCCGGCGCGGTCCTCGCGGCCAAGGATCCACACGGCCGGTATCGCCCCGCCTCCACCATCAAGGTGCTGCTGGCGGCGGTGGCGATCCCGGCCCTGGACCTGGACACCGTGGTGACCGGCACCCAGGACGACGCGAACGCCGACGGCACCCGGGTCGGCATCGGCCCGGGCGGCAAGTACACCAACAAGCAGCTGTTCCAGGCGCTCATCATGGCGTCGGGAAACGATGCGGCGCATGCCATCTCGACCCAGCTGGGTGGCGACGACGCCACCGTCGCGAAGATGAACGCGATGGCGAAACGGTTGCAGGCGTTCGACACTCGCGCCGCCAGCCCGTCCGGGCTGGACGGGCCGGGGATGAGCACCTCGGCCTACGACCTGGCCATGCTGTTCCGGCATTCCATGACGCTGCCGCTGTTCGCGGAGCTGATCCACACCGAGCAGGTGGACTTCCCCGGCTTCCCCGCCGACCCGAAGATCCCCGGCGACAAGGATCATCCCGGCTTCCCCATCGCCAACGACAACCATCTGCTCTTCGAGTACGACGGCGCGATCGGCGGCAAGACCGGCTACACCGACGACGCCCGGCAGACCTTCGTGGCGGCCGCCGAACGCAATGGCCGCCGCTATGTGGTGAGCCTGCTCAAAGCGGACGTGCGGCCGTTCCGGCCGTGGGAGCAGGCGGCCAAACTGCTCGACTGGGCCTACGCGCTCCCGGCCGGGTCGAGTATCGGCACCATGCCCGACGGGTCCGCCGCGGCGAATCCCTCGGTGGCACTGGCCAGTCCGCCCGCGCCGCAGTCGGAGGCCGCCCCGGAGCCGGACACCGGCTCGGGTGACCACCAGGATCTGCGCACCGTGCTCATCGTCGGCGGCGTCTTCCTGGTCGTGGCGCTGCTGCTGGCGGCGCGGAGGCTGAGCCGCCGCCGCTGATCGGCGGTCGTTGGTCCGTCATTGGTTCCCCATTGGTGCGTCCTCGCACGGTGGTCACACGCCGGAATCCCGGTCACGACTCTGGAGGGGACCCCACCATGACAACCACCCGCAGCTCCCGCCTGCGCCGCCTGGCCCCGCTGGCCGCCGCGGTGCTCGCCCTCGGCGTCTTCGGCGCCACCACCTCCGCCGGACCCGCGTCCGCGGCCGCCCAGAAGTGGTACTCCTGGGACCACGACCTGCACAGCGGCGACTGCACCCTGTTCGGCGGCGCCAAGTGGACCATCGACTCCGACGGGCACGCCTGGTTCGACGGCACCGTCACCTCGTCGAGCAACGACGACGCCTGGCTGATGTGGGCGGAGCTGCGCGACAGCAATGGCGCGGTGCTCACCACGCTGCACAATGTGCACTACTACGACTACAACGACCAGGCGAAGTTCTCCCAGAACCTGCCCGACAAGCACAAGAAGTACCGCTGGTTCGCCGACGGCTCGTTCAACAAGAACCTCTACCCGCTGGTCGCGAAGATGAACCTGCGCAGCCACTGCTAGTCAGCGGCGGCGCAGCATCGAAAGCAGCACTCCCGCAAACGCTCCCGCTCCGAACACCGCCGCACCCGCTCCCGCCGGGAAGCCCGCCGCCGTCATCCGCGGCCGGATGACCGCCGGAGCGGGCGCTGGAATATCCTCGGCCACTTCGTTGTCCGAGGCGGTGGCCGCCCAGGCGGTGGCGAACAGGATGATCCGCGCGGTGAAGTAACTGAACACCATGAGCCCGATGATCGGACCGAACACCACGCCCGCCGGGCCGTTCACCACCGATCGCAGGATGATCGTGGCCAGCTGTTTGAACGCCTCGAACACCACCGCGGCCATCAGGGCCGCGCGGGCCGCGCTGCGGAAGGTGACCGGGTGCAGCGGCAGCCGCGCGATCATCCACGCGAAGACCGCCCAGTTGGCGAACACCGCGAGCAGTAGCGACACCAGCGTGAGCAGCGCGGTCATCCAAGCCGTCTGATGGATGTGCAGGCGATCCAGCAGGCTCCTGATCAGCCCGCTCGACGCCAGCACGGACAGGCCCAGCGAGACGAGGATGGCCAGGAACAGCCCGATCAGCGCCAGCAGGTCGGACGCCTTGGATACGAACCAGTTCCGCTTCTTACTGGGCTGATCCCACTGCTCGGTGAGCGCGGCCCGCAGGTTGGCGATCCAGCCGAGCCCGGCGTACGCGCCGGCCAGCAGACCGATGGTGCCCACGCCGGCCCGCGAATTCACGGCCTGGTGGATCAGATCGTTGATGGAGCTGCCCGCGGCGCCCGGAATGTTCTCGACGATCTTGTCCTGGATGTCGGTGAGCCACTGCGGATTCCGCGACAGCACGAAGCCCGCCACCGCGAATCCCACCATGAGTAGCGGGAACAGCGACAGCACCGTGAAATAGGTGATGCCGGCGGCGTAGTAGTCGCCGCGCTGCCGCTGATACCGGCCGCCGGCCCGGACCATATGGTCGAGCCAGGGCCGTCGCCGGATCTGCGTCCTTATCCACGTCTCGACGTTCTCGACGAGATTCCCGAACACCGCCACCTCCGCACACCTGGACGCGCGGCGGCCGGGTCAGCGGGCGAGGAACCCCACCCGGTCGTACACCTGCGCGAGAGTCCGCCCGGCGACCTCCCGTGCCCGCTCGGCTCCGGCGGCGAGGACACGATCGAGTTCACCCTGGTCAGACATGTATTCTTGCACCTTCGCGCGCAGCGGTGTCACGAACTCGATGAGCGCGTCGGCGGTATCCGATTTCAGGTCACCGTAACCCTTGCCGGCGTAGTCCTGTTCGAGCGTGACGATCGGAGTGTCGGTCAGCGAGCTCAGGATGACCAGCAGATTGCTCACGCCCGCTTTGGTCTCCGGGTCGTAGCGGATCTCGCGTTCGGTGTCGGTGACCGCGGAGCGGATCTTCTTGGCCGAGACCTTCGGGTCGTCGAGCAGGCTCAGCAGACCCGAGTCCGAGGCCGCCGACTTGCTCATCTTCGAGGTCGGGTCCTGCAGGTCGTAGATCTTGGCGGTGCCGGTCACGATGTGCGCCTCGGGCACCACGAAGGTCTTCTTGTAGCGAGTGTTGAAGCGCTGCGCCAGGTTTCGGGTCAGTTCCAGGTGCTGGCGCTGATCCTCACCGACAGGAACCAACTGGGGCCGGTAGAGCAGGATGTCGGCGGCCATCAGCACCGGGTAGGTGAACAGGCCGACCGTGGCGTTGTCCGCGCCCTGCTTGACCGACTTGTCCTTGAACTGGGTCATCCGGCTCGCCTCGCCGAAGCCGGTGATGCAGTTCAGCACCCAGGTCAGCTCGGCGTGCTCGGGCACCTGCGACTGCACGAACAGCGTCGACTTCTTGGGGTCGACGCCCAGAGCCAGCAGCTGCGCCGCCGACACCTTGGTCCGCTTGCGCAGCTCCTTGGGATCCTGCGGCACGGTGATGGCGTGCAGGTCGGGGATGAAATAGAAGGCGTCGAAATCGTCCTGCAGCCGCACCCAATACTGCAGCGCGCCAAGGTAGTTGCCGAGGTGGAAGGAATCGCTGGTGGGCTGGATTCCGGACAGTACCCGCTGCTTACGCTCAGCGGTCGGCTCAGGACTCGACATACGCCGAGCTTAATTTGCCCCTCCGCTGCGCTCCGGGGCGGGTTCGCGGCCACTGGTCCCGATTCTTCCCTCCTCCGCTCCTCCGCTTCGCTCCCGCTTCCGCTCCAAGCGCGGGGAGGCCGGAGCGCCGTCAAGAATCGGGACGCCGCGAACCACTGCTGTTCGGCAGAATCAGCTGGTCAAGCGCCGATTCGGTCCGAATACGAGCGCGGATCCACCCCCGGCATACTGGCCCGGCCGGAGCCGATCAGGCGCTGTTCACGGCGGGTGACCAGCTTGTACAGCGGGTAGCTGGGGCCGGTCATGGGGGCGGTGAGCGGGTTGCCGACCAGGGGCGGGGAGATGTGGGCGGTGCGGACCGCGCGGGCCAGGCCACGGAAGGCGACCTCCTCGCGCAGACCCCAGGACAGGTCGTACATGTCGCGGATGCGCTTGGGGAGGCTGCCCTGGACCAGGAGGGAGAAGCCGGAGAGGGCCTGCTGGGCGGGCATCGGGAGGGGGTGGGGGACGCGCTGGCCCATCAGGTAGGAGCCGACCAGTTTGGCCTCGTCGGTGAGGTGGGGTTCGTCGGAGGCCAGGTAGCCGTCGAAGTAGTCGCGGAATTCGCGGTAGGTGTAGGGCGCGGCGGTGCGCGGCATGCCGAACAGTTCGCCCCAGCGCACGTAGTCCTGGTAGAGGCCCTCGCGCTCGGTCGGGGTGAGGCGGCGGACCAGCAGATCGTGCATGACCTCGGCGGAGTCGAAGGTGAAGGCCATGGTCATGAACATCAGGTGCGGGTCGTGGGCGGAATAGCGGGTGCCCGCCGGGTTGGCCGTGCCCGCGGACTCGGGCAGCGCGCCCTCGACGGGGGCGTGGCGCTTGCGGGTGAATTCCCGTGCGCGGTCGGCTTCTTCGCGGGTGCCCAGGGAGACGGCCTCGAACAGGCGGCCGGTGAGGGCCAGGCGGGTGTACGGGGTGGTCCGGTGCTGGGTGTTCTCGGCGGTCCCGACGTAGAGCAGTGGATGTACCGCGCCGATGACCAGCGCCCGCTGGCCGTAGGTGACTCCGACCGCGCGTTTGCGCATGACCCGCCGGATCATCGAGTCGTCGGAGAAGTAGCCACTCTGTGCAGGCATCGTTGCCTCCCGGTCCGGTGTGATGGCCGCCACCACATCTGGAAACAGAGTCCCCCAGATCACGGATTCTGGCAAGACCTTCTACCAGAATCGCTCCCGTGCCAGAATCGGTTCGTGACCGGGCAACGGACCTACGGCGGCGTCTCCGCCGACGAACGGCGCACCCAGCGCCGCGCCGCCCTGATCGGCGCGGCTCTCGACATCCTCGGCACCCAGGGCCTCGACAAACTCACCGTCTCCGCGCTGTGCACCGGCGCGGGCCTCAACGAGCGCTACTACTACGAGAACTTCGACGGCCGCGACGCCGTGCTGTCGGCCCTGTTCGACACCATCGCCGAGGAACTGGCCGCCGCCCTGATCGCGGGCCTGCACGCCGCCCCCGACGA
Organism: Nocardia sp. NPDC004151; assembly: GCF_042874235.1. Classification (NCBI taxonomy): domain Bacteria; kingdom Bacillati; phylum Actinomycetota; class Actinomycetes; order Mycobacteriales; family Nocardiaceae; genus Nocardia; species Nocardia sp. NPDC004151. The sequence continues at coordinate 176,342 of NZ_JBIAMR010000011.1, read as the reverse complement.
CACCCGCGCCAAGGCGCACGCCGCCATCAGCGCCGGCATCGGCGTCCTCACCGACGACCCCCGCAAGGCCCGGGTGGCCTTGGTCGTCAGCACCGCCACCCCCGAATTGCGCACCCGCACAACCCACACCATCAAGGCGTTCGCGAATCTGGTGGCCGCCGAGGGCATCGACTTCTACGGCATCGCCGAGGCCGAACCCGACGCCCTGATCGGCTTCCGCGCGAACTACCTGGTCGGCGGCCTGGTCCACACCCTCTCCGCCTGGCTCCAGGGCGATCTCCCCATGACCCGCGAAGACCTCGTCGACGCCACCACCGACATCTTCGTCCTGCTCGGCGAGGACCTGGCCCGCGGACTGCGCCGCTGATCAGCGCGCGATGGCGGTGACCGTCGCGGGATCGGCGGTGGATTCCACGTAGCAGTGGGTGTCGCCGACGGCGAAGTGGACCTCCTGGCCCGGCTTGTCCGGAATCGTCTGCATCCAGCGGATTTTGCTGGTGCGGGCGTCGATCGCGCGCAGGGTGCGGGCGGCCAGCAGGTAGAACGACCCCGCGGAGCCGTAACCGGCCGCGTCCACGGCGTCGCCCTTGTCGGAGACGGTGAGGCTCCAGAGCGGGGAGATGTCGCCGCCGGGGCTCATGGCGTGCAGTTTCGAACCGTCGCACAGGAAGTAGGCGTCGCCGGAGCCGAAGACCGTGCCGGCCGCGTAGGGCAGGGTGGGTGTGGTCCACAACGCCGCACCGGTTTTCGGGTCGAGGCCGGACACGGTGTGCGCGCCGTCGCTGGCCAGCACCGCGCCCTTGACCAGGCCGGAAGCGATGGTGCTCGCCGAGACAGCGCTGTCACCCGCCCGCGACCAGGCCGTCTCACCGGTCTCCCGGTCGAGCGCGACGATATCGCCGCCGCTGCCCGGTTTCTGGTTGTACAGCAGCGAACCGCTCTCGGGCACGGTCAGTCCGTCACTCTCGCAGGGCACCCGCCAGCGGACCGTCTTGCTCGCCATGTCCACGGCCCACGCTTCCCGCCCCTGACCACCGTGGTCGGCCGCGATGAGGTATAGCACCTGGTCCCGAACCCCGTACACGCCGGCGACCGTCACGCCGTCGGGCGCGTCGAAGACCCATTTCCGTTGCCCGGACGCCAGATCCACGGCCACCACCCGGTCACCGGCTGCGTCGGGTTCGGCGCCGGGCGCGACCAGCGCGCCGTTCCACAGGCAGGATCGCTGCCCGATGCCGGGCGTCGTGATCGGCAGCCGCCACAACTCCCGCCCGGCCTTGGCATCGATCCCCGTCAGCGTCGAGTCGGATTCGGCCACGACCGTCCCGGCCCCGTACCGCACCCCCTTGACCGCGCTGTCAGCCTTGTATTCCCAGGCCACGCTGCCCGACGCCGCGGTCGCGCGCTCCCGCCGCGGCGTCCCGCACGCGGCCAGCACCCCCGCGGTCGCCAGAATCACCCCGCCCCGCAACACATTCCGACGCTCGATCACACCGATTCCCTACTCGCTCGACACACTGTCAGCGACTATAGGTCCAACCGGCCCCGCCCGAATACGAAACCGCCCGGCCTCTTCGAAGTGACGGGGCTGGGCGGGCGGGAGTCAGGAAGCGGAGGTTTCCGGATCCAGGGACAGGGGGATCACCGGGAGCCCGGGCGGGGTGGCGTCCTGGAGGACGACGCGGAACGGGATGCCGCGGGCGGCCCAGATGGCGGCGCAGTCGGTCATGGCCTCGGCGAACCAGTCGCGTTCGCCGGGCTGCCGGTCGAGCATGAGGGCCGCGTTGCGGATGACCACCACGTATCCCGGTGCGGCGCCGACGAAGTCGTCGATGTCGCGCAGGCATTCGTCGAAGGCGTCCTTGTTCTCCCCGAAGTAGTACGGGAACTGGAAGGCCGCGGCGAACTCGTCGAAGACCTCGGTGACCGTGCGCATCTTGCGGCCGCGCAGTTCCCGGCACAGGTAGCCGTCCGGCATCCGGTAGCGGACGCCGGAGAACTCGGCCGCGCCGACGGGCAGCACGCCCAGGACGGGAACGGGGGCGGCCGTGCGCGCGGCGGTATCGGAGATCTCGGCGGCGGCGGGGGCGGAGAGGAACTGCGATAACGGCGTGGGCTCGGTCATCAGCGCATCCTCGTGAATGTCTTGTAGTGGTCCCCCGTGTAATAGGCCGAACCGTCGCTGCCGGTGATGATGCGTTCGGCATCGCGGGTCTGGCCGCGCTGCTTGGGATTCACATCCCATTCCTGATAGGTGATGGCCTTCCCGGCGGCGTCCCTGCGGGCCAGGCTGCCGTCCCGGTTCTGCCAGGTGTCACCGCCTTTGGTGCCGGGCGAATCGGCCGAATCCGGCCATCGTCCGGCGTCGATCTCCACCAGGGTCGCGTAGGCGCGGTCGGGCACGCCCGCGACCTTGGACGGCGGCGCGGCCTGGTCGGCCGGAGCCGGGGTCGCGCCGCCCGGCTTGGCGGTGGTCCGAACCGTCGAGGTGGCGACGGGCTTGGCGCCGCCCGTGTCCCGCGGATGATCGTTGTTGGCGCGATTGGCGATGAAGGCCACGAGCAACAGCAGGATCGCGACGCCCAGTGTCAGCCAGGCGCTCGACTTCTTCGACAGCTTCTTCATCGGTACTGCACCGTCACCGGCGCGTGGTCGGACCAGCGCTCGGCATAGGTGGCGGCGCGTTCCACGACGGCCTGCTTGGCGCGCGCGGCGATCTCACCGCGGGCCAGCTGGTAGTCGATCCGCCACCCGGCGTCGTTGTCGAACGCGCGGCCGCGGTAGGAGTGCCAGCTGTACGGTCCCGGCACGCCCGGGTGCAGGTCTCGCACCACGTCGGCGTATCCGGCGGACAGCATGGACGACACCCACGCGCGTTCCTGCGGCAGGAAGCCCGCGTTCTTGACGTTGCCCTTCCAATTCTTGATATCGAGTTCGGTGTGCGCCACGTTCCAGTCGCCCATGATCACGAATTCGCCGGGGTGGGCCAGCATGCGCGCGCCGATGGCGTCGAGGAAGCGGTACTTCTCGTCCTGCATCGGGGTGCCGGCCTCGCCGGTGTGGACGTAGACGCTGGCGATGGTGAGGTCCTCGAAATCGGCCTCGATATAGCGGCCCAGGGTGGCGAATTCCTCGACGGGTGACCAGGTTCCGTCGGCGAGCAGGCCGACCCCGATCCGCACCGCGTCCGGCTGGTGCCGGGACAGGATGGCCACGCCCGCGCGGCCCTTCAGACCGGGTTCGGCATGGCTGAGGAACCATCCGGCGTCCAGCGCGGGCGCTAGTGCGCCACGCGTTTGCTCATCGGTTGCCCGCGTCTCCTGCAGGCAGACGATATCGGCCTCGGTAGCGGCCAGCCACTCGAGCAGTCCCTTGCCCGAGGCGGCACGCACTCCGTTCACGTTGCACGTACTGATGATTTTCGCCACTTCACGACCGTACAATGCGCATTACCGACTCTCTTCACGGACATCGAGGTCCAGGAAGGGGTGACGACGATGACGTCAGGCACCGCCAAGCCCTCCACCCCGCGCGCGCCCGTTCGGGCCATTCACACCGGCTCCGGTGAACCACTGCTCCTCCTGCACGGATTCATGATGTCCCCACATTGCTGGGAGCAGGTAGCGCAACGCATGGCCGGCCATTGCGAAGTGTTCGCTCCCGCATTCACCGGACACTGGGGCGGGCCCGAGCTCGATGGCTGGTTCATCGATATCAGTGCCCTTGCCGACAAGGTCGAGGACCAGCTCGACGAGATGGGCTGGCGCACCTGCCATATCGCGGGCAATTCGCTCGGCGGCTGGGTCGGCTTCGAACTCGCCCGCCGCGGCCGGGCCCGCACCCTCACGGCGATCGCGCCCGCAGGCGGCTGGCAATCCCCCTCGCTGCTGCAACTGCGGGCGGGATTGAAGTTCGCGGCGCTGGTGCCGCTGGTCGAGATCGGCAAGCATCTGCCCGACGCGATCACCTACAGCGGGCTCACCCGGCAGGCGGTGGCCATGCTGCTCACCAAGAACACCGAGGCGGCCTCACGATCCGGGCTGGAGGCGGCCATCACCTCGGCCCTGCACTGCCAGGCCATGCTGCCGATGCTGGTGAGCGGCTTGCGTTTCCCCGCCCTCGAGCACCTGTCCACGCTGAGCACGCCGGTGCGGCTGCTGCTGTGCGAGAACGACCGGATCATCCCGAATCGGGTGTACGCGAAGCGTTTTCTCGAGGAACTCCCCGAATCCACGGACCGCATCCTGGTCCACGATGTCGGACACGTCCCGATGTTGGAGGCCCCGGACCGCATCGCAACCCTCATCGCTGAACACGTCTACGCCAGCCGCACCCGCCTGCGGGCCGTCTGAATCGGACGTTGCCGCGAACCCACGCTGGAAAGCGTTCTCTTCCATAGGATTACTCTGACCGAGGCGTCCCTCCGATTGGGGTATGAGGAAGATGGAACAACCGCAGATCGATCAGTCCAAGCCCAGCATCGCCCGGGTGTACGACTACCTATTGGGCGGCAAGGACAATTACGCCGCCGATCGGGAGATCGGGGACTTCTTCATCAAGGATCTGCCGGGGTCGGTGGATATCGCCTACGCCAATCGCAATTGCCTGGTGCGCGCGATCGGCGAGATCTCCCGCGCGGGCATCACCCAGTTCATCGATATCGGCAGTGGGCTGCCCACCGCCGACAATGTGCACCAGGTGGCGCAGCGGCACCAGACCGATCCACACGTGGTCTACGTCGACAACGACCCGATCGTGCTGGCGCACGGCCGCGCCCTGCTGGAGACCGACGAGTACACCACCGTGCTGCACGCGGACCTGCGCGACTCCGAGGAGATCCGCCACCACTCGGAAGTGGAGCGGCTCATCGACTTCGACCGTCCGGTGGCGGTGATCTTCAGCGCGATCCTGCACCACCTCAACAATGACGAGAAGCCCGACCAGATCGTCCGCTACTGGGCCGACCAGATCCCGTCCGGCAGCATGCTCTACATCTCCCACTTCCGTTCCGGCTTCAACGAGGAGACCCGCCTCGCCGAGCAGAAGTTGCAGGCCAGTTTCGGCCGCGGCCGCTGGCGCTCCGACGAGGAGATCCTCGCCCTCTTCGGCAATCTCGAGATCCTCGAACCCGGTCTGGTCCCCTGCCCCCTGTGGCGCCCCGAACCCACCGCCCAAGGTGTGTCCCGCATCGGCGGCGACCACCACGACCTGAGCGTCTGGGAGCAGCTGATCTCCGCCGCCCTGGCTCGCAAGCCCTGACCCCGCCCGATTCCTTCGGGAAACCCGATCTGAAATGAGTTCCAGTCGAAAGGGTCCCATTCTGGACGATTGACCAGTAGAGTCTGGGCGGCCACCCCAGCGGCGTCACGCCGCGCCCGCACCAGTTCTGGAGATTCCGCCGCGATGAGACCTACGCGCGTCCTGTGTTCGATTCTGTCGGCCGTGGCCATTGTGGCGGGCGGGTCCGCCGTGGCGGCCTCCGCACCCGCGGACGTCGCCGGAACCGGTAGCGCCGGCTCGGGCAGCGCGGGCTCGGGTAGCTCCAGCGGTTCGGGATCGGGTAGCGCCAGCGGGTCGGGCACCGGCAGTTCGGGCGCGCCGACCACGGTGAACCCCTTCGGCTCCGACTTCATGTGGGGTGTCGCCATGTCCGGGTTCCAGTCCGAAGGCCGTGCGCCCGACAGCAATTGGAGCCGGTACGCCACCTCCGGGAAGGCGCACGACCCCTACCTGAACTCGGTCGACTTCTACGACCGGTACGCCGAGGACATCGACCTCGCCGCCGGTATGGGTCTGAAGGTCTTCCGGCTCAGCATCGAATGGGCGCGCGTGCAGCCGAAGGCGGGCGTGTGGGACGAGCGCGACTTCCAGTTCTACGACACGGTTCTGCAGAAGATCCGCGCGGCGGGCATGCGCCCCATGCTGACCCTCGACCACTGGGTCATCCCCGGCTGGGAAGCCGATCGCGGCGGCTGGAAGAAGCAGGACATCGTGTCGGACTGGCTCGCCAATATGCGCCGGGTCGTCGACCGGTACGCGAGCTACGACCCGATGTGGGTCACCATCAACGAACCGATGGGCTACGTCGCGCAGTCGATCAAGATCGGTGACATCGGGGTGCTCGACGCGCTGCCCATGTTCGACCGGATGGTCCAGGCGCACAACTCGATCTACGACTACATCCACGCGCGCCAGCCCGGCGCGAAGGTCACCAGCAATATCGCGCAGTACCCGATCGTGCAGGACTTGACCGACATGATGTTCGCCGATCGCATCAAGGGCAAGATGGACTACATCGGCGTCGACTTCTATTACGGCGCGTCCCTGACGAACCTGCCCAGCCCCGCACTGCTCGGCGACGAACTGTGGAAGAACGCCATCGAACCCGAGGGCATCTACTACAACCTGCGCAACTACACCGAGAAGTTCCCGGGCCTGCCGATCTACGTGGTGGAGAACGGCCTGCCCACCGAGAACGCCGCCCCGCGCTTCGACGGCTACGACCGCGCCGACCACCTGCGCGACACCGTCTACTGGCTGCAGCGCGCCAAGGCCGACGGCATGAACGTCATCGGCTACAACTACTGGAGCCTCACCGACAACTACGAATGGGGCAGCTTCTCACCGCGATTCGGCCTCTACACCGTCGACGCCAAGACCGACCCGTCCCTGACCCGACGCCCCACCGACGCCGTGGCGGCATTCAAGGACATCACGGCACGAGGCGGCGTCGTCTCCGATTACCGCCCCACCCGTAAACCCGCCTTCTGCTCGGTCGCCATCCCGTTCGGCGACTGCCTGCGGCCCGTCTCCGTACCGTAAACCCTTGCCACACAGAGCGGTCCGACCGGCACGCGCCGGGCGGACCGCTCTCGTCCGCACCCGGATCAGCGGCCGAGCAGGCCCTTGGCGACGTGGGTCACCTGGATCTCGTTGGAGCCGGCGTAGATCATCAGGGACTTGGCGTCCCGGGCCAGTTGTTCGACGTGGTATTCGGCCATGTAGCCGTTGCCGCCGAACAGTTGGACCGCGTCCATGGCCACGTCGGTGGCGACCTCCGCGCAGTACAGCTTCATGGCCGAGGCCTCGGCCAGGCTCGGGGGTTTGCCGGCGCGGTTGCGTTCCAGGGCCATGAAGACCATGTTCTGCACATTGATCCGCGCCACCTCCATCTTGGCCAGCTTGAGCTGGACCAGCTGGAAGCGGCCGATCTCCTGACCCCACAGCTTGCGGGTCTTCGCGTAATCCACACAGAGCCGGTGACATTCGTTGACGATGCCCAGCGCCATGAACGCCACGCCGATCCGCTCGGCGGTGAAACTGGAGCGCGCGCTCTCGCGGCCGTCGCCGCCCTCGTGCTCCTCGGTCTCGCCGAGCAGCCGGTCCCGGCCCAACCGGACATTGTCGAAGAACAATTCGCCGGTGGGTGAGGCGTGCAGGCCCATCTTCTTGAACGGCTTGCCCTGAGTGAAGCCCTCCATGCCCTTGTCCAGCACGAAGGTCAGCACCTTCCGATCCCGTTTGTCGGCGCCGTCGCCCTCGTCGAGCTTGGCGTAGACGACCACGGTGTCGGCGTAGGGGCCGTTGGTGATGAAGGTCTTCTGGCCGTTGAGGATGTAGTCCTCACCGTCGCGTTTCACGTAGGTCTTCATGCCGCCGAACGCGTCCGAGCCCGAGTCGGGTTCGGTGATCGCCCACGCCGCGATCTTCTTCATGGTCACCAGATCGGGCAGCCAGCGTTCCTTCTGCGCGAGGGTGCCGCGCGTGAGGATGGTGGTCGCGCCCAGGCCGATGCTCACGCCCATGGCGCTCACCAGACCCATGCACACCCCGGACAGCTCGCTGACCAGCACCGCCATCATCGACTCCTGCCCGGCGAAGGGGCTGCCGTCGCCGGAACGCTCCTTCTTCTCCGGCAGCGGCTCCCCCGCCGCGCGGGCTTCCTCCCGCTTGCGCTGCCGCGCCAGCAGTCTGGTGATCGCCTCCTCGCCGAGGGCGTCGATCCCGAACTCGCCGAACAGCTTCCGGATGATCGGGTACGGCAGCATCTCGCCGCTGTCGAGGGCGTCGAGGTGCGGCCGCACCTCCTTGGTGATGAAGCCGCGCACCGCGTCGCGGATCAGCTCATCGGTCTCGGACCATTCGAACATCGTTGTCCGCCTTCCTGATTACGGCAGTCGCCCGGCGATATCGTCGATGGCCCACGGGCCCTCGGTCTCGATGGTCTTCACGTCGTGCCAGCCCGCCAGCTCCGAGATGGCGCCGCCCTGCACCGCGAACACCTTGCCGGTGATCGGGCACTTCTCGGTGGCCAGATACGCCACCAGCGGGGAGATATTGGCCGGGCTGAAGGCGTCGAACTCGCCCTCCTCCAGGCCCGCCTGCTGCGCCGCCATCATCTCGCCCATGCCGGGGGTGGCCAGGGTGAGCCGGGTCCGGGCGATCGGCGCGATGGCGTTCACGCGCACGCCGTAGCGGGCCAGCTCGTCGGCCGCCACCAGGGTGAGCGCGGCGATCCCCGCCTTGGCCGCCCCGTAGTTCGCCTGTCCCGCATTGGGAATCGTGGTCCCCGACGCCGACGCGGTATTGATGACCGCGGCCGCGGGCTGATTACCCGCCTTGGACTGTTCCTTCCAGTACCCGGCCGCGTGCCGCAGCACCGCCGCGTGCCCCTTGAGGTGCACGGCCAGCACCGAATCCCACTGCGACTCCTCCATCCCCGCGACGAAGGCGTCACGCAGGATGCCCGCGTTGTTCACCACGACATCGAGCCGCCCGAACTCCGACACCGCCTGATCCACCAGGTTCTTCGCGCCCTGCCAGTCGGCCACGCTGTCGGTGTTGGCGATCGCGCGCCCCCCTGCGGCGATGATCTCCTCGGCCACCTGCTGCGCCGGACCGGCGTCGGACCCCTCACCGGCATTGCTGCCGCCGAGGTCGTTCACCACGACCGCCGCGCCCTCCCGGGCGAACAACAGCGCGTGCTCACGGCCGATACCGCGCCCGGCGCCGGTGATGATGGCAACCCGTCCCTCGAGTGCACCCATGAATGTCTCCTCAGTTCTCGATCAGTCGGCGATCTCGGCGAGTCCGTCGCTCAGAACGGTGTCGTCGCCGCGCACGGTGCGAAAGGCGTAAGTGGTGATGCCGTCGGCGGAACCGACCTTCCAGATCTGCGTCTCCAGGTCGTCGTTCGGGAAGACCATCTTGGAGAACCGCACCGCGTACCGGCGCAGCCTCGCCACATCCGAACCCGCCACCCGCGACAGCACGCCCCACGACGACATCGCCATGGTGCACAGGCCGTGCGCGATGATGCCGGGCAGACCGGCGTCCTTGGCCACCTGGTCATCCAGGTGCAACGGCACCGGATCACCCGAAGCCGGTGCGTAGCGGTAGGTCTGGTCCGCGTCCACGTGCGCCGCGACCGTCGCCAGCGGCGGCCGCTCCGCCAGCGCGGCATCGAAACGGTGCGCCGGAGCGGCCGCGCCGACCTGCCGGCCCGCGTCGACATTCCGGAAGAACGCGGTCAGATACTGCTCGTTGACCAGTTCTCCATCGCCGGAACGGGTTTCGATGTGAATGGTGATGGTGGACCCGTTGTCCTTGCCCTCGAAACCGATGGCGCGAGCCCGGGCGACCAGGTGATCACCGGGCCGGATCGGGCGGTGGAAGTGGAAGTCCTGCTCCCCGTGCACCACCCGCCCGAAGATATTCATCGGCGCCACGTCGATGACCGGCGCCATCATGGCGTCGAACACCGGGACGATGGCGAAGACCGGCGGGGCCACATCGCCTTTCAGGTGCGCGGCGATGGGATCGTTGGTGGCGGCCGCGTAATCGGCGATCCGCTCCCGGGTGACCTCGAAGGACTCCTCGTCCGACCAGGTGTTCAGGCCGGACTCGTCGAATTCGACTGTCGTCGAAGTCATTTCGCCTCGCCCTCCCACCGGCTTGCCGCTGTGGCCAACGCGTCGAGTGCGGTGAGGGTCTTGTCCAACTGGGTCAGGCCGTCCTTCTCGACCGCCTTGCCCAGCGCGCCCTTGATCAGCGCGCCCTCGAAATCGCCGGCGACCGAGAACTTGCTGCCGCTGCCCTCGGGGGCGATGTCGAAGGAGAACTGCACCTTCACGCCCGCCATGCCGGTGCCGCTGAGCACCAGCTTGTTCGGGGTCTCGACGCTCTCCACCACCCACTCGATCTTGTTGGCCATGCCGAGCATGAGGATCTTGGCGGTCAGCTTCGCACCCGGGGCCAGTACGGCCGGGGGCTCCTCCATCCAGCGCTCGTGGATGGAGAACCACTTGTCCCAGGTCTGCGGGTCCGAGACCACCGCCCACAGGGCATCGGGGGTCGCGTTGAGGTTCTTGCCGGCTTCGATGTGTCCCATGGCTTTTCGCTCCTCGTCGAGTCGAAGGTCAGCGCTCGGCGCGCTGGTAGGCGGTGACGACGGCCGCGCCGCCGAGTCCGATGTTGTGCTGCAGGGCGGCGGTCACGTTGTCGACCTGCCGCTTGTCGGCGGTGCCGCGCAGCTGCCAGGTGAGCTCGCTGCACTGCGCCAGACCGGTCGCGCCCAGCGGGTGCCCCTTGGAGATCAGGCCGCCGGACGGGTTCACCACCCACTTGCCGCCGTAGGTGGTCGCGCCGGAGTCGATGAGATGACCGGCCTCGCCCTCCTTGGCCAGCCCCAGCGCCTCGTAGAGCAGCAGCTCGTTGGCGGAGAAGCAGTCGTGCAGTTCGATGACCTGGAAGTCCTCGGGGCCGAGGCCGGCTTGCGCGTAGACCTTCTCGGCCGCCCGAACATTCATGTCGTAGCCGATGAGGTTCTTGGCGCTGCCGTCGAAGGTGGAGCCGAAGTCGGTGGTCATGGCCTGGCCGACGATCTCCACCGCCTGCCGCGACAGGTCGTGGCGGTCCACGAAGTCCTCGCTCGCGAGGATGACCGCACCCGAGCCGTCGGAGGTCGGTGAGCACTGGAGTTTGGTGAGCGGGTCGTAGATCATCCGCGAGCCCAGAATGTCGTCGAGCGAATACTCGTCCTGGAACTGCGAATACGGGTTGTTCACCGAGTGCTTGTGGTTCTTGTAGCCGATCTTGGCGAAGTGCTCGGCGGTGGTGCCGTACTTGGCCATGTGCTCGCGTCCGGCCGCGCCGAACATCCACGGGGCCACCGGGAACAGCACCTCGGAGATCTCCGCCAGCGCCATGATGTGGCGCGCCATGGGCTGTTCGCGGTCGTCCCACACCGAACCCAGCGAGCCGGGCTGCATCTTCTCGAAGCCCAGGGCCAGGGTGCAGTCGGCCAGGCCGCCCCGAATCGCCTGCGCCGCGAGGTAGAGCGCGGTCGAGCCGGTGGAGCAGTTGTTGTTGACATTGACGACCGGGATTCCGGTCATGCCAAGCTCGTAGACGGCGCGCTGGCCGGAAGTGGACTCCCCGAAGACGTAACCGACGTAGGCCTGCTCGACCTCCCGGTAATCGATCCCCGCGTCCGCGAGCGCCTTGGTGCCGGACTCCCGGGCCATGTCCGGGTAGTCCCAGGCGCTGTCGTCCTCGTTCTTGCGCCGCCCCGGCTTTTCGAACTTCGTCATGCCGACGCCGACGACGTAGACCTTTTTCGTCATCGAACTCCTCACATAGGGGAACGAAAACAAACATACAAAGCTGTATGTAAAGCCGCAAGAGGGTGCGGCGAATCCACAGCGGGACGGCAAGATCAGAAGGTCAGATCGATACGGCCGCACATACAGCGGCGTCGGTAAGGGTGGCGGTTATCGGTCGCCGAGATGGAAGTCCGGCATGAGCGCCGCGGCCGCCAGCCGCAGCTGCGCCGAGGCCCGCAGCCAGCGCCGGTGCGCCCGCTCCGGATCGGGAGAGATGAAGTTGGTGACCAGGATTCCACGCAGCGTGTCCATGGCGGTGTAGGCGAAGTCGCGAACGTTCTTGCGGTCCAGCTCGTTCGGCACCAGCTGGGCCACCGCCATCAGCACCGCGTTGTTGACGAACGGCTCGACCTTCTCCATCTCCACCGCGAGCACCCGATCGGTGCGGCTGGCCACCCACAATTCGATGGCCGCGATGAACAGCGGGCCCTGATGCAGCTCCCACATGGCCTCGAGGGTCGCGGCGATCGGATCGTCGGTGCTGCGGACCCGCCCGATCTCCTTCATGGCCGCCTCGGTGCGCCGCTGGGCGAGATGACTGATCGCCGCCACCACCAGCTCGCTCTTGGAGCCGAAGTGATGCACCTGCGCGCCACGGGTCACGCCCGCGCGCTCTGCCACCCGCGGGGTGGTGGTTCCGGCGTATCCGTACTCGACCAGGCACTCGATGGTGGCGTCCAGCAATCGGGTCCGGGTCTCGGTGCTGCGTTGTTCCTGGGTGCGGCGCGGCTTCGAGACGGCGGAGCTGGTCATGCCGGAAATCTTACACTTACATACACTCGTGTATGTTCGCGCTCGGTTCGCCGGCCGCCGGACGGTGTGGACGGACGCCGTGATGTCATTCACTTCGGTTCCGTGCGACGGCCCGATCTGGTTACCCTGAGCGATGCGGCGGTGGGGCTCGCCGCTCCGGACACCGGAACAACCGCGGCGACACCGCCGCCAACAGTCCCTACCCACGAAGACACGCTGAACGTGTGCGCTGGAGTAGGAGACCCGTGTGACCCGAGAGCTGGACGCGACCGCCCAGGCGGCCGAACCCATCGACCCCGACATCGATCTGCGTCAACCCGAACAGCGACAGGAACTGCTGCGTTCACAGGGCGCGATCCTGACTGTCATCTCGGCCGGCGGCGCCATCGGCGCGCTCGCCCGCTACGGCCTCGCCCAGATCTGGCCGAGTCCCGCGCACGGATTCCCGTGGGCCACCTTCGCCACGAATGTGCTGGGCTGCTTCCTGATCGGCGTGCTCATGGTGATCGTCACCGAGCTGCGCACACCCCACCCGCTGGCGCGGCCGTTCCTCGGCGTCGGCATCCTCGGCGGGTTCACCACGTTCTCCACCTACGCCAACGAGACCCGCGCACTGCTCGAACCCGGCACTGTCGCAACGGCATTCATCTATCTGGCCGCCACGCTGAGCTGTGCGCTCCTGGCCACCCTGCTCGCGGTGCGGCTGACCCGCGCGGCGGGCGGCTATCGGAAGGCGGCGGCATGACCGGACTGCTGGTGGTCCTCGGCGCGATGGTCGGCGCACCCGTGCGCTACCTCACCGACCGCGCCATCCAGACCCGCCACGACAGCGTGTTCCCGTGGGGCACTCTCACCGTCAATCTGGCGGGCTGCCTGATCCTGGGCGCGCTTACCGGCGCGGCCGCCTCCTCCCCCACCTTCGCACTGCTCGGCACCGGCTTCTGTGGCGCGCTCACCACTTACAGCACCTTCGGCTACGAGACCATCCGTCTCACCGAGGAACGCTCGTACCTCTACGCCGCCCTCAATGTGACGGTCAGCCTCCTCGCCGGTCTGGGCGCGGCGCTGCTGGGCTTCACCACGGCACACGCCCTGGTCTGACCCGGCCGCTGGGCCAGAGCCGCCGCCGATCAGGTCTGTGAGCCGATCAGGTCTGTGAGTTGTACATGCAGGCGGCACAGGTCCAGCCCGCTTCGGTCATGATGCAGTCGGTGAGGCGGACATAGGAATTGCCGACCCGCTCCCGGCACGCGGTGGCGCAGCCGTTGAGGTCCTGGCCGCAACTGATGGCGTCGGCGGAGGCGATGGTGGGCACGGCGAAAGCGGGCACGATCAGCCCGGCTAGCAAACTCGCGGCGAGGACGGTGGTTCTGACTGCGCGCATGACGAGAAGTCCCTTCGTAGAAGAACGATGTCAGCTCGGCGAAACGCGTGCTACCGCTCCCTACTGGACACTCGAGCGGATTGCCAGCACTGTTTCAGCAAACATCACTCGCGCCGGTCACCGCAAGACCGGCGCGCACCTGATCGGGGCGGTGTGGTCCGGCCCGCAGGCCTCACCACACCGCCCGGACGGCGGACGAATCAGGCCGACGTCGACTGCGCCGCCGGAATGACACCGAGCTGCTGCAGCATCCCGAGCGTGTCCCAGTTCGCCCAGCTCTCGCCGATCTTGCCGTCGGTCTGGTGGCGGGTGACGGTCATGCCCGCGATGACGACCGGCTTTCCGGTGGCGGGCATCCCCATCAGCGGGCCCTGGTTGGTGCCCGACGCCGTCCACCGGGTGAGGACGAAATCGCCTTCCGCGAACTGCTCGTTGACCAGCATCCTCGTATCGGGGAACGCGGCGAGGTACATCTCCGCCTGCCGCCTGAGCGCCGCGGGACCGTGCACCTCCGCGTGCGGATTCTGTGGATCATGATCGATGGCGTCCGCCGCGATCACTTCATCGAAGACATCGAAATCCCTGGCGTTCCAGGCATCGAATATGCGCTTGGCCGTGGCCTTGTTCTGCTCTGACATATCGTTCCCGTCCTTTCGTGCAGGAAACGTCTTCCACTGGTAATTCGGCGCCATATTCATGATCCACCCGCGACCCCAGAAGGCGAAGGGGCCGAATCGGAAATACCCGGCTACCGGCGCTCCGGCCGGCGCGCGAGAGACACGGTCGCCACGAAGAGCAGTACACCCAGCACCGCCAGCCCGGCGCCGACCACCGCCGGGGCGGTGTAGCCCATGCCCGCGGCGATCACCAGGCCACCCAGCCACGCACCCGCGGCATTGGCGATATTGAGAGCCGCGTGATTCAGTGCGGCAGCGAGGGTTTGCGCGTCATGGGCGACATCCATCAGACGGGTCTGCAGGGCCGGGGCCAGTGCCGCGCCCGACGCGCCGACCAGGAACGCCCCCGCCGCCGCCGTGTACGGATTGTGCGCCGCCGCAACATATCCCGCCAGAATCACCACCATCGCCAGCAGCGAGACGAACACCGCGCGATCCACGCCGCGATCTGCCAGCACACCACCCGCGATATTGCCCGCCACCATGCCCAGCCCGAACAATGCCAGCACCAGCGGGACCAGGCCGATCCGCACGCCGGCCACATCGGTGAGGGTGGTGGTGATGTAGGTGTAGACCGCGAACATGCCGCCGAAGCCGATCGCGCCGACCAGCAGGGTCAGCAATACCTGTGGACGCCGCAATGCGGTCAGTTCGGTACGGGGATCGGTCATTCGAATGCCGTGCAGCTCGGGCACGAGACGGGAGAGCGCGGCCACCGTCGCCAGACCGATCACGGCGACCACCGCGAAAGCTGCCCGCCAGCCGAGGTTCTGGCCCAGCCAGGTCGCTGCGGGAACGCCGACGACATTGGCGGCGCTCAATCCCAGCATAACCGCGGCCACCGCCTTCGCCCGCTGCCCGACCGGGGCCAATGACGCCGCCGCCAGCGACGCCACCCCGAAATACGCGCCGTGCGGCAGACCCGACACGAACCGCGCGAACGTCAGCGTCGCGAACGTCGGCGCGATCACACTGGCCGCGTTGCCCGCCGTGAACGCCAGCATCAACACCATCAACAGCCGCTTGCGCGGAACCCGCGCGCACAACGCCGCGATCACCGGAGCCCCGACCACCACGCCGAGCGCGTAGGCGGAAACGATGTGTCCCGCAGTCGGTTCGGACACCGCCATCGACTTCGCGATATCGGGCAGCAACCCCATGGTCACGAACTCGGTTGTGCCGATCCCGAATCCGCCCGCGGCGAGGGCCAGCATGGCAGGGATGGGCCACTGCCCGCGCGGGGCGACGGAGTCACTCGTGCCGTCGCGGGTCACGTCTTCGGCGGTCGATACGGCGGGGGCGGCGGATACAGATTCGGGCACAACCAAGCGCAACACAGTGGCGAACGATCCCGATACCGTCCGGTCCAGTGATTTCACTCACTGACCGACCGACCCGTCAGCCTGCCTCCGGAAATGAGGTTCCCGGAAACAGTTCGGGCACCCGCCCACCCACCGGTTCCGGTGGGGGCAGGTGCCCGTTGGGCGCGGTGGATGTTCTGGCCGGGACTGTGGTCCCGGCCGCCATCGTCACCGCTTCGCGCTGTTCACGTTCGCGCGGCTCTCCTCGGACGTCGGAACGTCCACCCGGAGTGGGGGTTTCAGCGAATCTCGCGAGCCAGGTTGGCGTCCAGCACGCCGAGGAACTCCTCGGTGGTCAGGTAGCCCTGGTCGCCGCCGACCAGCAGCGCGAGGTCCTTGGTCATCTGACCGGACTCGACCGTCTTGATGACGACGTCCTCGAGGGTCTGCGCGAAGCCGATCACCTCGGGGGTGTTGTCCAGCTTGCCGCGGTGGGCCAGGCCACGCGTCCACGCGAAGATCGAGGCGATCGGGTTGGTGGAGGTGGGCTTGCCCTGCTGGTGCTGACGGTAGTGACGGGTCACGGTGCCGTGCGCCGCCTCCGCCTCACAGGTGCGGCCGTCCGGGGTCAGCAGCACGGAGGTCATCAGACCCAGCGAGCCGAAGCCCTGCGCCACGGTGTCGGACTGCACATCGCCGTCGTAGTTCTTGCAGGCCCAGACGTAGCCGCCCTCCCACTTGAGCGCGGAGGCGACCATGTCGTCGATCAGGCGGTGCTCGTAGGTCAGACCGGCCGCGTCGAACTCGTCCTTGAACTCGGTCTGGTACACCTCCTCGAAGGTGTCCTTGAACATGCCGTCGTAGGCCTTGAGGATGGTGTTCTTGGTCGACATGTACACCGGGTAGTTCTGCTGCAGGCCGTAGTTCAGCGAGGCCCGCGCGAAGTCCCGGATGGACTCCTGGAAGTTGTACATGCCCATGACCACGCCGCCGTCTTCCGGCATGCGCACGACCTCGTGCTGGATCGGCTCGGAGCCGTCCTCGGGCGTGAAGGTCAGGGTGACGGTGCCCGCCTGGTGCACCTTGAAATCGGTGGCGCGGTACTGGTCACCGAAGGCGTGACGGCCGATGATGATCGGCTTGGTCCAGCCCGGAACCAGACGCGGAACGTTCGAGATGATGATCGGGGCGCGGAAGATCGTGCCGCCCAGGATGTTGCGGATGGTGCCGTTCGGCGACCGCCACATCTTCTTGAGGCCGAATTCCTCGACTCGCGCCTCATCGGGGGTGATCGTCGCGCACTTGACGCCGACGCCATGCTTCTTGATGGCGTTCGCGGCGTCGATCGTGATCTGATCATCGGTCTTGTCGCGGGCTTCGATGCCGAGGTCGTAGTACTCGAGGTTCACGTCGAGATACGGATTGACCAGCTTGTCCTTGATGAACTGCCAGATGATCCGGGTCATCTCGTCGCCATCGAGTTCGACGACGGTCCCTTCAACCTTGATCTTGGACATGGATCTTCGTGTCCTCCTAGGAAGGTGGTGCTCCCATTGCACGGCCGGTGAGCACCGCTTGTAGCGGACCCCAGCTGTTCAACAGACAACGTATACGCATGACTCCCGGCACCGGACCTGTGGTACCAGGTCCATGTCCGATGTGGCGTCAAGCAAGACAAGCGTACTGCTGCTATGGACCTCACCGCGCGGGCAGCCCCCGCTGTGCGGGAACCTGCCCTCAGTTACTCGCAAGTAGGGTGCAAGTGATCGGGCCCACAGTCTCCAGTATGCCGACCACCACCGAGCCCGACCTGCTGGGCATGTGCCTCGCCCACCGCGCCATGATCGCCGACACCGCGCGCTTCACCGACCTCACCCGCGACATCGCCGCCGGACGCGCGGACTGCCCGCCACGACGAGCCGCGGCCATCGCCGAATACCTGCTGCTGCTCTGCGACAGCATCCACCATCACCACACCATCGAGGACGCGGTGCTGTGGCCGCTGCTGCGCGACACCGGCGCGGTGGACGTACGCGAACTCGAGGACGACCACGCCCAGCTCGACCCGATCCTGGACAGCGTGCGCGCCGGTGCGCGCGAACTCGCCCGCGACGGATCCGCGGCGGCGCTCACCGACCACCTCGCCCGCCTGAACGCCTTGCTCACCGAACACATCGCCGACGAGGAGGACACCGTCTTCCCGGTGATCACCGCCCACCTTGACGCCAAGCAGTGGAGCGCCGTCGAAGCCGCCGCCCGCAAGGGCGCGACCATGAGCTTCGAACTGCCGCGCATGTTCGGCATGTGCACGCCCGAGGAATGGGAGCGCGCCAACGCCGAGGGCGGGCTCGTGCTCAGCCTCATGCTGCGCTGGTTCGGGCGGGGGCATCGGCGACGGGAAGCCCTCATCGCCGGGAGCTGACCGGGCGGGCACGGCCGAGCGCCCTCCCGATCAGTTCGCGCCGCCATCTGGAGGGGGGCGAGTCGGTTCGCACCCGCCGTCAGGAGAGTCGCGAGTCGGTTCGCGCCCGCCCTCGGGAGAGCCGCGATTTACTTCGCGCCCGTCGGCGGGAGCGTGGCGAGCTGGGCGGTGAGATGGGCGGCGACCTCGGTCGCGCGGGTTCGGTGCGCGGCGGCGGCCTCCGGATCGCCCAGCGCGTCGGCCAGCTCCGCCAGCACCGTGTCGATCGGACCGTAGACGACCGAACCGGTGTCGAGGCCCGCGACCGTGCCCGAACGCGGGAGCATGTCGCGGTAGCAGTCCGCGGCGGCGGCGAGATCGCCGAGCCGCAGGGCGACCCGGGCGCGGAAGACCGCCATGACCGACCAGTAGTGATCCCGCCGGATCGGCGCGGCGGCAGCGAAAACCGCACGCGCCGTATCGATGTCGCCGCTGTCGAGCAAGGCCAGGGCGTACGCGAGCGCCAGCGCGTCGGGCGAGACCGCGTGGACCTGCGCCATCGGCTCCACCAGGGCCGACAGGTCGCCGCGCGCCCAGCCCAGCATCATGGCCCCGGCGATCAGCAGCTCCGCGCCATTGGCCGCGCCGGCGGCGACCAGGCGCGCGCTGGCATCGGCGTACGCGCGCTCGGCGGCGTCAAGATCACCGCGCGACACCATGAGCACGGCATCGAACAGCGTGAGCACGATCAGCATCTGGTGCAGCTGACCGCCCGTCGCGCACTCCAGACCGCGCTCGGCCGCGCGCCGCGCCCGCACCAGATCATTGTCCGCGCCGGCGATGAGGCACCCGAGGAAATGCGCCACCGCCTGGTACTCGACCAAACCGGCCGCCGTGGACACCGCCAGCAGCTCGTCGGCCAGCCCCGCCCGCTCGTCCCACAGATCCGGGCCGAGCGCCACATAGGCCCGGACATTCAAGGCCGCACACAGCAATTCGGGATCACCCAGATCCCGCGCCGTCGCCACCGCCTCCGCCGACGCGGCGAACGCCAGCGGATCATCATCGCCTTCGACCTCCACGACCAGCGCCACCAGCAACCGCACCCGCACCCCGTCGGGCAGCGGCCGCGCCAGCGCCGCCCGCAGCGCACCGATCACCCGCTCGTCCGGCAGCCGCTTGTCCCGCGTGCCCCAGATCAACGGCGCCCGCCACGAACCCAGCGCCATCGCGACGGGATCGACTGCCGGACCAGCAGACTCGTCGGCCAACCCCCACCCAGCCGATGATTCGCCCCGCGCCCGCCCCGAACCCGGCACGACAGGATCCATCGCGGCGCCGGAGCTCCGGTCGGCCATTTCACCGGACGCCGCCGCAGCCGATCCGCGTGCGGCCGATAGGTGCGGCCCCGACGCGAGCAGTGCGGACGATTCATGTCCGGCCGATGCTGCCGACCCGTGATCGGTCGACGCCGGACCGGTCCGGGTGATCGCGGCGAGGTGCTCGGCCAGGTCGAGGGCGGCGGCGCGCTCGGCACGGGCGGCGGCGTCGTTGCCGCGGTAGGCGAGGGCGTTGACCAGGGCGCAGCGGACTTCCAGAATGGCCGCGCCCACAACGGGATCGGGGCCGTCCTCGCGATGGCCCGCCAGCGTGTGCAGATCCAGCGCGGCCCGCCACAGCGGTTCCGCCTCGGCGAACGCGCGGCGCGCACCGTCCTGCCGGGCGGCGGCCAGGACGTACCCCAGCGCCTCCCCGGCGGTTCCCGCGTGCGCGCCGGTCAGGGCGTGGTGGGCGAGCAGCGCCGGATCCACCGGATTCACCTGTTCGGCCACCCGCAGCGCCGACCAGTGCATGCGGCCCCGGCGCAGCGCGGGGATACCCGCGTAGACCGCGTCCCGGGTCAGCGCGTGCCCGAAGCGGATCCGGCCCCCGGACTCCAGGCGCAGCAGTCCGGCCACCACCACGGTGTCCACCAGATCGACCAGGGCCCCTTCGGTTTCGCCCGTCAGCTCCAGCAGCGCGTCGAAATCCGACTCGCCGCCCCACACCGCGAGCAGCCGCAGCATGCGCGCCGCCTCGGCGGGCAGCCGCGCGATCCGGCGATGCAGCACATCGCTGACTCCCGCCGGCACCGCCAGCAGATCTCCTTCGGCGGCAGCGAGTTTCGCCAACTCGGCCACGAACAGCGGATTGCCGCCGGTGCGATCACGCACCAATTCGGCTGTGGCATTGTCGATTCCGCGCAGACCAGCCGCCCCCGCAACCGTCCGCACGGCCTCGAGGTCGAGCCCGGTCAGCTCCAGCCGTCCCGAGGTCACCGCCGCCAGTGCCGCCGACGTGGCCCGAACCTCGTCCCCCACTTCCGATCCGCGCATGGTCACCACGAACAGCACCGGAGCCTGCGCCGACCACGCCACCACCTGCCGCAGGATCTGCAGGGTCGCGCCGTCCGCCCGGTGCGCGTCCTCCAGCACCACCAGCACCGGCCCGGCAACACTCGCCGTATCGACCGAGCTCGGTGTATCCGGGACGACCGAGCCGGGGCTCATCCGCCCACCCGGGGTATCGATGGGATGTCCGGTCCATTCGGCGAAGCGGTCGACCACGGCCAGCGACAGGTGGAACGGTGTCGCGTCCGCGCCGAGATCCGCTGCCTTGCTGCCGGATTCACCGGTCAGCTCCATCCAGGCCCAGGCCGCCGGAGCGCCGTCGACCTCGGGGCAGCGGCCGACCGCGGTCCGCCAGCCGGCAGCGGCCAGCTCGTCGGCGACCGACCGCACCAGTGTCGTCTTGCCGGCTCCGGCCTCACCTTCCAGCCACACCAATCGGCCGCGGCCGCCGGCGGCTTCACGGGCGGCGGACAGCAAGGCCCCACGTTGACCCGCATAGCCGACCGGGGCGGATACCGGTGACACGGGTTCCGGCCGATCGGGCACCACCGATGCGATCGTCGCCGCGACGTCATCGGTGGAATGTGAACGTGCCGAACCTGATTCCGCGGCGAACGGCTCGGCGGGCGCGGGCGGAGCGAGGGCCGGATCGTGGGCGAGGATGGCGGCTTCCAGCTCGCGCACCGGCGGGCTGGGGTCGATGCCGAATTCGGTGTTGAGGGTGGCGCGGAGGTCGCGCAGCGTGGCCAAGGCCTCGAGCTGACGTCCCTGGCGGTAGTGCGCGAGGGCCAGCAGCCGGACGGCGGCTTCGCGTTCGGGGTGTTCGTCGACCAGGCGGCGCAGGGCCGCGACGGCCTCCTCCGGGCGGCCCAGGGCGAGGGCGGCGTCGGCCCGCTGTTCCACGGCGGTCCAGCGCATATCGGTGAGGCGGGCGATATCGGCGGCGCTCCAGGCCGCGTCGGCGTAGGCGGCGTAGGCGGGGCCCCGCCACAGCGCCAGCGCGGAATCGAGGAGGCGGTGCCGGGCGGCCGGATCGGATTCGGTGGCGGCGGTGGACACCAGGTGGTCGAAATGCCAGACGTCGACGGCCGAAACCGGCAGGCGCAGCGCGTATCCGGGGGTCTGCGACACGAGCACTCCGGCGGGCGCGCGCGGCGGCCGATCCGGCTCCAATGCCCGCCGCAGATACGAGATGTGCGCCTGCAACGCCCCCGACGCCTTCGGCGGAGGCTCCCCCTGCCACAGATCCTCGATGAGCCGATCCGCCGAAACCACCTCGCCCCCGGCCGAAACCAGGCGCGCCAGCACCGCCCCCTGCCTCGGCCCGCGCAAAGGGGCGGGCCGACCGTCCACCGTCACCCGTAGTGCGCCCAGCACTTCCACGAACACCACGGGCGATACATCGGCTGCGACAGCCCATTCGCTAACACGGCGAACGACTGAAGCCGACCTGGACCGCCGATGCCGCGCAACGCACCGGTCGCCCACGCGTGCCCGAGACAGGCACGCGGGCGACCGCTATCGCCAGGCGGCAGTCATGGCCCGGTGGGCAGTCGGAGCACTCGGATGCCGCCGAGGGCGAGAACGAGTCCGACGGCGATCGTGCCGGGGATGATCCACCAGCCCTCCGCGCCCGGCAGCCCTTCGGCCCCGGCCATCGCGACCACCGCGAGGATCAGCGCGACCGCGGCCCCACGGCCGAGGAACGGACGCGGGGCCGCCAGCGCGCACACCGCCAGCAGGATGAATCCCAGCAGGAAGGCGGCAGCGAGCGGTCCGTTCACCGGGAGGGCGGCCTCCTCGATGGCCGATTGCTCATGGTGCGACAGGCGCGGAGCGACATAGATCTCGTGGTACGCACCGACCGGGATCGCCACGGTGAGCCCGACGAACAGCAGAACGCGGGCAACCGCGGAAACCTTGGCGGGCCAGCCATCTCCGTCTCGCCAGGCGGCGAACACCACCGGCAGGCCCACCGCCATCAGGATCGCGCCGGCGCTGAAAGTCAGGTGGGCGGCGGCCCAGGTGGCGGACTGTTCGGCCGCCTCGGAATGTTCCAGCGGGTGCAGGGCATTGCCCACGGCGAACAGCACGCCCCCGGCGATCAGCGCGCTGGCGCGCAGCCGGAGGTCTGGATCGGCCGCGGTGGGCGCTTTCGTCATCGTCATGGTCGTACTGTCGGCCAGGGCGATGCGCCGCGACTTGCCGCCGACTTGCGGCCGACAACGACGCGTGCCCGCCGCGAGAGTCGCGGCGGGCACGGCGCGGAATCACCGGCGGTGGTTCACACACCCACGTGCACGGCGTGCTCGTCACCCTCGAGCAGGTTCTGCGGCTTGTCGCGAACCATGAACGCCGCGATCGGAACACACAGCGCGAAGAAGACCGCGCCGATCAGGAAGGCCACGTTGTAGGAGTGGATCGAGGCCCGCTCCATCACGTGGTCGACGGTCATGTTGTTGCGCACGTACCGCTCGGCCACCTGCACCGAGATGGTGGTCAGCAGCGCGGTGCCGATGGAACCACCCACCTGCTGGGCGGCGTTCAGCAGCGCGCTGGCCACGCCCGAATCCTCGGCATCGACCTGGTGCAGCGCGGTGGTCTGCATGGACACGAACAGCGCACCCATGCCCAGCGCGATCAGGATCATGGCAGGCAGCAGGGCGGTCGCGTAGCTGTCGCCGTACTCCAGCCGCGACAGCCACACCAGGCCCGCCGCGCCCAGCACCGAACCCGCCAGCATGAGCGGCCGCGGCCCGATCTTGGGCAGCACCGCCGAGGCGATACCCGCCGACACCACGATTCCGGCCGGGAACGGCAGGAACGCCACACCCGTCTTCAGCGCCGAGTAGTGCTCCACGATCTGCAGGTAGAAGCTCAGGTTCAGGAACATGGCGAACATGGCGATCGGCACCAGCAGCGCGATCAGATACGACCCGCCGCGGTTGATCTCACCCGGAATGCGCAGCGGCAGCAGCGGATTCGCGGTCCGGGCCTCGATGGCCACGAATGCCGCCAGCAGCGCCACACCCACCACGAACAGGGCCAGCGTGGTGGAGGCGGTCCAGCCGTCGGAGGCCGCGCGGCTGAAGCCGTACACGATCGAGATCAGGCCGAGGGTGACGGTGACCGCGCCGGGCAGGTCGTAGCCGCCGGTGCGGGGCGCCGGCACGTCCTTGACCACGAAGGCGAACGCGCCGACCAGGGCCAGCAGCGCGACCGGGGTGTTCACCAGCAGTGACCACCGCCAGTTCGCGTACTCGACGAGCGCGCCACCGGCGATCAGGCC
This sequence comes from Nocardia sp. NPDC004151, assembly GCF_042874235.1. Classification (NCBI taxonomy): domain Bacteria; kingdom Bacillati; phylum Actinomycetota; class Actinomycetes; order Mycobacteriales; family Nocardiaceae; genus Nocardia; species Nocardia sp. NPDC004151. The sequence goes on along the minus strand of NZ_JBIAMR010000011.1, from coordinate 152,484 downwards.
CAGCGCGGCGCCCGCCGCCGACACACCGGCGAACACGCCGAAGGCCCGGGCCCGTTCCTTGGCTTCGGTGAAGGTCACCGAGACCAGCGACAGCGCGGCCGGGGCCAGCAGCGCGCCGAACGCGCCCTGCAGCGCGCGGCCCGCGAAGAGTTCGGCCTGGTTCTGCGCGAGACCGGCCAGCGCGGAGGCCGCGGCGAAGCCGATCAGGCCGACCATGAGGATCCGGCGGCGGCCCAGATAGTCGGCGAGGCGGCCGCCGAGCAGCAGCAGACCGCCGAAGATGAGGGTGTACGCGGTGAAGATCCACTGCTTGTCACCGTCGCTGATGTGCAGATCCTGCTGCGCGAACGGCATGGCGATGGTAACGATCGTGGCGTCCAGGACCACCATCAGCTGCGCCATGGCGATTACGCCGAGCGCCCACCAACGCCTGGAATCTTTTGCGGGACTTGCTTTTACGTCTGTACCGAGAGCGTCCGTCGCTACGGTCATGAGCCTCTCCTCTGGAGTTCGAAGGCAGCATCACCATAGTGACCCCAACCGACAATTGACGTCAAGGGAAAAATGTCGCACCGCGACAGTTGTCATACTGGGACAGGAAAACGCATCAAGGATCTACGATGGAGGGATGTCGGAGTTGTCAAGTCACATCGGTGTGATCTCGCGTCACCGCCCCGGCCTGCGTGAGCGCAAGAAGCAGCAGACCCGGACCCGGATCATCGACGTCGCCCTGCGGTTGTGCGACGAACAGGGCTTCGACGCCACCACCGTCGAGCAGATCGCCGACGCCGCCGACGTCTCCCCGCGCACCGTGAACCGGTACTTCGAGAGCAAGGAGGCGATCGTCATCGCCCCCATCGAAGGCTGGGGACAAGCCCTCGCCGATCAGCTGCGCGCCCAGCCGATCACCGGCGACGAGATGCAGGCGCTGTTCGGCGCGTTCCTGGCGGTCGTGGACCAGATCATCGACTCCGACACGCCCGTGCCGTTCCGCTGGTTCCAGCAGATGCAGCGCATCACCCGCGACAGCGTCGCCGTGCGCGCGGTCAGCATGGAATCGGCCGACACCAAGACCCGGGCCGTGTCCGCGGTGCTGGCCGAACGCCTGCGCCTGCCCGAGGACCACCTCACCGTGCGACTCATCGCCACCACCTGGCACGGCATCGTGCGGGTCGGCATGGAGTGCGAGACCGACGAGGACGAGTTCCCGGGGTGCACGACCGCCACCAGCGCCCGCATGCTCGCCGACAGCGTCCAGGCGGCATTCGACGAATTCCGGCGGGTCTGTTGCGGTGCGGCAACGGTATTTCCCCCCGTAAACGGGGGAAATCCCACGAAGAATGCGACAAACCCCACTGCGTAGATCGGGCCGGACGGCCGCTAGAATCCCGCATTAGGTCAAGAGCATCAGCGTTAAGGCCCCGGCTTGCTGATCGGCAACCCTCCAGCTGCGGTGGGGTGCTCCGGGTGCAGACCGGGCGTTCGAGGGCCGAACGCAAGCGCAACTAGGAGGTCTACCGAAATGTGTTGTTGTCGAAGCCCATTCGCTTCTCGATAACGTCAAACTTCCGCCATTCGGCGACCTTGTTTTTGGAGCAGAACACATGAGTGACTCGACCGCGCCCGCGGCCGTCTCGGCTGACGACACCCTGGATCCGGCCAACTGGTCCTTCGAGACCAAACAGATTCACGCCGGCCAGGCTCCCGATTCCGCCACCGGAGCCCGCGCCCTGCCCATCTACCAGACCACGTCCTACGCGTTCCGCGACACCGACCACGCCGCCGCGCTGTTCGGACTCGCCGAGCCGGGCAATATCTACACCCGCATCATGAACCCCACCCAGGACGCGGTGGAACAGCGCATCGCCGCCCTCGAAGGCGGTGTGGCCGCGCTGCTGCTGGCCTCCGGGCAGGCCGCGGAGACCTACGCGATCCTGAATCTCGCCGAGGCCGGGGACCACATCGTGGCCAGCCCGCACCTGTACGGCGGCACCTACAACCTGCTGCACTACTCGCTGCCCAAGCTGGGCATCCAGGTCAGCTTCGTCGAGGACCCGGACGACCTCGAGCAGTGGCGCGCGGCGGTGCGACCCAACACCAAGGCGTTCTACGGCGAGACCGTCGCCAACCCGAGCAGCTCGGTCCTCGACATTCCGGGCATCGCCGAGGTCGCGCACGCCGCCGGGGTGCCGCTCATCGTGGACAACACCGTCGCCACCCCGTACCTGATCCAGCCGCTGGCGCTGGGCGCGGACATCGTGGTGCACTCGGCCACCAAGTACCTGGGCGGGCACGGTTCCGCGGTCGCGGGCGTGATCGTCGACGGCGGCTCCTTCGACTGGACGGTGCAGAACGAAGCGGGCGAATCCCGCTTCCCCGGCTTCACCACCCCCGACCCGAGCTACCACGGCGCGGTCTTCGCCGACCTCGGCGCTCCGGCCTACGCGCTCAAGGCCCGCGTGCAGCTGCTGCGCGATCTGGGCGCGGCGGTGTCGCCGTTCAACGCGTTCCTCATCGCGCAGGGCCTCGAGACGCTGAGCCTGCGCATCGAGCGGCACGTGGCCAACGCGCAGGCGGTGGCCGAGTTCCTCGCCGGGCAGCCCGGCGTCGAGAAGGTCTACTACGCCGGACTCCCCACCTCGCCCTGGTTCGAGCGGGGCAAACAGCTGGCACCGAAGGGCGTGGGCGCCATCGTGTCCTTCGAGCTGGCCGGCGGGGTCGACGCGGGCAAGAAGTTCGTGGAGGCGCTGGTGCTCCATAGCCATGTCGCTAACATCGGGGATGTGCGCTCGCTCGTCATCCACCCGGCATCCACCACGCATTCCCAGCTGACCCCCGCCGAGCAGCTGGCCTCCGGTGTCACGCCTGGCTTGGTGCGGTTGGCCGTGGGCATCGAGGGCATCGACGACATCCTGGCGGACTTGCGTGCCGGACTGACGGCGGCGGCAAGTTGACCGTGAACATCGAATCGCGAACGTCCCGGCACGCGGCGGAGCTGTTGCTGCCGCCGCCCGACGGGACGCTCGGGAGCATCGCCATCGGCGATGTGGAACTCGAGAGCGGGGCCGTGATCCCCGACGCCACGCTGGCCGTCCAGCGGTGGGGCGAACTATCGGCGAACGCGGACAACGTGGTGCTCGTGGAGCACGCGCTGACCGGCGACTCGCACGTGGTGGGCCCCGCCGACGTGCACCACAACCAGGCCGGCTGGTGGGACGGCATCGTCGGCCCCGGCGCGCCCGTGGACACCCGCGAATGGTGCGTCATCGCCACCAACGTGCTCGGCGGCTGCAAGGGCAGCACCGGCCCGTCCTCACTGGCCCCGGACGGGAAGCCGTGGGGCACACGGTTCCCCGCGCTGTCCATCCGCGACCAGGTGACCGCCGAGGCCAAGCTGTTCGACCTGCTCGGCATCGACCGCCTGGCCGCCGTGATCGGCGGCTCCATGGGCGGCATGCGGGTGCTGGAGTGGATGATCGGCCGGCCCGAACGGGTCGGCGCGGCCCTGGTGCTGGCGGTCGGCGCGCGCGCCACCGCCGACCAGATCGGCACCCAGACCACCCAGATCGCCGCCATCCAGGCCGATCCGGACTGGCAGGGCGGCGACTACCACGGCACCGGGCGCGCGCCCATGACCGGCATGGGCATCGCCCGCCGCATCGCGCATCTGACCTATCGCACCGAGGGCGAGCTCGATCACCGCTTCGAGAACCACGGCCAGGGCGACGAGGATCCGCGCGCGGGCGGCCGCTACGCGGTACAGAGCTACCTGGAGTATCAGGCGGACAAGCTGATCGCGCGTTTCGATCCGGCCACCTACGTGCTGCTCACCGAGGCCATGAACCGCTACGACGTCGGTCGCGGCCGCGGCGGCGTGGCGGCGGCGCTGGCCTCGACGCCGGTGCCGTGCGTGATCGGCGGGGTGGACTCGGACCGGCTCTACCCGCTGCGCACCCAGCAGGAGCTGGCCGATCTGCTGCCCGGTTCCAAGGGGCTCGAGGTCATCCACTCCAAGGACGGGCACGACGGGTTCCTGACCGAGACCGAGGCGGTCGGCAAACTCATGCTGGAGACCATGGAACTGGCCCGCGCCCAGCGCGTGTCGGGTCACTGAACCAGCGCTGCCCGAACGGCGGCGCCACCGCTGCCACTGCGCCGGTGTCGCCGCTGCCCGAATGCCGTATGTCCGCTGCCCAGCCGCTGCCACAGCCGACGGCGCGTTACGCCACGTATCGCGCCTGTTTCCAGTGAATTGTCCTGACGCGCTTTCGGTTTCGCGCGCATGACGCCTCCGTAACCGGTGTTCCGGAATACGTGTGCAGCGGGCATATCAGCCGTAATGTATTCGGCATGACCGCCGCATTCGATGACATGGATCTCCGCGATCTCGTCGATCTGCTCTCCGAGGACGAGCAGCGTGAACTCCGCCCGGCCATACTCCGTGTCCTGCACAGACTCCCGGACCAGGAAGTGCTGCGGCGCGAACTCGGCCGCCGCATAACCTCGGTCTAGCTATCCCCCAGCGCCGCCGGTTCACCCCGGCGGCAGAACAACTCGCTCATCTTTCCAGCGCCGCGACTCCGGTCGCGGCCCCGGCCCCGCGACCCGCGAGGCCCCACGGCTCCGGCTACGTGACGCCGAGACTGCTGATGGTCGCCGCCAGCACGATGATGGCGACACCCAGCACCGTCAGCCAGACGACATCGAAACCCTTGCTGCGCACCGCGAGCAGACCCACCCGATCAGTGGGCAGTGCCAGCCGCAGCGCCGCCGCGAGCAGCGTCGCGCCGCCGAAGAAGAACGTTCCGCGCCGCCAGCGGTCCCAGGCCAGGAAGACCACGGCCACCACCAGCACCGCGCCCACCAGCAGCATGGGCAGATTCTCGCGGGCGAACTCCCCCGCACGACTGCTGCGACTCTGGGGTGCGGCATGGGCTGGACTCACCGCACGAGCTTAACCGCCGCTCTGCAATGCTGGATCCCGTGTTCCATCTCGTGTTCTTCGAACCCCGCATCCCGCCCAATACCGGCAACGCCATTCGACTGGCAGCCGGTACCGGCTGCGCACTGCACCTGATCGAACCGCTCGGCTTCGACCTATCCGAGCCGAAGCTACGCCGGGCCGGGTTGGACTATCACGACCTGGCCGTCGTCACCGTGCACGAGAGTCTCGACGCCGCCTGGAAAGCCATCGTCCCCGAACGGGTCTTCGCCTTCACCGCCGCCGCGACCACCCGCAACACCGATATCACCTACCGCGACGGCGATGTCCTGCTCTTCGGCCCCGAACCGACCGGCCTGCCCGACGAGGTGCTCGCCGATCCGCGCGTCACCGACCAGCTCCGCATCCCCATGCTGCCCGGCCGCCGCTCCATGAACCTCTCCAACGCCGCCGCGGTCGCGGTGTACGAGGCCTGGCGGCAGATGGGCTTCCCGGGCGCGGTCTGACTAGTCGTCGACCTCGAAGCGTTTGAAGCGGGAGGTCGCGCCACCGGTGAGGCGGACCGCGGACTTGGGGACGCCGAAGTGGGCGGCCAGCAGTTCGATGGCGGCCTTGTTCGCCTTGCCCTCCACCGCCGGGGCCCGGACGTACAGCTGCAGCGCGCCGTCGTCGAGGATCTCGACGAGCGGGCCCTTCTTGCTGCCGGGTTTGATGGTCGCCCGGACCACTGTCACGCCACTCTCCCTTCCCCCGCTCCCGCCGGTGATTCTCCCGTAGCGCCGCGGCTACCGCGGTGCCGGGGCGCCTCAGCGGAAGTCGCGGGAGCGGCCCTCGATGCGCAGGTCCATGCGTTGCAGATGGTCGGCGACGATGGTGACCGCGCCCTCCGCGTTCTGCACCCGTCCGCGGATGAGCAGGGCGGGGGCGGTGGTGGCCAGGCGGCGGTAGCGGGCCCACAGGCCGACCGAGCAGACCACGTTCACCATGCCGGTCTCGTCCTCCAGGTTGAGGAAGGTGACCCCGCCCGCGGTGGCCGGGCGCTGCCGGTGGGTGACCGCGCCGCCGACCAGCACCCGGGTCCCGTCGCGAATGTCGAGGAGCCGGTCGGCGGGGACGACGCCGAGCGCGTCGAGCCGCTCGCGCAGGAATTCGGTCGGGTAGCTGCCGGGTGAGACGCCGGTGGCCCACACGTCAGCGGCGGCCAGTTCCAGCGCGCTCATGCCGGGCAGGGCGGGGGCCGCGGTGGCCGCGCCGGTGCCGGGCAGCCGGTCGGACCGTTCCCCCGCGGCCGCGCCCGCCGCCCACAGCGCCTCACGGCGAGTGCCGCCGAGACTGTCCAGCGCGCCCGCCGTGGCCAGCGACTCGGCTTGCGGCACGGTCAGTTCCACGCGTCCGGTGAGATCCAGGAACGAGGTGTAGGACCCGAGCTCGCGGGCGGCCACGATCTGCTCGGCCAATTCGGTCCCGATGTGCCGGACCGCGGCCAGCCCCAGCCGGATCGCCATCCCCTTCGCCTCCAGGGTCGCCTCGGCCAGGCTGTGGTTGATGTCGGGACCGTGCACCGTCACCCCGTGCCGCCGCGCGTCGGCGACCAGCGACTGCGGCGAATAGAACCCCATCGGCTGGGCGCGCAGCAGCCCGGCGCAGAAGGCCGCCGGGTGATGCAGTTTGAACCACGCCGAGTAGAACACCAGCGAGGCGAAACTCTGCGAATGGCTTTCCGGGAAACCGAAATTCGCGAAGGCGTACACCTTCTCGTAAATGCGGTCGGCGACTTCCCCGGTGATGCCGTGCAGGTCGCGCATGCCCTGATAGAAGCGGGCCCGCAGCCGCTCCATCTTCTGCGTGGACCGTTTGGATCCCATGGCGCGGCGCAGCTCGTCGGCTTCGGCGGGGGTGAATCCGGCGACGTCCACGGCCATCTGCATGAGCTGTTCCTGGAACAGCGGCACGCCGAGGGTGCGTTCCAGCGCGTTCTTCAGCGACGGATGGTCGTAGTCGGGTTTCTCCCGCCCGTTGCGACGGCGAATGTAGGGGTGCACCGATCCGCCCTGGATCGGTCCGGGCCGGATCAGCGCCACCTCCACCACCAGGTCGTAGAAGGTGCGCGGCCGCAATCGCGGCAGGGTCGCCATCTGGGCGCGCGACTCCACCTGGAAGACGCCGACCGAGTCGGCGCGGCACAGCATGTCGTAGACGGCGTCCTCGCCCAGGTCCAGCCGGTGCAGTTCGACGGTCTGGCCCTTGTGCTCGGCCACCAGGTCGATCATGTAGTGCAGCGCCGACAGCATGCCGAGTCCGAGCAGATCGAACTTGACCAGCCCTGCGGACGCGCAGTCGTCCTTGTCCCATTGCAGGACACTGCGATTCGCCATGCGCGCCCATTCGGTCGGGCACACGTCGGCGATGGGCCGGTCGCAGATCACCATGCCGCCGGAGTGGATGCCCAGATGCCGGGGCAGCCCCTCCAATTCCCCGGCCAGCGCGAGCACGTCGTCCGGGATGTCGGTGTGCTGTTCCCCCGCGACCCCGCTCCAGCGGCTCACCTGTTTGCTCCAGGCGTCCTGCTGCCCGGTCGAGAAGCCCAGCGCGCGTGCGGCATCGCGCACCGCGGAGCGCCCGCGATAGGTGATCACATTGGCCACCTGCGCCGCGTACTCGCGCCCGTATTTGGCGTAGACGTGCTGAATGGCCTCCTCGCGCCGATCCGATTCGATGTCGACGTCGATATCGGGCGGCCCGTCCCGCTCCGGCGACAGGAACCGTTCGAACAGCAGTTGGTTGGCGACCGGATCCACATTGGTGATGCCGATGGCGTAGCAGACCGCCGAATTCGCCGCCGAACCCCGGCCCTGACACAGGATGTCGTTGTCACGGCAGAAGCTGACGATGTCGTGCACGACCAGGAAGTAGCCCGGGAAGTTCAGCGTGGCGATGACGTTCAGCTCGTGTTCGAGTTGCCGGTAGGCGGCCGCGTTCCCGGCGCGTGGGCCGTAGCGGCGGGCCGCGCCCGTGAAGGTGAGCTCCCGCAGCCACGAGTTCTCGTCGTGCCCGTCGGGCACGTCGAAGGGCGGCAGTTGCGGCGCGATCAGCCGCAGGTCGAACGCGCAGTCCCGGCCCAGCGCAACGGCATTGGGCACGGCCTGCGGGCAGGCCGCGAACAGTCGCGCCATCTCGTCGCCGGAGCGCAGGTGCGCGCCGCCGGTGGGGGCCAGCCAGCCCGCCATGTCGTCGAGGCTGGAGCGGGCTCGCACGGCGGCCAGCGCCATGGCCCGGCGGCGGTGCGGCGGGGCCGCGAAATGCGCTCCGGTGGTGGCGATCACGGGCAGCCCGGCCCGGTCGGCGAGGGCGAGCAGCCGGGCATTGCGCTCGTCGTCCTCGGGGATGCCGTGGTGGGTGAGTTCCACACTCACGTGGTCGCGGCCGAAGCGGTCGATCAGTTCGCGCAGTGCCGCCTCGGCTGCCGCGTCGGCCTGTCGCAGGGCCTGTCGCACAGTGCCTTTCCGGCAGCCGGTGAGGATGTGCCAGTGCCCGCCCGCGGCCTCGGTGAGCCGGTCCAGGTCGTAGCGCAGGATGCCCTTCTCCCCCGCCGCCATGTGCGCGGCGGCCATCTCCCGCGACAGCCGCCGGTAGCCTTCCTGCCCGCGCGCCAGCACCAGCAGGTGCGGTCCCGCAGGATCGGGGGTGCCGGTGCGGGGTTCGGAATTCAGTGCGTCCGCGTCGCTTTCGCGACCGCGCCGCCGAGAACCCGGGCCGCGTCCGCGCGGCGCGAGATGCGCTCCGGCGCGGGCGGCGGTGCCGATGGACAGCTCGGCGCCGAAGATGGTCGGCATCCGCCATTCCCGGGCCGCTTCGGCGAACCGGACCACCCCGTAGAACCCGTCGTGGTCGGTGAGCGCGAGGGCTTCCAGCCCGAGCCGCACCGCCTCCTCCACCAGTTCCTCGGGCTGGCTGGCCCCGTCGAGGAAGCTGTAGGCGGAGTGGGTGTGCAGTTCGGCGTAGGGCACGGTGGACCGGGCGGTCCGCTCGATGTCCCCGGCCTCGTACTTCTCGCGTTTCCGCGACCAGGCCGGGCTGTCGCCGCCGTCGCCCTCGACCTGTTTGCGCGCGGGGTCGGGTCGCCCGGACAGCACCCGTTCCATCTCCGCCCACGTCGGCGGGCCGTTGCCCCAACCCATCGGCCCACCTCCTCCACAATCCGACCGGTCTCGAGTATCGAACATACATTCGAAACCGATCGGTCTCTACGGCGGCTCGCCAATCCATCGTGGCGCAGTAACTTACTTTGGAGTAAGTTCGAGGCAATTCCACCTGCAAGGGAGCAGAAATGGCCGACCAAGACACCGGTTACCTGGCCCGTCGGCGCGCCCGCCGCGATCTGACCGGCAAGCACGTCGTGATCACCGGCGCCTCCTCGGGCATCGGACGCGCGGCCGCGCTGACGGCCGCGCAGAAGGGCGCGCTCGTCATCCTGCTGGCCCGCCGTGCCGAAGAACTGTCCACCGTGGTGGACGAGATCACCGCCGCGGGCGGCGCCGCCTTCGCCTACCCGTGCGACGTCACCGACCAGGACTCCGTCGACCGGACCATCGAGACCGTGCTCGCCGCCCACGGCCACGTCGACATGCTGGTCAACAACGCGGGCCGCTCCATCCGCCGCGCCGTGCACCGCTCCACCGACCGCATGCACGACTTCGAACGCACCATGGCCGTCAACTACTTCGGCGCGGTCCGCATGACCCTGGGCCTGCTGCCCGGCATGCGCGAACGCAAGGACGGCCACATCGTCAATATCTCCAGCGCCGGCGTGCAGGTCGCCACCCCGCGTTTCGCCGCCTACCTGGCCAGCAAGGCCGCCCTCGACAAGTTCGCCGAGGTGACCGCCGCCGAGATGCGCTCCAGCAATATCACTTTCACCACCATCCACATGCCGCTGGTCCGCACCCCCATGATCACCCCCAGCGGCGACCAGGGCACCGGCACCCAGTCCCCGGAATGGGCCGCCGCCCTCATCGTCCGGGCCCTCACCGAACGGCCCCGCCGCATCGACGTCCCGCTCGGCACCCTCGCCGAATACGGCAACCTGGTGGCCCCCGGCATCAAGGAGCGGGTCCTGCACCGGTACTACCGCGCCATCCCGGACTCCCCCGCCGCCAAGGGCGAGACCGCGCCCGAGCCGGCGACCACCGACGTGGAAATCGTCGTCCCGCAACGCCATCGCCGCACCGTGCCCCCGGCCGTCCGCGCCACCGGCACCGCCCTGCGCCGCGCCGCCCGCCTGGTCCCTGGAACGCACTGGTAGTTCTCGCCCGCAGCGGCCCCTATTCCGGCCGGATCGATCGCCGCGCGGAGTAATTCGAGCCCGCCGAAACAATTGCACTCACAGCGCAATACCTGGGCGGGAACCATTGCCGCTCAGGCGAGTTGCCGGAGACGGTCCAGTACCACCGCGGTGGCGGGTTTGGGGGCCGCACCGCAACTGGCCTGCCGCGGCGAGTAGGCGGCGGTACGGGCGGTGACCAGCCAGCGGCGACCGTCCCGATGCGTCACCATGGCCGCACCCGCGAACGTGGCCGGATCGGTCGGGCTTCCGGCGTCGGCCGGGGCGGCCTCGACGACGAGGTCGTCGATACCGGCCGTCGGGTCGACATCGCCGGACACGACGGTCCGGCCTGTGCTGTCGCCGGCCGAGGTGACCCGGGTGAACGTAGCGTCGGCGATGCGCTGTCGGACCGCTATTTCCGCCACCTGCTCGACCGGGCCGTAGCAGCTGCGGCCGCGCAGGCCGGTGAGCGAGACCTCACCCTGGTCGGCGGCGGCGAGCATGGCGTGCGCCGAATCCTCGTCCAGGCGGCCGTAAGTGAGACCCGTGGGCAGCACGATGACCGCCGGGGCGAAACGGTGGCCGCCGGTGTGGGAGCACTCCCACACCCGCTCGGGGTGGGCGGCGGACAGGCTCGCGGCGATGGGACGGCCCAGCAGGGCACAACACTGGTCGCGCTTACCGTGCGCGCAGACCAGCACCAGCGGATCCGTCACGGCCGCACCGATTCCCGGCGCGGGCCCGTCGACCAGATGCAGATCGATATCCAGCAGTTCCCGCAGGTCGGTGATCTCGAGCCGCTCGCACCACGACCCCTCGGGCCGCGAACTGGCGAGCAGAACCGTTCGGACACCGGTGAATTCCCGCCGCCCCGCCCGCCGGATCAGGGTGGGCCGCACTTGCGCCGCCTTGGTGCGCGCGGCCAGTTCGGGGGTGATGTGGGGCCCGAGCACCTGGTCGCCGATCACGTCGCGTCCCCACGCCCCGGGCTGTTCGACGCACAGCCAGCCGGTGATGCGGGTCGCGCTCCCGGGTAGGGGAACCTCCAGTGCCGCAGCCGAACACGACAATCCTTCGAACCCCGTCACAGCCGTCCCTCGGTCACAGTGGCTTCCCGTCGATCAGTTTCGCGATCACCTGCTCCAGCCGCCGCTGCCGGGCCTCCGGCCGCACCGCGCTGCCCAGGTGGTAGCCGACCGCGATGCGCGACTGCATGGGCAGGGTCTCGAAGAACACGGCCGCCTCCGGATGCCGGGCCAGCGCGTCCAGGAAGTCCTGCGGCAGGTCGTGTCCGACGGCGTTGTCCCAGCGCCCGTCCGCCTTGGCCCGGTCGATCTCGGCCTGCCCGGCCGGATGCACGATCCCGGCCTCGACCAGTTCGCCCGCCAGCCCCACATCGCGCTGCGACCACTGGCTGCGCGGGCGGCGCGGGGTGAATCCCATGACGAGGAAATCGTCGTCGAGTTTCCTGGCCTGCCCGTCGATCCAGCCGAAGCACAGGGCCTGTCGCAGCGCGCCGTCATGGTCGAGTGAGGCGTAGGCCGAGCCCTTCCTCGCGAACTTCAGCCAAATGCCGTCCACCGCCGCGTGATTGGCCGACAGCCAGTCCCGGAACGCGGACTCGTCGGGAAACCACAGCGTGGGTCGCTCGGATGCGGACACCGTTCAACTTTAGATACCGGCAGCTCAGTGCCCCAGGAAGGGGAGCACTTGGGCCTCGAAGGCGGGGTAGCGGTCGCGGTGGATGCTGTGCCCGCAGTCGAAGGCGCGGACGGTGCAGTCGGCGAGGCCGGCGCGCAACTGTTCGAGCTTGTCGGGGTCGACCATGCCGCCGGGGCCGCCGCGCAGGAACAGGGTGGGCGCGGTGATGTCGGACAGCCCGTCCCACCATTCGGGGTAGGGCTTGCGGAACTGTTCGAGCGCTTCGCCGGTCATGGATCGGTCGAAGGCCAGCACCGCGCGCGGGTGCCGCAACAGGCTGGTGGTGGCGTGCCAGAGTTCGGGGATCGATGGCAGCCTGCGGGTGAAGCTCACCTGTTCGTCGCCGGAGCGCAGAGGCAGCGGCTGTTCCTCGATCACCAGGCGCCGGACCCGTTCCGGGCGTTGCATGGCCACCCAGGAGATGGCGTAGCCGCCGAGGGAATGCCCGACCAGGTCGACGGTGTCGAGGCCGATCCGGTCGCACAGCGCGAGGATGTCGGCGCCGAATTCCTCGAACCGGTAGGACGCGGTGTGCGCGCTGCGCCCGTGCCCGCGCAGGTCCGGAATGATCACCCGGCGGCCGCGGCGCACCAACTGGGTCGCGAACCGATCCCAGGTGTGCCCGTCGCCGCCCATGCCGTGCACGAGGACCACCGGCGTGTCGCTGTAGAGATGTCCACCCGTGGCGCCGGAATCGCGATAGGCGATCGACACGTCATCGAACTCGACCCGGGTGACCGTTGACTCCACGATTGTCCAGAGTACGGATCGCTGGGTGGTCGCCGCCGCAATTTGTGCGCTCCGCCATATCGAATACAGATACGGTTGCCTATTCATTCACTTGACGAATGAATGCGGAACTGCGCAGGTCCAGGCGTGATACCAAGCGGTTTGACCTGTGAAATAGATCACTTTCACATTTTTCGGTAATCGGTCAGCCCTGACGGTAGCGTGATCCCCGATTTAGCAATACTTGTTTGTCGGGGAAATATGGTTCTCAATGCTGCCGCCCCCGCGGTCGAACTCGATGAACCGAGCCCGCCGCGGCCGACCTTCGCTACCGCCTGGGTCCTCCTACTAGCCGCGCTCTGCGGGACCTTTCTCGCCGTCCCGACACTGCGCTACGACTTCTTCGGTGACGAACTGTATTTCATCGCCGCCGGAGCCCACCGTAGTCTCACCTACGCCGACCAAGGCGTCCTGATCCCGCTGGTCGCCCACCTGGCCGACGCCGTCGCCCCCGGCTCCGCGCCGATGCTGCGATTACCCGCGGTCCTGATGACCGCCGCCGCCGTCGTGATCAGCGCCGCGGTCGCCTACGAGCTCGGCGGCTCCCGCACCGCCCAACTGATCGCGGCCGCCGCCTACGGCATCTCCCCGCTCGCCGCCACCCAGGCAGTGCAGCTGAGCACCTTCTCCTTCGACGCCACCCTGCAGGCCGCCATCATCTGGCTGCTCATCCGCTGGATCCGCACCCGCGACGACCGGCTGCTCATCGCGGTCGGCGTGGTCGCGGCCATCGACCTCCAGGTCAAGTGGTTCATCCCCACCATCCTGCTCACCCTGGCCGCGGGCATCATCGTCGCCGGACCGCGGGAACTACTGTGGCGGCGCGGACTCTGGATCGGCGCGGGCATCTTCGCCGCCTCCGCCCTGCCCGGCCTGTGGTGGCAGAACCAGCACGGCTGGCCCGCGCTGGCCATGAGCAAGGTGATCGGCGCCGAACAGGACGCCGCCGGCGGCGGACCGCTGGCCTGCCTGCCGCAGATGATCGGACTGGCCGGACTGCTCGGCGGCCTGCTCGCGGGCTGGGCGTTCTGGAGCCTGGCCCGGGAACGCTGGCTGCGGCCCTACATGTTCATGCTCGTCTCCTCCGGCCTGCTGGTGGCCGTGGTGCTGTTCGGGCACGGGCGGCCGTACTACACCGCCGGATTCCTGCCGGTGCTGTTCGGCATCGGCGCGGTCGCGCTGCCCTATTACCGCGGCGAACGCGGCAACCGGGTGCTGCGGGTGGTCGCGCTGCCGGTCATCGGGTTGTCGCTGGTGATCATCGCGGCGCTGGTGGCGGCCCTGCCGCAGCCGCCGTCGCGGGTGCACACAGCCATTCGCACCCAGGCCGACTTCGCCATGCGGACCAGCATCTACGGCTACTCGGGCTGGTCCGAGCTGACCGCCGAGGTCGCCGACGCCTACCGGCAGCTGCCCGAATCCGAGCGGCCCAAAGCGATCGTCGCCCAGAACTATTGGCAGGCCGCCGCCCTCCAGAACTTCGGCCGCGACTACGGCCTGCCGCCCGTCTACAGCCCCAACCGCGGCTTCGGCTACTTCGGCCCGCCGCCCAGCGACATCGGCGCGGTGCTCTACGTCGGCCTCGACAGCACCGAACCGACCCTGCGCCGCCAGTTCGGCAATGTCCAGATCCTCGACCACCTCGACAACCCCAACGGGTTCCCCGGCGTGAACACCGGCATCGCCATCGCGATCTGCCGCGGCCCGCTGCACCCCTGGCCGGAACTCTGGCCGGACATGATGGATCTGCACCTGCCGCTCGGCATCTGAGACCACTACTCGTACAGCCCCTCCACATGCCAGACGTTGTCGTAGCCGATCAGCAGTAGCGCGCGCAGCCGTGCGGCGTCCTCCGCGTCCAGCTGCACCTGGGCGCGCGCGGCGAAACCGTCCTCGAACCGGTGCGTCCACCACCGGTCGTCCACCGGCCACGGTCCCGCCCAGCCCGACAGCCGCCACGAACTACTGCCCCAGTGCAACTGGACCGGATCGGCCGTGAACATGCCACGATCACTGACCCAGACCGGCGACCCGTCGGCACCTTCCAGCCGCACCTCCGGATGATGCGTGAGCACCAGCGCCGGAGCGGGCTCGGGCAACCGCCCCGGCCACGGCTGCGCCGGATCGTTCGCCGGCACCGGCTCGTCCCCGAGCGTCACCATGGTGATCCGCTCCTCCGGCCCCCGCCCGCCACTGAGCACCCCCATCCGCACGGCGTCCCCGCCCAGCAGCCCCTGCACCCGGATCAACGCCCGCCGCGCCCGCTCCTCGTCCTCCCCGACCCCACCCCACAGCCCCAGCTGCAAGGCCCCGGCCGACACGACTTCGACGGGTTCCAGCCGCAGCAGCACGATGGCCGCGTCCGCCCCGGAATCCCACGCCTCGATCGGATCCGGCTCATACGCATCGGCCTTCGCACCGCCCGGCCGCCACGCACCACGATCGCCCCGATAGACGGTGCGCCCGTCTCGCTGTGTGCCGCGCCCGTCTCCGCGCACGGCACGACCGCCCCGATGCTCGGCCCGGCCGTCGCCACGCGCGCCACAGTCCCGATCGGCCGCGCGGTAAGCCCGGGCGCGGTCCAGGGCGCGGCGGGTGAGCCAGCCGTCGAGCTGCCAGCGGATACGGTCGGCGGTGCTGTCGGGGGTGAGGGGTTCGGCGCAGCGCCAGATGCGTGAGAACTCCTCGCCCGACTCGGTTTCGGCGTGGATCACCAGGCGGGTGCAGGCCACCGCGGTCGCGGCGAGCTTGGTGTGCAGTTCGGCGGCGAGCATGCGGCCCGCGAAGGCCGCCATGTCGACGCGTTCGATGGGCGGGTCGCAACGCTGTTCCACGGTGAGGTCGGCGGCGGGCAGGCGAGCCGCGGGCGGCCGCTCCGGCAGCGCGCGGGCACACCGGTGCGCGACGATCGCGTCCGCCCCGAACCGCGACGCCACCTCGGCGGGCGTGAGCGCCGCGAAGTCGCCGATCCGGCGCAGTCCCAGCCGGTGCAGCAGATCCACCAGTTCGACCCGCTGCGGCGCGGCCAGCACCGGCTCCCCCGCCAACTCCGAGATCGGCATGGGCGCAAGGAATTCCGCCCCCTTGCCGGACGGCACCAGGGTGGCGCGGCGGGCGGCGAAGACCGCGGTGGACAACTCGTCGGCGATGCCGATCTGGCATTCCACCCCGACCGCCGCCACCGCGTCCACCAGTCGTTCGGCCGCGGCCTCCTCCGATCCGAAGAACCGCGCCGCGCCGCGCGCCGACAGCGCCAGCATGCCCGGCCGCAGCACCTCGACGCCGGGCACCGTCGCGTCCACGGCCGTCACCACGGGCTCGAACAGCCGCGCGTCCCGATCCGGATCGTCCTGCGCCACCAGCAGTTCCGGGCACCTCCCCTGCGCCTCCCGCTTGCGCAGCCCGCGCCGGATCCCCTCGGCCCGCGCGGTGGCGGTACACGCGATCACCCGATTGGCCGCGAGCACCGCCACCGGCCGGGTGGCCTCCGCCCCCGCCTCGGCGGCGGCCGCCACCGCGGGCCAGTCCGGGCACCACACCACCAGCACCCGCCACGGCTTCACGACCTGTCCCCTCTCCCGGCACGGCCACATGATCCAAAACTCTTGTCACGTGGGCGGTTCCTCGCGGTCCGGTCAGGACGCGGCATGGCGGGCGAGGCGCAGCGGCGGTTCGGCCGGGGCGGCGGGGTCGGCGGTGGAGACCCATTCGACGCGGCCGTCGGCGGGGCTGAGGGACAGGTGACCGAGGCGGGGTTGGGCGGAGCGGCCGCGCACGGAGACGTCGAGGCGGACGGTCCGCAACCGGCCGCAGCCCCGGCCCAGTCCGCTGTACCCGGCGACCCGGGTGTCGATGTGCAGCGCGGACCCCGACCAGGAGCCGTTGGTCACCATCAGCGTGGAGTTCTTGCCGCGGGCGCGGGCGGCCAGGACGCGGGCGCGGGACATCGGCACCGCCAGCCCGTTCAGCCCGAGAACCACCAGGTCCAGGCCATCGAGCAATACCGAGGCAACTTCGAGGGGATCGGGCCCGGGATCGGAGACCACGGCCAGCCGGTCCAGTCGCGCTCCCATCTCGGCGGCGGCCAGCAGGCCCAGCCGCGGCAGCCCGACCACGGCGGCATGCCCGCCGGCGCTCGTCACCGCGGCGAGCAGCCCGGAGATCAGCGAGCCGGCGCCGTTGTAGACGACCACCGACCCCTTGGCCAATCCGCCGTCGGGCAAAAGGTTTTCGAGTGCCGCGGGCACCGGCAACGGCTCCCGCCGCGGCTCCGGCGCCACCGGTACGCGCGCCGTGGCCTCGGCGCCGCGCGCCGGGACCGCGGCCATTCGCCGCCGCAACTCCGCCAGCTGTTCCCGCCTGGCTTCCGCCGCCGCACCCATCCAGTGACCACCTCTCCCAGTCGACGGGCTAGCACCGATCCAGCTACCTGACATAATCGAACTCATGTTCGATCAATGCACAGTAGAACTCGAGTCTCGGGACACGTCAAGAGTCAGTGGCCCCCACCACGGCCGCACAACCCGCACGACCCCTCCCCGCCCGCCGCCCGGCCCGGCGGCAACCGGCTGTCCAGAAGGGAGCGCGGGCGGGTCACGTGTCGTTTCGTCCGGAAGATCCCCGGACCTCCGAGAATCTCCCACCGCTCCCCAGGACCGGAGGGCGTGCGAAACACGGTGTGTCCGTATAGGTCTGGAAAGGAATCCGCGAGACCGCGCCGCAAGACCCAGCAAACCCCGGGTTTCGAACCAGGCCAGTCAGGATGGTTTTCCGATACCCTGCACCCGTGACCGAACGCGCTCGTCCCATTGTCGGCCCCGATTATCTGGTGGCCGGCCGCTACCGTCTGCAATCCAAGCTCGGCGGCGGCGGCATGGGCGCCGTCTGGCTGGCGACCGATCGCCTGTTGCACCGCGATGTCGCCATCAAGCAGGTCCTCACCACGCAGGGCCTGAGCGAGGACGAGGCGCGCGAGGTCCGCAGCCGGATCATGCACGAGGGCCGGGTCGCGGCCAAGCTGTCGCACGAGCACGCCATCGCCGTCTACGACGTGGTGCTCGAGGCCGGTGAACCCTGGCTGGTCATGGAGTACCTGCCCTCACGCAGTGTCGCCAAAGCCCTTGCGCTGGTGGATCAGTTGTCCCCGATCGAGGTGGCGCAGATCGGCGCGCAGGTGGCCGACGCGCTCGCGGCCGCGCACGTCGCGGGCATCGTGCACCGCGACATCAAGCCCGGCAATATCCTGGTCGCCGACCGCGGCGACGAGGTCGGCATGGTCAAGCTCTCCGACTTCGGCATCTCCAGCGGCGCCAACGACACCAGCGAGGAGATCGGCGACGTCATCACCGGCACCCCCGCCTACCTGCCGCCGGAGGTCGCCCGCGGGGCCCGCCCCACCACCGCCAGCGACGTATTCTCGCTCGGCGCAACGCTGTACACCGCCATCGAGGGTCAGCCGCCCTACGGTTTCGACGAGGACAGCAATGTCATCGTGGAGCGCGCCGCCATGGCTCAGATCACCCCGCCCGCCCGCAGCGGCCCGCTCACCGAGGTCCTGCTGCACATGATGGAGCCCGCCCCGCAGCGCCGCCCCACCATGACCGAGGCCCGCAACGAGATCCTCACCGCCGCTTTCGGTCCCGGCACCGCGCCCTACATCCTGAACGCGCCCGTCCGCACCGAGGACGGGACGATCCCGGCGTGGGCGGCCCGCAATTCCGCGGCCGGACTGCGCAGCCCCAATTCCAGCCCGCTGCCGCGCCCGCAGCGCACCACCCCCGCGGCCCCGGTCGCGGCGCAGCCCAAGCCGAAGGGCTTCGAGTTCGATTTCAGCAAGCTGGGCCCGAACGCGGGTCCGCTGGCGGTGGCGATCGGCCTGCTCATCGGTCTGCTGATCATCATCGTCGTCGTGATCGCGCTCTAGCCGCCTCCGCGCGACTGCCGAACAGATTTCGGACGTCCCCGAGGAGTTACCCTCGGCGCACGAAATCAGTTGTCACCGTGGATATCTCAATCGATCCGGCGGCGGTGCGCCCACCTGGTCAGGGCGTTCCGGTTCGACTGCTGGGTCTTGCGCAGCACGTTCGAGGCGTGCGTCTCCACCGTCTTCACCGAGATGAACAGCGTCTCGGCGATCTCGCGATAGGTGTAGCCGCGCGCCAACAGCCGCAGCACCTCGAGTTCGCGCGGGGTCAGCGAATCCAGTTCCGGATCCAGCGGCGGTTCGGGCACCTGCGACTTGCCGGTGAACGAGTCCAGCACGAACCCGGCCAGCCGCGGCGAGAACACCGCGTCCCCGCCCGACACCCGCCGAATGCCGTCGGCCAGCTCCGGCCCGGAGATGGTCTTGGTGACGTATCCGCGCGCGCCCGCCCGGATCACCGCGATCACGTCCTCGGCCGCGTCGGACACGCTGAGCGCCAGGCACACCGGCCCGGCGTCGATGCCCTGCAGCACCGCGACCCCGCCGCCATCGGGCATGTGCACGTCGAGCAGCACCACGTCCGGCGCGGTCGCCTTGATCCCGGCGATGGCCTCGCCGACGCCGCCCGCCTCGCCGACCACCTCCATATCGGATTCGCGGCTCAGCTCCGCCCGCACCCCGGACCGGAACACCGCATGGTCGTCGACCAGAAAGACCCGGACGCTCACCTAGTTCTCCTCACCCTGACGAACCCTGCCCCCATCGGTACCACAATCCCCAGCCCGCGGCCCGCCCACGACTCATGGTTCACGGGCGCCCCGGAACTCACAGCTGCGCGGCGTCTTCCGGACTGTCGGTCTGCACCACCAACCGCTCGTCGCCGCCGTCCTTGCGCGGCATGAAGATTCGCACCTCGGTGCCATTGCCGGGCGACGACTTGATCTCCACGTACCCGCCGCGCCGGTCGATGCGGGCGTGAATGGACTTGGCCACGCCTTGACGGTCCTTGGACACCGCGTCCGGGTCGAAGCCCTTGCCGCGGTCGCGCACGAAGACACTCACCTGATGCGGCTCCACTTCGGCGTACAGGTCGATGGTCGGCACCCCCGCATGCTTGGCGGCATTGACCAGCGCCTCCCGGCTGGCCCCCAGCACCGCGGTGAAATGCTCCTTGGGCAAACCGATTCCGCTGTCGTCGAGATCCATCGACACGTCGCCCACGGTGACCGGGGTGACCTTCACCCCGTGCTGATCCTCCACCTCGCCCGCGATGGTGCGCAGCGCCGCGGCCAGGCTCGACTGCGCGGGCCCGGCGTCCTCGAACAGCCACTTGCGTAGCTCGCGTTCCTGACTGCGGGCCAGCCGCACCACTTCCTGCGGATCGTCGGCCTGGCGCTGGATCAGGGCCAGCGTCTGCAGCACCGAATCGTGCAGATGCGAGGCGATCTCCTCGCGTTCGTCATTGCGAATCCGCGCCGCGCGTTCGGAATTCAGCGCCCTGACCATGCGCAGCCATAGCGGCACGGTCAGCAATCCGGCGCCCACCAGGGTCACCGCCACCGCCAGCAGCGCCGACCCGAGCGAACTCAGATTGATCCGCCCCAGCACCACCACCCCGAGCCCCACCACGATGAGCGTGGCCCCGCCGACGATGCGCGCCCACGTCACCACCGACGGTTTGGCGGGCAGCCCGATGACCGATCTCGGCCCGTCCGCATCGAATTCGCGCCACACCAGCGCCGCGCCGACCGCCACCACGATGATCGGCCCCACCACGTGCGCGGCCGTCCCGTTGAACAACCACGCGGTCGATACCGACAGCGCCATGCCGAGCAGCGCCATACCGATGGCCTGCCGTCGTTCGGAACCGGTCGGCGGGGCCGCGTCGGCGCCCGCGGGCGTGAAGATCCACAACATGCCGTAGGCGACGATCCCGGCCCCGGCGAGCGCGGACAGCAGCACGAACGCCATCCGCACCTTGAAGACGTCGATCCCCAGATGATCCGAGAGCCCGCCCGCGACCCCGCCGACCACGCGCCCACCCGTGCGCCGCACCAGCTTGGGCTGGGTCGCCACGGTGGCGGCCCCCCGGGCAGGGTCGTACAAGGGCGCGGACGGATACATGCCTTCGATCCTGGCACGGGTATCCGGCACCCCGCATCGGGAAACACCCCGATTCGACCCCTGAGCGTGACGACAGGTTTCTCAAACGGCGGGTTCCGCAAGCATCGGCACGATCGGGGTACCGGCGGCGTCGAACAGGTTCCGACCGCACGAGTCGCACTCGCCCGCATCCGGCTTCGGGTCCGACGCGGGTAGCTGCCACACGTTCATGCCACCGCACGGGCAGTCGAGGATGTAGAGCAATTCGGAAGATAGCCGATCCAGACCCCATAGGTGACTCGATGCCTCCGTGCGACGCATGACGCCGACGCGGTATGTGTCATCGCCGGACCGCAATTCCCCAAGCGCCAACCCCGCAGGAGCCAAGGCATCGTCCACAGCACGCAGAATCGCCGGCACATGTTCACCACGCGCCAGGTCAGCCCCGGCCGCGTCCCTGACCGCGGACTCGACGGCAACGACAACCGCTCCGTCCTCCCCGAAAGCTTCCACCCGACGGCCCACGAACTGTGAGATCTGCCCGGACCACTCCTCACCAGACCAGTCGACCGCCAGGAGAACCCCCTTCCCGATCAAGAAATCCACCACATCGTCCATCTCGAGCGGAAACCCCCGCTCAGCCGCCGCAAGAAAATGCGCAATATCGCTCACGCTGCCAGCATATGAAGCTGCCTTCGAGCTCACACTGAGCCGCCGAATTGTCCGGACCGGACAAAAGGATGGGCACTGACCTGGGCTGCGTCACCGACCCGGCCCACCCCCACCGATGCCCTGGCCGAATCCGGTCCCGCCTCCATCACCGCCACCTTCTCCCCCACAACCGCCACCTGGCCATCACCACCGCCTACGGTCCGATCAAGTTCTGGGACACCAACCTCCCCCACGCCGTCGCCCGCGCCTGCGACACCACCTCGGCCGGCTGGACCGAAGACCTCTGGCGTCACCATCTCCCCCAGCTGCCCTATCGTCCGCCCTGCTGACGCCGCCGGCGGAATACCGGCCGGCCCCTGACCGGTTGTCGTCCACGACATTCCGAACAGGACAGGTGAGATGAACGCGTTCAACGAATCCGTGATCGCGGAGTTCCGCGCCAACAACGGCAAGGTCGGCGGCCCCTTCGAAGGCCGCACCAACATGGTGCTGATCACCACCACCGGTGCGAAGTCCGGCCGCCCCACCACCAATCCCCTGGTCTACGTCCCCGACACCGACCGCATCGTCCTCATCGCCTCCAACGGCGGCGCCGACAAACACCCCGCCTGGTACCACAACCTCCGCGCCAACCCGGAACTCACCGTGGAACTCGGCACCGAAACCTACACCGGCAAAGCCGAATTCCTCCCCGCTCCCGAATCCGACGCCCTCTACGCCCGCATGATCGACCTCATGCCGGTCTTCGCCGACTACCGAGCCAAGACCACCCGCCACATCCCGGTCATCGCGGTGTACCGCCAACCCGCGTAAGGGTTTGCGCCCGAATCAGCCGTTCGACGGTTGAACCCGCAGCCCATCGGACAACAAGGTGAGCAATCGGCGCCAGTCGCCGCTGCCGGAGCGAATGGTGGCGGACAGTGCGCCGACAACCATGTAGACATCGGCGACGGTCAAGTCCGGTCGCACTGTTCCAGCGGCCCGATCGGATTCGATGAGCGTGCCGATGATCTCGGCGAGCTGTTCCAGCGCGGCGCCGCGCGGTTCACTACCGCGCGATTGACGGGCGGATTCGATGGCGGCGGACAATCCACTGTCGGCCGCCAGGATTTCGCCGACATGGGTCAGGTAGTCCAGCACCGCCCGGCCGGGCGCGGCGTGGTCCAGACATTCGGTGCGCGCGTATTCCTCGATCTCGGCGAAGCGTTGCGCGGCCGCGGCTTCGATCAGGTCGGCCTGGGTCGGGAAGTGCCGGTACACGGTGCCGATCCCGACACCGGCGGCCCGCGCCACCTGCGGAAGTTGGACCTGACTTCCCCTCTCCGCGAACAGATTACGCGCGGCTTCCAGGATGCGGTCGCGATTGCGGGAGGCGTCCGCGCGCGGCTTGCGCGACTGCGACGATGGGCTTGACACTCGGGTTCCCTTCCGGCCTACACTCGAAACGGATCCGGATTCCGGTTCCGCTTCTTCTGATTCGAAAGGATACCACCATGTCCCACAATCGATTTCTGCTGCTCGAAGCCGGCGCGGCCCGCCCCGGCCGCCTCTCTCTGCCGCCCGCGTTCGCAGTGAAGGCCACCACCGCCGATACCGAAGACCGCTTCTCGCTCCTGGAAGTCACCCTCGCCCGCGATATCCCCCGCCACACCCATGACGTGGCCGACGAATCCATCTACGTGCTCGACGGCACCCTCGAGGTGGAATTCGACGACCGCGTCGAGCACGCCACCGCCGGGATGTTCGTCTTACTCCCCCACGGCATTCCGCACGCCCTGCGCTGCGCCTCGACACCCCCGCCACGCCTCATCCAGATCTCCTCACCGGGCGGCTGGGAGTGCTACCTGGAGGATCTGTTCGAGGCGGGTCCGGCCGTACTCACCGCAGGCGCCCTCGACCCGGCCAAGATCAACCCGATCGCCGCCAAGCACCACATCCGCTACGAGGAACCCACGGTGGCCTAGCACGGCCCGGGTCCAGCCACCGACGTGACAGGCTGAACCAGCCGGCGCAGCAGGCGAAGACCACCGACTACCCGAGCCGATCCGACGTCGCGGAACGTCGCGCAGGGATGCCGATGAATTTCGGGTGGGCCCACCGTCGATAACTCTGGATGCACCGCCGGCGGTGGGTCCGGGCAGGAGCACACGATCCGGGCAGTGATCCGGGCGGGCGAGAGGGAGGCGCAATGAGTGGGATCAAGGTGTTGGTGGCGGGGGCGAGTGTCGCTGGGCCCGCGTTGGCGCATTGGTTGCGGCGGCGGGGAGCCGAGGTAACCGTCGTGGAGCGGGCTCCTGGGTTGCGGCCCGGTGGGCAGGCGGTGGATGCGCGCGGGGTGGCCAAGGAGATCATTCGGCGGATGGGGCTGGATGCGGAGGTGCGGGCGGCGCGCACCCGGACCGCGGGGGCGTACACGGTGGACGTGGACGGGAAAGTGCTGGAGACGTTTCGCGCGGACGATCATGACGGGGACGGGTATATCTCGGAGATCGAGATTCTGCGCGGGGACCTGTCGCGGGTGCTGCACGATGACACTCGCGACGGTGTCGAGTACATCTTCGGCGACCGGATCGCGGAACTCACGCAGGACACGGACGGGATCGACGTGGTCTTCGAGGGCGGTGACCGGCGGCGGTTCGATCTGGTGATCGGGGCCGACGGGCTGCATTCGGGGCTGCGCGCCATGGTTTTCGGCCCGCACGAGCGGTTCGTCCACCATCTCGGGCACGCGCTGGCTTTCTACACCGTGCCCAACGAATTCGGGCTGGACGGCTGGCTGATCGACTACCAGACGGCCGGCCGTTCGGCGGGCCTGCGCCCCATCCAGGACGCCACGCAGGCGATGGCCCTGTTCTCCTTCGTCGCCCCCGATCTCGACGTCGATAACCGCGACATCGCCGCCCAGAAGCGCCTGCTGCGCGCGAAGATGACCGGCATGGGCTGGCTGACCCCGCGCATCCTCGCCCACCTGGACGACACACCGGACTTCTACCTCGACCAGGTCGCCCAAGTGGTGATGGACCGCTGGTCGAGCGGACGCGTCGGCCTGCTCGGCGACGCGGCCTTCAGCTCGTCCCCCTATTCCGGACAGGGCACCGGCCTGGCTCTGGTCGGCGCGTACATCCTGGCCGGAGAGCTGGCCGCCGCCGACTGGAACCCCGAAGCCGGATTCGCCGCCTACGAGCGGCGCATGCGCCCGTTCGTCGAGGCCAACCAGGAAATCGGCCGCCTGCACGCCCACAGTCGCGACATCCCCGACCCGAACGCCGAGCCGAGCCCCGAACCCGACTGGGACCTCGACCTGATCGACCGCGCACTCAATGGCATCGAACTGCCCGACTACGCGGAACTGCCCGACTCCCGCCCTGCCGCCGAACCGCCGATCACCTCATCGGCAAGCAATTAGGCGTCCCAGCACATTTCACGCTTCACGGAACGATGGCTGGTAGGGGGCCAAGTTCAGGTGGGGGTTCAGGGTGATCCCCGATGTGCCTGAACAGCCGTCGACAGCACGATGGATGGCATGACGAGAACGAGCGACTGGTCCAAGGGTGCTGGGCGTACCGGCTTCTCCGATCAGATTCAGGATCTGTGGCAGACGCGGCCGGTGCGGTTTCCCAAGGACGGGCCGATCGCCGGCGTCGCTGTCGGGTTCGGCCGGCGCTACAACGTGGACCCGGTGCTGGTGCGGGTGGCGTTCGTGGTGTCGGCGCTGTTCGGCGGGGCGGGGGTGGTGCTCTATCTGCTGGGGTGGCTGCTGCTGAACCAGGCCGGAGACCAGTCATCGGCGGCGGAGTCGCTGTTCGGGCGCGGCCAGGCGTCGCAGCCCTCGTCCAAGACCATCGTGCTCATGGTGGCGTTGGGGATCGCTGTGAGCACGATGGGTCCCGTCGGGGTGGGACTCGGCGGGTCCGGGGTGATCAGTTTCGCGCTCATGCTGGGCGGGTGGTGGCTGCTGTATCAGCGCCAGACGCAGCCGCCCGCAGGTCATTTCGAGCAGTCGGCGGTCACCGATCCGTTCAACACCGGGTATCCGGGCACCGCGAGCCCGTACTGGACCGGGTACCCGGGCACCAATGCGGTGACCTTCCAGACGTACGGGCCGTACACGACACTGCCCGATCACTACGAGCCCGACCCCAACCAGCCACCCGCCGCCGCACCGGAGCCGGAACCGGTTGATACGCAGAAGATTCCGAACACCGAGCAGGTCACCGAGGTGCTGGAGACCCGGTACGCGCCCGCATCGTCGGTGTCCGACACCGTGGTCCTGCGGAAGTCCGAATCCGCATCGGGCCCCGGCACGCCGGAACAGCCGGACGAACCGGCGGACACACCGGCGACAGCTGTCGATCTCACCAAGCCGAAGACCCGCGGCGATGACGGCGGCGCCCCCGAGACCCCGTCGACCCCACCGAGCGACGTCGAACCCCCTACCCTGCACCGGATTCCGCCGGCCACCGACCGCCCACGCGCCGGATTCGGCCCCGCCCCCATCTCCCCCGACTTCGGCCCCACCCCGCCCGGCTGGGATCCCCTGGGTGTGGCCCCGCTGGCCTGGCAGCTGCCCGAGCCGGCCGCGCCGGTCCAGCAGCAAGTCGTCCAGGCTCCCCCGGCCCGCCCGCGGTCCCGCCTGACCCTCGTCACCATCGGTCTCGCCATCCTGGCCGCCGCCGCGGCGGGCTCCATGGCCGCGTCGGGCGTGGAGTGGATGACGCCCGGCCGGATCGGCGCCGCCGCACTGGCCGTGGTGGCCGTGGGCCTCATCGTGGGCGCGTTCCTACGCCGCGGCTACGGCCTGATGGTGGTGCTGGCCCCGCTGGCCGGTTTCGTGATCCTGGCCTCGCTGATCGGCCCGATCCAGTTCGACGAGGGCGCGATGGGCGACCACAAGTGGTCCGCCGCAACCGATTCCGAGCTGCTGCCCGTCTATCACATCTCGATGGGTTCGGGCACCCTCGACCTGAGTCAGCTGAAGCTGACCGAGGATCGCGCGGTCGAGGTGAAGGTACGCATGGGCGACGCCCGCGTGATGCTGCCGCCGAACCTGCGCGTCAACACGACCTGCAATGTCCGCATGGGTGATTCGAACTGCCCGAGCGGAATCTCGGGCCCGGCGACGGGCCCCGTCCTGAACCTGACCGTCGACGTGCAGATGGGAAACGCGGAGGTGAACCGTGGCTGAGAACAAGAACCGCCGACCCTCGTTCGCGCTACTGCTGGCCGGCCTGCTGGGCTTGGGCGTGAGTGTGTGGGCCTTCATCGGCCCCCACTTCTGGCCCGTCTCCGGCGGTCTGTCGCTGGGCTGGATCGTGGTGATCGCCGCCATCGTGGTGGGCGTGATCCTGGTGCTCAGCCCGAAGAAACATCGAGAGTAGACCGCACGCGCCGCCCCCACACCCTCGCCGGGGGCGGCGTCCCTCCTTCCCGGAACTGCCCTTCCGAGAAGGCCGAAGGCCCCGCACCTTTCGCAGGTGCGGGGCCTTCGCGTTCAGCGGGGAGTGCTCACTCCCATTCGATGGTGCCCGGCGGCTTGGAAGTCACGTCCAGCACCACGCGGTTGACGTCGGCCACCTCGTTGGTGATGCGGGTGGAGATCCGCTCCAGCACCTCGTAGGGCAGGCGGGTCCAGTCGGCGGTCATGGCGTCCTCGGAGGAGACCGGGCGCAGCACGATCGGGTGGCCGTAGGTGCGGCCGTCACCCTGCACGCCGACGCTGCGGACATCAGCGAGCAACACGACGGGGCACTGCCAGATCGACTTGTCCAGCCCGGCGGCGGTGAGCTCCTCGCGCGCGATGGCGTCGGCCTGGCGCAGCAGCTCCAGCCGGTCGTGGGTGACCTCGCCGATGATGCGGATGGCCAGTCCCGGACCCGGGAACGGCTGGCGCGCAACGATTTCCTCGGGCAGACCCAGCTCGCGGCCGACCGCGCGCACCTCGTCCTTGAACAGCAGCCGCAGCGGCTCGACGAGCGCGAACTCCAGATCGTCGGGCAGACCGCCGACATTGTGGTGCGACTTGATGTTCGCGGTGCCCGCGCCGCCGCCGGACTCGACCACGTCCGGGTACAGGGTGCCCTGCACCAGGAACTCGACCTTGGTCTCGCCCTGCTCGCCGACGACCTCGGAGACCGCGTCCTCGAACGACCGGATGAACTCCCGGCCGATGATCTTGCGCTTCTCCTCCGGATCGGTGACGCCCTTCAGCTCACCCAGGAACTTGTCGACCGCGTCGACGGTGACCAGCTTGGCCCCGGTCGCGGCGACGAAATCACGCTGCACCTGCTCGCGCTCGCCCGCGCGCAGCAGACCGTGGTCGACGAACACGCAGGTGAGGCGGTCACCGATGGCCCGCTGCACCAGCGCGGCCGCGACCGCGGAGTCCACACCGCCGGACAGGCCGCAGATGGCGTGGCCGTCGCCGACCTGCTCGCGCACCTGGGCGATGAGCGCCTCGGCGATATTGGCGGGCGTCCACGCGCCCGGGATGCCGGCGATCTCGTGCAGGAACCGGCTCAGCACCTGCTGGCCGTGCGGCGAGTGCAGCACCTCCGGGTGGTACTGCACGCCGGCGAGCTTGCGCGCCCGATCCTCGAACGCGGCGACCGGCGCACCCGCGGAGGTCGCGGTCACCTCGAACCCGGCGGGCGCATCGGTGACCGCGTCGCCGTGGCTCATCCATACCGGCTGCCGGGTGGGCAGGCCGCCGTGCAGAATGCCGCCGTCGACGCTGAGCTCGGTACGCCCGTACTCGCGAGTCCCGGTGTGCGCCACCGTGCCGCCGAGCGCCTGCGCCATGGCCTGGAAGCCGTAGCAGATACCGAAGACCGGCAGGTCCAGATCGAACAGCCGCGCGTCCAGCTGCGGCGCGCCCTCGGCGTACACGCTGCTGGGTCCGCCGGAGAGGATCACGGCGAGAGGCTGCTTCTCCGCGATCTCCTCGACGGTGATCGTGTGCGGCACCACCTCGGAATACACACTCGCTTCGCGCACCCGGCGCGCGATCAGCTGCGCGTATTGCGCGCCGAAATCGACAACAAGGACTGGTCGCTGGGTTTCTGCCACCCGCACAGTCTAGTGAGCGAGATAGGACACACTCTCCCCGGGCGACCGCTCCCCCGCCTCCCCGGAACTCGGCGGACAGCTACGTGCCGTTGGCCGTCGAACACCCGTGCCGGCGGTCGGTACCGAACCGATTTCGGCCGTCCCCGACGAGTTACCCCGACCGGCACGAAATCAGGCGGCACCCAGAGGATCGGGTTCACCGTGGACCGCCACCCCGGGCCAGGGTGCGCCGCGGCCTCGGAAGCGGTTGCCCGCCCGGCCCGGAAGTGGTGGCATCGGGACGGTATTCGCGTCGGAGTTGTCCCGGATAGGGACTTCCGCCCTCGCGTGGACGGTAATTCCTACCCGGCCGCATGGGCCGAGCGACACCCGGTGTGCCGGTGGGCAGGAAAGCTCGCCGGTTTGTCACCGGTGCTGGCTATCCTCTACCTCGTGCCATTCGCCCGTGCGATCGATGCCGAGATCCACTACGAGGACAGCGGGGGCGAAGGTCCGGTTGTGCTGTTGGGGCACGAATTCCTCATGGACCGAACGATGTTCGCGTCGCAACAGGCGGCGTTGACTCCGGAGTTCCGGATCGTGACCTGGGATGCGCGCGGACACGGCCGCACCCGCGACGAGGGGCTGCCGTTCACCTACTGGACCTCCGCCCGCGACGCGCTGACCGTACTGGATCAGCTGGGCGCGAAACGGGCCGTGGTGGGCGGAACCTCCCAGGGCGGTTTCATCGCGCTGCGCACCGCGCTGCTGGCCCCCGACCGGGTCGCCGCCCTGGTGCTGCTCAGCAGTGAGGCGCACGAGCCCACCACCGCCGAACTCACCAATGCCCGAAAGTTTCTGGACAAGTGGCACGAGGACGGCCCCCGCCCCGCACTCGCCGAATACCTGGCCCGCTGGCTCATCGGCGACGACGACTGGTACCGCGCGGTCTGGGTGAAACGCTGGCTGGCCCGCGACCCGTCGGCCACCGAGATCGCCGCGGGCGCGCTGCTGGGCCGCGACTCGGTGCTGGAGCGACTACCCGAAATCACCTGCCCCACTTTGGTCATCCACCCGACCCGCTCGGGCGTGCCCCGCTCGCACGCCCGGGAACTGGCCGAACGCCTCCCCCGCGCGCACTATCTGGAGATCGACGGCGCCCGGCAGACGGTGAACATGACCCACCCGGTGGCGGTGAACTCCGCGATCCGAGAGTTCCTCCGCGATATCGCGGTACCGCCGCTGCGCGATTTCAGTGCCCGGCCGGGCAGCCGCTGACCGACCCGGATACGACTCGCGCCCTTGCGCATTCGAGTGAATGCCCAAGGGCGCGAGTGCAGGGTCTGATCGCTAGCCGCGCACGTTCAAACCGACCTTCTGGAATTCCTTGAGGTCGCTGTATCCGGTCTTGGCCATCGAACGACGCAGGCCGCCAACCAGATTCAGCGAACCGAACGGGTCGTTGGACGGGCCGTTGAGGACCTGGTCCAGCGGGACCCGCTCCTCGTCGACCGCGTACGGCAGCACCGCGCCGCGCGGAACCGACGGATGCGCGGCGGCCGAGGGCCAGTACCAGCCGTTGCCCGGGGTCTCGCGGGCTATGGCCAGCGGCACGCCCAGCATGACCGCGTCCGCGCCGCAGGCGATGGCCTTGGCGACGTGCCCGGAGGTCAGGGTCTCGCCGTCGGCGATGACGTGCACGTAACGGCCGCCGGTCTCGTCCAGGTAGTCGCGCCGCGCGGCGGCGGCGTCGGCGATGGCGGTGGCCATCGGCACGCCTATGCCGAGCACCTCACCGGTGGTGGTGGAGCCCTGCATCGAACCGTAGCCCACGATGACGCCCGCCGCGCCGGTGCGCATCAGGTGCAGCGCGGTGCGGTGATCGGACACGCCGCCCGCGACCACCGGCACATCCAGCTCGGCGATGAAGGTCTTGAGGTTCAACGGCTCCCCGTCGCCCACATGCTCGGCGGAGATGATGGTGCCGTGCACGACCAGCAGGTCGATCCCGGCCTGCACCAGGCTCGGAGTGAGCGCGCGCGCGTTCTGCGGGCTGACCCGCACCGCGGTGGTGACCCCGGCGGCGCGCACCTCGGCGACCGCGGCGGCCAGCAGGTCGGCCTTCATCGGCGCGGCGTGCAGCTCCTGCAGCAGCGCGACCGCCGCCTCGGTGCCTTCCTTCTCCGCGACCTCGGTCAGCTGCTGCACCTTGGCGTCGACGTCGGCGTGCCGGGCCCACAGGCCCTCACCGTTGATGACGCCCAGGCCGCCGGCCTTGCCCAGTTCGATGGCGAACTTCGGCGAGACGAGCGCGTCGGTGGGATGCGCGAGGAACGGGATCTCGAAGCGGTACGCGTCGAGCTGCCAGGCCAGCGACACCTGCTTGGAGGAGCGGGTCCGGCGCGAGGGCACGATGTCGATATCGTCCAGCTCGTAGGTGCGCCGAGCCGTCCGGCCCATGCCGATCTCGACCATATCGCGCATCGTGTTTCAGTCCTCTCTGGAGTTCGGTTGCCAGACATGACAAAACCGGTCCGCGGCCAAGCGCGAACCGGTTCGGTCCGGCTACGAACGGGTGGTGTAGTTGGGAGCCTCGACGGTCATGGTGATGTCGTGCGGGTGCGATTCCTTCAGGCCCGCCGCCGTGATCTGCACGAACTGGGCCGCCTGCAGATCCGGAATGGTCTGCGCGCCGGTGTAACCCATGGCCGCGCGGAGACCGCCGACCAGCTGGTGGATCACCTGGTCCAGCGGGCCGCGGAACGGCACCCGGCCCTCGATGCCCTCGGGCACCAGCTTCTTCTCCGACAGCACGTCGTCCTGGAAGTAGCGGTCCTTGGAGTAGGACTTGGCCTCGCCGCGACCCTGCATGGCGCCCAGCGAACCCATGCCGCGGTAGCTCTTGAACTGCTTGCCGCCCACCAGGATCAGATCGCCCGGCGACTCGGCGGTACCGGCCAGCAGCGAACCCAGCATGACGGTGGAGGCGCCGGCCGCGATGGCCTTGGCGATGTCACCGGAGTACTGCACGCCGCCGTCGGCGATCACCGGCACACCGTGCGGCTTGCACGCCGCGGTGGCCTCCAGAATCGCGGTGATCTGCGGCGCGCCGACACCGGCGACCACGCGGGTGGTGCAGATGGAGCCGGGGCCCACACCCACCTTCACCGCGTCCACACCGGCTTCGACGAGCGCCAGCGCGCCCGCGCGGGTGGCGACGTTGCCGCCGACGATCTGCACGCGGTCGCCGACCTCGGCCTTGATCTTGGAGACCATCTGCAGCACGCCCGACTGGTGGCCGTGCGCGGTGTCCACGATGAGCACGTCCACGCCGACCTCGGCCAGCGTCATGGCACGCGACCAGGCGTCCTCGCCGACACCGACGGCCGCGCCGACCAGCAGCCGACCGTCACGGTCCTTGGTGGCGTTCGGGTACTGCTCGGTCTTGACGAAGTCCTTGACCGTGATGAGCCCGCGCAGCTTGCCGGAGCCGTCGACGATCGGCAGCTTCTCGATCTTGTGGCGGCGCAGCAGGCCCAGCGCGGCCTCGGCGGTCACGCCCTCCTGCGCGGTGATCAGCGGCGCCGGGGTCATCACCTCGGCGACCTTGCGGTCCTGGTCCACCTCGAACCGCATATCGCGGTTGGTGATGATGCCGACCAGCATGCCGCGCTCGTCCACCACGGGCAGACCGGAGATGCGGAAACGAGCGCACATGGCGTCGACCTCGGCGAGGCTGTCGTCGGGGCGACAGGTGACCGGGTCGGTCACCATGCCCGCCTCGGACCGCTTCACGGTCTCGGCCTGCGCGGCCTGCGCCTCCACCGACAGATTGCGGTGCAGCACGCCCATACCGCCCGCTCGCGCCATGGCGATGGCCATGCGCGCCTCGGTGACGGTATCCATGGCCGAACTCACCAGCGGGGTCCGCAGCGAGATGTCGCGGGTCAGCTTGCTGGAGGTGTCGACCGAACTCGGGATCAGATCGGAGGCCGCGGGAAGCAGCAGCACATCGTCGAAGGTGAGGCCGAGCATGGCGATCTTGTTGGGATCGTCGCCGCCCGTATGGGGGCGGCCTGCGTTACGTTCGCCCGTCACGGGACTGCTCATTCGGATCGACCCCTCCTGGACCTCGGCAACACCCACCGGGCCGGGTCCCGGCGGATGCGTAGATGAATGGCAATGCCGGCGATTGCTACCCGGCCTTTGGTCAACCATGGTATCCGTCCATGATGCTGTGCCGGATTTGCCCTCCGCTTCGCTCCGGGCTGTTCGCGGATGTCATTGGCGCTGCGAATTGTCGGCACTGCCATTAACGTGTCGGCTGTCACTACATCACTGTCCGCCGTACCACCAGCGAAGTGGAGGCAAATCCCCTTCAGCGCTGGCGCACAGGGGGTGGTTCTGCGTACCGTGGGACTGTGCGTGACCATCTACCACCTGGCTTGCCGCCGGATCCATTCGCCGGAGACCCCTCCGACCCGTCGGCCGCGCTCGATGCCATCGAGCCGGGGGAACCGCTGGATCCTCACGAGCGCCTAGCGGTCGAAGAGGATCTCGCCGACCTCGCGGTATATGAGGCACTGCTGGCCCACCGCGGCATCCGCGGTCTCGTGGTCAGCTGCGAGGACTGCCGGCAGGATCACTACCACGACTGGGACATGTTGCGCGCCAACCTCCTCCAGCTACTGGTGGACGGCACGGTGCGACCGCACGAACCCGCCTACGACCCGACGCCCGAGGCCTACGTCACCTGGGACTACTGCCGCGGCTACGCGGACGCTTCCATGAACGAGGCGCTGCACGGCGACGGATTCGACGGATTCGACGTCTGATTCATCGGAAAGGGCCTGCATCCCCTGGGGATGCAGGCCCTTTCCGTTTTCGACTGATGAAACACCGATGGCCGCAGGGCTATCGGGAACTGCCTAGTGGGTTCCCGGCACCGAGGGGATTCCGGGCGGCACAGCGAGCGACGAAGGCAGCACCGGCGGAATCGTGATCGGCTGTTGCTGGGTGGGCGGCTGGTGCTGAGTGGGCGGCTGCCCCACGCCCGGGGTCCCGGGCTCAGGGTTGCTGACGGTCGGCACCACGACCGACGTCGGATTGCCCGCGGTCGGGGGCGCCGTCTGCGGCTGGGTCTCCACCGGCGGCACGGTCGGCACCTGGGTCACCGGCGGCACCACGGGCTGCGTGGAGATGCCGCCACCGGTGGCCGGATTCGGGTTCGGGTTGGTGCCGCCGAGGACCGACGAATCGATCGAGGTCGGCGGATTGCCATCCGTCTTGGTCGGCGGATTGACCGGCGGCACCGACACATTCGCGGTGCTCGGCACGACCGGGGCCTTGGTCGTGGCCGGGGCCACCGCCGCCAGCGACTCGGCCACCTTGGGCGCCGTCGCCTGCAGCTGGGTGTAGAGCTGCTGCCAGCGATCGGTCAGGCTGTCCTTCTTGCCCGAGTCGTTGACCTGCGAAGCATTGTCCGCGGCCCGCTCCATCAACGGCTTGGCCTCTTCGGCCTTGCCCTGCGCGATGAGCTCCTTGGCCTGCTCCAGGTCGCTGTCCGCCCGCGAGACCACGGTGGACTGGGCCTGCTCGCTGAACACGACGGTCTTCATCCGCCAGAGCGGATCACCGGGGCTCGCGTTGTAGGAGAACGCCGTCAGGCCACCGAAGATGAGCGCCAGGGCCGCCGCGGAACCCAGGATCGGCCGGACGAGCCGCAGTCGCCCGCGGTTGCCCGCGCCGATTCTGGCCTGTCGTGCACCGATCTCCTGATTGACCGCGGCGACGATGGCATCCAGGTCCGGTCCGGCCGGCAAAGGCTCGGCCATGATCTCCGCACGCCAGTCGGCCAAGAGGGCCGCCAGCTGGTATTCCTCCGAAGTACCCGTCTGCACGGGACCGTCACCGGAGATGGCGTCGATCAGCGCATCGTCGCGTCGCACCGCGGCGATATCGACCGGCCCGGTATCACCGGACGCCTCGGCGTAGGGACCGCTGTTCTGCGATCCAGGTCGCGCCTTGAAGTCGCCCCGACCGCGCTCGCCATCCCTAGCCATACATTTCACCTGCCCTCGCCACTTGAGACTTGAGTTTCGCGAGTGCCCGGTGCTGGGCGACTCGTATAGCACCCGCCGTACTGCCCACGGCGACTGCGGTTTCTTCAGCCGACAGACCCATGACCAGGCGAAGGATCAGGATTTCTCGATGCTTCTCCGGCAAAGTCGCCAACAGTGCGTTCATCTGTCGGCTCGTTTCGGATTCGAGAGCTCGCTGCTCCGGTCCCTGGTCGGTGGATATGACATCCGGTACTTCGGCCATGGCGTCCGCCTTGTTACGGGCGGAATTTCTGTGGGCGTCCGCGACCTTGTGCGAGGCGATGCCGTAGACGAACGCCATGAACGGTCGACCCTGATCCTGATACCGGGGAAGAGCGGTCATGACGGCCAGACAGACCTCCTGCGCGACGTCGTCAGCGGAGAGTTGGCCGCGTTCGGCCGTTCCGATGCGCGCACGGCAATACCGCACCACGAGGGGGCGGATGCTCACCAGTACCTGGGAAAGGGCCGCCCGGTCGCCCTGCGCTGCGGCAGCGACGACAGCGGGATCCAACTCCTCACCCGTGTTGTTCATCGTCAGAGCTGTTCCTGGCGTTTACGAGAGTGGCACGGCGGCGGGAAGGCGAGCCGGTGCTTCCGCGGAGGGGCGGAACGGTCCAACAATAGCGGCTGGCGTACCGGCGCCAATCGTTACGGGGTCGTTCTCGGGGCAGTCTCAGGGAAGTGCCGGAGATCACTCGAGGACGGCTCGTGGATGACTCAGGGACGTCCGAGAAGCTCGCTCGCCGAACGCAATCGCCCGCCGCGAGCGGCCAGCAACCGCGCGCACTCCGCCGCCACGGCCGCGCCGTCACCACCGGGTTCGACGCCGGAGCGGAGCATGGCGCAGGCCCAGCGCAACGGGAGCAGCTCATGTTCGGCGCAGGCCCGATCGACTTCGACTGCGAGAGCGCGGGATCGATCGAGGTCGCCGGCGGCGGCGCTGGCGGCGGCCAGCAGTAGCCGGGATTTCACTCGATGCCGCAGCGAGGGCGAGTTTTCCGCGAGCGCGACCGCGGCCTCGGCGTGGGCCAGGGCGGGATCGGCCGGGACCGGCCGATCACCCGCGGCGGGATCGGCGGCAGGGGCGGAGATCAATCCGGAGCCGGGGGCCGACAGCGCCGTCTCGGCACTCACCCAGTGCAGCCGCACACGCGGCCGCCACGCCGCGTCGGCGGTGGCCAGGTGAACGTCGAGATAATTTCGGCAACGATTCAGCAGCCGGGCGGCAAGCGCCGGGCGGAGGGTGCCCAGGGCATCGGCGGCGAGTCCGGTCAACGCATCGCAAACGGCTTCCGCGGATCGGATGTCCGCGAGCGTCGCGGCGGGCGCGGGAGCGGCGGCGAGCGCGGGCAGTGCCAGCGCGGCGGCGCGCCCGTCCACGACAGCGGCGTGGTTGTGCCAGCCGAGCTGGCGCAGCAACGACGCCTCGGTGCTGTGGGTGAGCGACAGCAGGGCGGGGTCGGTGGTGCCGCGCCGGGCGTGGCGGAGTTCGGCGCGCGCGGCGGCGTAGTAACCGATTCCACTCAGCGAGACCGCGCGCAGCCAGGATCCGGCGGCGTCGGGCGCGGCCGGCAACCCGGCGGCAGCGCCCTCGGGCGTGGAACCGAAAGCGGTGTCGGCGAGTACGGAGTTCACTTCGAGCACAGGCACAGCCGCACTGTATCCAGTGGCCGGACAAGTGACGGCAGCCGCCATAGCATAGCTCGCCAGCTATCGGCCAGCATTCACCAGAGCCTTTGTGTTTCCACTCCGTAAATCTGTCCTCGCTATCGACCAGCACGCCCGTAAGGAATTCGTATAGCGTTTCGCGCTATTAACCCGGCGGCCTCGAGGCGGCCATCTCTACCCTACTCAGCGCAGGATGTCCAATGGCTGAGATCACTCTGATCGAGAGCCTTGCATAGCTCACAGCATCGGGATTCGGGTCCAAAAAGCCTGTGCTACCAGCGGTTTTACCCAGTCGGATGGGCTATCACAACCAGGTCACGGCGCTGGGCAACCGATCAGTATCACCGCAGGCACCCCATCTTGTAAATAGCGCGGATGTTAATTCTCTAATGTGCAGGTATTCGGCTCGAGTCGAATGAAGCTATTGACTCGAATTCGTTTCGCGACCTAACGTACGTCATCGCCGTCGTTGGCGTCGTGCTGAATTGCGGCGCCGATGAAGTGCGATCGCCGGGCCACGGCGATGCGGCCACCTGTTTGCCACCAGCACCGCTCGACAATGCCGACGAGCTCGCACCAAGAGGAGTTCACCATGCCGATGCCAACCCACCTCCCCGGGCCGAACGCCGATGTATGGGATTGGCAGATGCGCGGATCCTGCCGCGGTCAGGACTCCGCCGTGTTCTTCCACCCGGACGGCGAGCGCGGCCGGGCACGGGCCCAGCGCGAGCTGCGGGCCAAGGAAATCTGCAAGGCCTGCCCGGTGCTGCTGCAGTGCCGCTCGCACGCGCTGAAGGTCAGTGAGCCCTACGGCATCTGGGGTGGCATGTCGGAGACCGAGCGCGAGTTGCACGCCCGCCGTAATCGCCGCCGTATCGTCGCGTAATCCGGGCGCCCGCAGGCACTCTCGGCAAACGCGCGGGACTCGTGTCCACCAGCGGTGTCCCTGATACGACAGCGGGCCGGGCTCGAGATTCTTCCCATCCTTTCGGGGTGGCGCGCCGAATAGCTAGCAAACACCCGGCACCGCCCGGCGGGGTCGGCAACCTCCGGCGCGTCACGGCGTGTCTTCGATGTCACGATTGCGACGTTTCGGTCAAATCGGAAAATCGCTGTGCCACAGTCGCTTTGCCGAATACCCCCACCCGAGAGGAGGTCATAGCGGCACGCTACCCTCGTGGCCGATGACACAGAACGGAGCGTTGTGACAACGCGGCCGCCTGCCGCAGAGGGCGACTCGTTCCAGAGCTCGAGGGACGGACGAGGGGTGGATGCACCCAGCGTGGACTCTGCGGTGACGGCGCGCGCAGCCGAAAGTCTCGAACTCGCCGCACTTCTCGAGCGTTGCGGGCAGTCCGATCAGCAGGCCTTCGCCGAGCTGTACGACCGCACCAGCGCGCGAGTGTTCGGCCTGGTCCTACGCGTGCTCCACGATCCGGGATACGCGGAGGAGACCACTCAGGAGGTCTATCTCCAGATCTGGCGCACGGCCGCCAATTTCGATCCCAACAAGGGATCGGCTGTCACCTGGTTGATGACGCTGGCCCATCGCCGCGCGGTCGACCGAGTCCGCGCCGAACAGGCCCACGCCCAGCGTGAGGTCGCGTACGGCACCAGTACCCTCGGTAATGAGTTCGACGAGGTCACCGAAGAGGTAGGGCGGCGGCTGGAACAGCAGGCGGTGCTCGCCGGGCTGGCCACCCTGACCGAGACGCAGCGGGAGGCGATCTCGCTCGCGTACTTCGGCGGTCGGACATACGCCGAGGTGGCGGCCTATCTGGGCGTAGGGTTACCTACCGTTAAGTCCCGTATTCGGGACGGACTGACACGACTCAAGAAAAGTTTGGGAGTGACGTGAGATGAACGAAAGCCAGATCGATCTCGCGCACACTGTCGCGCTCGGATCGATCGGCGACGAAGATCAGCGCGCAGTGGCGGACCTTCTGGATACCGACGACCCCGTACTGTGCGCCGCCTTCACCCTGGAAGTGCAGCAGACCCGAGAAGCGCTCGCGCTGGCCGCGTCCGTGCCGGCCATCCCGCCGCCGCCCGCCCTCCGCGACCGCCTCCTCGCCGCGATAGCCACAGACCCGGCCCCGCCGACCACGATTCACCATTCGCACACCGCTCTCGGCAACGGAAACGGCCGTTCGTCCTTCCCTGTGAGAGATTGACCCAGCGCGCGCCCCGGAGCACTCTCCGGGGCAATCTCCCAATTCCGCCCCGCCCTCACCCTTTCAACTGGTAGGGGCCCCGGGTAACACCCGAACCAAATGGGACGATTCGGACACCGTAACTCCGTCCGCGCCATGAGCATTCATGCCGCCCCTCGAACGGATCCGGCATGTACCTGCTCTCCACCCTCACCCGCGTCACACTCCGCGTCCTCGCGGGCATCGCCGCCGTCGCCCTCATCGGCATCGGCTGCTTCGTGGCCGCTCACTCCCCCGCGGCCGCGCCGGACGAGTACCCGGCCGTTCCACTGCCGCCGATCACCGCGCCACTCGATCCGGCGTCGCCGGTTCCGGCCCCCACGGCGATCCCGCCGTCGAAATGACCTGCCCCACAGCCTGAAACGCCGAGGCCCCCGGACGGAATCCGTCCGGGGGCCTCGGTTCACCGATCGATCAGTGGGAGTGGCCGGCGTGGGCGTCGGCCGCTTCCTCGACGGGCTTGTCGACGATGGCGGACTCGGTGGTCAGCACCATGCGGGCCACCGAGGTGGCGTTCTCGACAGCGGAGCGGGTGACCTTGACCGGGTCGATGACACCCTCGGCGACCAGGTCGCCGTAGGTGAGGGTGGCGGCATTGAAGCCGTTCTCGCCCTCGGTCACCTTGGAGACCACGACCGCGCCGTCGACACCGGCGTTGCTGGCGATCCAGAACAGCGGGGCCAGCAGGGCCTGGCGCACGACGTCGACGCCGACGGCCTCGTCACCGGTCAGGGTGTCGCGCAGGGCGTTCAGGGTCGCCGCGGCCTGGACCAGGGCGGTGCCGCCGCCGGGGACGATGCCCTCGGCGACCGCCGCCTTGGCGGAGGAGACGGCGTCCTCGACGCGGTACTTGCGCTCCTTGAGCTCGGTCTCGGTGGCCGCGCCGACCTTGATGACGGCGACGCCGCCGGCCAGCTTGGCCAGACGCTCTTCCAGCTTCTCGCGGTCCCAGTCGGAGTCGGTGTTCTCGATCTCCTTGCGCAGCTGCGCGACC
This sequence comes from Nocardia sp. NPDC004151, assembly GCF_042874235.1. Classification (NCBI taxonomy): domain Bacteria; kingdom Bacillati; phylum Actinomycetota; class Actinomycetes; order Mycobacteriales; family Nocardiaceae; genus Nocardia; species Nocardia sp. NPDC004151. The sequence goes on along the minus strand of NZ_JBIAMR010000011.1, from coordinate 113,008 downwards.
CGGCCGTCGATGTCGGCCTGCGAGCCGGCGCCCTCCACGATGGTGGTCTCGTCCTTGGTGACCACGACGCGGCGGGCCTTGCCCAGCACGTCCAGGCCGGCCTCACGCAGGGTGATGCCCAGGTCCGGGTTGACCACGGTGCCGCCGGTGACGATGCCCAGGTCGTCCAGGAACGCCTTGCGACGGTCACCGAAGAACGGGGCCTTCACCGCGACCACCTTGAGGGTCTTGCGGATCGCGTTCACCACGAGGGTGGACAGCGCCTCGCCGTCGACGTCCTCGGCGATGATGACGACCGGCTTGCCCGACTCGGCGATCTTCTCCAGCAGCGGGAGCAGGTCCGGCAGCGAGCTGATCTTCTCGCGATTGAGCAGGATCCACGCGTCCTCGTAGACCGCCTGCATGGTCTCCGGGTCGGTGACGAAGTACGGGGACAGGTAGCCCTTGTCGAACTGCACGCCCTCGGTGATGGCGACCTCGGTCTGCAGACCCGAGGACTCCTCGATGGTGACGACGCCGTCCTTGCCGACCTTGGTCAGCGCCTCGGCGACCAGCGCGCCGATCTCCTCGTCCCGCGAGGACACGGTGGCGACCTGCGCGATGGCCTTCTCACCGTTCACCGGGGTGGCGGCGGCGTGCAGGGCGGCGGCGACCGCGTCGGCGGCCTTGCTCATGCCCTTGCCCAGGGTCATCGGGTTGGCGCCGGCGGCGATGTTCTTCAGGCCGCCCTTGATGAGCGCCTGCGCCAGCACGGTGGCGGTGGTGGTGCCGTCGCCGGCGACATCGTTGGTCTTGGTGGCGACGCTCTTGACCAGCTGCGCGCCCAGGTTCTCGAAGGGGTCCTCGAGGTCGATGTCGCGGGCGATGGTCACGCCGTCGTTGGTGACGGTCGGGCCACCGAAGGCCTTGGCCAGCACCACGTGCCGGCCGCGCGGGCCGAGCGTGACCTTGACGGCGTCGGCGAGCTTGTCGACGCCGCGCTCCATAGCGCGACGAGCCTTCTCGTCGAACTCGATCTGCTTTGCCATGTACCTACTCCTGTGAAGGTCGGGGGCGAACGCACTCCGCCCCGGGCCGGTTGCTGTATCGACAGCTGCGACTCCGGGGCGGTGTCTCTCGAAAGGGGTTCAGGGGAAGCCCCCTGGGGCCCCGAGAGTTGGTGCGTCGCTTACTTGGTGACGACGGCCAGCAGGTCGCGGGCCGACAGGATCAGGTACTCCGAGCCGTTGTACTTGATCTCGGTGCCGCCGTACTTGCTGTAGATGACGACGTCGCCTTCCTTGACGTCCAGCGGGATGCGCTTCTCGCCGTCCTCGTCCCAGCGGCCGGGGCCGACGGCGATGACGGTGCCCTCCTGGGGCTTCTCCTTCGCCGTGTCGGGGATGACCAGACCGGAGGCGGTGGTGGTTTCGGCCTCGTTGGCCTGGACGAGGATCTTGTCCTCGAGCGGCTTGATGTTCACGCTCGCCACGTTGAGCCCTCCACTTTCAGGGGATTCTTCTCGTCCGGGGCTGTTCCCCGGACGCACGGTTTCGGTCATGTGCGTGACCCTGTGCAATCAGCCCCGTCGTCGCGGGTGCCGGGACCCCTGCTCAGTAGTCATCAGCTGGCACCTGAGCACAAATACCAGTGCCACCTAGCACTCTATACACGGGAGTGCCAGCGCTCAAGGCAAGGGGCTGCCAGTGCGGCCTCCGGACCCGACTCTGACACGACTCGCCGACCCGACGGCCCGGGAATCTGAGGTCTTCCAAAGAAATCCGAAAATCTGTAACGTTCGGATAACGGATTGTGACACCATTGACGGCGGCCACGCGGCGAGACCGAATCGGTCGAGTCACGCGCGCCGTCGACAGTTACACATCTGCTTCACCCCGCTTTCCGTGCGGCAACCCCGCGCACGGGCTCGAGAAGAGAGCAAGACCGCAAGTGATCAGTGGCAGGTCCGGATGCCCCATCGGACGCGAGCCCGCCACGGTCCGTAGCTCGCCGGAATCGTCTGCTACCCGTTGGGCGCGTCCGGAGTCCGTTCGAGATGGTCGTCTCCACCAGGACCATCCGCTCGAAGGGAGGTGAACATGCGAACATCCCTCGGCATCTCCGCCGGGAGCGAAGTGGTGTGCTCGGCGACAGTCGCCACCGCGCCCAACGGCGCCCAGAGCTTCGACTACCGGGTCGTGACGGCCGATACCGCGCACTCCGACCTCGGCGATCTGGTGGCCTCCTCGATCGAGTTGATGACCACCCAGATCCCCCGTGACACCGTGCATCCGGTCGGCGCGGGCGCCCGGAACAACGGGCACCACGAGCCCGACTCCACCCCGCCCGGCGATATCGCGGTCGCCTACCGCGACCGCGAGCAGGCCCAGATCATCCGCTCCGCCATCGGGCGGCAGCGCCACGGCGTGCAACTGATTCCGGAGACCACCGCGGCCCTCGCCTATCTGCGGCACACCGGCCTGCTGGACCGCTGGGACACGGTGGCGGTCATCGACATCGGGGCCAAGGGCACCACGGTCTCGGTCGCCGACCACGCCGACGACACCGTGCTGCGTTCCGAGCGCATCACCACCATCAGCGGCAACGCCATCGACGAACTGATCCTGCAACACCTGCTGGACTGCCACCTGTCGCGTCGCGGCATCCGCCCGAACCGCGGCATCCTGCTCAATCGCAGTCGCGCCGCCAAGGAGCACCTGTCGGTGGTCCCGGCGGTGACCATCGACCATGTCGCCGGGCAGCCGCTCAAGCTGACCCGGGTGGATTTCGAGGAGATCGTCGCCGACCTGCTGCACGATCTGGCGGTGTTCGCGCGCGGCGTGTTCACGCGGGCCCCGAAGTTCCCGGAGGCGGTCGCGGTGATCGGCGGCGGCGCGAACGTGCCGATCATGGTGGTGGGGCTGGAACGCCAGCTCGACATTCCGGTGGTCACAGTGCCGGAGCCGGAGTCCGCGATCGCGAAAGGCGCGGCGCTGGTGGCGGATTCGACCGTGCCGACCGCCTTCCCGGTGATCGGCCTGGGCGCGGACGCGCCGATCGGCACCTTCACCAAGCTGGCGGGCACCCTCGCCGGGGCGATCGTGGTGGTCGGCCTGATCGTCGGGTACGGGGTCAAGGAGTTCGTGATCGAGGAACCGCAGCCCGCGCACTACTCGCCGACCTCGGCGCAGCAGCCACCGACCACGCCGCCCGTGCCGGCGACCACCGTTCCGGCGCAGGGTTCGGTCAACCCGACCGCGAACCAGAGCCCGAGCCACCGCACCACCGTCGCCGTGCCCCCGGCCCAGACCGGTTCGGCGAACAGCACTCCCGCGGTCCCCAGCGTCACCTCGCAGCAGCCGCCGCTGCGACCGGACCCGGATCTACCCCAGATCCCGTTCCCGGCGGATCTGCCGCGCCTGCTGGGCCCGCTGCTGGGCACCACGCTGCCGCCGATCGATCCGGAGCCGCACGTCTCGCCGGCGCCGCGCGCCGACGCCGATGCCGCCTCCCCGCGATTTCAGCGGCCGGCAATGAGCCGTTGACCGTTGAGCACCCGCGCCGGCGGTCGAGTGCCCGACCGATCCCGGAAGTACCCGACGAGTTGCCCAACCGTCACGAAATCAGTTGTCGCGCTGAATTACGCGGAAATCCACGTCTCCGACCACCGCGGTCGGACTCTCACAGGTAGCTGGTGGAGACCGGCAGACCGGGATCGGTGGCCACGGTCAGTTCGGAAGGCTGTGCGCCGCCCGCGATCACGTGCGCGCCCAGGGTGGCGATCATGACGCCGTTGTCGGTGCACAGGCGCGGCTTGGGGACGCGCAAGGTGATTCCCGCGGCCGTGCACCGCTCTTCGGCCATCGACCGGATGCGGGAGTTGGCGGTGGCGCCGCCGCCCAGCACGAGGGTGTCGACGCCGACATCCTGCGCCGCACGCACCGCCTTCATGGTGAGCACGTCCGCGACGGCCTCCTGGAAGGAGGCGGCGATATCGGGGATGGGCAGGTCGCGGCCTTCCCGTTGCGCCGCTTCGACATAGCGGGCGACGGCCGTCTTGAGGCCGGAGAAGGAGAAGTCGTAGCGGGGGTCACGGGGTCCGGTCATGCCGCGGGGGAAGGCGATGGCCTTCGGATCGCCGTCGGTGGCAATGGAATCCAGGACGGGTCCGCCCGGGTAGCCGAGGCCGAGCAGCCGGGCTACCTTGTCGAAGGCCTCGCCCGCGGCGTCGTCGACGGTGCTGCCGAGTTCGGTGATGGGCTGTCCGAGGTCGGTCACCTGCAGCAGGTGGGTGTGCCCGCCGGAGACGAGCAGAGCGACCGCGGGCGGCATCGGCCCGTGCTCGAGGGTGTCGACGGCGACGTGCCCGCCCAGGTGGTTGAGCGCGTAGAACGGGATATCCCACGCCGCCGCATAGGCTTTCGCCGCCGCCACGCCGACCAGCAGGGCACCGGCGAGACCGGGGCCGATGGTGACGGCGAGCGCGTCGGGCTTGCTGATCCCGGCGGTGGCCAGGGCCCGGCGCATGGCGGGCACGATGGCCTCGAGGTGTGCGCGCGAGGCGATCTCGGGCACCACGCCGCCGAAACGGGCGTGCTGGTCGACGCTGGAGGCGACCTCGTCGGCGAGCAGTTCGCAGCTGCCGTCGGGCAGCCGCCGCACGATGCCGACTCCCGTTTCGTCGCAGGAGCTTTCGATACCCATGACGATCATGACGAGACCTCGGCGTCCTTGGTGAATCCGTCCTGCGGGAATCCGGCCATGGCCGGTCGCCGCATGGTGTACGCGTCGGCCCCGCTGGGCTGGTAGTAGTTCTTGCGCAGCCCGATGATGTGGAAGCCGTGCTTCTCGTAGAGCGTGATCGCGGGCGCGTTGTCGGTGCGGACCTCGAGGAAGACGGGTCCGCCGCGGCGTCCGGCCTCCAGCAGCAGCGCCTCGAGCAGCAGGGTGCCGATGCCGCGCCGATGGTGGTCCGGGTCGACGCCGATGGTGTGGACTTCGGCCTCGGGGTGTTCGGCGGTGCCGAGCAACGCGATTCCGGCGTAACCCACCATGTCCCCGCCGGCGTCGCGGGCGGTGATGTAGCGGTTGTGCGGTCCGGCCAGTTCCGACAGGAACGACACCTCGTGCCAGGGATCGTCCTCGGGGAACAGCACCTGCTCGAGCTGTGCGCAGCGGGTGACGTCGGCGGGCCGCATCGGTTCGATGCGGATGGTCATCGGCCCACCTGCGCGTAACTCTTCTCGACGGCGTCCGGGCGGCGCAGGTACAGCGGCACCAGCGGGGCGGGGACGGCGCCGGACAGGATGTCGGCGGCGGCGCAGCGCACCAGCCCGGCCGGGGACGGCGTCTCGACCGGCAGCACGGGCAGGTCGAAATAGTCGACATGCGAGGCGGATCCGGCGATCAGGGTGGCGGCGGCCTGGTCCAGGTCGCCGGGCTTGCTCACCTCGGGGCCCTCGCAGCGTTCGAGGACGAGGCTGCCGGGGACGGCGCGGTAGCGCGCCCAGTACACCTCGCGACGGCGGGCGTCGGTGACGACCAGCAGTTCGACCGGGTCGGAGCTCTCACGCAGATAGCTCTCGGTGTCGGCGGCGATAGCGTCGAGGCTGCACACCCCGTACACGGGGATGCCGAGGGCGTCGCCGAAGGCGGCGGCGGTGGCCATGCCGACCCGCAGTCCGGTGAACGGCCCCGGCCCGATACCCGCCACGACCGCGGCGATATCCGCCCGCGAGCGGCCCGATTCGGCCAGGCAGGTCAGGATCTGGGGGGTCAGCACCTCGTTGTGCGCGCGTGCGTCCACGGTCACCTCGGCGGTGATCGTGGTGATGCGCGGTGCGTTCGACCCGGGTTGCGCCGGTTCCAGTTCCACCAGTCCCGCTGTGACGGCGGGAGTCGCGGTGTCGACAGCCAATATCAGCATGATTGCCTCAACAATACCGGGTGGTACAGCCCACTCGGCGTGGTGTCTGCCTGCGGGAATCTCGCGCCGGATCAGGTGGCGGCGACCCACTCCCATTCCGCGGTGCGGACATCGGACTCGGGTTCGCGGCGCAGCTGGATCCGCAGGTGGCGGTCGGCCAGGTGTTCGGCCACGCCGAGACCCCATTCCACCACCACGACGGCGTGGTCGAGATCCGTGTCGAGGTCGAGGGCGTCGAGTTCGTCGAGGTCGCCGCCGAGCCGGTAGGCGTCCACGTGCACCAGCGCCACCGCGCCCGGGTGCGCGCCGGCGCGGTGCTGGCGGGCGATGATGAAAGTCGGTGAGCTGACCCGTCCTTGGACGCCCAGCCCGGCGGCGATGCCGCGGGTGAGCGCGGTCTTGCCCGCGCCCAGCGGGCCGTCGAGGATGACCAGGTCCCCGGCCTGCAGCTGTTCGGCGATCTCGCGGCCCAGTGCCTCGGTGTCCTCGACGGTGGCGAGCATGCGATGGTCGTTCATCGGTCACCGCCGATGTGGTCGCGCACCACGCGGCCGCGCGGATTGCACACGATCTCGTAGTTGATGGTGCCGAGCGCGTCGGCCCATTCCTGGGCGCGCGGCTGTCCGGGTTCGCCGCCGAACAGCACCGCGGTGTCGCCCGCCTGGACTCCGGCCTCGTTATCGCCGAGGTTCACCACGATCTGATCCATGCACACCCGTCCGATCTGGGTTCGGCGCGCGCCGCCCAGCCACACCGAGAACTTCCCGCCGAGGGTGCGCGGCACGCCGTCGGCGTATCCGGCGGGCAGCAGCGCGACGGTGGTGTCGTGTTCGGCGATCCAGTCGTGGCCGTAGGAGACGCCTTCCCCGGCGGCGACCCGCTTCACCCGCAGCACGCGGGCGCGGAAGGTCATCGCCGGGCGCAGCCCGAAGTCGGACAGTTCCGGAATCGGTGACAGGCCGTAGACGGCGATGCCGGGGCGGACCATGTCGAAGGCGAGGTCCGGGCGGGTCAGCGCGGCAGCGGAATTCGCGATGTGCACGAGTTCGGGTTCGAGGCCATGTTCCTTGGCGGTGGCGATGAACTCGAGGAAGCGTTCCCGCTGCCGGTCGTTGACCGGGTGCTCGGGCTGGTCGGCGAGCGCCAGGTGCGAGAAGATCGCGCGCAGCCGGGCGGTCCCGTCGTCGACCAGCCGGCGCAGCAGCTCCAGGACCTCCGGGTATTCGGTGGCGGGAATCCCGTTGCGGTTGAGTCCGGTATCCACTTTCAGGCTGACGGTCGCGGTGCGCCCCAGCTGCCGGGCGGCCGCGGCCACCGCCTCCAGCTGCGCGAGCGCCGACACCCCGATCTCGATATCGGCGGCGATGGCGCTGCCGTAGTCGGCGTCGGAGGTGTTGAGCCAGCACAGGATCGGCGCGGTGATCCCGGCGGTCCGCAAGGCCACCGCCTCGGCGACCGTGGTGGTGCCCAGTTCCCGCGCCCCCGCCGCCAGCGCCGCCCGCGCCACCTCGACCGCACCGTGGTTGTACCCGTCGGCCTTCACCACGACCATGACCGCGGCGTCACCGGCGTGCTCGGCCAGAATGCGCACGTTGTGGGCGATGGCGTCCAGGTCGACGAGGGTTTCCACCTGTGGGTCGGGCTGCTTCACACCACCGATCCTGCCATCCGGGCAGGGGCGATTCGCGTCACACCCGAGTGGGGGCGGCCGCCGCGGGGCCGAATCAGATCGCCGCGGCGAGTGCCGCGGGCACGGCGGCCAGGGCTCCGGCGAGGGCTTCGGGGCTCGCCGGCAGCAGCGGCAGCCGCACGTTCGGGGTGGGGATGCGCCCCTGGGCGGCCAGAACCGCTTTCACCACAATGGGATTGGGTTCGCTGAACAGCGCGTCGGCCAGCGGGGCCAGCCGGTTGCCGAGGGCGCGGCCGGTGTCGAGCGCGCCGGTGCGCCAGGCCGCGACCAGGTCGGCGTAGGCCGCAGGTGCGACATTGGCGCACGCGAGAATCGCTCCGGTCGCGCCGAGCGCCAGCAGCGGGGCGGCGAACAGGTCGTCGCCCGCCAGCACCGAGACGTGCTCGGGGACGCGCGCCAGGAAGGCCACCGTGGTCTCGTCGATGCCGCCCGCCGTGTACTTGAAGCCCGCCACGTTCGGCAGTTCGGCCAGTCGGCACAGGGTTTCGGCGCTCAGGGTGCGGGAGGTGCGGTAGGGGATGTGGTAGATCAGCACCGGCACCGGGCTGGCGGCGGCGAGGACCCGGAAGTGTTCCACCACACCGTCTTCCGAGGGCCGGTTGTAGTACGGGACCACGGCGAGGGCGGCGGTGGCGCGCGGGTCGAGCGCGGACAGGGCGCGCGCCGAGTCGTGGGTGGCGTTCGAGCCCGCGCCGACGATCAGAGTGGCGTCGCGGTCGGCGCAGACCCGGGCGCAGACCTCGACGACGCGCCGCTGCTCGTCGCGGGTGAGGGTGGTGGGTTCGCCGGTGGTACCCAGTGCGACGAGGCCCGCCGCGCCGGCGTCGAGGGCTTCGTGGGCGAGCGCCTCCAAGGCGTCCGCGGCCAGTTCGTCGTCGGCGGTGAAGGGTGTGACCAGGGGAACGTAGAGGCCGTTGAATGTCATGGCACCAGCCTGGTCGAGCGGATACGTCAGGTCTATTTCACGTTTCTATCCCCGAGCATAAGATCAACTGATGCTGGATGTCCGTCGCCTGCGTCTGCTCCGCGAACTCGCGCACCGGAAGACCATCGCCGCGGTCGCCGAGGCCCTCACCTACACGCCCTCGGCCGTCTCCCAGCAGCTGACCGCCCTCGAACGCGAAGCCGGGCTCCCGCTCCTGGAACGTACCGGCCGCAGCGTCGTCCTCACCCCCGCCGCGCTGCGTCTGGTCGAGCACACCGAGACCATCCTCGCCGTGCTGGAACAGGCGACCGCCGAACTCGCCTCCGCCCGAACCGAACTCACCGGCACCCTGCGGATCGGCGCCTTCCCCACCGCCGTCCACCACATCCTCTCCCCCGCCCTGATCTCCCTCAGCCGAGACCATCCCCTGCTGGAACTCCTGGTCACCGAACTGGATCCGGCCGCCGCCCCCGCCGCCCTGCGCGCCGAAACCCTCGATGTCGCCTTGCTCCAGGAATACGACTACGTCCCCCTCACCCCCGAACCCGGTCTCGACACCGAACCCCTCTTCGAGGAGACCATCCACCTCGCCGCCCTCAGCCCCGGCCCACTCGCCGTCCACTCCGATTCCCCCTGGATCGCAGGCACCCCCGGCACCCTCTGCTACGAAATGACCGTCCGCGCCTGCCTGGCCGCGGGCTTCACCCCGCGCATCCGCCACCACGCCGACGACTTCGGCACCGTCCTCAACCTGGTCGCCGCCGCCCAGGGCGTAGCCCTGGTCCCCGACCTCGGCACCCATTCCGCCCCCGCCGCCGTCACTCTCACTCCGCTCCCCACCCGCCGCCGCACCCGCCTCGCCTACCGCCGCGGCACCGGCGACCACCCCGTCATCGCCGCCGCCCGCACCGCCCTGCACACCGCCGCCACTACCGGTTGAGGCAGTCCTCGCGCCCGAACATCGCGACTCCGGCAGCGAACATGATGATCCGGAACCACGCGCCCGCCAACAGTCACCCGTCGCCCGCCGAACCGCCGATGTCCGGAGAACCCTCCCCGGCGGGCCGTCAGATCGCGAGTTCCCGCAGCGTGCCGATGGCCTCGCGGACGTGGGAGAGCAAGGGGGAAGCGGAGATCGGGGCGCCCGCGGTGGTGGCGGAGTGGGCGGCGAGATTGGCGGCCAGAGCGTGGGCTCGGGCGGCGGAGGCGGCGGCGACGGCGGGGTGCAGGCCGCGGGCCAGGAGGGCGCCGATGATGCCGGACAGGACATCGCCGGAACCGGCGGTGGCGGCCCAGCTGCCTCCTGCCTCGCTGACCAGCACGGGGTGGCCGGGGCTGGCCACCAGGGTGGCTCGACCCTTCAAAAGGACTGTGACATGCCAGGATTCGGCGAGTTTGCGCACGGCGGCCACTCGGTCGGGTCCCGGTTCGGAGCCGGTGAGGCGGGCGAATTCACCAGCGTGCGGGGTGAGTACCGTCGGGGCGGTACGGCCGGTGATCAGATCGGGATCCGCGGCGAGCAGGGTGAGGCCGTCGGCGTCCACCACCACGGGGAGGTCGGTGGCGAGGATCTCGGCCAAACGGTCGCGGGCGGCGGAATCGGTGCCCCCACCTGGGCCGACCACCCAGGATTGCACCCGCCCGGTGGCGGAAATTGATTCCGCGGCAATCACTTCCGGAAAGTGGGCGAGCACCTGTTCGGCGCCGGCGCCCGCGTAGCGCACCATGCCCGACGTGGCCGCGATCGCCCCGCCGGCGCACAGGACGGCCGCGCCCGGAAAGGTGGCGCTGCCCGCGCACACGCCGGTGACGCCCTGGGTGTACTTGTCGTCGGCGGGCCCCGGCACCGGCCAGACCGCTCCAACCGTCCGTGGCTCCAGCGCGATCATGTTCGCGTCCGGCAGCCTTAATCCGATGGGCACCAGCACGATTCGCCCACAGTACGGCGCGGCCAGCGCGTGCACCGGCTTGAGCGCGCCGAAGGCGACAGTGACATCCGCGCGAACCGCCGGACCGTTCACGGACCCGGTGTCGGGATCGACGCCGCTGGGCAGGTCGGCCGCGATGATCGGACACCGCACGCCCGCCACCAGTCCGGCCGCCACCGGACGCAAGGAGCCGCGTCCGGAAATGCCGACGATGCCGTCGACCACCAGGTCCGGCGTGCCGAGCAGGGCGGCCACGCGGCGGGGCGCGGCGGGAACGCCCGGCCGTAATCCGAGCCGCCGCAGCGTGGTCGCGGCGGCATCGGCTTCCGGCCCCCGCCGCCGCACCGCCTCGTCGGCCGCCCCTTCCCCGGCCTCGTCGACCAACCCTTCCCGCAGCTCCCGAACGGTAGCGGGAGCGGCGGCGATGTCCCCGCCCGCGCCGCGCAGCGCCGCCAGCCCGTCCGCGTGGGCGCGCTCGGGGACGAGCAGGATCGCACGGACCGCGACCCCGCGCCGGCGCAGGAAGGAGCCCGCCCACAGGGCGTCGCCGCCATTGTCGCCGGAGCCGACCAGCAGGGTGACGGCACGGCCCGCCACACCGCCGGTGCGTTCGCGCAGTTCGCGCGCCACCACCTGGGCGAGGCCGAACGCGGCTCGTCGCATGGGCATTCCGGCGGGTACGCGGGTGAAGAGTTCGGCTTCGGCGGCGCGTACCTCGTCGGCCGTGTAGTAGTCGAGCACCGCCGGTGCGGTCATGGGTCGCCTCCCGGATCCGGACTGCCTGCCGTTGTGGAGACTACGCCGGTCGCGGCCCGGCGCGGTGCAGGTCAGGGCGATGCCCGCGAATGGTCCGCTATCGGCGGGTACTAGCCTGGCTGACATGCCGATCCGCCAGTCGTCCTCGTGTGCCCTGCTTCTCGTCGCCGTCGTGGCGGCGCTGGCGGCCGCGGGCTGCTCCTCCTCGGACACCTCGAAGCCCGCCGCCACCTCGACGGCCGCGGCTCCGGCGTCCTCGGCGGCGACCTCGACCGGTCCGGCCGCGCCCGCCGCGGTCACCGTGAACGTCGCGGACATGAAGTTCTCCCCGGCCGACATCACCGTCAAGGCCGGGGACACCGTGACCTGGAAGTTCGACGACAAGGCCCCGCACGCGGTGCAGGGCATCGGGGATGTCGCGCTCGGCATCAACAGTCCGATCATCCGCAAGGGCGAGTGGAGCCACACCTTCACCACGCCCGGCACCTACCGCTACCTGTGCCCGCTGCACCCGGACATGAAAGGCACCGTCACCGTCCAGTGATAGCCCCACTGCGGGCGGTCCCTACTCGACGGTCACCGACTTGGCCAGGTTGCGCGGCTTGTCCACGTCGTAGCCGCGCGCCTGCGCCACCTCGGCGGCGAAGATCTGCAGCGGGACGGTGGACAGCAGCGGCTGGTACAGCGTTGGGGCCGACGGGATTTCGATCAAGAAGTCGGCGAACGGCCGCACCGTGTCGTCGCCCTCCTCGGCGATGACGATGGTGCGCGCGCCGCGGGCCTGGATCTCGCGGATATTGCTGAGCAGCTTGGAGTGCAGCACCGCCCGGCCCTTCGGCGAGGGCATGACCACGAACACCGGCAGACCGTCCTCGATGAGCGCGATCGGGCCGTGCTTGAGCTCGCCCGCGGCGAACCCCTCGGCGTGTATGTACGCCAGTTCCTTGAGCTTGAGCGCGCCTTCGAGGGCGACCGGGTAGCCGACGTGGCGGCCCAGGAACAGCACCGTCGGCACGTGCGCGAACTGGCGGGCGATCCCACGCACCTTCTCGGCCGATTCCAGCACCTGCGCAACGAGTTTCGGCATGGACTCCAGTTCAGCGAACTCGCGCGCCACCTCGTCCGGGTACTTGGTGCCGCGCGCCTGCGCCAGCGCCAGACCGACCAGGTAGTTGGCGGTGATCTGGGCCAGGAACGCCTTGGTCGACGCCACCCCGATCTCCGGGCCGGTGCGGGTGTACAGGACCGCGTCGGCCTCGCGGGGGATCTGCGCGCCGTTGGTGTTGCAGATGGCCAGGACCCGCGCCTTCTGATCCTTGGCGTGGCGCACCGCCTCCAGCGTGTCGGCGGTCTCGCCGGACTGGGAGATGGCGACCACCAGCGTGGAACGGTCCAGAACCGGGTCGCGGTAACGGAATTCGCTGGCCAGCTCCACCTCGACGGGCAGCCGCGTCCAGTGCTCGATGGCGTACTTGGCGAGCAGGCCCGCGTGATACGAACTGCCGCAGGCGACTACGAACACCTTGTCGATCTCACGCAGCTCCTGGTCGTGCAGCCGCTGCTCGTCGAGCACGATGCGGCCGTTCGCGAAGTGGCCGATGAGGGTGTCGGCGACGCCGGTCGGCTGCTCCTCGATCTCCTTGAGCATGAAGTAGTCGTGGCCGCCCTTCTCGGCGGCGGCCAGATCCCAGTCGATGGTGAACGGGCGGGTTCGCGCCTCGTCGGCCGTGCCCGCGAAGTCGGTGACCCGGTAGCTGTCGGCGGTGATGACCACGGCCTGGTCCTGGCCGAGTTCGACTGCCTCCCGGGTGTGTTCGATGAACGCGGTGACGTCGGAGGCGATGAACATCTCGCCCTGCCCGACCCCGACCACCAGCGGGGTGGAGCGACGGGCGGCGACGATGGTGCCGGGGTGGTCGGCATGGGTGAAGACCAGGGTGAACGCGCCCTCCAGGCGGCGCACCACGCTCAGCGCGGAGGCGACGAAATCACCGGCGGTGTCCCCGGCCGCGTAGGCCTGCGACACCAGGTGCACCGCCACCTCGGTATCGGTGTCGCTGCCCAGCTCGACGCCCGCCTCCTCCAGTTCGCGGCGCAGCGGGGCGAAGTTCTCGATGATGCCGTTGTGCACCACCGCGACCCGGCCGGTGCGGTCGCGGTGCGGGTGGGCATTGCGGTCGGTGGGCGCGCCGTGCGTGGCCCAGCGGGTGTGGCCCATGCCGGTCGATCCGGCGTAGCGTTCCGGACCCCGCTCGACCAGTTCGGCCTCCAGGTTGGCGAGACGTCCCGCCTTGCGTTCGACCGCCAAGCCGCCCGACCCGTCCAGAATCGCGACTCCGGCCGAGTCGTAACCCCGATACTCCATGCGGCGCAACGCATCGACCACCACGCCGAGCGCGTCCCGGTACCCCACATACCCCACGATTCCGCACATGGCTCACCAGCCTAGCTGTGTTTTTGGCCTCCGCTACGCTCCGGCTGGTTCGCGGCCCCTGGTCCCGTTTCTTCCCTTCTCCGCTCCTCCGCTTCGCTCCCGCTTCCGCTCCAAACGCGAGGAGGCCGGAGCGCGTCCAGAACCGAGACGGCCGCGAACCTTGTGCGCTGGAGGCATTCGGCCGCCGGACCGACTAAGTTCATCTCCGTGTCGGTGTCTGTGAAATCGCTCCTGAGCACTCTGACCCTGCGTGGCCCGCACGAGGTGCTGCGCGGGAATCTCGGCATCGCCGGGCTGCCCGGGGTGGTGTACACACCCGGCAAGGGGCTGAACCTGCCCGCGGTGGCCTTCGGGCACGGCTGGCTGACCGGGGTCGGCAACTACCGCCGCCTGCTGGAACACCTCGCTTCCTGGGGTTATGTCGCGGCCGCGCCGGACACCGAACGCGGACCCATCCCCTCGCATCTGAACCTGGCCACCGACCTGCTCACCACCCTCGACATCTGCGCCGGGGTACGGCTGGGCACCGGCAATATCAGCGTCCGCCCCGACCGCCTGGCCCTGGCGGGTCACGGCATGGGCGCGGGCGCGGCCGTCATCGCCGCCTCCCAGCGCGAGGTGGCCGCCGTCGCCGCCCTCTTCCCGTCCCCCACCGCACCCTCCGCCGAGGCCCTGGCCACCAAGGTCGACGCCCCCGCCCTCATCCTGGCCGGCGCCGCCGACATCGACTCGGTCAGCTCCGACGCCCTCCCCCTGGCCTCCGCCTGGGGCGAAGGCGCGATCCTCCGCTCCCTCGACAAGGCCACCCACAACGGCATGGTCGAAGGCCGCCGCGCCCTCGCCGCCCTCGGTGCGGGCAAGCACGAGCCCAAGACCGAACGCCTCACCCGCGCCCTCCTGGTCGGCTACCTCAACTACACCCTCCTCGGCGACAAGAAGTACAAGCCCTTCGCCGACCCCGAAGCCCTCATCCCCCACACCCAGGTCGTCGACCCCGACGCCGTCGAGGACGAGCCGGAGCAGCCCCAGAAGCTCCCCGTCCTCCAACTCATCCAGGCCCTCCGCAAGTAACCCGACTCCCGGCGACGGTCAAGGGATCTCCACACCTGCCTCCGGAATCTCCAGCGGCACATCGGGACTCCCGAGCCCCACGCCAGGATCGGCGGGTGACACAGACACCGACGGGTCATCAGGCTGCGCCCCTCCGTCCCGTGGCAACTCGCCGCCGCCCAGCGGTGCGGTCGGCCCCGGGGTTTCGGGCACCGCCGGACAGACGGTGGACCCACCCTGCCCGACGCCGCCCAACCCATCGCACCCGGACAGGTCGCCGCCGTTCGGGAACTTTCCGGCGTCCAGCTCAGGAGTTCCGGCGCACGTGGGCGGTTCGTGCCCGCCGGAAGGCGCTGCCGGAGTGGGCGATTCAGCTGATGGCGGAGCCGTGCAGGGGACCTGAACCGGAGTGAACCCGGTCGGGACCTCCGGGGCGCACGGTGAACCTGGCGGCGTGGCAGCCTCGACCGAGGGCGAATTACCCGGTGGGCGCGGGTCTGGCGCGGCAGTCGCCGGCTCGCGGTTATCGGCAGCGGGGATGGACGAGTGTCCGACTGCGTTGTCCGGAGCGAGCGCGGGTTTGCCGGACTCGTCGATTGTCAGGCTCCAGACCTGCGTCCGGCCGGATTCGTCGGCCACCGAGATGGACATGTCACCCGTTGGTTCGCGGTCGACTACGAAATGCCGTCCAGCGAGGTCGAATTCGAGATGGCCGGACGGAAGGTTCGATGTCCCTGGGCCGCGCGGTGGTTCGGCAGGCCGGTCCGCACCTGTTGGCTTATCCGCGTCGGCGTGCGCATTCGGGTCGGCCGGCTTGTCAGGGTAGGCAGACTTCTCCTGTCCTGCAGGCGTGTCTACGTCGCCCGGGGTATCGGATGCGGGGTCGGACAGGGAGCCGAGCTGTTCGAGGACGGTGGATAAGCCCTGCCGCAAACCGGTTTCGAGCTTGCCGATGAGGCCCTCCAGCGCCTGCGCGAGCATTTCAGTCTGGGACTGGGCCTGTTTCGGCACGGCGCCGGACCCCGAATCGGACGGGGTGGGCGCACCGGGGACCGGCGGCTCCACGGCGGTAACCGATCCGACAGAGGCGGGTTCGGTGGCCTCGGCCGGACGGGTGGGCGCCACCTTCGCACACGCGTGGTCACATGGTTGCCCGGTTGCGGTGCCGGGCCGACCGGATCCCTCCTGCGTAGGTTGGGGCGCGCCCGAATCGCCCGGCCCGCAGCAGTCCCGCGACCGCGCGGACCCGGCGTCGGCCTGTGGGCATTGGCCACGGCCCACCGTCGGCGGCGAGGATTCCGGCTCGGACGGCGCGGGAGCCACGCTGGGCTGCGCCCCAGCAGGATTGGCCTGTTCCTCGGTCGAGTCTGGCTGCGCCCCACCGTGGCTGCCGAGCAGAGCTGCGGAATTCGTCTCCGATTGGGGCAGCAGGTCTTGGGACGGTTGTGGATAAGTGTGGTCGATGACCTGCTCGAAGGCCGTGATGATGGTGCGGTAATGGGATTCGACGGTGTCGGCGGTGGCCGCGCAGGTGGCGGTGAAGGCGGCCAGTTGCCGGTCGACCTCGGGCCGGAATGTGGCTGTGAGCCAAGGGTCCGCTTTCGCGAGGGCGCCGATGGCGTCGGGGGTCCTGCCGTCGATGGTGGTGTGGGCTTCGCCATCGGGGTGGGGCTCGAGGAGGCCGCGGGTTCGTTCCGCTTTGGTGAGGATGGCGGCGCGGATCGGGTCGAGGGCGGCGGCGATCGCGATGGCGGCGGTGCGGATGGTGTCGAGGTCTTCGCGGGCTTGGCGCAGTTGGGAATTCAGGAGGGCGAGGGCCTCGGTGCCGGTTGCGCCCGTCCAGGCCGCCGGAAGCGAGCTCGCTACCGAGTGGTGGGAGGTGAAGCGGGATTCGGCGTCGGCGAGCGCCTTGTCCAGTTCGGTTCGAGCGGTGTCGAATTCGTCGAGATTCAGACCGCGTTGTTCGTCGTAGCGGGCATAGAGCTCGGTCACGTTCACACCGGCCGGTTCACCGAATGCCTTGGTGTACAAGGGCAGGAACTGTTCCCAATAGCGCAGGCCGGGCGCTCCGTGGTCGAGGATCTGCTCGACGGTCTTGCCGGTGGGGTCGAAGGTCATCGGCCGACCTGGTGGAGAGCGGTGGCGCGGTCGTGGTCCAGGCGGGCGTATTCGGAGGCGGCGCGGTCGAAGACGTCGGCGGTGGCGGCGGCCGCGGCAGCCCAATGCCGGAGGCAGCCTGCCGCGCGCTCGAATCCGCGATGGATGGCGGCGCCCTGGGCGGAGTAGTCGCGTCCCGCCACGTCATTGCCGAGACCGAAGGCGTGGTCGCCGATCGCGTGGGCGTGCTGCCCCAATGCCTCGGCGTTGTCCCGCAGGGTGGTGGCCGCGGTGTGCAGGGCGGTGACGCGCACGCCGAAGTCGCCGGATTCACCCATCGATCCCCCCTCGAATCCCCACGGGCCATGGCCCGTGGCGTGAAATCCCCCGTCAGCCCCGGCTAGGTGCCGCCGAGGTGTCCGCCGTCCGTGCGCACCCACGCGGTGGTGCCGTCGGAGTTGTGGTGGAATTCCCAGGCGGCGTAGTCACCGCCGCTGTCCACCACGGTCACATGGTCGGCGTAGCCGTCGTGATCCAGATCCGTCCACACCTGCATGGCGTGTGCGGTGCCGGTGGTCACGGTGTCGGCCAGGCCGTCCGCGTCGAGATCCTGTGTGGGGTGCGACAACTCGACCGCACCTAGCCCACCCAGTTCCGAATGCGCGTCCAGTTCTGGCAAATCCAGTCCGGGCAGATCACCCGATGTGACCATGGTGTGCACTCCTCCGCAGTGGCGTGATCACCATCCTGGCACTCGCGATCACCCCTCGCACCACCTTCGACGCCGATTGTGGACAACTCGCGGCCTGGGGATGACTCAGCGCTTGGGGATGATGATCCACAGCGCGATGTAAAGCAGGAACTGCGGTCCGGGCAGCAGGCAGGAGAGGATGAAGAGGAAGCGGACGAGACCGGGGCTCCAGCCGACGTATTCGGCGAGACCGCCGCACACGCCGGCGATCCACTTGTCGTGCTGGGAGCGGGTCAGTCGCTTCGGGGCCGGGGTCGGAAACTCTGTGGTCATGTCTCCACTGTGCCGAGCCGCGGCCGCGCGCACATCGGTCCCTCGCCGGATAGCGACCCTGAACTTTCCGAGGCCCGACGTCAGGGTGCCACCCTGAACACGGCAGAATCGCCCTGGTGAGCACCACTCTGCATGCGCGCGGCCTGGCCGCCGGACACGGCGAGCGTCTGCTGTTCTCCAACCTGGATCTGATCCTCGCCCCCGGCGATGTGATCGGCCTGGTCGGTGTGAACGGGGCGGGCAAATCGACCCTGCTGCGCATGCTCGCCGACGGCGACGCCCACGAGGGCGAGATCGTGCTGAGCCCGCCGGACGCCACCGTCGGCTATCTGGCCCAGGAGCCGGAGCGCATCGAGGGCGAGACGGTGCTGGAGTTCCTGTATCGCCGCACCGGGGTGGCCGCCGCCCAGCAGACCATGGACGCCGCCGCCGAACGCCTCGCCGACGGCGGTGACGACGAGTACTCCCCCGCCCTGGAGCGCTGGCTCGCCCTCGGCGGCGCGGACCTGGAGCAGCGCGCCGAGGAGGTGGCCGCCGATCTGGGCCTCACCGACAGCCTCCCGCACGGTCTGGCCACCCCGATGACCGTGCTCTCCGGCGGTCAGGCTGCCCGCGCCGGTCTGGCCTCGGTCCTGTTGTCCCGCTTCGACATCCTGTTGCTCGACGAGCCCACCAATGACCTCGATCTGGACGGCCTGGCCCGGCTCGAGCAGTTCGTGACCGGGGTCCGCGAGCCGCTCATGGTGATCAGCCACGACCGGGAGTTCCTGGCGCGCACCGTGAATCGCATCGTCGAGCTGGATCTGGCGCAGCAGCAGGTCGGTGTGTACGACGGCGGCTACGACTCGTATCTGGAGGAGCGGGCGATCGCGCGCCGCCACGCCCGCGAGGCCTACGACGAGTTCGCCGACATCAAGGCCGGCCTGGAGGCGCGGGCCACTATGCAGCGCAACTGGATGGAACACGGTGTCCGCAATGCCCGACGCAAGTCGAAGGCGGATTCGGACAAGATGGGCCGCAAGGCTCGCGCGGAGTCCACCGAGAAGCAGGCGTCCAAGGTCAAGCAGACGCTCAAGCGCATCGAACGCCTGGACGTGGTGGAGGAGCCGCGCAAGGAGTGGGAGCTGCGTATGTCCATCGCGGCCGCGCCCCGCAGCGGCGCGGTGGTGGCCACGCTGTCCGGCGCGACGGTGTCCCGCGGCGAGTTCACCCTGGGACCGGTGACGGTGCAGGTGGATTGGGGCGATCGCATCGTGCTGACCGGCGCGAACGGCGCGGGCAAATCCACCCTGCTGTCGCTGCTGCTGGGAAAGATGAAGCCGGACAACGGTTCCGCGTCGATCGGTTCGGGCGTCGCGATCGGCGAAGTCGATCAGGCGCGCGGCCTGTTCCGCGGAACCGCCACCCTCGCGGACACTTTCAGCGCGCAGATCCCCGACTGGAACGAGTCGGATGTCCGCACCCTGCTCGCGAAGTTCGGTCTCCGCGGCCCGCATGTGCTGCGCCCCAACGACACGCTCTCCCCGGGTGAGCGCACCCGCGCCGCGCTGGCGCTGCTGCAGGCCCGCGGGGTGAACCTGCTGGTGCTCGACGAGCCCACCAACCACCTGGACCTGCCCGCCATCGAGCAGCTGGAGCAGGCCGTCGAATCCTTCGAGGGCACAGTCCTCCTGGTGACCCACGACCGCCGCATGCTGGACACGGTCACCGCTACCCGCCGCTGGCACCTGTCCGACGGACACCTCACCGAATCCCACTGACCGCCGAGTGGCACACCCTGGAGGGAAACTCGGACGAATCCCCTCCAGGGTGCGCCGCTCGGCGAAGAGTCAGACGGTCTCGACCAGTTTGGCGAGATGGTCGGCCAAGTGGTGGGCCTGCTCCGGGTCGGTGGCCTCGACCATGACGCGGACCAGTTGTTCGGTTCCGCTGGGGCGCAGCAGGATTCGACCGGTGTCACCCAGCAGCTGCTCGGCCTGGGCGACGGCTTCCAGCACCGCGGGGGCGGTGGCGACGGCGGCCTTGTCCGTGACCGGGACGTTCACCAAGATCTGCGGGACGACCTGCACGATGCCCGCCAATTCGGCCAGGCTGCTGCCGGTCTCGGCCATCCGGGCCATCAGCTTGAGGCCGGTGAGCACGCCGTCGCCGGTGGTGCCGTAGCGCGGGAACACCACGTGCCCGGACTGCTCGCCGCCGAGGGTATAGCCGCCGTTGCGGAGGTCCTCGAGCACGTAGCGGTCACCGACGGCGGTGGTGCGCACCGTGATTCCGGCCTCGCGCATGGCGATGTGCAGGCCGAGGTTGCTCATGACGGTGGCGACCAGCGTGTTCTCCACCAGGTCGCCGGAGTCGCGCATGCCGACGGCGAGCACGGCCATGATGGCGTCGCCGTCCACGACCGCGCCGGTGGCGTCCACGGCCAGGCAGCGGTCGGCGTCGCCGTCGTGGGCGAGGCCGAGGTCGGCGCCGTGCGCGCGCACGGCCGCCTGGACCTGCTCGAGATGCGTGGAGCCGCAGCCGTCGTTGATATTGAGGCCGTCGGGGTCGGCATTGATGGCGATGACGGTCGCGCCCGCCTCGCGGTAGGCGGCCGGTCCGACCTCGGAGGCCGCGCCGTGCGCGCAGTCCACCACGACGGTGAGCCCGCGCAGGTCACGGCCGGTGGCCTGGACCAGGTGCTCGACATAGCGTTCGTGGGTGCCTTCGAGGCTGTACCGGTCGTTCACGTCGAAGACGTGCCCGCCCAGGCCGGGGCGTCCGAGGATGCGGCCGATCGCCGCGCCGGTGGGCCGGGTGAAGCCCCCCTCCGCGATCAGCGCCTCGATCCGGTCCTCGACGACGTCGTCCAGCTTGTGCCCGCCCGCGGCGAAGATCTTGATGCCATTGTCCGGCATGGGGTTGTGCGAGGCGGAGATCATGACGCCCAGGCACGCGTCGTACACGCCGGTCAGGTACGCGACGGCGGGCGTCGGCAGCACGCCGACCGACAGCACGTCCACGCCCGCGGAGGTGAGGCCCGCGGTGACGGCGGCCTCCAGCATCTCGCCACTGGCGCGGGGATCGCGTCCGACGACGGCGACGGCGCGCTTCTTCCCGCGGCTCAGCACCTGCGCCGCCGCGGCCGAAACCTGTAGCGCCAGTTCCGGACTCAGCGACCCGTTGGCGAGCCCGCGCACACCGTCGGTACCGAACAAACGTCCCATTACCTCAACACCCCTGCAGTTCGGTGGATACAGCACGAGAGCAGGCTTCCCGCCCTCTCCGGGACTCTCGCACTCCGCCGTGTTCCGCGGCGGAGTGCGTCCAGGAAAGAGGTGGCAACGGTTGTAAACCGTTGTGGGGAGCCTGCTCTCGCACAGGTTGCCGTGTAGACCGTACCGTGCCCGGTCCCCACGGGGGCCGGGCACGGTAGAGCCTGACGGCGCAATATCAGCGCTTCGAGTACTGAGGCGCCTTACGGGCCTTCTTGAGGCCGTACTTCTTACGCTCGGTGGCACGCGGGTCACGGGTCAGGAAGCCGGCACGCTTGAGGGCGGGACGGTCGTCCGGGGTGACCTCGATGAGGGCACGCGCGATGGCCAGGCGCAGAGCGCCGGCCTGACCCGACGGTCCACCACCGACGAGGCGGGCGTGGATGTCGAAGGTCTCGGTGCGCTCGACGGTGACGAGCGGGGACTTCACCAGCTGCTGGTGCACCTTGTTCGGGAAGTAGTCCTCGATGGTGCGGCCGTTCAGCACGAAGTTGCCGGAACCCGGCACCAGGCGCACGCGGACCACGGCCTCCTTGCGGCGGCCGACGGTCTGCACCGGACGATCGATGATCACCGGAGCGGAGAAGGTCTCGGTGTACTCGGCCTCGGCCTCGTAACCGTCACCCTCCTCGACGACCTCCACGGCGGTGTCCTCGACGACGTAGTCGTCGTTGAATTCCTCAGGAGCGGTCACTGGGCCACCTGCTTGATCTCGAAGGGGATGGGCTGCTGGGCGGCGTGCGGGTGGTTCGGGCCCGCGTAGACCTTCAGCTTGCCGATGATCTTGTTGCCCAGCTTGTTCTTCGGGATCATGCCCTTGACGGCGCGCTCGACCAGACGGTCGGGGCGGGTGTCCAGGATCTGGCCCACGGTACGGCCCTTCAGACCACCCGGGTGACCGGAGTGGGTGTAGAGGACCTTGTCCTGCCGCTTGTTGCCGGAGATGGCGACCTTGTCGGCGTTGATGATGATGACGAAGTCGCCGCCATCAACGTTCGGGGCGTAGGTCGGCTTGTTCTTGCCACGCAGGATGTTCGCAGCCTGCACGGAAAGACGGCCGAGCACTACGTCAGTGGCGTCGATGACGTACCACTTGCGGGTCACGTCACCGCCCTTGGGGCTGTACGTAGGCACAGTGCATCCCTGTCTGTCGTAGGTTTTGCCAGCCAAGTACGCGATCGAGCTGAATCCCGGCGGCCGGTGGAGACCCGGGGCTCGTGTGACAGCCGGAAACCCGGCCGTACCGCACACCAACGAGCAACCATACCAGCGGGGACCGCGGACCCTCGAATCGGTCCCGGGAGCCGTGGCCACCGGTCCGATTCGCCCCGTCACCCGGGGGGATGCACCCGGCCGACGGTCAGATGTGCAAGGGCGGGCCGGGGTCGACCCCGCGCACCGGGCCGGGCAGCGTGTAGCGCAGCGTGTCGATGCCGGACCGCACGCAGTCCGTCTTGTGCGGGTCGCCGATGGTGGCGATGCCGGAGCCGGGCAGCCCCGAGACGAACGGGGTCACCGCGCAGCTCTCACCGACCGGGAGCAGCTCGATATCGGTGGCCCTGGTCACACCGCCGACGGGCGCCGGGGATCCGGCCGTGGGGTCCTGGCGCTGATCCGAGTGCGCGCCCAGGAGCGACAGGGCCGCCGCTCCGACGATGATGGGCGCGCCGAACGGCTTGCGCATCTTGTTCCACAGCTTGCCCTTGCGCTGCTTGCGATCACCCTCGGAGCCGGATCCGGAGTCCGAATCCGACTGCCCAGCGGTATCTTCCGGCGTTTGCGGAGTAGACCCACACACCCCCGACGACATCGACCCACCGTACATCGCGCCGGGTTGACCAGAAGCGTTTCCGCCGGATCCAGCAAAACTCCCGCGACCCGAACCGGACGTATCCCCCTCGGCCCCATAGGGACCCGCCGGGTAACCGCCGCCGCCGTGGCCACCTTGGCCGCCGTAACCGCCCGATCCGTATCCGCCCTGGCCGTACTGCACTGCGGCGCCCTGCTGGCCGCCGTACTGCCCGCCCTGGGCCGGCTGCGCGCCGCCGGGACCGTAACCGCCCTGCGCCGAACCCTCCGAGCCCGGAGCGTTCGCCGAACCGTAGCCGGTGCCGTAGCCGCCCGCCGAGCCCGGACCGCCTGTGCCGGGCCCGAATTGACCCGCCGCTCCGCCCTGCTGCGGATAACCGCCCGTGCTCGGGCCAACCGTTCCGAAACCGCCGCCCTGGCCGTAACCGCCGTGTGCACCCGGACCGTCCTGTGGGCCCTGCCCGCCGGGGCCGTAGCTCCCCGCCGAGCCCTGTTGCGCACCTGCGGAACCCGATCCCGCGCCGCCCTGGCGACCCGATCCGGCGCCGCCCTGGTCGCCCGGACCGAAGACCGTGGTCATCTGGTCATCGGCGGGTGAGCCCGGCGGCCGCGTGAATCGGCCGCCGACGCCTTCCAGACCGGGCGGCAGCGTCCCTCGTCCCCCGACGACGGGCTGCGACCCGGTAGCCGGGCCCTCGGACCCGCGCGCAACCCTGTGGCCCGCATCGATACTCGGGCCGGTCCCCGCGGCCGCGGTCCGGTTCTCGCCCGCGCCCGCCTGCGCGGTCAGCCGGGCCAATTCCTCGGGCGTCACCCGCTGGGTGATGCCGCCGGGCCCGGTGTTACCCGTGGGGCCGCCCTGAGATGCGGCCTCCTGCCCGGTGATTCGACGCGTGAGTCCTTCGGCGGCCGGATCGGCCACCGGCTGCGCGCCCTGCCCACCCGCCTGCGGTCCCTGCGCCGCGGCCTCCTCCGCTGTCAGACGACGCGTCCGGCCGTCCGGATCGCCGCCGTCCCGGTCACCGTCGGCCGCGGGCTGCGGGCCGGTGCGGGGCGCGGAACCCGGGCGCTGCGGAGCGGATTCGGGTGCCGGCGGTGAATCCATGTGCCGGGGAACCAGTTCCGGCTGCTGGGACAGCGGTTCGGGCTGGCGCTGCAGCGCCTGGTCCGCGTCGCGGCCACCGGGGACATGGCGTGGCCCCTGCTCGACGGGCCGCGCTTCCGCTCCGCCGGGCTGCTGTCCACCGCCGACCGACTGTTGTCCCGCACCGCCCGACTGCCGGCCGGAACTGTTCGACTGCTGTCCCGCGCCGGGCTGGGGCCGGTCGTAGGCCGGGTCGCCTTCGCTGTCGGCGACCAGCAGGTGGGTCGCGCCGAGGACGAGGGCGTGCATCGGGTGGTCGGCGACCTGGAAGCGGTGGCCGAGGTGGTTCTGGAAGGCCAACCGCAACGCGTCGTTGAAACAGACATTGCCGGTGAGCAGCACCGTGGAGGTATCGGCATTGATGGCGCGCGCCGCGGCCATCACCTCGATGACCACATTGTCGGCGGCATGCGCCTCGTGCAGCGCCTCGGCGGTGATGGCGACGCTGACCGATTCGGTGGGCTGGTCGTCATTGCCGTGCACCGCGACGACGAGGCATTCGCGGCCATCGGAGTAGACGCCGACGGCGCCGACGCCGGGTCCGCGGCCGGGCGCGCGCACCAGGCCGAGGGCGCGCACGTAGCCCGAGAGCGCCACCGACTCGGGCAGCGGTTCGGCGGGTACGCCGAGTTGTTCCACCAGGCGTACGAATTCGTCGACCTGCGGGTCGGGCCATTCGTCGGGGAAGGGCAGCGCCAGCACGTCGGGCGTCGCCCCCAAGTGCTCGATCACCGAGGCCAGCGGGTTGTGCATGCGCGCCCGGAACACCAGTTCGGCGGGCCAGGTCGCCCCGGCCACCACGATCTGCGGGTGCCCGATGATGTCGCGCACATCGGAGATGGCGATGCCGACATCCGGCCGCCGGTCCACGCCTGCGGTGTGCAGCCGGCCCGACGAGTCGGCCAGCAGATATGCGGGCGGCGTGTACGAGCCCTCGACCTGGACCGGGCGTATGGGTGAACCGCCGCCACCGGCGGCCACCGACACCACGTCCCAGCCGAGATGCACTGCCCCAACTCGCGCTGTCACAGTCATCAGTCTGCCTGCTCGCTCCGTTGAGCGCGCGGCCGAATCACTCTTCGCACCCCTGCGCGAGTGTGTCCCCGGTCACGCCGCCGACTTCTTCAAACGCAGGCGCGACCAGGTGAACAGGGTCAGCAGCGTCGCGATCACGCACAGCATGGCCACATCCAGCGACCACGCGGCGACCGTGTGCTTCCAGAAGCTGTCCTGCTGCGCTGCGGCCGAGATCGACAGCTCGGGCAGATTGACCGTGGACGCTCCGGCGGCATAGCCCCAGCGCGACGGGAACAGCCAGGACAGCTGGTCCAGTACGGCACGACCGGTCACCGGAATCATGCCGCCCGCCATCACCAGCTGGGCCATGATGACCACCACCAGCAGCGGCATCACCTGCTCGTTGGATTTGGCCAGCGAGGACAGCACCAGGCCCAGGATCACGCAGGCCACCGCGGTCAAGGCGACATCGAGGTAGAGCTCCACGGTGCCTAGCGAGAGCACCGCACCCGTGGCCGGTGGCTTCTTCACCGCCAGCACGATGCCGATCATCACGGCCGACTGCACCAGCGCCGCCAGGCTGAAGACCACGACCTTCGACATCAGATAGGCGCCGGAACGCAATCCGACCGCGCGTTCGCGGTAGTAGATGGCCCGCTCACCGACCAGGTCACGCACGGTGAGCGTGGCGCCCATGAAGCACGCGCCGAGGATCAGCACGACCAGCAGCTGTTGCGCCTCACCGTTGTTGGCGCGCACGAAGCTGCCGTCGGGCGCCTGCACGAATCCGACGGACTCGAATCCGCTCTTGCCCTGCACGACCAGCGACAGACCGCCGAGCACGAACGGCAGGATCCCCAGGAACGCCAGATAGCCGCGGTCGGCGAAGATGAGCCGCAACTGCCGCCGGGCCAGGGTCGAGAACTGTTTGAACGGACTGGATTTCGGCGCCTTCGCCCGTTCCACCGGTTTCACCGGCGCGGGTGGCTCCGCGAACGCCTGGCGGGAACGGAAATTCGCGAAGGCCCCATCCGGATCGGCGGCGACGCGGCCGAAGATCTCGGCCCAGTCGCTGGTGCCCATGGAATGCCCGACGCTGCCCGGATGCCCGCAGAACGCGGTCTTGCCGCCGGGGCCCAGCAACAGCACCTGGTCGCACATGTCCAGGCAGGCCACCGAGTGGGTGACCACGATGACGGTGCGCCCGGCGTCGGCCAGTTCCCGCAGCATGGTCATGACCTGGCGGTCCAGCGCCGGGTCCAGGCCGGAGGTGGGCTCGTCGAGGATGAGCAGCGAGGGGCCGGTGAGCAGCTCCATGGCCACCGAGGCGCGCTTGCGCTGACCGCCGGAGAGCCGGTCCACGCGGGTGTCGGCGTGCTGGGTGAGCGAAAGCTCCTTCAGCACATCGGCGATCACCTGCTTGCGGTCGGCCTTGCTGGTGTCCGGCGGCAGTCGCAGCTGGGCGGCGAAGTTGAGCGCCTGCTTGACGGTGAGCTGCCGGTGCAGCACGTCGTCCTGCGGCACCATGCCGATGCGGGAGCGCAGCGCCTCGTATTCGACGTGCAGGTTGCGGCCCTCGAAGGTGACCACACCCGCGGACGGAAGCGTGGTTCCCGCAATGAGTTTCGACAGCGTGGACTTGCCCGCGCCGGAGGGCCCGATGAGCGCGGTCAGCGATCCGCGCCCGGCCTGCATGTTCACGTCCACGAGCAGCTGCTTGTTGCCCTCGACGGTGAACGAGACGCCGTGCACGTGCAGGCCCTGTTCGGCGACCGGCCGCTGCCGGTGCACGAGCGTGCCTTCCTGCACGACGAAGTCGACGTTACCGATGGTGACGATGTCGCGTTCGCGCAGCAGCGCGCGCTGTTCGCGGCGGCCGTTGACGAAGGTGCCGTTGGCGGAGTTGAGGTCCTCGATGGCGAGGCCCTCACGGTCGGGCACCAGGCGCGCGTGCTTGCGCGAGGCCATCGGATCGTTGACCACGATCTCGTTGTCGCTGGTACGACCGATGTGCAGACCGTTGCGCGGAATCCGGTCGGCGCGCGCGATGGCCGCGGTGGAGGCCCGCGCGCGGATCGGCGGCAGCGCCGAGGTGTCCGCCTTGGTGGTCATATTGATGGGATCGCCGCCCTGCGGCGGCTGGTTGACCGGCGGGCGCACCACATTCGGCGTGGCCGCGTTGCCGACGGGCGGAGTCGGCCGCTGCGGCACCGGATTCGGCTGCTGATGCTGCGGACCCGATACCGGCCGGTTCGGATTCCACTGATTCTGGTTGGGCTGGGCCACGTTCGGCGGCTGCCAGGCCTGCTGGGGTCGCTGCTGCACCGGCGGGCGCTGCGCGAACGGCTGCTGCGCCTGCTGCGGCTGTCCCACCTGGGGCAGCGGGGACGGCGGCCGGTTCTGCTGCTGCGCCGGCCGCTGCTGCGGTTGCGGTTGCGGTTGCGGCGCACCACCGCCGCCGCGCGCGAGCTGCGGCAGCAGGTGCAGCAGCGGGCCGCTGATGGCGTCGCCGAGCCGCACCTGGGTGGGCCGGTTGATCACCAGCGGCGTGGTCAGCCGGCGGGCGTCCACGAAAACGCCGTTGGTGCTGCCGTTGTCGCTGAGCATCCACGATCCGGCCTCGTAGCTGAGGATCGCGTGCACGCGGGAGACCAGTGGGCTGTCGACGAACAGCGTCACCTCCGGCGCCCGGCCCATCGTGATCTGCTGAGTCGCGTCGAAGACCCGTTCGGTTCCATCATGACGCACGGTGATCTGCTGCGCCCCCGGTGAAGACATGGTGGGATGATAATTGAAGCCCCCGGAGTCCGGCGTCGCGCTTCTCGGCCGTCCGTCCGATTCCGGGACACGATCGGTATCGGTTGTCGAGGGAGAACACGTGGGGAGACGCCGGGGGGAGGCGGTGCGCACGCGCCGGTCCACGGGGATTCGCCGTGTATTCGTGACGCTGGGCGTAGTGCTCGTGGCGGTCGCGCTCTTGTCCGGCTGTACACGAAATGTTCACGGCCGGGCCGTATCGATCTACGACGACCCGTTCAAGGTGGCCGGTCTGCCTACCACCGGCGGTCCCAGCGGCCCCCGCTCCGGGGTCCCGGATTCGACGCTGACCGCGGAGAACTCCGACGGCGGCAGTATCGACAAACTGGTGCTCAACGCGCTCGACGACATCCAGACCTATTGGCGGGGCGAGTTTCCGCGTGAGTTCGGCGGCGCCTTCAGCCCCGTGGACCATTTCATCTCCTGGAACGCCAAGACGCCGCGCTCGCAGTCCGGGCAGTTCTGCGGCGAGACCAGCTACCGGCTCGTGAACGCCGCCTACTGCCGGCTGGACGGTTCGGTGGGCTGGGATCGCGGGGTGCTGCTGCCCGCGGTGGCCGACGAGTTCGGGAAGATGTCGGTGGTCATGGTGCTGGCCCACGAGTACGGGCACGCCATCCAGGAGATGGCCAAACTGGTCGGCCGCCGCACCCCGACCATCGTCAAGGAGCAGCAGGCGGATTGCTTCGCGGGCGCGTTCATCCGGAATGTGGCCGAGGGCAAGGCCCCGCACTTCACGATCAACACCTCCGACGGGTTGAACGCGGTGCTGGCCGCCACGGTCGCCTTCCGCGACGCCGACCCCGACGATCCGCAGAGCGTGCACGGTTCCGCGTTCGAGCGGGTGACGGCCGTGCAGATCGGGTTCACCGACGGCGCCAAGGGCTGTCAGGCCATCGATCAGAACGAGATCGACCGCCGCCGCGGCGATCTGCCGCAGACCCTCGGCAACGACGCCAATCACGGCCAGTCCGAGGTGACCCAGTCCAGCCTGCAGGAGCTGGCCAAGTCGATGGCGACCATCATGCCGGTGCGCGACGAGCCCGAGTACGGCTACGACACCGCGAAGCTGAACTGCCGCAACGGCGCCGACACCGTGCCGGTCACCTACTGCCCGGCCACCAATCGGATCGGCACCGATGTGCCCGCGCTGCACGACCGCGGCGTCTCCAATGCCGACGACCAGGACGCCCTGCCCGCCAACGTGACCGGCGATTTCACCGCCTACATCGTCTTCATCTCCCGCTACACCCTCGCCGTGCAGCACGCCGCCGGACTGCCGTTGAAGGGCGCGAAGACCGGTCTGCGCGCGGCCTGTCTGTCCGGGGTGATCTCCGGGAAACTGGCCGACCCGAGCCGCAAGGCGTCCGGCGGCATCTCACTGTCCGCGGGCGATCTGGACGAGGCGGTCTCCGGTCTGCTCACCGACGGCCTGGCCGCCAGCGACACCGACGGCAAGACCGTGCCCAGCGGCTTCTCCCGGGTGGACGCCTTCCGCGCGGGCGTGCTCGGCACCAATCAGGAGATCTGCTACTCCCGATACACCTAGGGGCGCGGGAGTTCTCGCGTCCTACCCGAACGGCGGCGGCGCGACCGGCTCCAATCGCAGCACCCGGTTGCCGAGCATGACCTCCGCGCCCGGTACCAGGGTGAACGGTTGATTCGGTTGCAGCCGAACCCAATCGCGATACCCGGGCGGGCGCACCCGGGTGCCGTTGGTGGAGCCGCGGTCGACGATGGTGACATCCCAGTTCACCAAGCGGATCTCGGCGTGCGCCCGGGACATGCCGCCGGAGCTGTCGTCGATGCGCAGTGGCAGCAGGCCCGCGCGGGCCGGTTCGGACAGTTCGGGATCGCGGCCCACCACGGCGTCGGCCGCCAGCATGAAGGTCATGCCGTCGTCGAGCACCAGCATGCCCAGCGGCGGCCGGATCACCTCGGACACCTGCTGGGTCTGATCCACCGGCATGCCGCACACGGTGCAGAAGGCGGCCCGCGGGTCGCTGGGATGCGCACGCGCGCATTTGAATCCGAGCACCTTCGCGGTGAGCGCGGTCGCCTTGGCGGTGGCCTCGAGCCGTCGCTGCAGGTCCGGGTCGGGTTTGGGCGCCGGGTTGGTGCCGCTCAGCTCGCTCGCGCCGCCCATCTCGGTGGGCGCGTGGTGCAGGTCCGGCGCTGCCGGAATGCCCTCGGTGACCGGATCCACCGGGGCGGGATCCAGGTTCGCGGGAATCCGATTGGAGGTGCGGGTCGGGATCAGGTCCGGGTCCACCGGCGGCGGCTCGGGTTCGGGATCGCGTTCGGCGTCGAAGGCGGCCGTGGGCGGCGGCGGTTCCGCGGCCCGGTGCCGCGCCCCCGCCGGACGCGCCGGGGTGCGCGACACCACCGGTTCGCCCTCGAACCACACCACCGCGCCCGACGCGGGCGCGAGTCCCTCGACGAGCGAGCCGATTCCACGCTCGGGCAGTTCCGGCGCCCGCCGCCGCGGTTCGTCGATGAACAGGGCCGCGGCCCGCGCGGGCGGCGCGGCGACCCGGTCCACGGTGAAGGCGGCGTCGCTGCCGCGGTAGTACTCGACGGCGGTTCCGGCCAGCACGGCCGTCACCGATCCGTGCAGGAAGATGGCCAGCCCGCCGGTGTCGGCGGTGGACAGGATGCCGAATTCGATGGGCTGCCCGGGCGAGATCCGCTCGGCCTCCTTCATCAGCCAGCGGGTGGCCTGCCGCGCGATCTGCCGCCCCGGCCCGTCCGGGACCAGATCGGTGGCGTCGGCGACCAGGTCCCCGAGCGCCCGCACCGCCGTCACGGCCCGCGATTCGGGGGTGATCGCGCCCCGCTCCCGATGCGCCACCAGGATCACC
The DNA here is from genome assembly GCF_042874235.1 of Nocardia sp. NPDC004151. Classification (NCBI taxonomy): domain Bacteria; kingdom Bacillati; phylum Actinomycetota; class Actinomycetes; order Mycobacteriales; family Nocardiaceae; genus Nocardia; species Nocardia sp. NPDC004151. The sequence goes on along the minus strand of NZ_JBIAMR010000011.1, from coordinate 82,297 downwards.
GCTCCCGCCACCCGGCTCAGCGCATGGCCGCCCGCGACGACCTCGACCTGCCGATCCATCACGGGAACCGGCCCCGGGGAAGCACGCGACAGGGATCCTTCAGCACAGCCACCAGGTTACGTGCCCGTCCGGCACCGGCTACAGTCGCGGAGAGCAGCGGGGGGAGCCGCTGCGTCCGGCGAGGATCCAGGAGTTGATGCGATGGCACTGAGTCCTGGCACCATCGTCGGCGGATATCGGATCGTTCGCGTGCTCGGCTCGGGCGGTATGGGGACCGTGTATCTGGGCAAGCATCCCGAGCTGCCGCGCATGGACGCGCTCAAGGTGCTCTCCGCCGAGTTGACCAGCAACGAGGAGTTCCGCGGCCGCTTCGAACGCGAGGCCAATGTGGTTGCGGGCCTGGATCACCCGAACATCGTCGCGGTGCACAATCGTGGCGAGGAGAACGGGCAGCTGTGGATCGCCATGCAGTATGTCGAGGGCACCGACGCCTCGGCCGAGCTCAAGCGCGATCCGGCCGCCATTCCGCCGCTGCGGGCGCTGTCCATCGTCGCCCAGATCGGCCGGGGCCTGGACTACGCGCACCGGCGCGGCCTGCTGCACCGCGACGTGAAGCCCGCCAACTTCCTGCTCTCCACCGCCGCCGGTGAGGACGAGCGGGCCCTGCTGGCCGACTTCGGCGTCGCCAAGTCCACCGAGGACACCACCGAGCTGACCCAGACCGGCAGTTTCGTCGCCACCATCGCCTACGCGCCGCCGGAGCAGCTGTCGGGGCTGCCGCTGGACCACCGCGCCGACATCTACAGCCTGGGCTGCTCGTTCTTCAAGCTGCTGACCGGCCGGAACCCGTATCCCGCAACGCAACCGGCGCTGGTCATGATGGGCCACCTGCACGAGCCGCCGCCGCGCGCCACCGATGTCGACCCGCATCTGCCCGCCGCGCTGGATCACGTCTTCGCGCGGGCGATGGCGAAGAATCCGGCCGAGCGCTTCAATTCCTGCCGCGAGTTCACCGAGGCCGCCACGGCCGCGCTGGTGCCGGGCTATAACCCGGTGTCCACCAATACTTCTCCGACCTATCCGATCCAGATCGCGCCGCCGGGCCTGCTGCCGGCCGGTGAGACCCAGACCGGCATACCGGTTTCCGCGGCCGAGCCCACCGAGCTGGTGCGGCCGCCGCGCAACCGGACCCGGCTCTACCTGGGTATCGGTGCGGCGACGGTGGCGGCCGCGGTGGCCGTGGGCATCGGCATCGTCGCCGGCGGCGGCAGCGAGACCGGTTCCGCCGCAACGACGTCCGCCGGTGCGGCCCCGGCCGCGAACACCGCCCCGAACTCGGTGGACCAGGCGCGCAAGGACAATCCCGCGTTCCAGGGCAAGTCCGTCACCGTCGTCGACGTGACCGGCGACGACTACAACACCAAATACAGCATCTACCTGACCGGCAGTGATCAGGCGAAATACCTGGAGAGCCTGGGCTTCGTCTACAACGCCCAGTACCGGCCCGCGGCCGGGGAGACCTCCCCGCGCCCCTCCTCCGGCTACGGTTCCTTGAAGGTGACCGACGACTCGTACATCATCGCGGTCCGCAGCGACGCGAAGGCGGGCGGCGGCGGCCTGCTCGGCCTGCCCAGTGAGATCACCAGCTCCCGCGCCATCGTGGTGCCGGTCGACGACGCGTCCGCGGTCGCGGCGATCCGCAATTGGACCCCCGAATCCGATCAGACCCTGCTCACCAAACTGGTGCCGGTCCTGCACAACCGGATCAAGTAGGGTTTTGCCGGTCAGTCAGCTCTGGGGAGGGGAACCCATGCGCCTGCGCGCAGCCATGTCCGCGGCTTTCGCCGTCACGGTGGTGATGACCGCCGCGTGCGGCTCGGATCCGGGGCCCGCCGCCCCCGCCGAGCCCGTCATCGACCTGGCCAAGCTCGACACCGGCAACCTGATCACCCAACCCAAGAAGTACGACAAGGCCGAGAGCAAGGAACTCGGCCGCGCCGTACAGGCCGAACGGCTGGCCAACTACCTGCCGCTGCCGGCGGAGATCAACCCGGTGGTCAAATATCCTCCGGCCGCGGTGAACGGCGCGATCCGCCCGTTCATCGATCTCGGCTCCAGCGCCATGAAGATCCGCACCAACGCCAAGGCCGCCGACCTGCGGGCCGCAGCGCCCGGCTTCCTGTCCGGCTACGTCACCACCGGCAACTCCGACAAATCACCGGGGCTGTCCTACGAGTTCGCGAACACGGTGCTGATCTTCACCGACGACGCGGCGGCGAAGGCGGCCGCGCAGGCCCTGGGCCAGGCCGATTTCGACGCCGCCCCGAGCGAGCGCCTGCACCTCGACAAATATCCGGACGCCTTCGTCTACCTGGACAAGTCCTACGACTTCAACGCGACCGTCCGATCCTGGTACGCCACCGGCCGATTCGTCATCTTCGGCTACGTGTGGGACGACGTGATGGCGGAGACCAAGGTCAGCGATCCGGCCGCCCTGCTGGCGCGCGTCCAGCTCGGCATCGACGTGATCCCGGGCGCGCTGGCGAAGTTCCCGGCCGTCGCGCCGGATCAGCTGACCGAGCAGCCCGTCGATCTGGACGGCGTGCTCGGGCGGACGCTGCGCACCGTCGTCGACGATCAGTCCGAGCGCGGCATCCCCGGCGTCTACGACCGGCACGGCGGACTCCAGATCTTCCCCGGCGACGACAACGCCGCGCTGTTCGAGAAGGCGGGCGTGGACCGGGTGGCGTTCAACGGCGGCTACGTCTTCCGCGCCCGCGACGCCGCCGGAGCCGCGGACATCGTGGCCGAGCGCGCCCGCACCTCACGCACCTTCCGGCCCGCCGACTCCCCCGCGAACCTGCCGAATGCCCAGTGCCGCAAATACACCGGGCCGCAGCGCTTCTCGATCACCTACTACTGCTACGTCACCCACGGCCGCTTCGCCGGGGAGGTTGCGGCGAGCCAGCTGCTCGATGCGCAGCAACGGATCTCGGCGCAGTACGCCCTGTTCGTCAATGCGGAAAAGTGATCGGGAGGGGACGGCAATGATCTCGCGTTTTCGGATGACCGCTCTGCTCGCGATCACCGCGGCGGCGGTGGCGGGCTGCGGTTCGGCCGTCACCGGCACGGCGACCCCGGGTGAAATCGATATCCGCACATTGGATGTCGGCAAGTACTCGACCCTGCCGCTGGACCTGCGCTATGAATACAACCCGCGCATGCGGTTGGGGATCGAGCTGGCGACGCAACGCCTGGCCGGCCACGTGGTGAACGGCGCCGACATCGACCCGGCCCTCACCTTCGGCACCGGCGTGGTGTCGATGACCAATACCGAGACCGCCACCCGGGTGCTGGCCGACGTCACCGCGCCGGTGCTCGACGCGAACAAGATGATGTTCGGGCTCTCGGTGGGCCACACCGACAAACAGCCCGACAAGTCCGGCAAGACCGTGGAGGGCAGTTCCTTCACCACGGTCACCGTCCTCCAGTTCCGTGACGCGGCGGCCGCCGCCAAGGCCGCCACCGACTTGGACGAGGCCGACTTCGCCGTGGCCCCGGACGTCAACGAACGGGTGGCGCTGCCGAAATACCCCGACGCCCACACGCATTGGCGGCCCGGGGTCGCCAGCATCGGATCGACGGTCGCGCACGGCAATTACGTCGTGAACGCCTATGTCGGTGTGAAGGATCCGGAGCTGCCGAAGTTGACCGCGCTCGCCACGAAGGTCCTCGACGCGCAATTGCCGCTCCTGGATGCCTTGCCGCCCTTGACCCCGGAGGGCGTGCTGCGCCTGCCGTTCGACGCGGATCACATGCTGCGGCGCACCCTCAATCCCGGGGAGAGTTTCCTCCCCGATTTCCAGTCGATGGCCGTGGCCGAACCGCGCGGCTTCCTGCATCGGGTCGCCGATCAGGCGTTGTGGCGGCGGATCGTCACCGACACCGGAATCGATCGATACTCGATCGCGGGCGCGAACTACGACGGTCCGTCCATGCTCTTCCGCACCCGGGACGCGCAAGCCGCGAAGCAACTCGCCACCGCCGTTCTCGAACACGGCTATTCGGGCGCCGCGGACGCACCGGCCGGATTCCCGGACGGGAAGTGCGGACAATCCACCGACGCTCCGGCCTCCGGTCTCACTCGCGCCAAACGCTTCCGGTGCACGGTCAGCTATCGCCAGTACACGGCCGTGGTGGACTCCGATCAGATCGCCGACGCCCATCAACGGGCTGCCGCCCAATACGCATTGTTCGCGAACAGCACCTGGTAGCAGCGGTTCGAGCTGCCTCTCGCGCGGAGGTGGAACCGGCGGGTCGTGACCTACGTCCAATCACTACGAGGTCGTCCGCCCGCGAATCGGAAGGAGGCACCGTGGCCGGTGCATTCGAAGCCAGTAATGAGCTCATCCAGGCCAAGGCCCAGGAGTTCCAGAAGACCCACGACATGCTCATGCACTCCATCGCCGATCTGAAGCGCGATGAGGACAGCATGGTCGCGGGCTCGAATTGGCGGGGCGGCGCGGCCGACGCGTTCAACGCGTTCATGCAGCGCTACTACTTCCAGGCCGACAAGCTCAACGACAAACTCATGCACACGGCCGAGACGCTGATCAAGGTCGGCTCGAACTACGAAGAGCACGACAAGGATTACGAATCCAAGGTCAACGCACAGATTTCGAGCCTCGACCTCCCGGCTGTCTAACCGCTCGGCCACCCCTCGTTCTTTCCGGACAATTGGCAAAGGAATTCACCATGGCAGCAGTTGACGGCCAGATCATCTCCGCCCATTTCGAGGGCGTCGCCGACGGCGCGAATTCGATCATCCGCCGCGCGGAGGCCATCCGCGACCAGCTCGAGGCCTTCCATCGCACTGTCGAGGAGTTCGTACGCAACAACTGGAAAGGTGACGCCAACGACGCGTTCGCCGACCTCCAGCGCATGTGGAACCAGCACGTCCTCCAGCTCAACACCACCTTGAACGGCGCGGCCACCCTGGTCCGCACGGGCAATGCCGAACTCCAGGCCAAGGACACCGCCCTCGCGGGCCTCTTCTGAACCGAGGCTTCACCCGGAGAGCGGGCGCGGGCACTTGTTCCCGGGCCCGCTCTCCGTCATTACGGCTCAGCGGATGGCAGCCAGCCGGTGTGGATGAGTTCCTCGCCGGACCGGGTGCCGTACGTGCCCCGGCCCGGGGGCATGAGGCCGGGGCGGGTGTTGCCGAAGAGGACGCCCTCGTCGCGGCTGCAGCTCATGATCAGGGACGCGGAGTTGAGTTCCTTGAGGCGGTTGAGGGTGGCCTCGTACATGGCCCGGCCCGCGCCGCCGGAGCGGCGGGCCAGGATCAGGTGAAAGCCGAGGTCGCGGGCGTGCGCGAGATGGTCGACCAGGGCGTGCAGCGGGTTGCCGCTGGCATTGGCGACCAGGTCGTAGTCGTCGACGATGACGTACAGTTCCGGCCCCTGCCACCAGGATCGGTCCTTGAGCTGCTGCGGGGTCACCTCGGGTCCGGGCATGCGCTGGGTGACGTAGGCGGCCAGGTCGGCCATGTTCTGGGTGAACTGCGGCGCGGTGGTGCCGTATCCCGCGAGGTAGCCCTGCGGGACGGCGCCGAGCATGGTGCGCCGGTAGTCGCCCATGATGATGCGCGCCTGATCGGTGGTGTTGGCCGCGCAGATGGACTGCACCAGCGACCGCAGCACGGTGGTCTTGCCGCATTCGGAGTCGCCGATGATCACGAAGTGCTGGCTCGTCGCCAGATCCAGGAACACCGGGGCCAGCTGCGCCTCGTCGATGCCGAGCGGGAAGCGCAGGCATGGCCGGGCGTGGTCCACGCGCGCGGGCCAGTCCCCCGCCGCGTGCAGCAGTTCCGCGCGCGGCAGCCGTTCGGGCAGCATCCGCACCGCGGGCGCGGGTCGCCCCGGAGTCAACCGCGCGATAGCCGAAACCGCCTGCGCCACCCCCGTTCCCAGCGAAGCCGGGTCCGAGTCGCTGTCCACCCGCGGGAGGGCGGTCAGCATATGCAGCCCGTCCGCGGTCATACCGCGCCCCGGCCGGCCCATGGGCACCAGCGCCGCGAACTTGCGCCCGAGATCCGAATCCATCGGGTCACCGAGCCGCAGTTCGATGCGCGTGCCGATCTGGTCCTTGAGCGCGGGCCGCGCCTCGGCCCAGCGATTGAGCGACAGCACGATGTGCACACCGTACGAAAGCCCTTGTACGGCAAGGTTCATGACGGTCTGGTCGAGCGGTTCGAATTCCTGCCGGAACGCGCCGTACCCGTCGATCACCAGGAACGCGTCCCCGAAAGGGTCTTCCGACACGCCCGCCGCTGCCCGGTGGGCGTCCGGCCCGGTGGCGCGCAGCCGCCGGAACTCGGCCATGGATTCCACGCCGAGCCTCCGGAAGCCGGCCTCGCGGCGGCGCATGATGCCCACCATCTCGGCCACGGTGCGCCGCACCTGGTCCGCCTCCATCCGGCTGGCCACCGCGCCGACGTGCGGCAGCCCTTCCAGGCCGACCATGGTGCCGCCGCCGAAGTCGAGCAGATAGAACTGGACCTGTTCGGCGGTGTGCGTCAACGACATCGCCATGACCAGCGCCCGCAGCGCGGTCGACTTGCCCGACTGCGGGCCGCCGACCACGGCGGCGTTGCCGCGCGATCCGGACAGGTCCACCACCATGGGATCGCGGCGCTGATCGTAGGGCCGGTCGACGATGCCGATCGGGGCGCGCAGGGCCGCCAGCGGATTCCAGTCGCCGGTGAGGACGGACCGCGGCAGCAGCTGATCCAGGGTGGGCGCGTCGCCGAGCGGCGGCAGCCAGATCTCGTGGGCGGGCCGCCCGTGCCCGCGCACCCGTGACACCAGTATCTGCAGGTGGGAGATCTGGTCCGCCTCGGCGGGCGTGGTCACCGGCTCCGGCCGCTCGGACAGCGGAATCCGGTCGGCGGCCCGGAATTCCACGTGGGCCGCACTGAACGGTCGCACGGTCACGTCGACCTCGCCGGAGCGGGTCACCGTCCCGTCGTCGCGCTGCGGCGCGCCACCGGTGTACGGCCCGGAGACGTAGGCGGACTGGAACCGCTGGATCTCCCCGGCGTCAGCCTTCAGGTAGCCGCCGCCGGGATTGCCCGGCAGGTTGTAGGCGTCCGGCACCCCCAGCACCTGACGGGATTCATTGGCGGAGAAGGTCTTCAGGCCGATGCGGTAGGACAGGTGGCTTTCCAGCCCCTTGAGCCGCCCTTCCTCGAGCCGCTGCGAGGCCAGCAGCAGGTGCACGTGCAGCGAGCGTCCGAGGCGGCCGATCATGGTGAACAGTTCGGCGAAATCCGGGTGCTGCGAGAGCAGTTCGGAGAATTCGTCGAGCACCACGAACAACGCGGGCATCGGGTCGAGGTCGGCTCCCGCGGCCCGGGCCTTCTCGTACTCCGAGACGTTCGCGAAGTTCCCGGCCGCGCGCAGGAGTTCCTGGCGGCGGTTCATCTCCCCGGCGAGCGCGTCGCGCATGCGGTCGACGAGGTCGGCTTCCTCTTCCAGGTTGGTGATGATGGCCGCGACATGGGCCACCCCTTCCAGCCCGAGGAAGGTCGCGCCGCCCTTGAAGTCCACCAGCACGAATTCGAGCTGATCGGGCGAGTGCGTGGCGATGAGCGAGAGCACCAGTGTGCGAAGGAATTCCGACTTGCCGGACCCGGTCGCGCCGATGCACAGCCCGTGCGGACCCATACCGCCCTCGGCCGCCTCCTTGATGTCGAGCACCACCGGCAGCCCGTCGGCCCCGACACCGAACGGCACCCGCAGTCGTTCGCGACCGTAGCGCGGCCGCCACGCGGTCTCGGGAGTGAAGGTTCCGACGTCGCCGAGCCCCAGCAGTTGCGCCCAGCTGGAGATCACCTCGCTCTCCTCTCCACCGGTTTCGGCGGCGCGCGGATGAGGGGCCCGGTAGGGCGCGAGCCGCCGGGCCGCCTGTTCGGCCTCGCGCGCGGTGATGCGGTCGATGACGGCGAAGCGTTCCAGCGCCCCGGACGGTCCGCGCCCTGCGCACTCGCCGTTCTCCACCACCATCTGGATGCCACGGGAGGCAGCCAGCCCGGGCGCGTATCCACACAGGTCGACGACGGTGACGCCCTCGAACCCGTACTCGCGCAGCGGATCTTCCTCGGCTTCGAGCAGTCCGCCGTCGACCACCAGCACGATCTGGGTGAGTCCCGGGTCTGCGGGCTGGTTGCGGGAGTACCGAACCCGATTGTGCAGCAGCGGATTCAGATCGGCGTGGGCTTCACGAATGGACCCGTACACCATGCGACCGCTGCCCACCCCGTCCCGGGATTCGGGATGCTGGCTGTGCGGCAGCCATTTGGTCCATTCCCATTCCCGCACAGTCTCCGTGGGCCCGCAGACCACGGCGATCAGTACCTGGTCGGGGCCCTGGAACATGGCCAGTTGCAGCAGCATGGCCCGGGTCATGTCGCGGGCCTGGACCCGGTCGCCGGTGAGCTGGACGGCGGCGAAGCCTTTCACGGCGAGGGCGGTCGGCAGGTCGGGGACGGTGGAGTGGGTGCGCACGAAGCGCCGCAGCGAGACCGCGGCGATGGGTTCGAGCTCTTCGACGGGCCCTGTTTCCGGGGCGACCAGTCTCGTAGCAAGTCTCTGGCTACCAAGTCCGATGCGGGCGTGACAGAAGTCCTTGTACCCCGGCCGGCGCTCCCACATCCGCGCGGTCCCGGCCAGCATCCAGATCAGTCCGGGCTCGGGGTGACTCCATTCGACGGCCGCCCGCTGCTGCCCGGCCGTCTCCTCCACGTCCCGCCGCACCTGATCGAGGTAGCGGAGATAGTCCTTGCGGTCCTCGTTGGCCTCGGCCGCCCGCTGCCCGTTGCCGCCCTGCCCCGCATACATCCCGACCATGGAGAACACCATCATCATCGGGAACATGAGGCTCATCGGATTGGACGCGATGCCGCTGCCGGAGGTGAACAGCAGCACCACCATGCCGAGCATGCCGACACCCATCACCACCGGCATCAGTTTCGCGAAAAGGTTGGCGGGCACCGCTCGCGGGATCTCCGGCGGCGGCTGCAGCGTGACTTCGCCGCCGGGCGAACGCGGCATCTCCCGGCGCGGGCGGCGGTGGAACCGTACGGTGCTCATCGCGGAAATTCCCCCGGAGTTCGGCCGGTCAGTGTACGGACGGCAACCATCATGCCGTACAGTGCGGGCGTGACGCACTCGCGGACGGATCACCTCGAGGACTTCCGCGGCACCGTGCGCGCGCCGGATCTGGCGCGAGTCACCATTCTGGCCAAGCACACCCAGGTCGACATGGCCATTCCCGTCGATGTGCCGGTGGCCCTGATCATCCCGAGCGTGGTCGACATGGTCGATCAGCACAACCGCGCCAACGACTTCGACCTCGACGGCGAACAGATCGAGCCACACGAATGGGTGCTGGCCCGCATCGGGCGGCCGCCCTTCTCCAATTCCCTGAGCCTGGGCGAACAGGGCGTGCGCGACGGGGAACTGCTCATGCTGGAGAGCGCCGAGAACATCGCGCCCGCACCGCTCTTCGACGACATCATGTACAACGTCGCCATCGCCGACGCCGATCACTTCCGAAGCTGGTCGCCGCGCACCGCCCGGCTGACCGGCTCGGTCCTGGCGGTCGTCATCATGGCGACCGGCTGCTTCGGACTGCTGGCCGCCCCCGACGCGATCCCGTCCTGGATCACCGCCACCGTGGCCACCGCCGTCACCGTGCTGCTGGTCACCGCGAGCACCGTGCTCGCCCGCATATACCGCGAGCGCGTGAGCGCCCTGGTGCTGGGCGGCTCCGCTCTGCCGACCGCGTTCACCGCGGGCCTGCTCTACGTCCCGGACCATTACGGCTGGGCCAACGCGCTTCTCGGTGCGGTGCTGGCCGGAGCCACGGCCCTGCTGACCTGGCGAGCGACGGGAGTCGGGCCGGGATTGTTCATCGGCGCCGCGACACTGGCCGCCTTCACCATCCCGGCCGCCCTGGTCGGCCTGCTCACCGATCTACCGCTGCGCGCCATCGGCGGTGGCGTCGTAACGGTCGGACTGGCCGGATTATCAGTGGCCCCAAGGCTTTCCATGCTGCTCGCCCGGCTGCCACTGCCGCCGGTGCCCGCGCCCGGCACCCCCATCGACCCCACCGAGGACGATCCCGACGACCACCGCGCCCTGCCCACGCTGGACGTGCTGCGCGCGAAATCCGAACGGGCACAAGACCATCTTGCCGGTCTCGTCGCGGCCACCGCCCTCGTGGTGGTGACCGGGGCGGTGGCGAGTGTGGATCCGGCGGCCATCCGGCCGTTCTGGCCCGGTCTGGCGCTGGCCCTGGTGTGCGCGGCGGTCCTGATGTTCCGCAGCCGCACCTACGCGGGCGCGGAACAGGCCGTGGTCCTCATCGTCGGCGGCGCGGCGATCGTGCTGCTCGTACTGATCGGCACCGCCCTCACCCAGCCGCAACCGCTCACCGTATTCGGCGTGGCGCTGGCGCTTTTCGCGGCCGCGCTGGTGCTGGGCTTCCTGGTGCCGCGGCAGCAGTCGACCCCGCCTGTACTCCGCGCGGTCGAGTTGCTGGAGTACGGCTTCGTGGCCGCAGTCGTACCGCTGGCCTTCTGGGTGACCGGCCTCTACGCCCTCGTGCGCGGACTCTGAGAGCGGTCCGCCATGCGAGGTAGGACGCTGCGCACCAACATTTTCCGATTCGCCGCGGCGACTTCGGTACTCGCGCTGGGGGTGTCGTTCGGGATGGGCTCGGAGCCGGCCGTCGCACACGCCGACCGGCCGCCGCCCATCGACGCGGGCCTGCTGCCCCCGGGCGGCCCGGCCACCCCGCCGACGCAGACCGAGCATCCCGCCAACTCCCCCTGCCTCAGCACCCAGGCGAGCGGCGACGGACCGACGGTCCCGGCGACCCAGCGCACCCTGGATCTGCCCCGTGCATGGCAATTCTCCCGTGGCGCAGGTCAATTGGTGGCGGTCATCGACACCGGGGTGTCCCCGCACCCCCGCTTGCCCGGACTCGTCCCCGAGGGCGACTACGTGGCCGCGGGCGGCGACGGCACCGAGGACTGCGATGCCCACGGCACCATCGTGGCGGGCCTGATCGCCGCCACCCAGGTGGGTGGGCAAGGCTTCTCCGGGGTCGCCCCGGAAGCCCGCGTCATGACCATCCGGCAGACCAGCGCGCTCTACCAGGCCAAGAGCGCGGGCCGGGAGAAGGGCCCCGACGACATGCCCGACGGCTACGGCAAGATCTCCGCGCTGGCCTCGGCCGTCCGACGGGCGGCCGACACGGGCGCACGGGTCATCAACATCTCCCTGGTCGCCTGCCCGACGACGGAGCCGGCGAGCGCCGAGATGGGTGCGCTGGGCGCGGCCGTGCAGTACGCGGCGGTCCAGAAGGACGTGGTCATCGTGGCCTCCGCCGGCAATACCGACACCTGCAAGGCGAGCAATCCCGGCCCCGATCCGGTGCACCCGGACCGGGATCCGTGGGATCGCGTCACGTCCTACGTGATCCCGGCCTGGTGGGATGCCTATGTGCTGTCGGTGGGCTCGGTGGACGCATTCGGCCGGCCGTCGCGGTTCACCGTCCCGGGTCCGTGGGTGGGTGTGGCCGCGCCGGGCGAGAACATCGTCTCGCTCGATCCCCGCACCACCGGGCTCACCACGGCGAAGGTCACCAATCAGGGGCAGGTGTTGCCCTATAGCGGAACGAGTTTCGCCGCACCGCAGGTCGCGGGTGTCGCCGCGCTGGTGCGGGCGCGGTACCCGGAGATGCGGGCCGACGAGGTCATCGACCGCATCGAGGCCACGGCGCACGCCCCGGGTGAGGGCTGGAATCCGTACATCGGTTACGGCACGGTCGATCCTGTGGCCGCGCTGACCGCCGAGGTACGCAAGGAACTGCGCCCCAAGCACCCCGCCGACGCACGGGATCAACAGCTCCCATTACCCGAACCCGCTCCCGCGCCGGACAACACGGCACGCGATGTGGCCTTGATCGGCAGCGGAGTGGTGGCGCTCGTGCTGGTGCTGGGATTCCTCGCATCGTTCCCGCTGCGCCGCAGGTTCGGCGGCCGCGACAGCTGACGTCAGTTCGCGCTGAGCCCTCGGGTTCTCACCGGTTCCTCGGCCGGGTTCGGATCGGGCGCGACGCCGTCGTGGGCGACCATCGCGCCCTCCCGGCTCAGGGTCGGCCCGGGCGCGAGCAGTCCGAGGATCGGCCACGGCGCGGACTCGGGCCGCACCGTGGCCGGATCCATCCCCAGGGCCTTGGCGGCATCCGGATTCCGGATGCCGAAGCGAACCCCGTAGTCGGACACGAAGAACAGGCTGTCGTGGCGCTGACTGTCCGGCTCGATCCCGGTGGACTGCACGTACACGCCCGCGCCCGGCTTCATATAGACGCTGTCCACATTCGGCCCGCTGCCGTCGGCCTGCGCCAGCGGCACCAGTCTCGCGCGGTCGGGGATCGGGACGGCATGCCCGGTGAGCACGGACAATTCGGCATGCTTGCCGCCGTCGGAGGTGTCGGCGGAACCGACCGGCCGCCAGGACAGGCAGTCGACCGGCTGGTCCTTGCCGTCCACCAGGGTCGGAGCCCGCGCCGGATACTTCGACACCCGCAGCGCCGAGGACACCGGCGCTCCCGTGCGATCGGCCTGGGCGATAAGGCTGTCGGCGGCGCTGGACCGGTGGGTATTGCGAATGATGTCGGCGGTCAGCGCCGACACCGGCTGCAACCCGTCTGCCAGCACCACGTAGTACCTGCTGTCGGTCCGCACCTGCACCACGTCGCCGATCCGATGGTCGCCGAGCGCGTAACCCGGTGCGGCCCCGGCATTCTCGATCGGCGGCGGAACCAGCGGCAACACTTCGGGGATGGCGTCGAGCAGCCCCTCACTGATCGGCCGCGGCGTCCGCCCGCTCAGGTCCAGCGCGTCGACCACGGCACGATCGTCGAGATCGATCCGGGCGCGCTGATCGTCGTAGATCAGATACGTGTGATCGCGCCCCTGCACCAGCAGCGCCCGTCCGGACTCCAGCGCGGAAGCCTTGTCCGCCAATGTCAATTCGCCGACCAGCACCGAACTGGCGAGGGTGCGGCTGCCGTCATTCGACAGCGCGTCGCACACGGTCCAGGTGCGGCCGTCCCCGCCGGTGAACCCGAGCGAGGTCGGCGCGCCCGGAATGCCGATCAGCTGGCCGCGCGGCTTCTTCGCCAGTTCGGACTCGTTGACGGTGGCCGGTTTGACCGCATCGCCCGCGGCCAGCCGGGCCGAGGCCAGGTTCAGCGCCGGGTGCACCACATTGTCGAGCACGACGTAGACCGCGCCGGTGTCCTTACCGATGACGATCTTGTTTGACCCGATCTTGTCCTGCGGCCGCAGCAGAGCCAACACTCCGCAACCAGCCAAGGCGACGCACGCGAGAATCAGTCCGGCGAGGAAGGCGCGGGACTGGGATCGCATGGGATCGTGCAGCATTCGCACGTCCCGGCGGACCAGGGCGTGCTCCATGCGACGGACCAGGAAGCGGTAGCCGCTCACCTGCCATCGGGTCGTGGGTTTCGAAGGCATCCAAATCCCCAGTGAGTCGTGGGTTTTCGCCGAACACAGTACAGTGACCTGGACATTTATTCACACGCGGCCGGCGCGCGGGGCCGATATCGGGGAGCCGGGGATCGATGATGACGATCGCATCCGGAGAGTCGGCGGGGCGGCCGTCACGGACCGGTCGAGGCGGGCGGCCGGGCCGGATCTCGGTCACGAATCTGGTCTGGGCGCAGCTCGCCGGACTGGTCGTTCTGATTGTCGCCATGGTGTGCGGACTGGCCTGGTGGGGTGCGCTCGCTCTCGGCATAGTGGTCGGTCTGGTTCTGTTGCTACCACTCGGCAAACGCACCCTCTCGGACTGGATCGCCACCCGCGGCCGCTTCCGCGCCCGCCGCGGCCACCCGCCCGCCCACACCATCGACTTCCGCGCCTCCGACGGCCGCCCGCTCGGCCTCTACCGCGACGGCAGCCGCGTGGTCGCCGTCGTGGAGGTGCTGGCCCCGAAGGGTGGCCTCACCCGGCTGGGCCGCGCCACCGTGCACGCCACCCACCTGCTGCCGCTGCCCGAACTCGCGAAAAGCCTTACCCAGCACGATATTCTGCTGTCCGGCATCGACATCGTCTCGCACGGCTTCCGCAGCCGCTCCGGTACGCCCGCGGGCGCCATCTACGAATCCCTGCTCGGGCCACTGCCCGCCACCGCGCACCGCACGGTCTGGCTCGCCATCGCCTTCGACCCCGTCACCTGCCCCGATGCCACGGCCCGGCGCGGCGGCGGCCTGCCCGGCGCGTACCGCGCGGTCACCATCGCCACCGAACGCGTCGTGCGGGTGCTCGAGGACGGCGGCTGCGCGGCCCGCCTGCTCACCGCCCCCGAGATCCGGCAGGCCGCGTTGCAGGTCACCGCCGGCGTGGACCCCGGGCAGCTGACCCAGCACTGGCGCTACGCCGAACTCGGCAACAGCGTGAACATCGGCGCCGCCGTAGATCCCCGGCAGCTGGCCTCCGATCTGCTCGCCCAGCTCTGGGTCCCCGCCTCGCGCGGCACCACGGTGGCCGTCAAACTGCGCCCGGGCCGCAGCACCGACACCGTGCGCATCGGCGCGGCCTGGCGGCGCACCTCCCGGGAACTGCCCGAGTTGCCGGTGCGGCACATGATCTCCATGAACGGCCGCCACCGCGAGGGCCTGCTCGCCCACCTGCCGTTCGCGGTGCCCGGCCTGGACGACACGGCGCCCGCCGAGCTCCGCGAGATCGACGAGCTCGGCACGCTGCACCTGCCTTCGGCGGGCTGCGGGCAGTTGCTCGGCTCCGACGACGACGGCAACGGCGTCGCCATTCGCCTGGTGGGCCAGGGTATTTCGAGTGTGTACGTGGCGGGCGAGTTGTATCTCGCACAACAGTTGATCTTCCGCGCCCTCGCCGTCGGCGAACGCGTCCTGATCCGCACCGACCGCCCCGCGGCCTGGCAGCAGCTGGTCACCACCATCGGCAATCCGGAACGCCTCGCCCTCGCCGTCGAAACCCACCAGTCCGACGCCGATTTCACGGCCACCCTGGTCGACGGCGTCCTCGCGCCCGCCCCGCACGCGGGCCTGACGACCGTCTATCTGACAAGTGACCCGCTCGGCTGGCCCGGCGCCGCCCCCGACCTGTCCGTCCACCAGCCGGGTGCGTCCGGGAACCGAATCATTCTGCGCACCGGCGTCACCGAGGTTCCGCTGACCCTGGTCTCCATCCCCCGCGAGTCCACCTACATCGGCCGGCCCCGCGCGGCCGCCGCCGTCACACCTCAGCTCCCCGGGTAGGGGTTGGTGGCGCGGGCGGTGCGCAGAGTTGCCGCCCACCAGGCGAGTTGACGCAGCATACGGTCCGCGGCGTCGAGCGCGGCCCCGTCCCGGGTCTCGCCCTCGGCGTCGAATTTGCGTTTGGCCTCATGGAAACTGACGGTCTCGCGCACCGAGACCATGTGGATCTCGGCGACCACCTGCCGCAGCTGCTCCACCGCGCGCAGACCGCCGGACAGCCCGCCGTAGCTCACGAAACCGATGGGCTTGCCCCGCCATTCGCGCTTCACACTGTCGAAGGCGGTCTTCAACGACGCCGGATAGCCGTGGTTGTACTCGGAGGTGACCGCCACGAACGCGTCCGCGGCCTCGACCCGCCGCTGGAACGCTCGCACATCGTCGTTCTCGGTGAGATCCACCGGCAGCGGGGTGTTCATCAGATCGATGACCCCCACGTCGAACGCGGCGTCCGCCCGCGCCCGGCGCAGGAACCAGTCCGCGACGACCGGCGCGAACCGTTTGGGCCGCACGCTGGCGACGATGACCTCGAGCCGGAGCGGGGTGTCCATGCCGAGAGCCTATCGGGCTCGCTCAGCGCCGCCCCGCGCCGTGCTCGGCGTACTCCGTGAGCCCGGTGGCGGGCGTGGTGGGAGCCGTGAAATTCAGGACGTGCCGGGCTCTTTCCGGATGCGCGACCACATGCCGGACATCGGTGGCCCGGCACTGCCCGGTCACCACCGGCGACGGCCCGTCCACCGCCTTGGCCATGGTCGAGGCGACCTCCCACAGGGTCAGCGGCCGCCCCGAGGCGATATTCAAGGGCACGAACCCGGGCACCGGGCGCTCCACCGCGGCCACCGTCGCCAGCGCCGCATCGCGCACATGCAGGAAATCCCGGACCTGCCCACCGTCCTCGAACACTCGCGGCGGGCGGCCCGCCGCCAGTTCGGCCCGGAACCGTGCCACCACACCGGTTTCCGCGGACCGCACGCGCCGCCCGTCGGCCACCGCGTCGCCGTAGAGATTGTGGTAGCGCAGCACCGCGGCACTGCCCCCGGTATTGGCCACCCACGCCAAGGCGTAATGCTCCTGCGCGACTTTGCTTGCCGCGTAAGCGCTCCGGGGCCGCAGCGGGGCGTCCTCCCCCATCGGCTCCCAGGTCAGCACCTCCCCCGAACGCGGTGCACGATGATCGAACAGCCCCCGGTCCAGATCCCCCCGCCGCCGCAGTCCCGGATAGAACGGTCCGCCGCGCAATCCTCGATACCGGCCCTCGCCGTACACCGCCACCGAGGACCCGAGCACCAGCCGCGGCACGCCCTCCCGTTCCATGGCTGCCAGCAGCACGGCGGTGCCGACGTCATTGTGCGCGGCGTAGAGGGCGGCCCAACGCATCCCATCCGCCCCCGGCCGCTCGGTTCCGCCCCGCCCCGCCCCGACCGGGGCACGCACACACGGCCCGGCGCCATGCCCGGAATCGTCGCGCCCACGCTGCCCGTCCCCGGCCACCCGCCGGGAATGCCGAACATCCGGCGGGGCAGCCGGATTGGAGGGATCCCCGCGCACCGGCTCGATCGCGCCGCGCACATGCGGCAGCGGCACCGCCGTCGCGAGGTGACAGACCGCGTCCACCTCGGCCAACAGGGTTTCGAGCGCACCCTGATCACGGATGTCGATGCGCGAGACATTCTCCGGAACAACGGGATTCGGACCGTGCACGGTCTCGAGCAGGGCGTCGATGGCGATGACCTCGTGCCCCGCGGCCACAAGGGCGCGATGGACATAGGAGCCCAGGTAACCGGCCGCCCCGGTCACCAGGACACGCAGGGGGTCACGACCGCCCGCCTTCATGAATCCAGCGTAGGGCATGGCCGGCCGTAACCCGAAGGCCTATCGATGGATAGACGGGGCGGGGCGGGGCGGCTGGACGCCACCCGCGGATGCCGCCACGAGCAGGCGCAACGACGCACCAGGGGCACAACGAAGTACCCCGGCCGCTCGGGCGGCCATCACGCGTGACCGGCCGCTACGGCCGGGACCGCATCAGGGCAGCTCGAACGGGAGCTGCACGCCGGTGCCGGTCAGCACGCGGCACTTGTCGCAGGTGTCGTCGCCCTCGACGGCGGCGACGGCGCGGCGCACCATGGCCTTGAACGGCACCAGATTGCGCTCGAACTCGGCGAACACGTCGGCGGCGCTGACGCCCTCGCCGGACTCCAGCCCGGCGTCCAGGTCGGTGACCAGAGCGATTGCGGAATAGCACATTTCGAGTTCACGGGCGAGCACGGCCTCCGGGTGCCCGGTCATATTGACCAGCTCCCAGCCCTGCCCGGCGAACCAGCGGCTCTCGGCGCGGGTGGAGAAGCGCGGGCCCTCCACCACGACCATGGTGCCGTAGTCGTGCGCGGGCAGGTCGTCGCCGATCGAGGCGATGGCGGCAGTGCGCAGCTCGTCGCAGTACGGGTCGGCGAAGGACACGTGGACGCCGCCGACGTCGTAGAAGGTCTGGGGGCGACCGGAGGTGCGGTCCACCAGCTGGTCCGGCACGGCGATGGTGCCCGGCCCCCAGTCCGCGCGCAGGCTGCCGACCGCACAGGGGCCGAAGATGCGGCGCACGCCCAGGGTGCGCAGCGCCCACATATTGGCGCGGTAGGGCACGGTGTGCGGCGAGAACTCGTGCTTGCGGCCGTGCCGGGGCAGGAACGCCACCGAGCGTCCCTCCACCTGGCCGATGGTGATGGGCGCGCTGGGCGCGCCGTAGGGGGTCTCGATCTCGACCGTGGTCGCGTCATCGCCGAAGAAGTCGTAGAAGCCGCTGCCTCCGATGATGGCGAGCGTTGCCCGTGCGTCCGAACTCATGCTCCGATTCTTGCGTACGCGGCCGTGAGTGGTGGTAGCAGGGCGAAGCATGTACCCTAGGGGGGTATTTCCCCCGGGAGTGAGGACAGCGCAGGTGACCAACGACAAGATCGCGACCCAGGACGCCGCCGGGCACGACACCGCCGAGTCCTGCCACGACACCGCCTCGCACGGCTACATCACCGCCAAGGACGACTACCTCAAGCGCCTGCGCCGCATCGAAGGCCAGGCCCGCGGCCTGCAGCGCATGGTCGAGGAGGAAAAGTACTGCATCGACATCCTCACCCAGGTGTCGGCCATGACCAAGGCGCTCCAGGCGGTCGCCATGGGGCTGCTCGAGGATCACATCAGCCACTGCGTGGTCGACGCGGCCGTCGCGGGCGGCCCCGAGGCCGAGGCCAAGATCAAGGAAGCCACCGACGCCATCGCGCGCCTCGTGCGGAGTTAGCACCTCTCAGGGGCTTCCCCTGAAACTCCTGTCACGCCGCCGACTCCGCCGGCAACCCACCGCTCTACACGGGGCCCGCCTGACGGAGACCGCGGCGGCCGCTCGCGTCAGCAGGCCGCGGTGCCGCCGGGGTAGGCGCCCAGGGACGCCGGGAGGGCCCAGCGGTCGGGGCCCGACTGCCAGCCCGCGGCGACGCGACGGGAGCCGCGGCGAGTGGGTGCGCTGTCCTTGCGAGTGTTGTCCCTGCGATCCCGGGTGGTGCGAATGGAGTCGCAGGGCTGGTTGTCCGCGAGCGTCACGGCGATCTCGAGGTCGGCGTAGAGGATGCCCTCCTCGCCCTCCGCGAGCGAGGCCACCACTTCGCCGCCGTCGACGCCGTAGATGCGGGCGCATCCGGTGGGGCCGCCATTATGGCGCTGCGCGCTGCCCACACCGCCGAACGCGGCGTCACCGATCACGGCGGTAGGGGCGATCACGTACGCGCCGACCTCGAGCGCGTACATCCGGCTGAGCGTGGCGCTCGACTCCGGTCCGACCGCGTCGCCGTCGGGGCTGGCGGGCCAGGCGGCCACGTGGATCTGCTCCTCGTCGGCGCGCAGCGCGCGGGTGAGCAGTGGCCGCTGATTCTCCTGACCGGACAACGCGCCGTACTTGCCGATCGGGGTGTGGTGCACCGCGGGCAGATTCGGAGTTCCGGAGGCGAATATCTTGCGTTCCACGCTGTTCAGACCAGCTTTGCGGCGGACCGACAGCAACTGCCCGGAATCATCGATCACGGCCTGCGACATATAGATTCGCCGTTCCTGGCGCTCACCGAATCCGAGTACGACATGAATGTCGTGCGCGGCGGCGGCAGCGGTGATCGCGCGCATTTCCGCGCCGTCCCGCGTCATCGAATTCTCGCGGCATCTGGTCGAGTATTCGACATTCCACTGATTGGTATCGATCCAGCGCCACCACGGATAACCCGGGAGAAACGCCTCCGGGAATGCGACCAGCCGCGCCCCCTGCACCGCTGCCGCCCGGATCAGTTCGACCACCTGATCGACGCCGTCGGAGAGCCGCAGCCAGCTGGGTTCGGCCTGGACGGCGGCGACTCGCACCGTAGTCCTCATCGCTTTTCCCTCATGCAAGAGGAGCCTTGCCAAGTTATAGCGATCGAACAATGGCGACGAGTGCCGAATGACCGACTGATCATGCCAGGGTGCGGAATGCCCCCGGAGTTGTGCCCATTTCCAAACGGAAGCTTCGATAGAAGCTACGCTCTGTGAGGAATCCCGCCGCTTTCGCCACCGCCGAAAGCGGCAACTGTGGTGCATTTCTCAGTAGGTCGCAAGCACGTTCGATGCGCATGCGGCGCAACACCGTTCCCGGCCCGCCCTCGAACTCACCGAACACTCGATACAGCGTACGCCGAGACATTCTGCAGCCCTCCGCGATTCGATCCACTCCGAGATCGGGATCGGCGCAGTGGTCGCGCATGTAGTTCAGGACCCGTTGCCGATTGAGCGCGTCCGCCGACTGGTCACGCGGCGCGCGGCCGGACGCGGCGATCGCGGCGGCGGCCAGCAGATCCATTCCGGGCGCGGACAACAGCGCGGCGCTATCGGGATCGGTGTGCTGCAATTCGGCCAGCCCGCGAAAGAAGCTGCCCACGATTCCAGGCGCAGTGTTTGCCGAAAATACTGTGGCAGTGGGCAATTCGAGATTGTCGATGCCGTAGCGCTCGCGTAGTCGGCTGAGCGGGACCTGCACCACGACTTGTTCGAACCGCTCCGGCGCGTCCCAGCGGTAGGGACGGGTGCTGTCGTAGAACACGATTCCGCCGGGACCGACATCGGCGACGCGATCGTCCTGACACAAGCGCGCGGTGCCGACGGTCGGAATACTGGCGAGGAGATATTCGTCGGCACTGCGGCCGATGAGTGCGCCGGTGCGGCGAATGACTTGCGGTGTCGATCCGATTACCGACACATCCATCTCGCCATAGCTCGCGGATTCGATATAACCTACAAAGCGACCACTCGGTATAGGTTCAACCGCCAGCGGCACGTAGGCAGCACTCACCTGCGCCTCCCAGCGCTCGAATGCCTCCGTCGACGTCTGTTCCTGGCCGGACCGAACCTCGATCCGGTTGACCGGTGGTAACCCTTCCACTCCCCATCCCTCGATGACAATGGCGGCCACGTGTACGGCCGAATACTGGGGAGAGTGTGTCAGATCGGACGAATTCCGGCCAATGGGCCGAACTGGTACGAACCAGTAACCGGTGCGGACCGGTTGACGAATCAGGCGGCGGACTCGAAGCTCAGATCGAGTTCCAGATCGGCATACAGCAAACCCTGTTCGTGCGCGCCCAAAGGCGACGCCAGTTCCTCACCGCCCGGCGCGAAGATCCGCGCGTGCCCGCCCGGCCCCGGCACCAGCTGCTTGGCCGGCTCCGCGCCGCGGCGGCTCTCACTGCCAGCCACGTCCATCACCGAGCACGCCGCGATCACGTTCAGCTGACCGACCACCGCGTACCAGAGCGTGGCCGCGTTGTTCACCCGCACGCCCCAGTCCACGTCCCGCGCCACGATGAAACCCGGCCAGGACACCACGTGGATCTGCGCCCCGGTGCGCTCCAGCTCCCGTCGCGCGGGCAGATGCAACTGCTCGGAGCCGCCCTGCACCGCGATGCGGCCGATGCCGGTGCGGAACACCTGCGGCTCGCCGGGCTCGCCGGAGCGGAAGATCTGATGCTCCAACGGCGTCAGCTCGGGCTTGCGGCGGACTCCGAGCAGTACCCCTCGGTCGTCGATGAGGCACTGGGACATATACAGCGCGCTGCCACAGCGTTCGCTGAAGCCGAGCAGCACATGGATGCGATGCCGGCGTGCGGCGTCGGCGATGCGCCGGAACTCGGTGCGCCCCACCGTCATCGAATTGGTGCGATAACGTGCGAAGAAGCCCTCGCCCCAGCTCACCGATTCCAGCCACAGCCACCACGGGTAGCCGGGAAGGAAGGTCTCCGGGAAGGCCACCAACTGTGCACCACCCGCGGCCGCGTCCTCGATCAGCCCGATGGCCTGCCCGACTCCGGCGGGCAGATCCAGCCATCGCGGCTCGGCTTGGACAGCCGCGACTCGCACCTTCGTGGGCACCTCGGCTCCTTCGACGGATCGGATGATGTGCAATCACCCTTCGCCGAACGCCAGCCGGTCACAGCGACATACCGTGCCGAGCTACCGACAGCGCGTGCCTGTGTCCAATTGCGACCGGAATTGTCCCGGCGTCACGCCGGTTTCCTGCCTGAATGCCCGGTAGAAATGCCGATCCGTGGCGAAACCGGACGCCGCGGCGATCACCGAGAGCGGCCGGGTCGGGTCGGCTCGCAACAGCCTGCGGGCGTGCTCGACCCGCATCTGCCGCACCAGCGCGGCCGGGCCGCCGATCTCCTCGCAGACCCGGTAGAGGGTGCGCCGCGAGACCAGGCAGGCGTGCGCCACCTCGTCGACGGTCAGGTCCGGATCGGTGTACCGCTTCCGCAGCACCGCCAGCACCTGCTGGCGGGTGAAGACCGAATCGGCGGGCCCGGGCGAGGAGTGCCCGTTGGCCAGCAGCAACGCCGACGAGAGCATCGAGGTGACCTGCGACTCGAGAACGTCCGCCGCACGGCCGGTCTCCTCCGCGCCGAGCCGGGCCATACCCCGGAAGAAGTCGGCCACCACACCCATGGCCCCGGTGGCGGGCAGCGCCTTGGCGATCGGCAGCTCCTCACGCACCAGGCCGGCGTGGTCGAGCACCGCGTCCATGGGCGCGCGCACGATGGTGGACACCGCGTTCTCGGTGGTCCGGCTCTCGATCGGGCGGGCACTGTCGTAGAAGGCGATGGTCCCGGCCCCGCCCTCGGTGATCCGGCCGCTCTGCTCGGTCCAGTTCGAGCCATCGACGATGATGTTCACCAGCAGGAAGTCCCCGGCGGCCTGCTCGAGCTGACGCTTGGTGCGCACCACCCGCTGGGCGCTCGAGGTCATCAGCGTGAGGCTGGACCGATCGAACTGGGTGTAGCGGAGTTTGCCGTGCCAGGGCCCGGCGCCGATCGGTTCGACGATCGAAGGCAGCACGGCATCGGCGACGAGGGCCTCCCACTGCTCGAAGGCTTGCCGCGCGGAAACCTCTGAGGTCGTACGGACTTCGGCACTGGCCGTGGAAGCGCTACCCACACCTGCATCATTCCACTAGCGGACGCCGGGAGAACGGGAATGGGGCCGACTGATCCGACAAAACAGACCAATCAGCCCGATTGCTCCGGGAACTCGCCGACCCGGTCGCCGGCGGCTCGAGGCGGCGACCGGGCGGCGCGTCCCCAGTATGCCGCGCCGACGCGGCTCTGTGACTGCCCAGCCGTGCCAGTTCACTGCCCATTCAGGTCAGCCATGAAATACCCCCTGATCAGGCATGATTTATCCGGAATTCGCCAGGGGTCATACCGGTTTCGCGTTTGAAGGCCCGATAGAACTGCCGCTCGGACACGAAGCCCGCCGACCGCGCCACCGACAGCAGCGGCCGCGTCGGATCGGTGCGGATCAACGACAGCGCCCGCTCCACCCGCATCCGCCGCAACATGGCCGCCACGCCGTCTCCACCCTCTTCGAACAGCCGGTACAGGGTGCGCCGCGACACCGAACACGCGCCCGCCACCTGATCGATGGTCAGCTCCGGATCGGCGTAATTCCGCTGAATGAACGCCAGCGCACGCTGTTTGGCCAGCGCGTGCGCGGGCTCGTCGCGCGGCAGGTCGCCCGCCGCCAGCTGCACCACCGAGGCCAGCAGGCCCGTACCGTGTTTGGCCAGCACCGCGGCCTGTTCCGGTGCGGTGTACTGCAATTGCGCCATGCCGCAGAAGAAGCGGCCCACGATCCCGGCCGCGCCCTCGGGCGGGAAGCGCACCGCGGTCGGCATCCGGTCCGCCGGCACCCCCGACGCGCAGACCACCTCGGCCAGCGGCACCTGCACCGCCACCACGCCCCAGGAACTCTCGAAATGCGCGCTGAAGGGCCGGGAACTGACGTGCAGGGTCAGTCCGCCGTCGGCCAGCTCCCCCACTCGCCCATCCTGCTCCAGCCAGCCGTGGCCGTGCGTGGTGATGCTGGCGAACAGCACCGGTTCCTCGGGATCGTGAAGGAGTTGCGGTATCCGGCTCAGATGCTGCCCGCTGGCGGTCACCATCGACACGTCGATGCCGTCGAATCGCGATTGCACTATGCGCGCCCGGAATTCCCCCGACCGCACGGGTGTCACCACCAGCGGAACGTAGGCGGCCGCGACCACGGCCTCCCATTCCTCGAAAGTCTCCTGCTGCGAAACCTCCGGCGTGGAGCGAACCTCCATCACCGAGGGCTCGACGCCGCCCCTCATTGCCCGATTCTCGCATCCCGCCCCCACCCCGAACCCCGAATTCCCCTAACAACCTCCAACTTTCATCCAACCGCCCGAATTGGCGCATTGCCCGCAACTCGCACAGCGAATCTTCATCCCGGACTTGCACTTTCATCCGCGCGACCAGTCCGCGATCACGGGCGCGGCATCACACCCGCGACCTCGGCGGAGACGTGGTCGCGGGTGCGGAAGATCGGGGTGGGGCCGGAGGATTCGAACGACGCGCCAGGCGGGCGGCACGCCAGAAAGGGGGTCAGTCCCCGCAGCAACCCTCGGGGTCGGCGGCGCTGCTCTCGAGATCGGTGGCACCGCCCGCGGGACCGGGAACGGTGCGAACCTCGCGGGTCTGGATATTGCGGGCGGCCAGATCGGCGTCGGCCGGATAGTCGACGGCGATCAGTGACAGCCCGTGGGCCGGGGCCACGGTCACCGCGCTGGCGCGTTCGCGCTCGTTCAGCAGTCCGGCGATCCAGTCGGGCGTACGGCGGCCCTCACCGACGGCCAGCACGCCGCCGACCAGACTGCGGACCATGGACCAGCAGAACGCGTCCGCGCTGACATACGCGGTCAGCAGGTCGCCCTCCGCGACCCAGTCGAAGCGCTGCAGTTCGCGAATCGTGGTCGCGCCCTCGCGGCGGCGGCAGAAGGCCGCGAAATCGTGCAGGCCCAACAGGTTTCGGGAGGCCTCGCGCATGGCCTCGAGATCCGGACCGGGACGGCAGGGCACCACGCCGCGGGCCTGCAGCGGCTCGGCGCCGTAGGGCGCGGTGGTCAGGCGGTAGGCGTAGTGCCGGCGGATCGCCGAGAAGCGGGCGTCGAAGTCCGGCGGGGCGATCCGGGCCTGCTTGACCCGCACGTCCTTGGGCAGGAAACGGGCCAGCCGGTGCACCAGCTTGGGGCCGTCGACCTCGGTGTGGGTATCGAAGTGCGCGACTTGGCCTTCCGCGTGCACCCCGGCGTCGGTGCGCCCGGCCACGGTGAGCTGGATGGGTTCGCGCTGCACCTTGGACAGCGCGTCCTCCAGCACGCCCTGCACGGTGCGCAGGCCGGGCTGACGGGCCCAGCCGGTGAAATCGGTGCCGTCGTAACTGATGTCCAGCCGTACCCGAATCGAAATGGGTTCGGGCGTCGGATCCTCCACGGTCACAGCGATCTCCTGGTTAACATGGAGAAAGCCCGCCGACCCGGAGGGGACGGCGGGCTCACTCATGGGATGTCCACCTTCGGGGTTTCAGGGGAAGCCCCTGAAACCCCTGGTTGGTCCGAAGGACCCGGAGTATTACTCCGCGGCCTTGTCCTCGGCAGCCTCGGCGGCCGGAGCCTCAGCCTCGGCGGCCTCGTCGGCCTTGGCCTCGGCCGGAGCCTCGGTGGCCTTCGAAGCGGCGACACGACGGGCACGATCGGCCTCGTTGGTCACGGTCTTCTCGCGGACCAGCTCGATGATCGCCATCGGAGCGTTGTCACCCTTGCGGGGGATGGTCTTGATGATGCGGGTGTAGCCACCGTCGCGGCCCTCGAACGAGGGACCGATCTCGGCGAAGAGGGCGTGGACGATGTCCTTGCTACGGATCACCTTCATGACCTCGCGACGGTCGGCCAGGGTGCCGCCCTTCGCCTTGGTCACGAGCTTCTCGGCGTAGGGGCGCAGCGCCTTGGCCTTGGCCTCGGTGGTCGTGATACGACCGTGTTCGAAGAGCGCCGTCGCCAGGTTGGCGAAGATCGCCTTCTGGTGCGACGCCGACCCGCCGAAGCGGGCACCCTTCTTGGGCTTGGGCATGGTTGGAATCTCCTGTGTCTAAGGCAGATCCGGGGCGCTGGCCCCGAGCCGCCTAAAGCTGTTCGGTCTCGGCGTAGTCCTGCTCGCCGCTGTCGGTGTCGCTGAACGAGCCGCTGTCGCTCCAGGTGCCGCTCGCCGCGTCGTAGCCGACGACGGAGGACGGATCGAAGGAAGCCGGGGAGTCCTTGAGGGACAGGCCGAGCGAGTGCAGCTTGACCTTGACCTCGTCGATGGACTTCTGACCGAAGTTGCGGATGTCCAGCAGGTCCGACTCGGTGCGGGCGACCAGCTCGCCGACGGTGTGCACGCCCTCACGCTTGAGGCAGTTGTACGACCGAACGGTGAGATCCAGGTCCTCGATCGGCAGGCCGAACGAGGCGATGTGGTCCGCCTCGGCCGGGCTCGGGCCGATCTCGATGCCCTCGGCCTCGATGTTCAGCTCGCGCGCGAGACCGAACAGCTCGACCAGGGTCTTGCCCGCCGACGCCAGCGCATCCCGCGCGGAGATCGAGTTCTTGGTCTCGACATCCAGGATGAGCCGGTCGAAGTCGGTGCGCTGCTCGACACGGGTGGCCTCGACCTTGTACGTCACCTTGAGAACCGGCGAGTAGATCGAGTCAACCGGAATCCGGCCGATTTCCGCACCCGACGCCTTGTTCTGCACGGCCGGGACGTAGCCGCGACCGCGCTCGACCACGAGCTCGATCTCCAGCTTGCCCTTGTCGTTCAGGGTGGCGATGTGCATGTCCGGGTTGTGCACGGTCACGCCCGCCGGGGGGACGATGTCACCGGCGGTGACGGTGCCCGGGCCCTGCTTGCGCACGTACATGGTGACCGGCTCGTCCTCTTCGGACGACACGACCAGGCCCTTGAGGTTCAGGATGATGTCGGTGACATCCTCCTTCACGCCCGGGACGGTGGTGAACTCGTGCAGCACGCCGTCGATGCGGATGCTGGTGACCGCGGCACCCGGGATGCTCGAGAGCAGGGTGCGGCGCAGCGAGTTGCCGAGGGTGTAACCGAAACCCGGCTCCAGCGGTTCGATGGTGAACCGCGACCGGTTCTCGGACACGACCTCTTCGGTCAGCGTCGGTCGCTGTGAAATCAGCATTTCTTCCTCCTTCGGACGCCCACTATTTGACGCCCACTATGTGGGAGCTGTTGCGGCCCTGACCCTGTGCTTATCGAACTGAGCAGGGCCACAACCAGCGGCACGCTTACGCGCACCTATTACTTCGAGTAGAACTCGACGATCAGCTGTTCCTGCAGCGGAACATCGATCTGCGCACGCTCGGGGAGCTGGTGCACCAGGATCCGCAGACGGCCGGGAACGACCTGCAGCCAGCCCGGGATCGGGCGGTCGCCGACGGTCTCACGCGCCACCTGGAAGGGGTACATGGCCAGCGACTTCGCCTTGACATCGATGATGTCGTACTGCGAGACCTGGAAGCTCGGCACGTCGACCTTCACACCGTTGACGGTGAAGTGGCCGTGCGAGACCAGCTGGCGAGCGCCACGACGGGTACGGGCCAGACCGGCGCGGTACACGACGTTGTCCAGACGGGACTCGAGCAGACGCAGCAGGTTGTCGCCGGTCTTGCCCTTCTGGCGGTTCGCCTCTTCGTAGTACTTGCGGAACTGCTTCTCCATGACGCCGTACGAGAAGCGAGCCTTCTGCTTCTCCTGCAGCTGCATGAGGTACTCGGACTCCTTGATCCGCGCGCGGCCGTGCTGGCCGGGCGGGTAAGGACGACGCTCGAACGCCTGGTCGCCTCCGACGAGGTCGACACGCAGACGACGCGACTTGCGGGTGATAGGGCCGGTATAACGAGCCATTTTTCTACTCTTCCTTTCCCGCTAGACGCGACGCCGCTTGGGCGGACGGCAGCCGTTGTGCGGCTGCGGAGTGACATCGGAGATCGTGCCGACCTCGAGGCCGGCGGCCTGGAGGGAACGGATCGCGGTCTCGCGGCCCGAACCCGGGCCCTTCACGAAGACGTCGACCTTCTTGACACCGTTCTCCTGCGCCTTGCGGGCAGCGTTCTCGGCGGCGAGCTGAGCGGCGAACGGGGTCGACTTACGCGAGCCCTTGAAACCGACGTGGCCGGAGGACGCCCAGGAGATGACGTTGCCCTCGGGGTCGGTGATGGACACGATCGTGTTGTTGAACGTGCTCTTGATGTGAGCGTGGCCGTGCGGGATGTTCTTCTTATCCCGGCGACGCGCTTTCTGAGTCTTCTTCGGGCCCGAGGCCCGGCTCTTCGGAGGCATGCGCTATCCCTACTTCTTCTTGCCGGCGACGGTCTTCTTCGGACCCTTGCGCGTGCGGGCGTTGGTCTTGGTCCGCTGGCCACGCACGGGCAGGCCACGGCGGTGGCGGATGCCCTGGTAGCAGCCGATCTCGATCTTGCGACGGATGTCGGCCTGCACCTCGCGGCGCAGGTCACCCTCGACCTTGAATTCCTGCGCTTCGATGAAGTCGCGGAGCTTGGTCAGGTCGTCGTCGCTGAGGTCCTTCGACCGCAGGTCCGGGCTGACGCCCGTCTCCGCGAGGATCTCCTTGGCGCGGGTACGGCCGATGCCGAAGATGTAGGTCAGCGCGATCTCCATGCGCTTTTCGCGCGGGAGGTCGACGCCCATCAGACGTGCCATGGTTGGCGTTTCCTTACTTTTGCGGAGGTCTGCTCCCTGGCCGTCCCCTCGTAAGTGGGGCCCCGGCCTCCGTACCGGGGGTAGGCCGCCATCCGTCCCCTGACGGGACTCGGCGACGGCGACTGGCGCTGGGAGTGCTTCTTATTGCCAATCCGAACTGCGTTCGGTGCTTGGCGGAGATCAGCCCTGACGCTGCTTGTGGCGCAGGTTCTCGCAGATCACCATGACCCGACCGTGACGGCGGATCACCTTGCACTTCTCGCAGATCGGCTTGACGGACGGCTGAACCTTCACGTCAGATCCAATCTGGGTTGGTGTTCACTGGCCGTGAACACAGTTTTTCCCCGGTCAGTTCGACCGGGGAAACCCGGGACATATCGCCCCGGAAGTCTTGATGCGCTCCCGCGAGGAGCGACTCACTTGTAGCGGTAGACGATGCGGCCGCGGGTCAAGTCGTAGGGCGAGAGCTCCACGACGACGCGGTCCTCGGGCAGGATGCGGATGTAGTGCTGCCGCATCTTGCCGCTGATGTGGGCCAGAACCTTGTGCCCGTTCTCCAGCTCGATCCGGAACATCGCATTGGGCAACGGCTCGATAACCCGGCCCTCGACCTCGATGGCCCCTTCCTTCTTCGCCATATCCTCCGCGATCCCGGTTAGGCTGAACCTGGTTGGTTCAAGCTCATTACGGCAGGTCGGCCATGAGTTTCGCAGGCGCACCGGTGGATTGCTGGTGCACTGTGGCCAACCCGGTGACATACTCACTGGAGGCGGCACGAAGACATGCCACAGCCACTATGTAAGTCACCAGCGACCTACTTTACCCGTCGCCCCAGATCCGGCCAAATACGGGTGCCGTGACGTGCCCCTCCCCGGTCGCGCGGGCCATACCCCGGCCGCGGGCGGCCGATACACGCCGGGCACGCAGTCGCCGGGAATCGCTAAACTACGCCGTGTCCTGCACGATAGATCGAGGCACCCGGGGGTATAAGTGAGTCGCGAGAACGACGGACTCCCGATGCTCCCGCCCTGGCTCTCCGAGAGCGACGTCACCGACACCGGATACGAAGCCCCCGTCGAGAACCTCCCCCAGGACGACCTCATCCCCGAGGAGAAGGGCGGCCGCCGCCTCTTCGGCCGCCGCAAGCCCCGCAAGGACTCGGCCCCCGAACCCGCCGCACCCCTCCCCCGCACCCCCGGACCCGCGTCCGCTCCCCCACCCGGTCCCGCCGAGCCGCGCACCCAGCAGCCCACTCCGCCCACCCCGATGCCGACCCGCGACCCCGGCACCCACTTCAACCTCCCCCAGAACGGCACGCAGCCCAACGGGGCCCAGCCGACTTCTCCCTCCGGCCGCCACCCTATCGGCCAGAACCCGGCCACCCAGCATCCCAACGGCCACGCTCCTCAGCACCCCAACGGCCAGGCTCCTTTTAATCAGCCTCCCAACGGCCACCCATCCGGACCGAACGGCCAGACGCCTTTCACGCAGCCGCCCGCCGCTCAGACACCGCAGCCACCCCAGCCCAACAGCCAGGCGCCATTCACACAGCCTCCCGCTGCTCAGCCGCCGCAGTCGTCTCAGCCCAACAGCCAGCCGCCCATCGGCCAGGCACCACAGGCTCCCCAGCCCACGGGCCAGTCGCCCTTCACACAGCCGCCGGCCGAACGAACGCAGGCCGCGAACTCGACCGGCCAGTCGCCATTTACGCAGCCGCCGGGCGGCCAGACCCCACTCGCCGAGCCGCCCAACAGGCAGGGCACAGCCCAGCATGTGGGTCAGGACATCGGTCGATCCTCGAATAGCCAAGGCGCGGAACCGGTTCCGCAGGACGGCCAACCCGTTGCACCCGGCCGCCCGGATGGTCGGGGCTTCGAGGGTTCCTCAGACCCCAGCAAGCCGCTGGGACTCACCGGCGACCCCACTCAACCGCCCGTTGCGCCCGAACCCGCTCAGCCCGGTCCTTCTTCGGTTCCGCTGACACCCCCGCGGTTCTCCGCGCCTCCCGCGGCAGCTGCCCCGGCAACGCCCATCGGTACGCAGCCCGCGGGCGCGGCCCTCGCGGGCACGCCGACCGCGGGAAACCCGGACGCGGCCTCCCCCGCCCGCCCCCCGGCGGACCCGAACACGCGGATGCCCCTGCCTCCGTCTCCGAGCGAAATGGCCGCAGCGGCAAGCGATCCCGCGGTTCGCGCCGCGCGACCGCCGCTGCCCCCGGCTCCCGGTGAGCTGTCCGACTACGGCCCGAAGGCGGACCCGCTCGCGGCCGATCCGGCCGAGGTCACCAGGAAGATGGCGCAGCCGCCGCTGCCTCCGGCTCCGGGCGATCTGGACGCGACCGGTTCCGGCATCATCGCGCCCGCCGATCCGACGACTCGCCGGCCGCTCCCGCCTGCCCCTGAATCGAGTACCACCGCGAGCGAACCGGAGCCCGTCCCGGTTCCGGGCACGCCGAAGCCGACCTCGGCCGATCGCCCGGGCTCCGGCAATGGCGTTCCTCCCGTGCCGAATACGACGGCCGCTGCGCGCGAACCGCTCGACGCGGAACTGGCCGAGCCAGGCGCCGGCGAGACCTCGGGCCCGGAGGCGGACTTCGATCAGGCGATGACGCCGGGCCGCCACCGCGCGGTGGAGGTCACGCCGTCCGCCGACCCGCGCCTCGACATTCCGCCCGCGCCGCCCGGTCTTTCCGCACCGGCGTCGGGCCCGCTGCCGCAGGTCCCGGGTGGCCCACAGCAGTCCGCCGATGCCGGTCAGCGGCTGCCACCGCCGCCGGGACCGTTCCCTGACGCGCAGCACCTGCCGCCCGCGCCGGGCCCGCTCCCCAGCTCACAGGGCCTGCCACTCGCTCCGGGCCCGCTTCCCGGCGCTCAGGGCCTGCCGCCCGCCCCGCACTCCGGCGTTCCTCCGATGCCGCCGAACCAGGGATTCCCGGCCGGACCCGTTCCGCCGCAGTTGAATCCGTGGGCGAACGGCCCGCAGACCGAGGCCGGGCCGCATTCGAGCGACCCCACCGCGCATGATTCCGATATTCCGGGCATACCCTCGGGGTTCCCCGCCGGGCAGGGCGTAGTGCCACCGGCAGCCTCGGCACCGGACGGCCATCCCTCGATGCCCGGGCAACGCCCTTCGGCGGACGGTCCGGACGCGGCGGGGACCGAGGACCCGGACGCGAATCCTTGGGCGAACGCACCGCTGTCCGAGGCCGCGGCGGCTGGGCTGAGTGGTCGCCATCCGGTCAGCGCGCCACAGCCCGATTCCGGGATGCCGACTCCGCCGCGGGGTTTCCCGGCGGGGCCGTTCGTGTCGCAGTCGGCTCCGCAGGGTCCCGATGGTGTCGGGGTTGATGCGAACCCGTGGTCGAATGCCGCGATGTCCGAGGCTGCGGCCGCCGGATTCGACGGGCCGCGGACCGACGGGATGCTTCCGCCCCGCACGGGTATGCCGGGCGACGGCGCTCCCACGCAGCCGCAGTGGGGTCCGGGGGCCGATGGACCGCAGGGTCAGGGTGGGCAGATGCCTTGGGCCGCACCCGGGCCGGAGCAGGGCTACCCAGGTGTGCCCGGCCCGTCCGCAGTGCCTGGCTCTCCGGGACAGCCCGGTCCGTCGGCAGCGCCGGGGTTCCCGGGGCAGCCCGGTCCGGACGCGCCCGTCTGGGGTGATGTGAACGCACAGCCGGGTGGCCACATGCCAGGGCAGTACGGGATGAGTTCTGTGCAGCCCGGATTCGGCGC
This sequence comes from Nocardia sp. NPDC004151, assembly GCF_042874235.1. Taxonomy (NCBI): domain Bacteria; kingdom Bacillati; phylum Actinomycetota; class Actinomycetes; order Mycobacteriales; family Nocardiaceae; genus Nocardia; species Nocardia sp. NPDC004151. The sequence continues at coordinate 50,031 of NZ_JBIAMR010000011.1, read as the reverse complement.
GCCCGGTCAGTACGGCGCTCCGGCCCAGGCCGGTCCCCCGCAGGGCGCTCGGGGTCCGGCCGGGTTTGCCGGTGGTCCCGCCCCGTCGCTGGATGATGTTCCGTTGCGCCGGGCGAAGAAGGCTCCGGGTTCGGGGTGGCGGCGGGCTGTGCACCATATGTCCGGTGGCGCGATCAATCCCGGCATGTCGGCGGAGGAGCGCCGCCTGCAGGAGTTGGTGGCGCGGATCCGGCAGCCGGTGCGCGGCGACTATCGGATCGCGGTGCTGTCGTTGAAGGGCGGCGTCGGCAAGACGACGACCACGATGGGTCTGGGTTCGATCTTCTCGTCGATTCGCGGGGACCGGGTGATCGCGGTGGACGCGAATCCGGACTTCGGGACGCTGTCGCAGCGGGTGCCGTTGCAGACGCGGTCGACGGTGCGGGATCTGTTGCTGGACGAGCACATTCAGCGGTATTCGGATGTGCGCCGGCATACCTCGCAGGGCAGCAGCCGCTTGGAGGTGCTGGCCAGTGAGCGGGATCCGGCGGCGTCGGAGGCGTTCAGCGAGGAGGAGTACCGCGCGGTGGCGCGGATCCTGCAGCGCTTCTACAACATCATTCTGACCGACTGCGGTACCGGCCTGATGCACTCGGCGATGGCGGGTGTGCTGGATCTGGCGCATTCGCTGGTGCTGATCTCGTCGTCGGCGATCGACGGCGCGCGCAGTGCGGCGGCGACGCTGGATTGGCTGTCGCTGCACGGTCACGACCATCTGGTCCGCAATGCGGTGGTGGTGATCAACCTGCCCCGCCCGGGCGCCCCGAATGTCGGGATCAATCAGTTGCGCGACTACTTCCTGTCGCGTTGCCGCGCGGTCCACATCATCCCGTACGACGCTCACCTGGGCGAGGGCGCGGAGATCGATCTGCATCGCCTGAGCAAGCCCGTCAAGCGCGCTTATGTGGAGCTGGCGGCCACGGTCGCCGATGATTTCGGCACCGACCACCGCCACTATCGGGGCTGAGCAGGGACCGGTTCCGAAGCGCTTCGGCGGCAGGGCGTTCGACCCGGCGGTGGCGGTGGCCGCGGGCGGGTGGCTGCGCATGACACGGCTTCGAACGGGTGCTAGTTTGTGGCTCGATCGCGCTGCCGCCCTGTCCGGCGAATTCCTCGCGGCCGACCCCGAGAACTCGGAGTACACCTGGATGCGTAATGCCCGCGGCCTGTCCGCCGCACCCTGCCCGCTCGCGCCGAACCCGGCGGATCTCCGATGAAGGCGCTGTTGCCCGACGATCCGCGCTGGATCGGCCCGCACCACATGATCGCGGTGGTCGGCACGGGCGAGCTGGGCCGGGTGCTCCTGGGTCGGACGCCGACCGGAAAGCTCGTGGCGGTCAAGCGGATTCACCGCTCGCAGACGGTGGACATGGAGTTCCGGGCTCGCCTGCAGCGGGAGCTGGAGACCGGCAAGCAGCTCACTGGTTCCTGGTTCACGCCGGTGGTGGACAGTGACGCCGATGCCGAACGCCCGTGGCTGGCCACCGAATATCTGCCCGCGCCGGATCTGGCGACGGTGATCGCGAGCTGTGGCCCGCTGCCGGTGCCGGGTCTGCGCATGCTGGCGACGGGGCTGGCGTCCGCGCTGCTGGAGGTGCACCGCGCGGTGCTGGTGCACCGGAATCTGAAGCCCGGCAATGTGCTGCTGACCGCCGAGGGCCCGCGCCTGGTGGATTTCGGCATCACGCGCGCCCGCGAGGACGGTTCGGCCACCACCGACGCTCCCGCGTATCTGGCGCCCGAGCAGGCCGAGGGCCAGCCGGTGACCTCCGCGGTCGACATCTACGCCGTGGGCATGCTGCTGGTGCTGGCCGCGACCGGATCCATGTCGGCGACACCGGATCTGCAGGCGGTCCCGCACGCCCTGCGCAAGCTGGTCGAGTCCTGCCTGTCGGCCGATCCGGCGCATCGCCCGTCGGCGCGGCAGCTGCTGGAGCAGGCGGAGCGCATTCCCGGGGAGTCGGCCTGGCCGCAGCCGGTGCTGGATTTCCTGGAGACGCACCGCACCGACGCCGACTGGTGGGCGTCGAGTGGCGAGCAGGAGACCCGTTACCGGGATCAGCTGGCGCGCTTGGCGGATCGCCGCCGCCGCACCATCGGCTGGGCGGCCGCGGCCGTGACCGGTGCCGTGGTGGTGGGCGGCACGGTGATCGGCTTGGTCCGCGCCTCCGATACCGAGGGTCACGCGCAGGCGCGCACGGATTCGTCGCTGGATCTGACGGCCGCCGAACTGCGACTGCTGGACACCTGCGCGGTCCTGGACAAGGCGCTGCCCGGCAAGCTGGGCACCCGCACCGGCGACCCGGAGGCTCAGCCCGGCGGCTGCGCCACCACGGTGCTCGACGCGTCGCAGCGAAAGGTCCACTACACCCTCGACATTCCCGATGCCGCGATCGGCGTGGACCAGTTGAAGCCGACCACGCACACCGCGAGCTGGGGCACGATCCTCAGCGCGGGCGCGGCCGACAACAAGTGCGACACGGTCCTGGTCGCCAAGTCGGCCGGTGATGTCCCGCTGCGCATGTCGGCCGAGCAGCTGGATCCCGCGGCCCAGCCGGGTTCCGCCTGTACCGCCGCCGAGCAGGCGCTGGCGGCCGTGGCCGAGCAGCTGACCGAGGTGGTCCCCCAGCGTAAGGCCGCCGCGACGTCGGTCCTGCGCGTGGACCCGTGTTCCCTGCTGCAGGACAGCGCGATTCACGACATCACCGGTGAGGTCACCGACCGTCAGCATTCGCCGCACGCGTGCGCGGTGGTCGGCCCCAATGGCTGGGTGCGCGTCGACCTGGTCGACCAGTCCCGCCCCGACCAGGGCGACTGGGCCTACGAGGCCGTGCAGACCGGCGACTACACCACCTATGTGATCGGCGCCCGCACCCCGAACGACTGCAATATCGCCTACCTGGTGCGCCCGACGGACAAGGGCAATGCCGAGCAGCTGAAGTTGCAGGTGTCGGATCAGTCGGCCACTCCGGACGCGTGCAGCAAGGCGGCGAAACTCCTCGCCGACGCGGTCTCGAAGCTGCCGAAGTAGCCGCGCGCTACAGGTATTGCGCCTTGGCGAGCAGCGCGTACTGCGCGGCCGCGCGTTGCTGGGCGTCCAGGAGCTGGGCCCCGGCGACGCGCGCGACGTAGCGGTCGTAGTGCAGGGTGCAGACGTAACGGTCGGTGGCGTTCCAGGCCTGGGAGAAGCTGGTGCGGTTGGGGCTGGGGTTCTCGGCGCAGGTCGCCCCGGGCACGCCGGGCGGTGCGTCGGTCGTGCCCTGGATGAGCCCGTTGATGCCCGTCCACAGGCTCGCCGCGGCTTTCGCGTCGCGGGCGCGGAACAGCAACGCGCCCTTGACGGTCGTGGCGGTCAGGTCGACGCCGTTGTCGTCCAGCAGGGGCTTCCACGGCCCCTGGTTGTCGACGGTGTGCAGGTAGCCACGCGCCGTGCGCACGGCTTCGTCCTGTCCGGGGCGTGGATAGTCGGCGGGGTGCAGGGTCCGCCGCAGCATGCCCTCGGGGTCGTAGTCGAGGTAGAGGATCTCGCGCGCGGTCAGCGGGGGCGTCTTGTCGAGCAGCGGCAGCTGGGCGTCGATGATCTTCGTGGCCAGCGTTTTCAGCCCGCCGATCTCCGCTGTGGGGGTCCGGACGGAGACATTGATCGCGTAACGGCCGCGGGACAACGTCGTCGACATGGTCGGAATCCCGGGTCTCCAGTGGCCTTTCGCGGCCGGGTACCTGTCCAGGCTGACCGGGACGTTCTCGGCGGCCGCGACGGCGAAGTCGGCGGAATCGATGCCCTCGGCGGCCGCTCGCGCCTGCTGTTCGTCGGGGAACTGCATCACCGTCACGTTGAAAGTCGTCGCGGTGGGGTCGTTCTCCCACCCTTCGAAGGGGCTCGAATTGCCCGAACTGTGGTCGATGTAGAGGATTTCGCGGCGAGAGTGGTCGCTGACCGTGGTCGAATAGGCCAGCATCAGGTGATTGTCGTCGAGCACCGGCCTGGCGGCCTTCGCGATCACGAACCCGGTCTCGGGCCGGGACAGCGCCGTGTAGCTGAAGCTCGGGTCGACGTCCGCGCCGCTCACCACGGCGTCGCCGAGCCGCGCGACAGCGATGGCGCTGCCGTCACGGAACGAGTGATCGTAGGAAGCGCGGAAGTCCATGGGCGTGGTCGGGTAGTTGCCGATGGCCAGGTTTCGGATGTCGATCTCGCCCGCCGCGGGAGACCCGGAGACCGTGCCCCCGCACCCGGCGAGTACGAGGCTGAAACTGACAGCGGCAGCGGCGAATACGGCCCTCCGCCGATTGATCTTGTTCACGACTACCCCTATTTGTCGTTGGCGAGAATGGCGTACTGCGCCGAGATCCGCTGATACACGTCCTGCGGCTGCTGCGACCACGCCTCGGCCGCGTACCGCCCGTAGGCGACCATGCAGCGGTACGGGAACTGGAAGGCGACCGGCCCCTGGTACTTGACGCAGCGGGCGTTGGGCAGCCCCTGCGGGGAGTCGATCCGATGCCAGACGCGGCCAACGGATTCCACGCCGACGAACCCCTCGGCCGCTGCGGCGTCGCGGGTGCGGACCAGCCGCCCGGCGCCGAATCCCATGTAGTCCACGCCGAACTTGTCGAACAGCGCGCGTCCCTCGTTCGGGTCGTCCTCCCGGTGCAGCGCCGCTTCCCGGCTCAGGGTGCCCTGAAGCGCGAAGGCCGTCTGGTCGCCGTCGGGCCGGATCAGGGTCAACTCGAGCACGCCCTGCGGATCGAGCGGCAGGTTGGCGAGCTGGTCCACCGGCGTCGGCCGGAAGTCCTTGAGCCGTTCCACGGTCACGCCGATCGCCTTGTCCGCCAGAGCGAGCATGACGTTCGGGTCGGAGATCTTCAGCTCGACGTTCTCGTGGTGGTTGACCACGTCCCCGATCACGTACCGGCCGGTCGCGTACCACGAGGAGAGCGCCTGGAACTGCGGGATCCAGACCACGCGCGCGCTCGGATACACCTTCGACTGCAACGGATCCGGATTGGTGATGGTATCGAAGCGCATTCCCGACAGCGCGGTGGCCGCGGCGGTCGCGGCGGCGTCGCTCTCGAAGATCATCACCGAGTGCCGCAGCGTGTAGCCGAGGTTCTTGGTATCGGCGTTGGAGGCCGCCGCGGTCCCGAATCCGGCGACCAGTCCCGGAGTGCTCGCGGTGAAGGCGTCATTGTCGAAGGACGCGAAAGGCGAACTGTTGCCGAAGGCCTTGACGTCGATGAAGGCGTGTACCCCACCCAGATTGTGGGTCAGCGCCGGATCGATCTGCTGTGGCAACGGCACAGCGTCCGCGAGGCGCATGGCTTCCATATTGCGGCTCATGCGGGCCGGGTCCTTCGGGACCAGTTGCTGGGGTTTGGTGGCGTAACTGCCGGTGTCGAGCTTGGACAGGTCGACGGTCTCGGCGGCGGGCGCCGGGTCGGACCCGCATCCCCCGACGGCCAAGGCCGTAATCGCCACCAGCGCAGCGACTATCGCACGAACTTGTAGCTTGTCCACAACTCCCCTTGTGGTCGAACTCAATGATCGTGCCAACCGTATAACGGAAACGCAAAGATGGCGGTCCGGGCCGCCCTCGGGCCCGGACCGCGCATCGGTCCAGCTGTTACCAGGCGGGCAGCCGACGACGCCCGGCGAGAACATCTCGCACGAGATCGTCGTAGGCGTCCGACAATTCGGCTAAATGGTGCCAAGCGCCATGCAGCATTTCATCATTGGCGTCAAGGGTCATCAACGCGTGATGCGCTCTCACCGATGCGTCCGCGAGCCGGTCGATGACCGATCCGACCGTTTCGGTATGCAAGGTCGCACCCAGGCGATGCTGGGGCACCGAGCGCACGATCCAATCGTCTATGGCCATGACCAATTCGATTCGGCGACGCTTGTTTTCGATGATAGAGGTCGGATCGGATTCCGGACCGACTCCACCGCGCCCGACCACTCGCCGCTCGTGCAGCACCGCGAGATCGTGGGCGAACCACAGCAGGGGTCCGCCGATGACCCGGTGACCGCGACAAGCGCGCAGGAGTAGGTCGGAGGTCGGCAATAGGCCGGAAGCCAGTGGCTGCGCCTCCAAGTCCACATAGGAACAGGACACGTCGGGCAATGCCACAACGACCGTGTTTGATGTCTCCGAACCTGCCACGTTGCCTCGCGTTCGACGTATAACAACACCGCATTCAGGACGTTCATTACAATAAACCTCAGAATGCTCCTGTCAAGCCTTACGCGGCAGTAGAACTACCGGAGTAGACTTCCAACTCTTGAAGCAACAACCGAGGAGCGAGATGGCGGACGGTCCGAGATACCAACGGATCGCAGACCTCCTCCGCGAGGAGATCCGCGCCGGCAAGTGGGAACCGGGCGATCGACTACCGAGTCACAATGAGTTGGCCGATCAGATGCGGGTCTCGATTACGACTGCTCGCAATGCGATCCAACTCCTGGTTGCCGAAAATCTGATCTATACAGCGACTTCTCGGGGCACCATCGTGCGCAGCCAGGAGGTCCTGGAATCCGTTGTGACCAATCACATTCGGCCTGATCGACCGCGTGCGGCGCACGACATCTTCTCGGAGATCGCGCGCGAGGCCGGTCGTGAACCGTCCAAACAGTTCAGTGCGAGAATGGAACCGGCCAGTCAGGAGGTTGCGCACTGGCTGGGCGTGGCGCGCGACGAATGGGTGGTTTCGCGCACTATCATGCAGTATCTGGACAACGAACCGTGGTCGTGGGAGGTCAGCTTCTATCCGCGAGATCTGGCCGAGGCCACCGGAATCGACGCGCCGCACGATATCCCCGAGGGGACGACGCGGCGCCTCGCCGACCGCGGTTACGCCGAGACGGCGCACCGCGACACGGTCGTTTCCCGTCCCGCCACAGCCGAGGAAGCGGCCTTATTGGGCATCGGTCCAGGCACCATTCTTCTCGATCATTTGCGCATCGGGGCCAATCATGATCGCGTCACTCGAGTGACCCGTCATCGTTCCACTGCGGCCCGCAACCGATTGGCATACGAATTGGGCGATGACGAAGGAACGGACATTATTCGTAAAACTCTGGGTGCGCCCTTTCCAACCGGTAATTCCCATTCCTTCGGTAATTCCCTGCTACCCGGTTCGCCATGAAGCCGCACCTGCGTCGGGCCCGCGTCGCGGATCTGGGGACCATCACCCGGTTCCGGTTGCAGCGCACCAGCTGGCTGGCGGCGCGCGGCAGTGACCAGTGGACGCGAGCCGGACGCGGGCTCCCCATCGAGACCTTCGTCCGGTCCGTGGCCCACGCGGTCCGGCGCGGTGAAACCTGGATAGCGGAGGTGGACGGCGAACCCGCCGGGACCATCACCGTCAACGACCGCGCCGACGAAAACCTCTGGTCCCCCGGCGAATTGGCCGACGCCGTGATCATCCACTACATGATCGTCGATCTACGCTTCGCCGGAATCCGCGTCGGCGAGGCGCTGCTGGCGCACGCCGCGCTCCTGGCCCGCCGCCAGCACCGCGGCTGGGTCCGCCTGGACGCCTGGACCACCAATCAGGGTCTGCACGCCTACTACCGGCGCGCGGGCTTCCGCCTCGCGCGCATCGCGGGCCCCGAGGCGACCGGCCCGTCCCGGGCCCTGTTCGAACGACCGACCTCGGCCTGGTCTCACGACCTGGTCCGCCCGACCCTCACCCTGGCCGCCGGCGAAACCACCCGTTTCACCATCGATCCCGCCTCGGCCCCCACCTGGACCCTCACCCAGCACCCCTTCGTCCGCCCGCACCCGGGCGTGACCGCCGAGCCGGGCTCGGCGGCCACCACCTGAGCTACAGCGCGGGCAGGTCGGCGATCTGGATCATCTCGTCGCCGCGGGAGCGGGACCAGAGGATGCCGCGGCCGGGCGGCAGGCGCATGGGGCGGATGTCGCCGATGAGCTTGCCCTCGTCCCGGGAGCCGCTCATGAGCAGTGCGGGGACGGACAGGTTCTTCATCGAGCCGAGCACCTGGTCGTAGAGGGCCCGGGAGATGCCGCCCATATTGCGGGAGATGACCACGTGCAGGCCGATGTCGCGGGCCTGCGGGAGCAGTTCGATCAACGCGCCCAGCGGGTTTCCGCCCGCCACCACCATGTCGTAGTCGTCGACCACGACGTAGATCTCGGGTCCGGTCCACCAGTCCCGGTCGCGCAGCTGCTGCGGGGTGATGTCGGAGCCCGGGATGCGCTTGGACAGGTAGTTGACGACTTCCTTGATCATGCCGCCGCAGGTCTGCGAGGACGTGGAGTACCCGGCGAGCTGGTCGCCCTCCAGGACCCCGAGCAGGGTGCGGCGGTAGTCGATGAGGATGACGCGCGCGGTGTCGGCATTGGAGCTCTCGGCGATGCCGCGAATGATGTTGCGCAGCACCGTGGTCTTGCCGGACTCGACCTCGGAGAACACCATGAAGTGCGGGTCGGCGGCGAAGTCCAGCACGATCGGCTGCAGCTCGGATTCGCCGATGCCGATGACCACCTTGGTCGGGCCCTGCTGAATCCCGTGGCGGCGAGCCAGTTCCAGGATCTGCTCGCGGGGCACGCTGCCGGGCAGGGTGCGCACCTCGGGTGCGCGGCGCTCGCCCCAGATGGCCTGCATCTCGGTGCGCGCGGCGGCCACGCCCTCGGCCAGGTTCTGGGCATTGGTGTCGGAGTCCAGGCGCGGCATGGCGATGAGCATGTGCAGCTGGTCGGCGGTGAGACCGCGGCCGGGCCGGTTGAGCGGCACGTTGACCGCGACCCGGCGGCCCATCTCGGAGTCCGAGGGGTCACCCAGGCGCAGTTCGATGCGGGTACCGATCATGTCCTTGACCGAGGCCCGGATCTCGCCCCACCGGTTGGCGCCCAGGATGACGTGGATGCCGTACGAAAGGCCCTGCGCGGCAAGCTGTCCGACCAGCGGCTCCAGGCTGTCGAATTCCTCGCGGACGACCTGCCAGTTGTCGATGACCAGGAACACGTCGCCGAAGCGGTCGGTCAGCACCGGGTCGTCGGACTGTGGCGCGTTCTGCGCGGCGTGCTTGCGCCGCCGGAACTCGGCCATGGATTCGATGCCCAGCCCGGCGAAGCGCTCCTCGCGTTCGCGCAGCAGGGTGGTGAGCTCGGCGATGGTGCGCCGGACCCGGTCGGAGTCGAGCTTGCCCGCGACCGAACCGACGTGCGGCAGCCCGACCAGGCCGGCCATGGAGCCACCACCGAAGTCGAGGCAGTAGAACTGCACCTGTTCGGGCGTGTGGGTGGCCGCCGCGGACATGATGATGGTGCGCAGCGTGGTCGACTTGCCGGACTGCGGACCGCCGACGACGGCCACATTGCCCTGCGCGCCCGCGAGATTGATGGTGAGCACGTCGCGGCGCTGCTCGTAGGGCTTGTCGATGATACCGATCGGCATCCACAGCTGCCCGTGCCGGTTGACCGGCGAACGCCAGTCCGGATCCGGCAGCAGCATGTCCACGGTCGGCGATTCCTCGAGCGGCGGCAGCCACACCTCGTGGGCGGGACGGCCGTGCCCGGTCAGGCGCTTCACGACAGTCTGCAGCAGGCTGTCGGGCAGGCCCTCGTCGCCGGAGGGCGGCGGGGGCGGCAGCAGGTCGAGCGGATCGAACGGGTTCTCCCGTTCGGGCTGCTCGAGGATCTCGACCATGGCGGCGGTGAATTCGCGCGGCGGCGCCTCGACGACGGTGGTGCCGTCGGCGGCCTGACGGGCCGAGCGGGGCGCGACGTAGGGCCCGGACACGTAGGTCGCGTTGAACCGCAACGGATCCGACGCGTCGCTCTTGAGGTAACCGGAACCCGGGATACCGGGCAGGTGGTAGGCGTCGGTGATGCCGAGCACCGCGCGGGACTCATTGGCCGAGAAGGTCCGCAGACCGATGCGGTACGACAGATGCGAGTCCAGACCCCGCATCTTGTTCTCCTCGAGCCGCTGCGAGGCGAGCAGCAGGTGCACGTGCAGCGACCGGCCCAGTCGGCCGATCATGACGAACAGGTCCGCGAAATCCGGCTTCTGCGAGAGCAATTCGGAGAACTCGTCGATGACCACGAACAGCGCGGGCAGCGGGTCGAGCGGCACCCCGGCCGCGCGCGCCTTCTCGTACTCGACGACATTGGCGAAGTTGCCCGCCGAGCGCAGCAGTTCCTGACGCCGGTTCATCTCGCCGGCGAGCGCGTCGCGCATACGGTCGACGAGCTCGAGCTCCTCCTCGAGGTTGGTGATGACCGCCGCCACGTGCGGCAGCGGGTCCATGCCGAGGAAGGTCGCGCCACCCTTGAAGTCGACCAGGATCAGGTTGAGCTGGTCCGGCGAGTGCGTGGTGACCATCGAAAGAATCAGTGTGCGAAGGAATTCCGACTTGCCGGAACCGGTCGCGCCGATGCACAGGCCGTGCGGGCCCATACCGTTCTCGGCGGATTCCTTGATGTCGATCTCGACCGGCGTCCCGTCGGGGGTGATGCCGATCGGCACGCGTAGTCGTTCGCGTCCGGCACGCGGCCGCCACACCTTGGCGGGGTCGATCTGCGCGGCGTCCGGGATCTTGAGCAGGTTCATCAGGCCCGGGTCGCTGGCGGTGGTGTTGTCGCCGAGGCTGACGATCTGCGCCGCGGTGGCGATCCGGAAGCGGGCCAGGCTGCGCGCGAAGGACTCGACCTCGGCCAGTGTCACGGTGTCGGCGTTGGCGAACTTCTCGGTGCCCGCCGCGCTCTTGGCGAACACCTCGCCGCCGGTGGCGACGAGCTGCAGTCCGCGTCGCGCGGCGAGGCTGTTCTCGGCGGAGCTCAGGTCGATGACGGTGACCGCGTCCAGACCGGATTCGCTGATCAAACGTTCACTGCCGCTGACGTATCCGTCGTCGATGATGACGACCAGGTGCAGCCGCCCCTGGGTGGGCTGCGGGTTGCGCATGAACCGGCCGCGCTCGAGCAGGTCGTCGGCGAGCGCGGTCTCCAGCTCGCCGAGCGAGCCGTAGATCATGCGGGACGCGCCCATGCCATCGCGTTCGCTCGAATGCTGAACGTGCGGCAGCCATTTCGCCCACGCCCAGGCCTCGCAGTCGGGTTCGGCGGTGACGATGGCGACGGCGACGTGGTCGGGTCCGTGAAACGCGGTGAGCTCCATGAGCATCGACCACACCAGCCCGCGCGCGTCCTCGGCCGGGCCCTCCACATTGATGGCCGGGAAGGCGCGCAGCGACACCGCGGTCGGCAGGTGGTGCACCACGGAATGCGTTCGCACGAAACGACGCAACGCCACGGTGGACACCGGCTCCAGGTCCTCGAGCGGTCCGGTCTCCGGCCGCGCCAGCTTGGCGGCGAGCCGGTGGGTGCCGATGCCGACCCGCACGTGCCCGAAGTCGGGGTCGGCGGGCCGCCGCTCCCACATGCGCCGCGAGCCCACGATCGAGGGCAGGTCGGCCGGTTCGGGGTGGCTCCAGATCAGCGTCTCGAGCTGCTTCTGCCCGGTGCGCCGGACTTCGCGGCGGGTCTGGTCGAGGTAGCGGAAGTAGTCCTTGCGTTCCTCGTTCAGTTCGCCGGAGCTCTTGTTGCTGCCGCGCTGGCCCATGAGCATGCCGCCCATGGACATGACCATCATCATCGGCATCATCATCATGTACGGGTTGGTCAGCACGGACCGTCCCATCATGGCGAACATGGCCAGCATGCCGATCATGGCGACGATCATCACGACCGGCATCAGCTTGCTCATCAGTGGCGCGGGCACCGGACGCGGAATCTCCGGCGGGGCCGTCAGCGCCATTTCGCCGCCCGGCGCGCGCGGCGGCGCGATGCGGGGGCGGCGCACGAAACCTTCGGTAGCCATGGGGTAGTTCTCCGGTCGTCGTTAGTCGAGGTCGGGCAGCTCGTCGTCGGTGCGCCGGCGCCGGAACGGAATCGACACGGCGAGACCGATTCCCAGCGCGGACAGGCAGACGATGGTGCCGACGGTGGCCACCAGCCGCGGCAGGCGCGGCGGGCCGGCGGGCTGCACAGGCTTGGGGAAGGCGTGGGACTTGTCGGCGTCGGCGTGGATCGGCAGCTCGGGCGTCTCGGCGGTGAGCACGTCCGCCGGGAACACGGTGGTGAGCGCGGCGACGGGGTCGATGAGACCCGCGCCGATGCGATCGTCGCGGCCGGTGCCGGGCTGGTGCGCGGTCAGCATGATCTGGTTCATGACCTGCCGCGCGGTCCAGTCCGGGTTCTTGGCCCGCACCAGCGCCGCCAGACCCGCCACATACGGTGCGGCGAAACTGGTTCCGTTGAGCGCCTTCTGGCCGGAGTCGAGGCCGGTGGCGTTGACCAGTCCGGTTCCGCCCGGCTTGTTGTCGAGCGAGACGATATTGGTGCCGATGGCCGCGACCCCCACCCACGGGCCGTAGAGCGAGAAGCTCGACGGGCTGCCGTTGGGGTCGATCGAGGCGACCGGGAGCACGTACCTGTCGAACCAGGCCGGGCTGGCGATGGTCTTGACCTTGCTCCAGCTGGTCCGGCTGTCGGTGTAGGTGTCGTTCTGGGTTCCGCAGCCGCTGTTCTGGTCCACGTTGCCCGCGGCCACCACCACGACCACGTTCTGCTCGAAGGCGAAGCGCACCGCGTCGCCGAGCACCGCGTCGGCGGTGTCGCCGCCCGCGGCGGTGCAGGCGTCCTCGGAGATATTGATGACGGTGGCGCCCATGTTCACCGCGCGCACCACGGCCGCGGCCAGGGTCTGCATATTGCCGTAGCCGGACTTGCTCATGCTGCCTGGCGTGTCCCCGCCCGCCGAGTCCTTGGCCTTGTAGGCGTCGCTGAGCTGGCGGATGGACAGGATCTCCGCGTCCGGCGCGACGCCGACGAAGGCGTCGTCCGGGCTGGGCTGCGCGCCGATTATGCCGGCCACCAGGGTGCCGTGGCCGTCGCAGTCCTCGCTGGTGCCGTCGCCCTCGGCGACGTAATCGCCGCCGCCCTGGAGGTTCGCCAGCCGCGGGTGCCGGTTGACGCCGGTGTCGATGACCGCGACCTTCTGCCCCGCGCCCTTGTGGTTCGGGCCGGGGTTGGCCCGCCACACCGCGGGCAGATCGAGCACCTTCTGCGCGACGGGTTCGTCGCGCGGCGCGTCGCCCTTGAGCGACTGTTCCACGCAGACGGCGTTCTTCTGCGTCGGTACCAGCGGCGCGGGTTTACCGGCCAGCCCCTGCGCGTCCCCCAGATGGGACAGGTCGGGATTGGGCCGGCTGACAGCCGCATTCGCGACCGGGGCCTGCGGCCCCAGCAGCGCTCCGCCGAGAATCGCTGCCGCACACAGTGTTCGCGCCCAGTTTCCGGGACGCGCGATCATATGTTCCGGGCCGTCGAGTAGACGTCCATGATCCACAGCACCAACGGCACGATCGAGCAGATCAAGCCGTACTCGAAGATCTCGTTGAAGCGCCGGGTGACCGGGGTGACCTCGACGTGCGGGCCGATGACGCCGAATCCGATGGCGCCCACCGCGAAGGCCAGCAGCAGTCCGGCCGAGAGCAGCGGCATGCCGTCGTCGGCGACCGCGAGCAGCACCGCCAGCCCGATGAAGGTGACGCAGCCGCTGACGATCAGGGTGGCGGCCTGGGTGAGATCGGCGAACGAGCGTCCGCGCAGGCAGAGGATGATGGAGACGACCACGGCGAGCGCGATGCCCTGCCAGCGGCCGGAATTCAATGGATCGGCCGTGCCCAGCGCACCGGCGACGGCTCCGATGGCGCTGCCGACCACGATGCCGGTCTGGAACTGATTGGCCGTGCGGGCGCGCTGGCCGAGTCCGTGCGCGGACGGCAGCACGGTGGCGCCGATCGCGCCGATGCCCTCGATGGTGGGCCGGGGTTCGTGGTCGGCCGGGTCGATGGCCGCGCCCGCGGTGGGCACCGGCGGCACGGGTAGTCGGGCCAGCATGGCGGCTAGTCGCGGCACCATCGACAGCACGACGATCGACGTGACCAGTACGCCCGCAGCCACTTTCGGCACTCCGGCGTCCCAGATCATGCGCACGGCGGCGCCGAGTCCGGATAGCAGCACCACGGTCACGACCGCGGACACCACCGCGGCGCCGGCTCCGATGATGCGATAGCCGACCACGGCGAGCAGCAGGGTCGCGGCCGCACCGAGCATGAGGTGCGGACTGCCCAGCGAACCGGGCACGGCCAGCGCCGCGCCACCGAAGGTGAGCAGCAGCATGCACAGCGTGAGCACGGTGGCGGTCAGCTCGTCGGCGTACTTGCGCATGGCGATCGCTCCGGCGACGAGGGCCCCGATCGCGCCGAGCAGCAGCAGCGGCGGTGCGACGAACTTGTCGCCGTCCGACCGGGACAGCAGCGCCAGCAGTACCGCGAACAGCACCGCCGACACTCCGGCCACCAGACCGGTCCAGCGGGCCGCGCTCGGCGACCAGCTGCGGAACTCCTCGGCCGTGAGTCTCGACACAGCGTCGATCACATCGTCGAACAGCGCGGGCGCTTCCTTGGCGGAAACCGCGCGCAGCACCAGCAATTCGCCGTCGTAGATCTCGGCGTCATTGAGGGTCTGGCTGGGCGCGATCATGTCGCGACCCAATTTGGCCAGTGTCCAATGCTGCGATTGGAGTGGCGTGCCACCCTCATCGCCGCCGATCGGATCGGGATTGCGGGATTCGATGAGACGCACCAGATCACCGATGAACGCGGCGATCGGCACGTTGGCCGGCAGACCGACGTCGAGCTGGGTATTCCCCCCGATGACGGACACTCGGCACAATTCGGGTTCAGCCGCCCGCGGGCCGCTGATCGACTGTGCTGTCACTTGCTGAACTGCTCCCCTATAGCTCTCAACAGTTGCCCGCCCAGGGCGGTTAACCATAATGTATCCGACTGTCCGCAGCCGTGCGATTCGCGCGGTGTGGGTGGGGAAAGTGAACGAAAGACCAACCAGGTTCGACGAATTCGGGGTTCGACTAGGATGATCGACACTCGCCAGGCCCAACGCGCCTTCGATGCGGGAGTGCTGTCCTTGGGGTTGAGCATCGAGGGCCAGGAATCGAACCGGGACCTCGACTACGCGAAACTGGCGTTCCAACGCGCCACCGAGTGGGACCCCACCATGGCCGACGCCTGGCTGGGCCGGGCCGCCGCCGGTGAGGTCACCACGGATGTTCTGAGCAACCTGTACAAGTGCAGCACCGTCTCGCTGGGACGGGAACAGCGCCGGTTGGGCTTGCCGCCGCGGACGCTTGCTGGACGTTTTCTGCCGGGCCTCTACATCGACTATCCGCTGTCCAGTTTCACCGAGACCCACCTGGCGTGGGCGGCGCACCTGATCTCGGAGAAGCAGTACGACGAGGCCGAGCAGGTCCTCGACGAACTCGAGAAGCACCGCCGGGCGCGGGCTTCGGAACCGGACTTCGAAATCGACGGCCGCATAGCCAAATACGTGCGCGGCATCTTGCACTACAACACCCAGCGCTGGCCGGATGTGATGACCGTCCTCAACGGCTCCGACAGCTGGGAGGACCCGTATCTGGCCGCGGGCGCGCATGTGATGGTCGGTACGGCCTGTGCGCAGCTGGGCCTGTTCGGTGAGGCGATCCGCCGTATGGAGGCCGCCGAGGCGGGCCCGATTCCGGCGGCCCGCACCGCGGCCATGTTCTGCCGCGGCCTGTGCCTGCGCGAGAACGGCGCGGCCGAGGAGGCGCAGGCGCTGTTCGAGAAGGTGTATTCGCAGGCACCGGATTTCGACGCCAACACCGCGGCCATGCGCGACCGCACCTACCGCATCACCCTCACCACCCGTGAGGTGATCGAGGCCCGCACCGACCGCTGGGATCCGGCGTCGGCGCCCTCGCTGGAGGAGAAGCAGGCCGCCGAGCACGAGGACCGGGCCAAGGAGATCCTGGCCCAGGCGCGCGCCGAGCTGGACAAGCAGATCGGCCTGGCGGCGGTGAAAACCCAGGTGGCCAAGCTGCAGTCGAGTGCGCAGCTGGCGAAGATCCGTGCGGAGAAGGGGCTTTCGAGCTCCGCGCGCGGCCAGCACCTGGCCTTCACCGGCCCGCCCGGAACCGGTAAGACCACCATCGCGCGCGTGGTCGCCAAGATCTATTGCGGCCTGGGGATTCTCAAGACCGACAAGGTGGTGGAGACCAAGCGCTCCGACTTCGTCGGCCAGCACCTGGGTTCCACCGCCATCAAGACCGACGCCCTGATCGACACTGCCATGGACGGCGTGCTGTTCATCGACGAGGCGTACACCCTGATCCAGACCGGGCTCTCCGGCGGTGACGCGTTCGGCCGCGAGGCCGTCGACACCCTGCTGGCGCGCATGGAGAACGACCGCGACCGCCTGGTGGTGATCATCGCCGGATACGACGGCGAGATCGACCGCTTCCTGGCCGCCAATGACGGTCTGGCGTCCCGCTTCGCCAAGCGGCTCCAGTTCCCGTCCTACACCGCCGAGGAACTCGGCGCGATCGGCGAAGTCGTTGCGTCCAAACGGGATTCGGACCTGTCCGAGGACGCGCTGGCCGCGCTGATCACCACCTGTCAGAAGCTCTACACGATGGAGAGCACCGATCAGAGCGGGCAACCGCGCCGCGGGGTCGACGTGGCCGGCAACGGCCGCTTCATCCGCAACCTGATCGAGGCGGCCGAGGAGGAACGCGAGTTCCGGCTGGCCAACGACGAATCCATCGATCTGAGCGCCGTGGACGAATCGGTGCTCA
The DNA here is from genome assembly GCF_042874235.1 of Nocardia sp. NPDC004151. Lineage (NCBI taxonomy): Bacteria > Bacillati > Actinomycetota > Actinomycetes > Mycobacteriales > Nocardiaceae > Nocardia > Nocardia sp. NPDC004151. Next base: position 33,264 of record NZ_JBIAMR010000011.1, on the reverse strand, counting down.
TGCGCATCGAGGGTCCCGACATGAAGGCCGCGTTGAGCACCCTGCTCACCTCGCTGAATCTGGCGTCGGCCGCCGACTGAGGGGCAACTGAACTGTGAACGACTTTCCGCGGGGAGCGGGCGGCTATCAGCCGGGCGGAAATGGTGGGAGCGAGCGGCAGGGCCGTCCGCCCCAGGGGTATGGCGATCCGGGGCAGCCGTACGGTCCCGGCCACGCATACGGTGATCCCGGCCAGGGGCGCGGTCATCCTGGCCAGGCGCAGGGGCATCCCGGCCAAGCGCACGGTCATCCCGGCCAAGCGCACGGTCATCCTGGCCAAGCGCAGGGTGCTCCCGACCACTCATCCAGTGGGGGAAGCGGTTTCGGGCGCGAGTTCGACGACTTCCTGCAACGCACCTCGAATGTCGCGGCGCCGCCGCGCCCGGTGCCGCCGCCGACTCCGGCTCCACAACCGCAGGCCACTCAGGCTCCACCGGCTGCGCCGCGATCGCCGGAAGCGCAACCGGACCGTTCGGCCGCTGGGGAGCCCGAGGCCCGGTCTCGCAGGCGGCGCGCGCCGCAGCCCGACGCGACGGCTGCCGCGAATACCGTTGCCTCCGAACTACGTTCGGACGACCTGTGGCTGCTGCGGAATCTGCCGCTGCGCCTGGTGATTCCGGCCGCGCTGTTGGGCGTCACGCTCTCCCTGGTCGCCGTGGCGTTCAAGTCACCGTGGTGGGGTGCGCTCCCGGCCGGTCTGATTCCCGCTCTGATCCTGTTGATCCCGGTCCGCGGCGTCCCGATCGGCCTGCGGCTGGGCCGTTGGGCGACCTACCGCTGGCAGCAGGCCCGCCGCGCGAATCTCGACGAGAACGCCGCGGTCGACGTCCCGCTCCCCGACGGCGGCAGCTGCGGCCTGCGTTGGGACGGCACCCTGCTGACCACCATGCTCCGCATCGATCCGCCGCCGGACACTCTGACTCTGCTGCGGCGCGGCTCGCTGAGCACCGATCAGCTGCTGCCGCTCAACGAGATCGCTGCCTGCCTGCGCCAATACGATGTCGAGCTGCATTCGGTGGACGTCATCAGCACCGGCACCCGCACCGCGAGCACCGAGGCGGTGATCTCCGGCTACGCGGCCAGCATCGCCCCGCTGGGCCGTCTCTACGACGAGATCCTGGGCCCGCTGCCCGCGATCGCGCACCGCACCATGTGGCTGGTGCTGCGCCTGAATCCGCTCGACAACGCCAAGGCGGTCGACAATCGCGGCGGCGGCCCCGAGGGCGCGCTCCGTTCGGCCCTGGTCGCCACCCGCCGGGTCGCGAACCGCCTGGCCGGGCACGGCATCACGGCTTCGGTCCTGACCACCTCAGAAATGTCCACCGCCCTGCGCGAACTCACCCGCGGCATCCCCGTCGCCGAGTTCACCGAGCACCCGGACAACTTGGAGCACAACGGGATTCATCTGACCAGCTACCAGATCGATCCGCAGCTGTTCAATTCCGACGGCCTGGCCAAGATCTGGGCGGTCCGCAGCCTCGCCACCACCGTCACCGTCCGCCTGCAGCCGGTCCCCGAGCCCGGCGCGAAGCCCGGCCAGCCCGCCGCCATCGTCGAGGTGGACGCCCGGGTCCGCTACGACACCCCCTACGAGCACGGCGAACCCCCCGTGGCGGGCCTGAAGGAACTCCCCCGCCGTCAACTCTGGGCCCTCATGGACATCCTGTCCTACGGCGCCCAGGAGATCCGCCCCTCCGGCTACCGCGGCCCCGTCGACGTCCTGACCGACATCACCATGCCCACCGCCGGCTGCGGCCAGCTCATCGGCGCCGACGCCACCGGCAGCGGCATCGCCGTCCCCCTCATCGGCGACGGCTCCCGCCGCATCGACATCATCGCCAGCCTCCAACTGGCCCAACAGGTCATCATCCGCGCCATCGCCCTCGGCGCCGGCGCGGTAGTCCACACCGCCCGCCCCTGGGCCTGGCAGGGCATGGTCACGAACATCGCCGCCCCCCACGCCCTCTCCCTGGCCTCCTCGGTAACCCACAGCACCCGAGGCACCACGGTCTCCGGACGTCTCCCCACCCCCGCCGCCACCGTCATCGTCTTCGACGGCGTCCCCGCCACCGCACCCCCCGGCTCGGCCACGGTAGTCACCGTCCACGACACCATCTCCCCCGACTACCAACCCGACGCCGACGTCACGATCGTCCAACACCCGGACGCCCCCCACACCATCTCCGTCCACACCCCCGCCACCATGACCACCGCCATGATGGTCACCACCCCGGCGGAACAGCACTACTTGACGGGAGCCACAGCCCGCCGCTGACCTCGAAGCGCGCTTGTGAGATGTCCCCCAGCGGATTCCCATGGCGCGCCTCATATCTAGACCAACCAGTACACTTCTGCACACCAGAAGCTGGGCACAACAGGCAATTCGGTATCGGGGGATGTTTCGACATGCGTCATGGCCATGGCCGACTACGGTCGGCCCGTCTCGGGGTGCGCGCGGTGGCGGCCGCAGCGGTAGCGGTTTCGGTGTTGGTGAGCGCGGGGTGCGGGTCGGAATCACATGCGGCCGAGGATAAGTCAGTCGAAATCAGCAAGCTCGATACGGGCAGTTACCCGACGAAACCGCAGGACCCGACTGCGGCGGACCCCGCCAAACAGGCCCGCATCCTCGAAGGAGCCCGACTCGGCAATATTCTGCCGCTAGGTTCGGAGATCGACCCAGCCCTTGTCCATAACGGGTCCGTCATACACATCTTCACCGAACCGAACACGTATGACGGCATTTTGAATGTCGATCACTTCGCCGAAGACGCGGCCGGATTCATCGTCGGCTTCGCGACGAATGCGCGCCCCGCTGACGATGTCTTCCTGGGCTATACGCTGACTAATGCGGTCATGATCTTCGACAGCGACGCCGCCGCGGCCAACGCCGCAAACGCTCTGGTCCGTCGCGGCTTCTGGCTGTCGCGGGACGGCGCTGCGGTCGATCCGATCCAATCGGCACAGCATCCTGCCGCCCAGATCATCTGGGCCCCGACGGAACAGCGGCTCGCGTCGTGGTATCCCACCGGGAAGTTCGTCATCTTCACCATGTTCGATTTGATCGAGAATCGATCCGTCGAGCACAGTTTCGGAGTAGCTCCCGAGCCCGCACCTCTCGCATTGGCTGACAAGGCAATCGATGTGACCTCTGAGCGGTTGAAGGCCTTCCAACCGACACCGCCGGACAAGCTCGCCAGTCTGCCGCTGGACCCCGATGGGATGCTCCGGCTGACCCTGCCACGTCCGGCGGGCGACCAGACCTCGGCGGCGTTCACCGGGACCCTCGACCGACAAGGCATGTTGCATATGGTCGAGAATCCGGCCAAGTACCGAGATCTCTTCGGCAAGACCGGCGTGGATTCCATCAGCGACGGTGCGGGATTTCTGGTTAGGGCCAAGGATTTCAATTCAGCTCAGACATTCCTCGACAGCGTGTCGGCCTCGAGATATCAACAGCGGATCGACCCCCCGGCCGGACTTCCGAACGCACATTGCGTGAAGTACCACGGACCCGACGACCACGCGGCCCCTTTCCATTGCTACGTCGCGTACGGACGGTACGCGGCGACGGTGTGGTCACAGCAACAGCAGGATGTGTATCAACGGATCTCCGCGCAGTACGCCATCCTGGCCAACAACAAGTAGGGGACTTGTGAAGAAGCTAGGTTCTCACCGTTCGTCGGGTGGAACGATCATCGGCGCCCTCGCGGTACTTCTGGCTGCCACTTCGGTCGCGGGGTGCGCGAGCACGGTAAAGGGGGCTCCGGCCGCGGGCGAGATCGGCCTGGAGCAACTCACCGTCGGCAACTACCCGACCGAACCGCTCGACGTGCGGTTCTCCTATCAACACACAGCGCTCGACGCCCGGGCTCTCGCATTGGGTCGGCTGGCCGACAATGTGGTGGTCGGCGCTGACGTCGACCCGAAGTTCAGCCATAACGTGCTAGCGCTGTCGATGGACAACTTGGCCGCAGCGAAGGCTACTCAGGTCTTGGCGGGTGCTGTCCGTCCCGTGCTGGAAAGCAACGGAATGATGTTCGGCTTCTCGACAGCCGCAAGCACTCGCGAACTGCCCAAATCACGTCAACGCGATCGATCCGGCAACTTCAACCCGTTCGATGGCGCCCTGGGTGATCCGGAAGCCACCGCGTTCAATGTGACCGTCTTGCAGTTCCCCGACCGAGAACGTGCTCGAGCGGCCGCCGACCAGATGGAGGCCACGGACTTCGCGGTCTCGGCCGATCAGAACGTCCACATCACCCTGGACAAACAGCCGGACGCGAAAGCCCACTGGCGCCCGGGCATTCCGTCGATGGCCGCAACGATGGCGTATGGCCAGTACGCCGTGAATGTCTATGTCGCACAGCCCAAACCCGATCTCGATGGGCTGCGGACACTGGCTCAGCAAGTCTTCGCAGCGCAATTGCCGCTGCTCGACAAGGCACCGGCCCTGTCGCCGCACGAGATTCTCCGTCTCGACTACGACCCTGACGAGATGCAGCGCAGAACTCTCCACCCCAAGGAGTACCTCCGTCCTCATCCGGTCAGCGAGGCTACCCACACGCCCCGAGGCCATCTCCACTATGTCGACGACCAGGCCACATGGAAACGACTGCTCGACGACAACGGCGTCGACCGTGTCTCCAACGCCACTATGGGTGGCCAGGTGTTCCGTACGCGGGATGCCCAGGCAGCCGCCGCGCTGTGGTCCGGAATCAAGGCAACGGCGAGCGGTGCGGCCGAGGCGCCGGCCAATGTCCCTGATATCTCGTGCAGCGCCGAGCCCAAGGACAAGTTCGAGGAGGCTTGGTACGCCTTCGATCTCCCGGCATCCAGCACCGTCTACGTCTGCGCTCTGCACTACGGCCGGTACGTCGCCCGAGTAGCCAGTCCTCAGTTGGTCGACGTACAGCAGCGCGCCGCAGCACAGTACGCCTTGCTGGCCAAAAGCCAGTTCATGTGAGGAACCCGGATGAATATCGGAGCGGGCACCATTATCCGCGGCTACCGCATCGAGCGTCAGCTCGGATCAGGGGGCATGGGCACGGTCTACCTGGCTCGGCATCCCGAGTTGCCGCGATGGGATGCGCTCAAGGTACTGAGCCCGCAATACAGCCAGGATGCGGAGTACCGGGCCCGGTTCGAGCGTGAAGCGAATCTCGCTGCGGCTCTGGACCATCCGAACATCGTCGCGATCTACAACCGCGGCGAGGACAACGGTCAGCTCTGGATCGCGATGCAGTACGTCAATGGCATCGACGCGGCCGCTGCCGCGGAACGAGACCCTCGGTCGATAACCCCGTGGCGAGCACTGCACATCGTGACCGAGGTCGGCCGGGGCCTCGACCATGCGCACCGTCGAGGTCTGCTGCATCGGGATGTGAAGCCCGCCAATTTCCTGCTGTCGATGGGCGACGGCGGCGAAGAACGCGTGCTACTGACCGATTTCGGCGTCGCGAAGTCGACCGAGGATGCCAGCGAGCTCACTCAAGCGGGTGGCTTCGTAGCCACGATCGCCTATGCCTCGCCGGAGCAATTGAGTGGAGATCGGCTCGATCACCGTGCCGATATCTACAGTCTCGCTTGCTCCTTCTTCCGTCTGGTCACAGGGCAGAATCCGTATCCGGGCACCCAACCGGCCGTGGTGATGATGGGGCACCTCAGCGAACCGCCACCGCGTATCACCGCCGTCGACCCCACGCTGCCGGCTGCGGTGGACGATGTGATCGCCGTGGCCATGGCGAAGAATCCCGTAGATCGATTCGAGTCCTGCCACGAGTTCACGGCCGCGCTGAAGTCGGCGCTCGAGTACGGGGTTTCCGGTCTCTCGATGCAGACCGTGCCACACGCCCGCAACACTGTTCCGGCGACAGCGTCACGGACAGAATCCGCTGCTTCGACACCTGTGAAGAAGGATGCCCATAAACGTCTGTGGCTTGCCGGAGGCGTTGCCGCGACGATCGTCGCGCTTGCCGCAGGCACAGGAATCTGGGCAATGAGCGACTCGACGTCCAGCGGTGCCCGAAGCGCATTGGCCGAGGCCCGTGGCGATAATCCCGCCTTTAATGGGAAAAGCATTGTCGTAATGGATATCTCGGGCAAGAGCGGCTACTCGGCGGAGATGGATGTTCAGCTGAAGCCCAGTGCTCAGTCGAAGTTCCTCGAAGACCTCGGGTTCAGCTACAACCCGAATTTCCTGAGCAAGGGAGATGAACCGAATCCACGGCCCATCAAATCGGGATCGGACTCTCAGTACGCCGCGCTGTCGCAGGTGACGTCGGGATACCTGCTCGCCGTCAGGAGTGATACCGATGCGGGCGGTGGCGGATTGGTCAATCTCCCGGCCTCGGTAGCGGGGACCACGGCGTCGGTCATCGTCGTCGACGATCCGACTACGGTTGCCGCCATTCGGCAATGGTCGGCCAATTCGGAGCAGGTGCTACTCGACAAACTTCTGCCGATCTTGCGCAAGCGAGTCAAGTAGCCCGGTCCGGTGATCAACCCACCGGACCTGCTCCTTACTGAGTCGGCAGCGTGTCCCAGTTCTTCAGAGCGTCCTTGTTGGACAGCGTCGGGCCGGGGACAAGCTGGCCGATGATCTCCCACGGAGCCAGGTGCGGTGCACCACCCAGTCCGAGTGTCTGAGCCGTTGCGAGATCGGGAATGCCGTATCGGATCCCGTTGTCGGCGATGTAGAACAAGCTCTCGCGCCGCTGACTGCCCGGCTCGATGCCGGTGGTTCGCACGAATTCACCAGTGGTCGGCGGCACATAGACGGCGTCCACCCGGTCACCGGAAGAACCGTCCTTGGTAGCGAGATCAACCGGCTTCCGTGAATCAGGCAGCGGCAGACGCGTGCCGACGAGTATTTGAACCGTGGCCCGGTCCGAGGGCCCCTCGGTCGCATCCGGCTGTTCCTTGCCGAGACCACTCTTCTTGGCCCAGGTGATGCAGGTGACCGGGTTGTCTTCCGCGGTAATGATCTTCGGAGTGGACTCGGGGAAGTCGTCGACGGGCAAGGAATGGACGACCGGTATGCCGTTGAGCACGTCCGGGGTCATCGCCTTGAAGCCGTTCATGCCCTGGGAGTTGTCGGAGCCAATCACCTGTGCGGTGAACGCGGAGATCCGTTGCACGCCGTCCGCCAGCACGATGTACAGATCGGTTCGATCCGATCCATCCAGCGCAGCGACCTTGATGATGCCGCCGACCGGCATGCTGTTCAGCTTGCCGAGGCCGTTCTCGCCGACATGCGGAACCGTGGGAGGAACCAGAGGCGGAACCCTGACCGCCGCACCGATGAGATCGGTCGTCGCCGGGCGCGGCCGCTTGCCACTCACCCCGAGCGCTTGCGCGATCGAATCCTTGGCCCGATCGAACTCCGCGATCTTGCCGTCATAGATCAGGTAGTCCTTGCCACCTTTGTTCGCCCAGACCGCCGAGCCCTTGTCGGCTACCTTCACCCGGTCGCTGAGCTCCAGACTCCCGGAGATAACAGTCGTTTCCGCCCCCGAGGACGAAGCCGCGCCACCGGAAGCCGACAGCGGCACCTTGTCGCACAGAGTCCATTGGGAGCGCTCACCCTGTCCCGTACCGGGAAGGGCGGCCGGAACACCGGGAATTCCGAGGATCGGTCCACGCGGAACCGAATTCAGCTTGCTGTCCTTGACCGATTTCGGTGTCTCGCTGGTACCCGAGATCAACCGCGCCGACGCGAGATTCAGCGTCGGGTACAGGGTCATCTTGGTCTTGTCGTCCTTGTCCCGGACAACGACATACAGTGCGCCACTGTCCTTGCCCATCACAATGTTGGCGTCGCCGATGGAGCCCTGCGGACGAATGAATGCCATGATGGCCGCGCCCGCGACCACGAGTACGGCCAGGACCGTGCCGACCATCAGCGATCGGAACTGCGACCGCATCGGGTCGTGCAGCATGCGGACATCTCGGCGGATCAGTGCGTGGTCGAGGCGGCGCAGTAGAAATCGGTACCCATTGACCTGGGCACGGGTGGTCAATTGGGCTGGCACTAACCAAATCCTTCGTCGAACCCGGAGTTACGGACACGTAGAGTACTGGGCGCCGACCGACGAAAGCGCACCCTCCTTCGCGAAGGGTGCGCTTTCGCAAGTGGCACCGGCGTCTCGCTACATGAAGGAGTTGCCGACCTTGGCGTCCGCGGCGAGCGCATTCGAAAGGGCGCTTTCGACCGCGTGCGCAACGGCGTCCAGGGTCGACAGGCACTTGTCCGCGTAGGCGTTGTCCCAGTCGCTCTTCGCCGCAACCACGGCTTCCAGCGCACCGTTCTCGGCACCGCTGTTCGGGTCCGACCAAGCCTTCTTCAGCCGCTCGACGGCCTGCCCGAGGTCGCTGGAGGTGTCGACCTTGGAGGTGCCGTCACCCGCAATCGCGACCAGGTCGCTGTGGAACTGACGGAGATCCGCCACGAGGGTGGTCATCCCAGCCTTGTCGTAAAGCATTTCTTTTCCTTTGAGAGTTGGAGAAGTCGGAGAATTCGTTCAGGCCCTGCGGCCGTCACCCGAGGTTCGTGAGAGCCTTCGCGAAGTCGTCCTTGTTGGTGATGTCGACGTTCTGGAAGACGTCGGTACCGGAGCCGACCTTCTCCTGGAACTCGTCCATCGCCTTGTTCAGCTTCTGAGCCTCGTCGTCCCACGCCACCGCAGCAGAGTTGAACGCGTCGGCCGCCTCACCGGCGAAGTGACCCTTGGACGAGTCGACCCGGTCGGTGATCTTCTTCAGCACGTCCTTGATCGACGCGACCACGTCGGCCATGTGGGACTGCGCGGCCTTCGCGAGTTCCGCTTCGTTTGCAACCATCGTCTGTACCTTGCCTTTTCTTCGGAAATGGATAGGCGATGCGCTGCGGCATCACCGGTTCGGGGCGTCAGCTGCGAGCAAGTCACGGGTGACTCACGACAGCCACCTCCCCCCGGGCAGCGAGTCGATCAGAGCCGAGATCGACTGCGCGATACGGTGATCACTGCCCGGTGTCAGCGTGGACCAGAGTTGCTGGTCCGGGGCGACGCCCGGTGCGGCCACGATGCGGCCTCGTGCGGTGTCGTAGACCGCGACGGCTCCGGGCGATCGGTCGGTGACGCCGTCGGCGTAGGCGTAGGCCACGATTTCGGCGTAGGAGTGGGTGGCGGAGAGGGCGAGGCCGTAGGCGGTGGCGTCGGTGTCGGGGACGCCGAGGGTGTAGACGGTGCTCGCGTAGTCTTCGGAAGTTGTTGCGGTGTCGAGGCGTTCGGCCAGGTCGGCGGATTCGGCACTGAAGGCGGCGAGATCGGCGGGCGGGCAGGGGCCGAGGGCGTCGAGGAGGGGGCGGGCCAGGGAGTCGCCGGAGCCGTCGGACCATAGGGGATGTAGGTCGAGGGTGTCGCCGCGGCGGATGGCGACGGCGTGGCTGTCGGCGCGGCGGGCGACGCAGACGCGTAGTTGGCCGTCGGCGGTGTGGACCCGCATGGCTAGCTCGCGGTCGGGCTGGGCGAGGGTGAAAAGTGTTGTGGCGGTTTCGGTGTCGACGTCACCGTGGGCGTCGACGATGCGGCGGGCGCGTAGGTCGGCGCGGGCCTGTTCCTGGGCGGCCTGCCAGTCCTGGTAGGTCTCCTGGCGTGGCCCGACGGATAGGACGAGCGGCAAGGTCTGCACGCCTAGGTGGCCGGCTAGCGCGATGAGGCCGTCATTTGTAAGGGTGGTCACGTGGCCGACCCCTGACCGCCACCGGATTCCACTGTGCTGGACGTCTTTTCGGATCCACTGCCCGCATTGAACGCGATGTCGACGGGCGCGCGCTGGGCGGCCGGGTCGAGGCCGCCGAGGACGGCGGGCGCGACCTGCATGCCGGAGGTGAGGCCCAGTTCGGTGTCGCTGGTGGGCGCGCCGACGAGCCCGGCCCGCGGCGTGTGCTCCTCGTCGCTGGACTGGCCCGTGTTCCCCATCGGGGTGGGGGCCATGGTGGTCCCGCTCTGCTGCACCGTAACCGGTTGCGTCACAACGCGTTGCGTGGTGGTTTCCTTGGCCTCGACGGTGGTGGCGCGCACCTGCGTCAACGGCATGGGCGGCAGGTTGAGCGAGCCGAGGTTGATATTCGGCATCGACGGTGTCGGAACCGCGGGCGTTTCCGCCTCGACCGGCGCGACCGGCTGTTCGGCAGGCGTCAGTCCGGCGGTGACCTGCGGCGGAGCCTGGTGTTCCCACGGCTTGGCCAGCGATTCGGTGGCCGCCTCGTAGGTCCGCATGACCCGCGCCGCCTGCGCCTTGGCGGCGTCGGCGTCCATGTCGGTCTTGGCGAGCCCGCCCAGTAGAGGCATCCCGCCCGCGAGGCCGAGCTGCTGCATCAGCTGCTGCAGATCCTTGAGCTTCTCGACCTCGTCGACGTCCGGCATGGTCAGTTTCGCGAGTTCATATGCGGCCGCGTGTGTTTCGGCCTGCACAGCATTACCGGCAGCCGCGGAGGCGGAAGCCCCCATCCAGTCGCGCAGGGCTTTGATGCGTTCAATGAAGGGCCCGCTGTGCTTGGATTCCCAAGCACTGTCGAGGATTACGAGAATTCTCTCGTACTCCAAGGCGGCGGCGGCGAAACCCGCGCTCAGTCGAGTCCACGCGAGCCCGGCTTCGGCCGCGGGGATCGCCCCGGCGCCCGTCACCAGTTCGCGCGCCAGCTCTTCGGGCGGCTTGGATTCCCAAACCGTCTCGGTGAAGCCGGGTTTCGTCGGTTCCAGCATCGAGGAGGGTCTCCGCTCAGCCGGCGAAGCCGAGGACGGACTGTTCCTCGACCTTGCCGAAGGCGTCGAACTGGCTGCGCAGCGTCGAGGCGAGGTTACGCAGTTCGGTGACCCCGTCGCCGCCGGAGGCCACGAAGGACGCGGCGACCGTGTTGAGGGTCTGCGCGGCGCGCTGCGACACCTCGTCGGAGCCGGCGGGCGCGAAGTCGAGCTTCGCCTGCTCCACACCGAGCCCGTTGGCGATGCGGTCGGCGAGCGCGTCCAGCTGGGCCGCGGCGTCGCGGGCGGTCGAGGCGTCGAAGCGCAGACCGTCGAATGCGTTGATGCTCATGCCAATCCTCCTGTGTCCCCTGGCAATTCGAAATCAGAGTGTGAGGGCCTTGTCCGGTGGCTCCTCGATGGCTTCGATGGCGCCGACGACCGGCAGCACCACGCCTTCGATGACGCCGACCACTTCGTCGCCATGCGCGCCGGTGACCAGGCCCGAGCGGTCCGAGGTGGATTCTTCGTCGGCGGCGCCCGCGCGTCCGGCGGCGCCGGCGCCCGTCATGCCCGGCGAATTCGTCGCGGTGGTGCGGCCGTTGGCCTCGGTGGTGGTCTTCGGTATTCCGGCGCCGGTATTGCTGACCTCGCCGGTGGGAATCCGGTTGGCGCCCACCGTGTTGGAGGGCGTCGTGGTGGTGGGCACGCCGCCGCCGAAGATGGTGCTGAGCGGGCTGCCGCCGCCACCGTCGATCTTGGTGCCGTCCGGGTTCTCGGTCTTCTTGGCCTCGTCGGTCTTGGTGGTGGTCGTCGAGGGCGTCGTGGTGGTGGTCTTGTTGGTGTTGTTGTTCGTATTGGTGTTGTTGTTGCTGGTCAGCGCGGAGCTGAGATCGCTGACGCCGCTGGACAACACCGTCGCGCCCTTCTCGACCACCTTCTCGGCGACCGTAGGCGCGACACTGGTGATGGGCTGCAACGCGGTGCCGACCATGTTGACCAGGTTCGAGATATTGGACGCGACCGGCGCGCCCGCGATCATGATCTTCGTTCCGGCCTCGAGGATCTCGGCGGTGCTGCCTGCGAGCTGCACCTTGGTCTTGGCCGCGATGGCCAGGCCCGCGTTGATGGTCTCGGTCGCGGTGGCGATCAGCCACGGGATCCCGGCGGGCGTCGCGATCAGCGCGGTCGCCGCGGTCACCTGGGCGATGAATTGCGCTATGAGAGCGCTCATTTCGGCATAGCCCTCGGCGACGATGGCTTCGGCGCTCATCAGGATGACACGCTGCTGGGCCCCTTGCGCGGCCACCGTGCCACTCTGCGCTTCGACCTCGTTGCTCTTGAGCTGAGCGGCGGTCGCGCCTTCCCCGCTGAAGGTGTTCATCAGCGTGCTGGTCGCCGACTTGCTTTGCGAGATTGCCGAGGTCAACGCGCTGATCAGCGAAGTAATGATCGTCGCGGGGTTGAAGTTGCTGTTGCTCAGGCTCCCGGTCCCGAACGACTGCAGCAGGCTGGTGACCGGCTGGATCAGCGCCGTCGGGTCGATCGTCGGCAACGTGGGCAGCTGCAGCCCCGACAGATCCGGCAGGCTGATCTGCGGAATCTGTGGCAGCTGAGGCAATCCCATCTGGCTCAACACGTCCGTAACCGGCGTATCGAGGTAAGGACCAATCGGACTGCTGCGGAGCCCGTCCAGCACGGTCGGATTCGACGGATTGGTCACAGCATCGTCGATAGGAAGCTGGCCGCCGAGGTCACCTCATTGGTTCCGTAGGTGCCGACGGCCGCGTACGCCGCGGTCGCGGTGTTCGCGTGCACGGCGGCGATCTCCGCCGAGGACATCAGGAAGTTGCCCTGCGCGACCGCGAAGGCCGTCAGGAATTCCTGACCGATCAGACCGAAAACCGGAACCGCCTCTGCCATCGCGGCACCCACGTCCGCGGCCGCCGCCCCCGCGACCTGCGCGGCGATTCCCGCCTTCTCGGTGCCGTACGCCAAGATGGGCGTGAATTCCGCCGCCACGTGATCAGCCATCAGTGTCCCTCCCACTACCTATGATCTTGCTCAGACTACAAGCACGAAATTTCTTGTGCCAGATCGCAAGATGCAAACTCTGGCGCAAGGTTCTGTTAACAGACCGGCCTACTCGGCCATCTCCTCATTGAACCGGTCGACGATCTCGGCTCGCCGTTCGAACGCCCGCCGCGCCGCCTGCGCGGCCGTCGTCACCACCGCCTGCTCGAACTGTGCGGGCGTCATTCGCGACACCGCACTACTGAACTGCAGGTCCTTGAGCGCCCCGTTCCCGTCGACCTCCGCGGTCACGGCCCCGTCCTCGGAGGTCTCCCGTCCTCGTACAGCCGCCATCTGATCCGCCAAGTCCTGAAACCGATACAGCTGCCGCCGCACCTGCTCCTGCAACTCATCCATCGACGAAACCACGAGCCCCCCTCTCACACCGTCCTGAGCCAACTCTGCGGCTCAGTATCGTAGTCCTGCTCCTCGACAATCTCCTGCCGAGCCACATCGGCCTCGGTGGGAAGCCCCGCCCGAGCCAGCCCCGCCGCATCAACCCCGGCCTCCTCCAACTGCTTCCGCAGCGCGAGCCCGGCCCGATTGGCAGCCTTCTGACAAAGCCGCAACACTTCCCCCGCCAACTGCCCCGGATCCCGATGCAGCTCAGCCGATTCAACCTTCACGGCCAGCGGCAGACCTTGATTGGTAGTCCGCACCCGAATCGACCCGGTCGTATTGGCGACCACCAGCGAGGCCCAATCCCCCTCACCAGCACCAGAACTGACCGCCCCCACCTCAGTCACGGCGAACTCCCTCCCAGTTAGCTTGGCGTATGACTACCATACGACACCGCGCGGTGTCACCTCGATTTCCCGGAATCAGCCATCCGAACAGCGCATTCAGGCTTCGCGGATCACTGTCCGCGTTCTTCGCGGATCGCTTGTACGACCGCCGCGACGCGACTGTTGATTGCCGTCACCATCCGCTTCGAGTCCGCCGGCACTGCCATGAACGGAAGCTCGTCACCTCCGATGAAGTATCGACCGTCATCCTCGACGTCGCGCCAGTCCATCTGGCGAGAGGTAATGCCGCGCGGCCCGTACTTCGAGAAGCCCTGAACCACTTCGATGGTTCCCATGCATTCCATCGGAGCCGACAGAAAGCGTTTAGCTCGCAGGCCGATCGGGTCCTCGAGGTTGTCCTCGATCAGTGAGCGACGGTATTCGTCGTGGCTACTGTCCGGCTCACCCGGAGCCTGCAACATCACCTCCGAATGGCTACCGCCGCCAACCTGCGGCAGGGCCGCCACAACCAGGTCCGCCAACGCCACCGGATCACATTCGGTGACAGTGAATCCACCACTGTGCAGAAAGGTTTCGCCCGGCAACTGCTCGATCACGAACCCGTAGGTGCCTCGTCGCAGCGCGCGGATCCGAACCCGACCATCCGCACGAGACGGATCGCGTCCATCGAATCCATTGACCGTGATGCTGAGGTCGGGTTCGGCGATGGCGTCCGACAGCAGATCCAGCCGCTTGGTCCAGTCACGCTGCAGTCGTTCGAATACCGCTCGCTTCTCGCGAAGGTAGTCGTAGTACATCGGGGTACGGCTGGTGTACAGAAATGGCGCCGGCATGGCGTCACCCGTGGCCTGTTCCCACAGCACCACGAACTCCAGGTCCTCGAAACGCAGACCACCGGTCACTTCTCCGCCACCGGCCTCACCGCTTCCGGAACACCTTCGAACACGTCATCGAGGTTCTGGCCCGACCGCAAGAACTCGGGTCGCTTGTGCTCCTTGCTTCCACCCTGACCAGCACCCGCACCCATCGGGCTGCCGGCCATGCCGCTTCCGGACGAGGTACCGGTACCAGTGGTGGTTCCGGTGGCCAACCCAGCACGTGAGACAGATTGTGTTTCAGTCTTTTCATCAGCGACGGCAGCTGCCCGAGGAAAGAGCCTGGTCTGCGGATTGTCGCTCTTGGGCGTCGAACCAGGAGCCCCACCGGTTGGTGTTCCCCCTGGACTGCCGCCGGGTGAGGTCGGTTCGACCGGGGTACTAGGCGTGGTCAGCAGCGACGCGAGCTGCTGTTCCAGCTGTTTGGCGGTGGTGTCCGTGGTCTTCTGAGTCGTCTGCGCGAGGGACTGGATCAAGCTGGAACCCTGCGAAGCAAGCGATTCCACCATTTGGGCGCCGCTCTGGGCGAGCGTCGTCAAAGCCGACGCAAGCGTGGTTAGGGTGGTATCCGGGGTTGTGGTCGTCGGCGTCTGCGGGGTGGTTGGCTGTTGCGGAGTTTCCGGGGTCTGCGGCGTTTGCGGAGTATCCGTGGGCAGATTCGGCGCCGAAGGGGTACCACCCGTCGGAGATCCCGATGGGTTGGTCTGCGGCGAACCCGCGGGCTGGTCCGTCTTCGGATTTCCATTGGGTTGTGGAATCGATGGCGGGGCATCCACCTTCGGGGCCTCGGGCTGCGGCAGGGTCACGCGCGAAGAGTTGTACTCCATGAGGCCGGCGACGTAATAGGCTTCGCAATCCTGCCGGTACTTGACGAGCGCCGATTCCATGCAATCATTCGCGGTCGCCGCTTGGTAGGTCTTGCCCCCGTCCGTGACTGTGTAACCAGCCGCTGAGCCTCTGCCGTTCTGGTTTTTCGTAGCCGCATGAAACTTCACCTCGGGCGCGTCACCCTTAGGCATACGCTCCGCGGTCGACTTCAACCACCCTTCCGCCTTGTAGAGGCGGTCTTCTACATCGCCCATCTTGGATATCAAGTCCGAGATGGCCGTTCGAGCACTTTCCATTGCCGCCAGAGCCAGGGGGCCCGACCCGCTCGTCCACGAGTTCCTGAAGTTCGCCTCGTTGGTCTTCGCCTTGAAATCCGTCACGGCCTTGTTGAGCTCATCCTTCATCCAGCCCCAATCGGCTGCGAGACGCCCCGGCGCCCCTTTGATGCTCTCCCCCAGCGCACGCAGGTCATTCCATCCCTTGACGTAGGGATTCTCGGGCCAGACGGCTCCCTGAGTCTTGATGTCCGTTTCGTTGTACGCATAGGCATGCGTGCGCGACTTGCTACTTCGATTCGAGACATACTTCTCAACAGGTTTCGGTGAGGGCGTCTTGCTACCGATCTTCGAGTAGTCCGGACCTTGACTGACCGAAGTGGGTGAGGCAGGCATCGTGTCAGGCATCTTCTGATTCAGGAACACGGCGATGGATTCATCCTCCGCGTTCTTGAATTCCTTGATCGCGTTCTTGAACTTTTCGGACAAGGCGGTCACGACAGCGATGTGTGTGCCGAGCGCGGCGTCGAGTTCGGTATCGAGTTTCGTGAATCCCTCGGTCCACAGATGACCGGACTTGAATATCGCTTCAGGACCGGCGAAGTCCTCCACGTTCCGTGCCCCCAGGAACGACCTCACCGCGAGCAGGTGCCCGATCAACGTGCTGCAGCCATCGATCGCCGTCTTGGCCACTGCGGGACTGAAGTCAACTTTGCTGTTGTCGCCCATCCGGGATCCTCCCCCACCTGATGATCTGTACCGAAACCGCCTCGGACTCAATGCCCAGAAACGACACTATCCTGATCCGTTCCTCAGCCGGGCAGACTGTTGGCCAGCAGATTCGCCAGTTCCTCAGCGCCCCTGCAGAGTTGGCCGACATCCACGCCCTGGATGCTGTAAGCACGCAGTTCCGATTTGGCGAAGCCGTAGGACGTGGGCCATACCACCCAACACGACGCATTGTTGTTGCTACCTGGATCCAGGAACGTCTTGTACTCCTGGCCGTCGATCCTGCCTCCGAGAAGACGAACGGGCTGGGGCGACACCCCGAAGTCATTCGGCCGCATGACGCTGAGGAACAGTTTGCCGCTGGGGACCTGTCCAACGTAACCGATAGGATGTTTGCCGCCGTCGTCCCACTCGCAACGGCGCAGGGTCGGGGCATCCATCTGGTCGCTGTCGTAGAACTGGGTAGTGAATCCGAACCGCTGCATCTGTTCGGGCGTGAGTACGCATGGGCTGGGCAGCGGGGCCGACGGTGTCACGTGCACCGTGGATTCTGCAGCGGCAGCACCGGAATCGGTATCTGTATCGGTATGACTCACCGCGTATGCCCCTGCACCGACGAGCGCCAGGGCACCCACTATCGCAACCACGATGAGCTTCCGTTCTCCGTTTCCCGCGATCGGCTGTCCGGCGGCAGGCGCACGGCCACGAGCTCCGTCGATCAGGTCACGCGCTGCCGGCGTGAACAAATCGCCCGGCAGCGCCGTCCCGCGCGTGCCCTTCTCCCGCAGGAAGGCCCCGCCCCCGATCGTGAAGAGGTCCTTGATCCGGTGATAGGGAACAGTCTCGACACCGGTGGTCCGCACCAGTTCGAGCGAGTCCTGATGAAACCGGGCCGATATCGCGGTGCCGGGCGCGGTGTACGCCACCACCGCCGGGTTGCGCTTGAGCATCTGGATCCCAGTGAGCAGCAAGCCGATCACAACAGCCAGCACGAGGACTACGAGGTACGACAGCAGTAGATCCGTGAATTTCCAGTCCGGGCTGCTCGTCGCATTGAAGAGTTCGAGGAAGCGACGGGACATCACGATCAACGGGATCGTTAGCAGCAGCCCCACGGTCGATGGGGACCGCCAGCGGGCCAGAGCCAGAACACGGCTCAACCGCAGAGCGGTGCCGGAGTCCGACGGGACCGCCACCTCGATCACGGGCTCGGCAACCGGCGAATTCTGCGCAGAACCAGGCTGTTGTGGCTGATACATGGTCCCCCAATCGACCGAGCACTACCGAACGGAACCCTACCCATCGGTAGACGGCGACGCGAACCGTGGCGTTCCCAGGTTCGGGCGTCCGAGGGATTCTCGCGATCTCAGCATTTACGCCTGATCCATAGCGAGGACGCCTGGTGGGCAGCGCCCTGTCCCGGAGTCCGTGTGCATCAACGTATAGGGTCAGCGGTGACGGAGGGGGATCTCATGGTTGTGGCCATTGTCATCGGCGTGATCGTTGTCGCGGCGCTGGTAGCGCTGAATATTTCCGGCAACGCCCGAGAGCGTGAACGACAAGCGGCAATGGCGGCTGCGATGGGCGGCACGGTCGGCTGGCCCTCAGCCGAGTGGCGTCAGCAGCACTCGAGAATCGGACTGTGCCCGTATCCGTCGAAGGCCGGCTACAAGGCTCCCATCCACGGCCATGCAGCTGGCGCTCCCTTCACTACCTTCTTGGTCGAGCACCAGACCATGTTCCAGAACATGATCACCACCTGGCGGCACACCGCCGTCGTCATCGAAGGCGTCGACCGCTCCGTGGACAGGCTGGACCTGCTCTCGACGCAAGGCGAATGGCTCCTCGAGTTCAACAACAAATCCGTCGAACACCGCCGATTCTCCAGCGGTAATGAAGAATTCGACCGCTGGTACCTCGGCCTGACCCCCAACCACCCCGAGCAGGCCCGCCAGCTGCTGACCCGCCCGGTAATGGCTGCCGCCTACTCCATCGTCCAGATCGCGCCCACCGCCCGAATCCGGGTCAACGAGGGCGCAACCATCTGCTGGATACGAGGCGTCCACGACAGAGACTCCGCCGCCTACCTCGAAATCATGCGACTCACAACCGAGCTTGCGACCGCCATCAATCAGGCTGTTGCACAGCTCAATACAGGCAACCACACCTCAGCTGAAGCACACGACTATCCCGTCGTGATGACCCGAACGGCCAGGTCCTTGGCCTCCGCAGTGACCTCGCCAAGCTGATAGTCGCGAGTGGTGATGTGGCGCACCAACTCCGGATCCGGGGGCAGCGCATGTTTACGCAGGTAGTGGGTCACCGCACCGGCCCATATCCAGACGCCGTCGGTCCGGAAGGTCAGCGGCACATCGCGATCGGATGGGGCGAGTTCGTCAACCTCGAAGCTGCGCGCGGCCAGGACGATCGGCGCGGAGTTGAGATAGCCGAGGATGCGGTCGCGCAGATCCGCGGGCAGCGGCTCCCTGACCGCGATCGGACGCCCGCTGTCGTCGCGGCTGTCGTAGACGCGTGCGAGCCGTGGTAGCTCGTCGAATTCGGCACTCACCGTAGGAAACCTCCGCCCCAGAGTTCGGCCACCAGCATTGCACAGGACATAGGGGCCAAGCCCTACGAGGCGCTGAACTCGCCGTTCACAATGCCCTTCTCGAATGCGCCCCACTCGGCGGCCGTGAACGCCAACTCGGTTCCGTCTACGCTCCTCAAGGTCACACAGCCGTCGGGGTCGATCACAACAGTCAATCCCATACCGACTTCACCCGTATTTCCGCATAGGACGAAGTCGAGCACATCAACCCATTGAGCGTTCGTCACCGTGATGATCGGTCGACGTTCCGGCGGTCCGGAGTACTTGCTGTCACGAATCCGCACAACCTCGGATGCGATGGCGACCTCGACGCATTGCCCCCCGTTGCTTCCGCTGTAGCTGGACTTGCGCCACCCGACAGAACTGACCGGGGCCATCGACCGACTCCCTCATTTCAACCCGGCCACGCGGCTCCTGATCAGTTCGGCGGATTCACTTTTCGACAACGCCGCCGCAAGGAGCTGCTCGGCCAGCATCTCGTACACTGCGACCCCATCGTAATCCTGCAGGTAGAGCGCGCCAGTCGGGTACTCGATATAGCCGACGGTCTGAGCTTCGGCGAACTGCAGCAGCGTGAACTCTGTGACGTTCCCAGCGTGGGCATACTTCCTGGTCGGCAGGATGCGAATGTCGATGTGGTCGTACTTCATCAGCCGAGACAGATGCTCTAGTTGCTCACGCATCGTTTCCGCAGTGCCGACCACTCGATCGAGGACCGCTTCCTCGACGACGGAACTCAAGCTCATCGGATGAGGCCCGGTCAGCCGCTGCCGGGCCATTCTGGCGCGCACAATCTGCGGTACGTCCACCGACGCGACCAGTGGGCTGCCCTCATGCAGAGCGGTGGCGTAGGCGCCGGTTTGCAGCTGTCCAGTGAATGTGACTGTCTGATAGATGAACTGACTTCGGGCAAGGCCTTCGAGACCCACAAAGGTCTTGAACCAGTTCGGCAGCACCTCGGAAAACGCTGCCCACCAAGTCTTCTGATCAGCCTGACCGGCCAGCGACGCGAGCCGGTCGACCTGGGCCACGTCGGCACCGTACAACCTCAGCAATGCGGTCACGTCATCGGGCTGCTGCAGATACTTCCCGGATTCCATCGCGACGATCTTCGGCTGGCTGCACCCGATCGCCTTCGCGGCCTCACTCTGCTTCACCCGTGCGCGCTCGCGCGCGACCCGCAACTCGTGCCCGATCAGGAACCGCAGCGCCGATGGATCGGAACGTTCACCCATCTCCCCTCCCCTTCGTACGCATAACGAATTAGCCTGCCGGTCAACATCATTCAGCCGAACCCATTGAACGTGCTGATATATCAGCCTATTCTTGAGGTGTGGCGCTCGCCACACCTCACGCTAATCCTTATCTCAGATTGCTTGCACAGCAGACCGAACCGTCGAAAGGACGGCCATGTTCGAGCAGTTGAAGGTCGGCAGCTGGGCCTGCGCCGACGACCGATGCCCCATTCGCACCGTCGTTCACGCCGAGGACCAGGCGGTAACCCTCGTCTTCGGTGAACACGGAGACTTCGAGCTCTTCGTCAGCGCCACAGCACTACAGACCCTTCTGCAAGTGGGCGGTCAAGCGCTCGAGGAGCTCAACACGCGTGCCGTCCGTTCTTTCAGCGGCACGAATCATGAAGGGGAAGGCCATGATCAGTGAAGTTGCCTGCCTGCTCGTCGGCACCGGCTTCGGAATCATCCTTGCCTGGCCGTTCTCCGCCACCCGTTCCCGCCGACGCCCGAGCCGGGGCACGACAGTCGCTGAGATCCGCGCACGCCTGGACCGCGAAACCCACCACGGCCACACACTCGCCCTCTGTCAAAGCGCACTATCGTAGGCTTGCGTTCACGTGCCACAAGCGCGCTCAGTCGTTGTTGGGGTTTTCGGCTTCGACAAGGACGCCCCTGATGAGTGCGGCGATGTCGCGGAGCCAGGCTTCCGCCGCAGCATCGGATGTCTCGTCGTCAAGTGCCCAGTTTCCGGCGGCGGCCACCATCCACGACAGCGTGCCCGGCGGCTGAGGAGTGGCCAGCAACGCTTCGATGGCCTCTGCCTTGCGTTCCACAGTCCTTCGGCTGATTTGCGCAAATCGAGCCATGTTCCTGCGCACCTCGTCCAGACCGACGGAGTCCGCGACATAGCTGCTCAGGAAGTCACGAACCTGGTCAATCGCGGGGGGCGATGGCTGGTTCGCCCGTGCACGCAAGGCTTCGGGTATCTCCATAACTATCAAGGCGATCCGGAAGGGAAAGCGGCAAGTACCACGAATGAGGGTGGTTGTCCTGGGAATTGAACCCCCGCCTCGCCACATGCCGAGGACTGAATTCCACCCGCGCAGGACATCTGGACCAAGATTTGGTCCCCGGCTAAAATCAGCTGCTCACAGCCTTCCCATCGAGACCTTGCTGGAACCATTCGGGCATGTTCTCGATAGAACGAGGAAACCTCTCGTTTTCGATCACGAAATCAGCACTTGCGGGCCACGTCTCGAACTGTGGCTTCTGATCGCGGTTGTACTGGATGTTGAACCGCCCGGGTGGATCGAGCAGGTACTTGAACTCGACCCAAGTCCCCAGCTCCGGCGCATACATTCCGGCTCGCAATTCCATGAACTTTCGCCATACGTCAGGCTCGAAGGACCAGCCACGCACCGTACCGTCAGTGAGCTTCACTCCGGTCTCGCGTTCGGCGTGACGACCGATGGACCGTGCGCGAATGACGAGGCGCTTCCAGCCCATCGGCAGCGTAGGTAGAATCTCTCTCGTAATCTCGGCAAGCCTGTCCTGCTGCTCCAACGGTCCTAGCGGCAACGGGTTCGACATTGGGTAGGGCCTCCTCGGATATCTCGCTAGCCGCCCAGCCTACTAGGCTGGCTCACCTGGTTCATGTCGGTGTTCCAGATCCAGTCCGAGAGCGACCATCTCGCGCAACCACTGCGGAACATGCTGTTCCGCTCGCGGATACGCTTCGAGGTCACGCAACCACATGAGCGGATGGAGCTCCGGCAACCAATTCGGGTTTTCATCGTAATTGAAGATGATCTCCCGTTGGCGGCCTCGATTCACAATAAACCGAGCGGATAGCCACGCGCCGGTATCCGCGTCGCACATCTCGTCACGCAGTTCCTGCAATTTCTCCGTGATCGCAAGCTGCCTCATCTCGCCCACCGAGAGCCCATCGGGACCCTGCGCGGACACCGCAACCTCCCAAGCCATCACGTTCGACCATACCTCCAGCGTGATCGTGGCCCACCCGAGTGGCGCCCCCGCTTCCGCTGCCGCACAGATCTCATCGCTTAGAGTATCGATCCTGTGGCCCAAAATTCGCACCTCTATTCGGGAATACACGTTCCTTCGTCACTACCGACTCCACAATAGGATTGCCGTCAAATCCCAGCCGGACACTGCCGTCGTCGTTGCGCGCATACGTGACCTCTTGCCATCGCATGACGACCTCGTTCGCGACACCATCGACCTCACGGGTCATCTTGACCTGATAGTCACGGATGTCCTGATGTTCCTCTCGCGCAAACGCAACCAGTTGGTTCTCCTTAGCACGCCAGCTTGCCGCATGAACCCATCCGTCTCTATTGTTCCCCGAGTTCGAGGCCGCCATCTGCGGATGCATGTTCAGGTACTCTCCGAGGCCACCCAACTCATTTGCCATCAGGTGCCCACCCGCCCATTTGATTCGAGCAAGCTCAATCTCGTCAGCGCTAAGACTACGGCCTGGCGGATCGCTGGGATAGGCCGATTCACCTTCCTGAAAGGCGCGCTGCTGGGCGCCTTTTCCACCATCGTCGTCTCGGAAATTTCCATTCTGCCCGCCGACTTCGACGTCGCCCGTCAACGCGTCGGTCTGTCCATGCATATCGGTATGAAAGGTCAGTACCTTCTCCGGATTATGGAAGTTCGGCACCTGATATTGAACGTCTGGTAGGAGCGGATGGCTTAGATCTGGATTGAATCCGGACCACGGACCCTTTCCATTGAGCGCCTGTGACCTAGACCCCGGTATAGCCTCAACCCACTTCACGAGGCCGTCTCCATTGGTGAAGAATGTTGTTCTCGTGCCGTTTTCGTTTACAACCGGGTAAGCAGACCAAGGCTTCAGTGGCTCGTCACCCATATACGCCCGCAATGGAACCGGCACTACTTCGGGATGCTCGACAGGGCTCAGCTGATCGGGGGCACGGTTGCCGTCAGGAACGGTTTCCCGATCGCGGTGGGCGGCCTTTATCTCATCGTGGATTTCAACCGGCTGGCGAGGCGCCTGCGGATCCAGCGGATCCGGCGGCTTATGGGTCGGTCGGTCCCATTCGACGAACGGGTCATCGAAATCCGGATCGCCCTCACGAATTTCCCTGTCTCGTCCTGGAATATCGTATTGAGGTTCGCGCGGACCTTCACCGCCTCGATCCCGAGCATCTTCGTAGCTGAGGCTTTGCTTGTCCTCCTCCCGCGTCCCCGGAACGAAACCGTCTTCGGAGACTTTGGTTTTGGTGCCGTCGGGATGCACGAGTTCCCAGTCACCGTCGGGTGGGATGCGGGGGCGGCGAGCGCCTTCGGGAGTGACGGTCGCGTCGGAGGAGTACAGGCGCCCTTGGGGGTCGGTCCAGGCTGGCTTGGTCGGGGCCAGGACGTCGTTGCCGGTGGCCTTGGCCAGGCGGGCTGCGGCGTCGGTGGAGGCAGCGTCACAGCCGACGAGGCGGATGGGGCGGCCGTCGTAGCCGAGTTCTCGGAGGCGAGTGGCCAGCTGCTCCATGGTGTATTCGCGACCGTCCAGGAGGACGGTGCCACGCTCGGTCAGGTGGGCGTCGATGGTGAAGTAGCGGGGGTCCTCGGGGACCTGGCGGGCCAGTTCGCGCATTTCGGGCTCGTCGTGGAGCGAGAGGCCGGCGGGGGTGCGCTCCGCGAAGTGGGAGAGCGGATCTTCTGTGTGGGTGCGGTCCGGGGCCCCGTGGTCCGAATCCTGGTGTGAGTCGGGGTTCTGGCGGTGGTCGGATTCGGTTGGGCGGTTCTGTGATTCGGTCGGATGGGTTGCGGGCTCGGTCTCGTGAGGGGTGGGTTCGGGAGCGTGCGGCGCGGCGGGTTCGGTTGCCTTGGGTAGCAACGTCTCGTGGTGTTGTTCGAAGTACCGGGCGAGCGCAGGATCGTATTCCTTGAGGAGTCGCCAGGGAGTCACGCTCTCGCGGGGGTCCATGAGGCCCACTCGGTCCAGGATCTCGACGAATTTCTCACGGAGCGCGGGTAGTTCGGCCGCGCGCGTCGGCTCGTAGTGAGCCTTCGCGATTTCGCCGGCTGCGGCACGCATTTCCTCGAAACGGGAGGCCAGGTGGGGTGTAAGCGTCGACGGACGTTCTACGGTTGGATCGAAATGAGTGCTGGGCGAGCGTTGTTCGGGTTCAGGGGCTCGGTTTGGAGCCGCGGAATCTTCGCCGGTTAGGTGTTCTCTCCCCGTTCCCGGTTGATCCGGGCGATCTCCGACTCGCCCCATGCCTGCCAGATCTTGATCTGGTCCTCGGTGGCCGGGCGGCGTCCCTTCGCGTCCTTCTCCCGCAGGATCGCCAAGTCGCGGTCGCGCTTCGCCTGGAGTTCCGGGTCCTCGATCTCGTCCCGCATCGTGGGGCCCAGAACCTTCCGCGCTATGCGTTCCACTTCCTCCGGGCTGATGGGCATCGGGGGTCCTTCCTATATCGGTGAGACGGACGACGTACTTACCGCCGATGAGGTCACGGCTTTCGACCTGGAATCGGGTGCCTGGCGGGAAGACAACCTCTTCTTGGGAGAGACTGGCCCAAGAGATGTCCTTCCCGGTGTGGGAATCGATGATCAGCTCGACATTGCCGCCTGGCATCGAGCTGTCTTTGTCCGCCGAGGCGAATCCGGGGTCGACCGGTGGCTCTTTGCCCGGAGAGTAGGCCTCGAGAAACCTCTCCAAAGCGACCGGATCATCGAAGTGGAGCGAGCGATAGACGGTCCCCTCATGATCCGGCAGCTTGTTGTATGCCGAGACCAGGGTGCGGATCTCGACGTCGTGGTCGGCCAGCGCGGTTGGGTTGCCGTTGCGTGAACCTTCGTTGACCGGCTCGTTGAGGTTGAACCCTTGGTTACGACGGATCGCATCCAGTTCGGCATCGGTGAGCCGGGAGATCTCGGGATGGTTCGCGGTCTCGAAGTCGCGGATGGTTTGGACCTCGCCGTGGCTGATCCTGTTCTTCGCGGCGTATTCGTGTGAGGCCGTGGGGTCTTGGTAGCGCGGGTTCGCGTAGTACGGCTTGTCCTCGACCGGCAGCTTCGGGCGCGCGGGCTCGGTGCCGTCCGGGACATGGGCCGGGTTCGCGTGTTCGGGTCCGGCGGGGTGCGAATCCGGTTGACCGATACGGGCTTCCGGCCGTTGGCCGACCGGATTCTCGCGCGGGGCGGATTCGAGCGGGCGCACCGGATTGCCGTGCGAGTCGAAGACGATCGCGTGGGTGGATTTGACGTTGGTGTGGTCCGGTGGGAACGAGTGCGGCCCGCCGGGGACGGCGTTGTCGTGGACTACGAGGCGGCCGCCGTCGTTGGTGATGGTGTAGGCGTGGGCACCGACGCCATTGGCGTCTGTGGGGCCGTGGAATTCGTCGACGACGAGGGCGGTGGCGCCGTCGCCGAGGCGGTGGAGTTGGTCGGCTATGGAGCCCAGGGTTTCGTGGCGGTCGAGGTGGGCGCCGGCCGCGTGCTCGAGTTCCGCGGCGGTCATGCCGTGGTCGGCGATCGTCGGGTCGTCGGGGACGTGGATGTTGGGGTTGCCGGTCAGTTCCTGGACCTGGCGGAGGGCTTGGGGGCCACAGTCGTTGGTTTCGGTGTGGGTGCGTTCGGGGGCGGTGGGGGGTGGGTCCAGCGTGCGGTTGGCGTGGACCAAGTCGTCGTAGCCGTAGGGGTGTTCGCCCTGGTGGCTTTCGGTTTCGGGGGCGCGGAAGCGGGCCGGGTCGTGGGGGCTGGAGCCGAGGGTGCGTTGCCTGGCGTTGAGGTCTTCGTGGCCGGGGCGCGAGTACTCCGGTAGGAGGTGCGGGGTTTGACCGGATGCGATGCGGGAGAAGTTGTGCAGGGATTCGCTCGGGAGGGAGCGTCCCTCATCCATGTGGTTGTAGTAGCCGGTGTGCGTCGAGATATCGCTCAACGTGTGGGTGCCGCCGGGGAATTGGGCGGCGATGCGGCGGGCCCCGAAAGCTTCGATGGCGGGGTCCATGCCCAGACCCATGCCGAGTTTCGGTGCGACACGACCGATTTCGCCGACGGTGTTCGCGCCGATCCAGGTCACCGGGTCGCGGGAGGAGCTGGCGACGAAGACATTGTGGGCGCCGATACCGAAGTCCGCGGCGTGGCCGACAGGGCCGGCACCGGGTGAACCCAGCAGGGTGATCGTGGAGATGTCGCCGTGCAGGCGGCCGCCCGCGCCGGCGAAGCTGGTGGTCGTGGAACCGTAACTGTGGCCGAACAGGTGAACATCCGGGGTGGGGTGACCGCCGGGTAGTTCCGCGCCCAGTCGGCGAGTCTGACTGAAGGAGGCCACATCTCGGGCCAGCAGCTCGCCGCCTCGTTGCGCCAGGCGGGCATCGGTCATCTCGCGGACGATCTTCGGAAGTCCGCTCGGCGCGTCATAGCCGATCCACGCGATGGAGGCGACCACGTCGGGTTCCTGGGTGCGCTGCGCCGTCTCCCACATGTGGTTGAAGGCGTTCTTCAGATTGCCTTCGAGACTGCGGACCGTGGTCGTGATGCCGGGGACGTGGAAGGAGACCGACGACGCCTTCGACGTGTCGCCGAACGCCACGACCGCGCGGCCCTCGCCGTTGAATTCCTTGGAGTCGTAGGACAGCACGTGCACTGGTGGTTCTTCGCCGCCGAACTTGTCGGCGTACGCCGCCGCGAGATCGTGCGCCTCCTCGAGCGCCTTGCGCGTGGATTCGAGGTTCTTCCACTGCCGGAAGTTCTCCGGATCGGTGAACCTGCTCGTCCACTTGTCGATGCGCGGGTTCTGCTCGTGCAGCGCGTTCAGGTCCCGGGTGATGGCCAGCCGGTTGGCCTCGTCCTTCACATGCGGGGGCAGACCGTCGGCATTGCCGATCTCGTGCGGATGCGCCTTGATCATCGCGTGCTGCTGCTCGGGCGTCAGACCGTGCCACCACTCGTGGTTCTCGGTCACCCGATGGTGCGCGCCCGCGATATCGGTTTCCTGCGGATGCAGCAGATGCTCGGGTGAGCCGTCGGGGTGCAGTTGCTGAAGCGCCTCGCGCGCGTGTGCGTGCTCGGCCTCCGAGATCGGCGAATCCTCCGGCAGCACAGGCCGTTCCGCGGCGGGATCACCCGCATGACGAGTGCTCTGGTCACCGACGGGATGATCGCCGGGCCTCGATGAATCGGGGGTCTGGTCGCCGGTGCGTCGCGGGCCATGCGGTCCCGGCGACCCCGTGGGATGCTCGGGTCTCGCACCGATGCGAGATTCGGGCCCGGTACCCGCACCGACGAGTTCGCGGCTCTCCGGGCGCGCGGTGGACTCGACCGTGCGCCCGGGATCCGCGAGATCCACACGCTCGCCCACACGACCGGCAGGTACTTCGAGGCCGGTGGCGCGGGCCGCCATCGGCGTCGGCTGGCTCCCCGCGTCACGGATCGCCGCGGGCGTCGCTCGCGGTTCGGCGGGTGCAGTGTGAGTGCCCGGCGCATCGGCGCGGCCGGGGGCCGACGTGTCCGCGCGTGGCGCCACCGAGGCCTCCGGCCTGGAAAGCACCGGCGTCTCCGCCCGCGGAGCCGCCGCCGGAACCGGCTTCGGTTCACCTGACGCCGGTGTGTGCGCGGGATTCGACGCCGGTGTATGCGCGGGATTGGAGTGCTGTGGGCTCCCGGTCGGATGCGCGTCGACAACCTGCGCGTTGTGGACCGGAACCGGCGCGACCGGATCCGCCTTGGGCACGGCGGCGAGGGACTCCTTGGGCACCCCGGGATCGGTGGGCCGTGGCTGCGGATCCGTCGGCCTGCCTTGGGGCTGTTCGCCCGGAGTCGTTCCGCCCGTGTTCTTCTCATGCGACGGAGCCGCGTCATGCGGCGAATTCTCGGTGTGCGCAACGTCGTTGATCGCCGAAGGGTGAACTTGCTTGTCCGTGACGGCCAACGGTGATCCATCGGCCTTAGGGCTGGCGACTCCGAGCTTGTCCGGGCTCCCCTTCCAGGGCGACTTTCCCTCATGAGCCACGCCGGGCAGGGTGCCGCCGGCGATGCCCGCGGTGACGACGCGGGGATCGAAATGCCAGTTGTGCGTGACGCCGCCACTCACCGCCCAGCCCGCGAGCCCGGCGACACCGCCCGCGATGCCTCCGCCGAGCAGATTGGAGGCCTTCTCCGCGGTGAGCTTCTTGATGGGCGCTTTGGCGATCTGGTTGACCATGGCTTGCGGAAGCCATCTGCCGATAGGAGCCGCGACGAGTCCACCGGCCGCCCCGCCACCGGCCGAAAGCAGCAGCTGTTGGGTATTGATCTCGCTCCGGCGGCCGAATTCGTGCTGGTAGGCCTGAATTCCACCGTCCTGCAACGCACCGAGCGCACCGCCGATGATCGTCTGCCGCAACATGAAACGCATCAGCGAGATCTGGGTCGCCTCGAGCCCCTCCTTGCCGAGGAAATCAATCGCCCGTCGCGTCAGGATGCGCACCGCGATCCGCCCGATACCGATCGCCGCGCCCTCCGCCATCGGCGCGGTCGGCGGGAACAGCCAGGCCGCAGCGATATCGGCGGCGAGGGTGATCAGCGTCGTATAGAACATGAGCTTCGTGTATTCGAGCTCGGTTCCGGTGTTCTCCGCAGTGCCCGCGATGGTCTCGAACCATTCGGCTAGCTTGTCGATCGACTGGTCGCCGACGCGCATGCTCTGCAACTGCTCGATGATCTTGTCGCCACCGTCGCCGATCGGATACGCCTTGCGCACCGCCGCGATGGCCGCATCGATATCGGCGTCGATCGAGCGCAGATCCTTGGCGCTGGACTTCCAGTCGTCGGCGATTCCCCACATGGAATCCTCGTTGCCGTCCGGCCATTTCATGCCGACCAGCCACCCGAGGGTCCCCGCGAGCGGCGGCTCCCAGATCATCGCCGACCGCCTGCGACGAGAATCACTCGCCCGGTAGTGGTTTCAACCAGACACCCCCGTGACGCCACGACCGCCCCCGAATACGCGCTGACCTGCTCTGCTGATGCGCTGTCCGGCAGCGCCTTTCACGCCGTGACAGCTCACGATCTCGCGCCACGCTGCCACAGAACGCGCCGAGGATCAACTGGGGCGGCGCCCCGCCGCTATTGATCGGCTATGGTCGGCGGCAAGATTCCGGGGCCGGACCGACGCGGAAGGGATGTCGCCGTGCGAACACTGTGGTTCATTCCTCAGGGCGTGCGCCGGATCGGTCCCGAGGAGTACACCGGCTATCGGGGCGGAGTCGCCTCGACGCTGACCCCGATCAGCAAACGCCAGGCCGCGGCGGTGATCGCGCAGGGCGGGCATCGCGCCCGGGAGCTGGTCTCGCTGCTCGAGGGTCTGGGGTTCGAGCCTGAGCTCGACGGGGCGGAAACCTGGGACAAGGCCGGTCTCGTCGGAGAGGGATTCAATCGCGTCGACAAGGGCTTCAACGGGCGAATCCACCAGATCAGCGCCCGATTCTCCGGCCCGCCGAGCGAATTCGACGACCTGGTACGGCGATTCGCGGCCATGCCATCGACCGTGGTGACGAAGACCCGGGAGGATGCGTCGGCCAAGACCCGAGACCTGGAGGTTCTGCTCGGCGATCGATACGGGCACAGCGCCCGCATCGACGTGCAGCAGCGCAAGGACTCCGGGCTGATCTCGGCGCGGTTGCAGGTGACCAGTCACGCCTTCTTCTACCGCTGGGACAAGCGCGACGCGGTGTGGAGCATCCTGGCGCGCGGGCGCGGCGAGAACCTGGAGGAACAGCAGGCCCGGGAGATCGAGCGCCTCGGTTTCCGGCGGCGTCGGCCCTGGCCGGTCCATGACGCTCCCCCCGGCGGGCTGCTGGAATCGGAGGCCGCCGACCGGATCCGGCAGTACCTGATCGGCGCGGACGTCGACACCGACGCCATGTCCTTCGCGCCGCAGCGCACCGAGGGCGGCTGGGATGTCGCCATCACCGGCGGGCCGACCGCGGCATTGGACGCGCTGCACATCACCGACGACGGTCACATCGGTCCCCGCGAACACTGAGCTACCCTCGGCCGGGGCCTACACGAGCACCTCGAATGTGTAAGGTCGCACAGGTATCCGACCGGGTGGAACGTGCGGCGGTCGAGGAGGGGAGCTCGAGACGTGGACAGGCCTCAGGCGGGGAATCCGGACGACGAATTCATGCGGTCGTTCATGGCCGGATTCGCGCAGGCGAACCAGGAATCCGACATCGGGTTCAGCGTCGTATCGCACCCGGGGCCGGAATCGGTTCCCGACGAGGGCCGGATCATCGAGCAAGCCCGGGAACTGACCCACCGCATCGCCCGTGAACTCGCGACCGCCGCGCCGGAAGGCTGGGAGCGAGTCGACGCCACCTTCGCGTGGACCGTCACCGCCAAGGCCTGGAGCGTGGTGTACTCCGCCGGGGACCAGGCCTTTCGAGCCGAGCCGTCGGAGACCGTCCTGCTGCTCGTGCAGGAACAGCGCGAGATCACGGCCGCGATGAGCGAAGGCCCGTGGTGGCGGATGCGAATCAGCCTCAACAACGCGGGTCAGGTGCAGACCGACTACGACTACGGCGACGAGCCGTTCCCGGACGATCAACTGTTTCCGGCCGAGGCGTACCTGGCCGACCTGCGGGAGTATCCCCGCGAACGACTACCCGTCTGGCTGGCCGCGTATGTGAGCCACGGCGATCGGCTGCTGCGCTCGCCACGGGTCGCGGCCCAGCAGGCTCGATCCGACCGGGCCGAGGAGGTCCGCGGGCAGGCTACGACCGAGGTCTTCCCGCCGCTGCCGCTGATGTGGTCCAACTGGACCGCCCTCGCGGCGGCATTCGTCGCCCTCGACGCCCCGCACGGTCCGCGCATACTGCCCGCACTGGCCTGGTTCGAAGGCCCCAACCGCAGCGGGAGCACGCTGTACACGCTGCCCGGCGACCGGGCCGTCATCTCGGGCGGGGTGCTCAACGCACCGGAACTCGATGCGGTCTACAACGACGGCGCTCCCCTGCCGAATCTGTATGCGGGCGCACCGGATTGGGTCACCGACGCGGTGCTGAATCCGCGGGCGGCCACCGGGCAGTTGACCTTCTGCTACTGGTGGGAGGACGGGCAGTGGTTCCGCGGCGAATCGCCGCTCGGCCCGGGGGTGGCTGCCGCGGTACCCGGGATCTGGACGACCGACTCGACGGTCGACACGATCCTGCAGGTGATGGAGTCGGCCGGCAAGACGATCACCGACGCCACGAAATCCGCTGTCGCGAACCTGGTTTCGGCGGCCCAGGCCGGTGTGGTGACTTACGAGACGGTGGCCGCGGTCTTCGATCCAGCCGAACACGACGTGGATTCGGCGCTGAACCAGTTCACGCTGGCGGGGCTCCGAACCTTCGTCACCGCGCCGCCGCTGAGCCGGATCGACGCCATCGAACAGGTCCGCCGATTCATCCTCGCGCGCGGGACCGACACCGGCGGTTACCCCCTCGACCAGCTGACCGCCGAGCGAATCGACAATGGCTGGATGGTTTTCGTGCCCACCCGGCCCGGCGAGATCATGATCGGCCGCGCCATCTACTACATGGCCGACGACGGGGTGATCGAGGCGTCGTCGTCCTCGGTGCCACCGACCGTGTACATCGCCGGCTTCGCGCAGCGTTTCCAGGAGCGGATGCGGCAACGCGGCTGAATATCGCGTTGGCATCGATGACGGTGCCCAATTACTGTCGGCGCCAGTGTTGTACGGGGAGGAATAGAACCAGATGACGGACAAAGTCGAGGTCGATCCGGAGCTATTGCGGCAGGCGGCCGTCAAGACCGACCACGTCAACGCTCGACTACGGACCGTGGTGGACAGCCTCATGGCCACCCTCGGCGGTAAGGGCGAACCGTGGGGCAACGACACCTACGGTGAGCAATTCGCGGGCGCCGAGGACGGCTCCGGCTACAAAGCGGCTCGCAAGACCCTGAAGAACCTGTCCGAGACCCTCGCCAAGAACGCCGGAGACAACTCCGACGGCCAGGCCAAGTCCGGCAAGCAGCTCGACGGCACCGACCAGAACAGCGCCGGCGCGTTCAAGTAGCCATGGCGAACGAGAGCGCGAAAGCCGAACTGGCATCGATGATCGACGAGTTCCAGCAGCAAATGCGGGTCCTCGGCGAAATGCAACAGAAGCGTGCCCAACTCATGGCCACCGGCTACGCCCTGCAGAAACGCGTCACCGTAGTCGTGAACGCCGACGGCACGGTCATCGAAACCCGCCTGGACCCCGACCTCGAAGACCTCCCACTCCCCGAGCTCGGCAAAGCCATCACCGAAGCCGCCCAAGCCGCGGCCACCGAATTGGCCCACAAGAGCTCCGAACTCCTGAGCCCGATCCAGGAACGCCGCGGCCGCATGCCGAAGATGTCCGACCTCATCGAAGGCATGCCCGACCTCACCGAACGCATCCCCGAACCCATCCCCGCCTCCACCGCTCCCCCGAATTCCCCGGAGCGGCAAGCCACCGAACCAGCCATGAACTTCACCGACGTCGAGGAACTCGACGACATCACCCCGGGCCGAATCCGCGCCGACGACTGGTGACCGACCACCCGGAGCAGTCTGCGAATCAGATTCGCGATGCGCTGTTCGACCAGGCCAGGAGTGTCGGATTGCACGACAGGGCCAACGCCCTGTCGGCCTTGCCGGACATGCTTCCACCGCTGTCGACCATGCCGCTGATCGTCGATACCGATATCGGAGGCGATCCGGATGATGCCATCGCCATAGCCGGGGAGTTTCGGATTAACGGTGGATCCGACCTCGGTGTGGGTTAGTTCCCGGTCGGGTGGATCCGGCCTTCGAAGGTGATGGCGAACGCGTTGAGGGCCGGTTTCCACCGCATCGCCCATCGTGCCCGGCCCTGCCCGGTCGGGTCCAGGGAACGAGTCACCAGATACAGGCATTTCAACGCCGACTGCTCGGACGGGAAGTGCCCGCGGGCGCGGATCGCGCGCCGGTAGCGGGCGTTCAACGATTCAATCGCGTTGGTGGAATACATGATTCGTCTGATCTCCACGTCGTAGAGCCTGTTGCAGAATCGATTTCGCGGAGCGGGGTGGGGCTGGGAGGATATGGCGTGGCCAAGTCGTATCGTCCCGTGCTGCGTGATCAGCTGAT
>NZ_JBIAMR010000010.1:0-269740 GCF_042874235.1 Nocardia sp. NPDC004151 | reverse complement strand
GCGCGGCCCACGGTCTCGTTGTCGGCGGCCAGTTCCGGCGGGGTCGCCACGGTCGCGGCGGTGCCGGACTCGGTGCAGCCGTAGCTGGTGGTCAGACCCTGCAGCGCCACCGGGAACTTCTCGCGCAGGCGCTGCACCAGCGCCGGGGAGGACGGCGCGGAGTTCAGGGAGAACGCGGTCAGCGAGGACAGGTCGTACTTCGAGATGTCCACGGCCAGAATGCGGCTCGCCAGCGTCGGCACGGCCGCCCAGTTGGTGACCTTCTCGGTCTCGACCAGCTGCAGCAGCGATTCCGCGTCGAACTCGCCCGAGGCCGGGAAGACCACGGCGTCACCGGTGGTGAGGCGCGGGATCGACAGGTTGTGCAGGCTCGCGATGTGGAACAGCGGCATGGTGGCCAGGTAGCGGCGGCCGGCCGGGGAACCGTCCCAGGCCTGACCGCGGAAGCCGGCGGCCAGCGCGTCCATGAAGCGGTGGTAGTCGGCGACCGCCACCATGTTCCGCTGGGTGTGCACCACGCCCTTGGGGCGGCCGGTGGTGCCGGAGGTGTACAGGATGATCGCCGGATCGTCCTCGGTCACCTCGGCGGCCGGATTGCCGCCCGCGAAATCCGCGATCAGCGCGGGCAGGTCGGTCTCCATGGTCAGCACCGGAATGTCGGTGCCGGTCTCGGCGGCCAGCGCGGCCCGCTTGGCGTCGGCGATCACCACCTTCGGGGCGGAGTGCTCGAGACCGTACTCGATCTCGCGCGGCACCCACCAGGCGTTGTAGCCCACCGGGATCGCGCCCAGGCGCTGCGCGGCCCAGAAGGTCAGCACCCATTCGGGGGTGTTGGCGGCCAGGATGCCGATCCGGTCGCCCTTGCCGACGCCGTAGCGCTCGGCCAGCGCGGCGGCCAGCGCGCCCGCGGCGGCGTAGTGCTCGGCGAAGGTGTAGCGGGTGCGCGCGGACACCAGATAGTCGAGGTCGCCCAGTTCCCGGGAGGCTTCCAGCAGGTCCAGCAGCGACGCGTGCCGGTTCTTGAACACCGGCTGCGGAACGCCCAGCACCTGCTCGACCGTCATCTCGAACGGGGCGCCCGGCGCGGTCAGCTTTCCGGCGACTTGGGCGGCGAGAGCCTGGAGGTCAACGGCGTTGGTCATGAATCAAGTCCTCGAATCCTTGTGCGCGAACCGTGGCGGGTGACCAGAGTGAGACCGATCACGCCGACCCCCGGACTGTATCGAAGGTCGCTTTCAGATAGGCGTCGGCACGAGGCGAACCGATCAGGCCCGCCTCCATCCGGTTCATGGCGTAGGCGAAGGTGACCCGGTGGTCCAGGTCGTTGACCACCATCGAGCCGCCGATCCCGGCCCACCAGCACACCCGGCCGTCCGGCACGTGCGGGGCGGTCTGCGGCTGCGGCAGGCCATAACCGATTCCGAACCGCAGCGGCACCATGATCGCCAAATCCACGCCGTCGGACTGCTGCTCGAAGATCAGGTCGATGGTCTTGTCCGACAGGAACTTCCGGCCGGACAGCTCGCCGCCATTGCTGATCAGCGACTGCAACCGGGCGATGGAACGAGCATTGCCATGCCCGCCCATGCCGCCCAGCTCCGCCTGCTGCCACGCCGGGGTGCCGCACTCGGCGAAGTCCAGCAGCGGCTGGAACAGGGTCTTGAACATGACGCTGTCCTGCGGCAGCAGCGCCGGATCGAAGTCCGGCAGCTCCGGCGGCACCAGGGTCGCGATCCGGCCCAGATCCGCTGTGGCAGTGCCGATGTGGAAGTCCGCGCCCAGCGGGCCCGCCAGCTCCTCGGCGAAGAACCGGCCCAGCGGACGCCCGGTGACCCGCTTGACCAGCGCACCGAGCAGGTGGCCGTAGTTCATGGCGTGATAGCCCGACGCGGTGCCCGGCTCCCACCAAGGCTCCTGCGCCGCAAGGCGATCCGTGGAGGCATCGGTGTCGTAGATGTCCGACAGCACGATCGGGGCCTCCCAGCTGGAGACGCCCGAGGTGTGCGAGAGCAGGTGCCGCACCTCGATATCGGCCTTGCCATTGGCCGCGAACTCCGGCCAGTAGTGGGCCACCTTCTGGTGCACGTCCAGCTCACCGCGGTCGACCAGCAGCAGGACGCTCAGCGCGACCATGGTCTTGGTGATGGAGAAGGTGTTCACCAGGGTGTCCGGGGCCCATCGCGCGGTCTTCTCCGGATCGGCGTAACCGCCCCAGAGATCCACCACGGCCTCGCCGTCCACGGTCACGCAGACCGACGCGCCCAGCTCCGCGCCCGACTCCACCTGTTCGGTGAAAGCCGCACGGACAGATTCGAATTCGTCGGCACAGAATCCAGCGACGTTGCTCATTCCGACCGCTTCCCTACGCCTCGACCAGCGCGCGGCTGCGAACCGGCAGGGCATTGCCCACCGCCGCGGCACGGCGCGCACCGTCGGCGAGTTCCTTCTTCAACTCGCGCACATAGATGTCGAAGTCGATCTGAATCGTATGCCGCGGCGAGTTGTAGTAGCGCTCGGCGCGCTCGGCCTCCGCCTTGGTCACCGCGGCGCTCATGTCGGCCTGCGACGGGAATCGGTAGTTGCCCGACAGGTAGGCCGCGACCAGCTTGGACTGCTGCTCGGCGAAGTTCACCAGCGTCGGCATCGGCTGTGCCAGACCGAGATAGAAGAGATTGTCGATATCCGGCTTGAGCATCTGACGCCACAGCGGCAGCTTGTTGCTCTCGTCGGGCTTGAGCACCGGATCGGTGAAGAACGGGAAGCTGATGTGATAGCCCGTGGCGCACACGATCACGTCCACCTCCTCGGTGGAGCCGTCCGCGAAGTGCACGACCTTGCCGTCCAGCTTGGTGATGGCGGGCTTGAAATCGATATCGCCGCAACCGACCTTGTGCAGGAACTCCTCGCTGGCCGACGGATGCGCCTCGAAGGGCAGGTGATCCGGCTTGGGCAGGCCGTAATCCTCCATGCGGCCGCGGTTCTTGACCACGAAGCGCTGCTTGAGCTTGAGCGCCACCTTCGGCGGCATCCAGGCCGGCACCACCTGGGTGTCGCCGACCTTGCCGCCGACATACTTGGGCAGCACCCACACGCCGCGCCGGGCCGAGACCCACAGCTTCTCGGCGATGAACTTCTGCGACAGTTCCGAGGCCACATCCAGGCCCGAATTGCCCATGCCGACCACGACGATGCGCTTGCCGCGCATGTCGATCGGGTCGAAGGGGTCGTTGTAGGCGTGCGAGTGGAGCAGGGTGCCGTCGAACTCGCCCGGGTAGTCGGGGGTGCGCGGATCCCAGTGGTGGCCGTTGGCCACGATCAGCGCGTCGTAGGTCTCGACGGTGCCCTGATCGGTGGTGACCGTCCACAGGCCGTCGGCGCCGCGCTCGGCCGCGGTCACCTTGTGGTTGAACCGGATTCGATCACGCAGGCCGAAGTGGTCGACGTAATCCTTGAAGTACTGGTGCAACTGGCTGTGGTGCGGGAAGTCCGGCCACTCGTCGGGCGCCGGGAAGTCCTCGAACTGCAGACGGAACTTGGAGGTGTCGATGTGCAGGCTCTGGTAGCACGCCGACATGCCGTTCGGATTCTTGTAGTACCAGTTGCCGCCCACCTCGTCGGAGGCTTCGTAGCAGTCGAAGGGGATGCCGTATTCGGCCATGCGCTTCGCGGCGGTGATGCCCGACGGGCCCGCGCCGATAATGGCGACCCGGGGTAGCTCGCGGTTCTGTGCGGATTTCGCAGCCAATTCACTCTCCTGATTCGGCGACGGGTCTGACGAGCCCTGCCGGACGTGACGTGCCACACACGCTAACACTCGCTAGACACGGTGTCTAGTGAGTTAACTTGCGTCTATCATTCAACCGTGACCCGATCCGATGTAGACCACCCCGAAACCCCGCGGCGCACCTCGCTGCGCGACGAACAGAAACGGCTCACCCGCAGCCGGCTCATCGACGCCGCCAAGCAGCTGTTCACCGAGCAGGGCTACGCGCCGGTCCGCGTCGACGACATCGCCGCCGCCGTCGGCTGCAGCCGCGCCACCTTCTACCTGCACTTCACCGGGAAGCCGGACGTGCTGCGGGCCATCGCCGAACAGGGCACGCTGCCCAGCGTCCGGAACTTCTACGAGGATCTCGACCACGTGCTCGACACCGGCTCGCGCGAGGAATTCGCGGCGTGGATGCGCCGGGCCATCGACTGGTTCCAGGAATACAAGGACCTGCTCCCCGCCTGGGACGAGGCCACCACGCTCGAACCCGAATTCCGCGAAGTGGCCAAGGAGGGCATCATGTCGCTACCCAGCGTCATGAGCTCCTACCTGTCACGCTGGCCCGCCGACCGCCAGGAGGAGGCGCGCCTGCGCGTCGAACTCCTGGTCGCCCAACTGGAACGCTTCTTCACCCGCTGGGCCATGCAGGGCACCATCGACGTCTCGGCCGACGAGGCCGCGGCCGTCCTCACCGACATCTGGTTCCCGGCACTGCAGACGCCGAAGGACTAATCCGACGCCGGCGTGACGCGGGCGCGGCTCAGTTCCCAGAACGCGCGCAGCGCAATGATTTTCCCGTCCGCGTTCACCCGGTAGACGGCCACCAGATCCACCTCGACGCTCACCTCGGGACGCGTGCTGCGAATGGTTCCGGTGAAGGCGGCCTCGTCGCCGCAGGCGAAGGAATCCGTCCAGGTGAATTCGATCCGGCTGGGCTCGATCGCCAGATCCCAGAACGCCGCGATGGCGGCGTGCCCCGCGTGCCCCTCCCCCACCGGGTCGTAGGGCGAGATCCCGACCGGATCCTCCACGCGCGCGTCGTCAGCGAACAATGCCAGCCACTCGTCCTTACGCTTGGCGCGCACCGCCGCCTGCGAGGCGAGTCCGGCACGGCGAGCGGGGTGTTCGAGCGACATCCCGCCATCCTGACCGCCACGCGCGCGGACCGAACTGGCAAATTCCGGTGAGCGGGATATCGAGTGCGCGGAAAGACGTCGGGCCGGCGTCCGAAGACGTCGGCCCGAAATCTGAAATTGAATTGTTTTAGAGATCAGCGGGAGAACGCGGAACCGCTGTAACCCAGACCCGCGCCCTGATCGGTCGGCTGGGTGCTGTTGACCAGCGCCTGGCACTGCTCGACCGTCTGACCCGACTGGATGCAGGCCGTCCACGGGTCGTAGATCGTGGGGAAATCGGCGGCGGCGGTGGCGGCCGGGCCGGCGATACCGCCCGCGATCACTGCGGCGACGACAAGCTTCTTCACGTGGGAATCCTCCAGAGTCTTTACCGAATTGCGGTAAAGGTTGCCACGCGAATCCGAAAATCACCAAGCGGTACGGGAATTCGGCGTGGGAATTAGGGCAGAACCCCTAATCCCCACACAGGACGGAAGGGACCGATCAGGCAACTCGGACGTCGGCCGCCGAGATGTCGGACGTCAAGGATTCGACGGCCGCGTCATAGCGATCGGCGAGCAGGCGCACCACCGACGGGTGCACGCCGATCGGCTCGGCGACGCCGTCCGCGCCCGCCTCGTGCAGGCGCTGATGGAACAGGCCGTGCGCGAGCAGGTACGAGGCCACGAAGACCCGGCGCGCGCCCGCGGCCCGGACCCGGGCCACCACCTCGGGGACCTTGGGCTCGCCGGTGGCGATGTAGGCCAGGTGGGCTGGCGTGCCCACCCGCTCGGAGAGCAGATTGGCGGCCCGCTGCACATCCTGGCGCGCCCGGGCGTCCGAGGAACCCGCGGCGGCGAAGACCACCGCGTCCCCCGGCCGCCAGCCCGCCGCCCGCAGCCGCAGGTGCATGACCTCGGCCAGCGCCGGGTCCGGACCCATGGCCTGGGTGACCGCGACCGCGTCGTGCGCACTCGCGGCCACCTCTCGCGGCACATCCTGATACACGTGATAGCCCGAGGCCAGGAAGGCCGGAACCACCACGGCGGGAACCGGATCCAGATCCCGCAACACCTCGGCCGGGGACGGGCCCAGCACATCCACGAACGCGGTCCGCACCTGCGGCGCGGCCGTGATCGCCAATTCACGCAACGATGCCGATGCGGCCCCGAAATCGGCACCGGCACCTGTCCCGGACAGCCGGGCCGCGTGCGCGAGCGCCGACGCGCCCAGCTCCCGCGCGACCGCCTCGGCCAGCTCGGCGATCATCTCCACGCCGCGCGCGCTACGGGTGCCGTGGGCGACCAGCACCAGCGCGGGGGCGCTCACCACGCACCCCGCGGCGGACGGACGGCCCCCGAACCCGGCAGGGCGCCGGGAGAACCGTACGAGCGGGGCGGGAACGCCTGCCGTGACACCGAACTCGACTGTGTGGCATTGGGATTCGACGGGCGCGACGCCGACACGGCGCGAGCGGTGGCCGCCGACCGGGCAGACGTGGCCGCCGGACCCGCGACCGGGGTCACGGGTGTCGTGCCGCCGGGCTGCACCGGAAGACCAATGGGGCGAACATCATTCGCCGGGGATGCCGATCGCACCGGGGCCGCGCCCGGTCGCGCCGCCCCGGTGCCCGGGCCCGCCGGAGCGGGCACCGATCGCAGCGGCGCGGCAACGGATCGCGCCACCGGCGACGGAGCCGCGGCCGGATGCGCCGCGCCATTGACCGCCGACGGGGCGCCCGGACGGCGGGGAGCCGCGGCGGGCGGGGTGTCGGCCATCGGCTGCCGGGTGCCCGGGATCCGCGACTGCGGGACCTCGCGGCGGGTGCCCAGACCGTTGCTGCGAGCCGGGCCCGGCTGGCGGGCAACGGGATTCGCGGCCTCATGCGGGTTGTCGATGCACTCGGCCGGGTCCAGGGCGAGGCGGTAGCCGCGCTTGACGACGGTCTGGATGGCCTTGGGGGTGCCCAGACCCGCCCGCAGGCGGGCGATGGCGGTCTCCACGGCGTGGGTGTCATCGCCGCCGCCCGGGAGGGCGGCGAGCAGATCCTCGCGGGAGACCACGCGGCCCGGCTGCCGGGCCAGCGAACGCATGAGCGCCATCGGCGCGGGAGCCAGCTGCCGCACCTGACCGTCGACCACGACACAGCCGCCGCGGACGCTCAGGACGTGACCGGCGGCCTGAATCCGGTTGGCGCGCCGGGGCAGTTCCTCGGCGACGTGCCGGGCCAGCGCACCCAGGCGGGCTCGGCCGGGACTCGTGGTGGGCACGCCCAGCTCCTCCAGCGGCGCGGCCGTGATCGGGCCGACGCAGGCGGGCAGCACCCGGGTACGGAAGGCGTGCAGTACCGCCTCCAGCAGACCGGTTTCCTTGGCGCGCATGAGAAGTGAGGCCACGGCCGGGGCGCTGGTGAAGGTCACACAGTCCAGTCCGGCCGTGACGATCCCCTCGATCAGGCGATCCATCGGGGTGCGGTCGTCCGGCGGGATCCACCGGTACACCGGCACCGGAACCACGTCGGCTCCGGCGCAGCGCAGCACCTCGCAGAAGTCGGGGACGGGCTCCCATTCGGTGGTCGCGCCGTGCAGCTGCACCGCGATCCGCACCCCCTCGACGCCCTGCGCCAGCAGGTGATCGAGCACCTCGGCACTGGATTCCGAAGCGGGAGACCATTCTTCGCGCAGCTCGGCCGCGCGGATGGCGCCCTTGGCCTTGGGGCCGCGGGCCAGCATGCGGGTCGAGGCCAGCGTGGAGCGCAGCTCCTCGGCCAGGCCCCAGCCCTCCGCGGCCTCCATCCAGCCGCGGAAACCGATGCCGGTGGTGGCGACCGCGATCTGCGGCGGGTCGGCGACCAGCTGTCGCGTCACCCGCTCCAGCTCGTTGTCGTCGGCCAGCGGAATGATCCGGATGGCCGGGGCGGAAACGACATTCGCGCCCCGGCGGGCAAGCAGGGTGCCGAGTTCGTCGGCACGCCGGGCAGCCGTGATGCCGACCGTGAAACCGGCCAGCGGAGTACCGCCGTCGACCTCGGTCATGCGG
Organism: Nocardia sp. NPDC004151; assembly: GCF_042874235.1. NCBI lineage: Bacteria > Bacillati > Actinomycetota > Actinomycetes > Mycobacteriales > Nocardiaceae > Nocardia > Nocardia sp. NPDC004151. The sequence continues at coordinate 261,817 of NZ_JBIAMR010000010.1, read as the reverse complement.
TACCGCCGACGAATTGCACGGGGTCGTTCGACACCGCGACCACGCCGTCCTCCACGCGCACCGCGTAGACCGGCAGGGAGATGGCGTCGTCATCCAGGCAGCGCCCGTCGATCAGCGAGAACGCCTGCTTGAGCAGCGGAGACGCCACGACGGGCACACCGCCGCGGTCGCCGACCAAGCCGCGCGACATGACCGCCGCGCGCCCGAACGGGTCGATATTGCCGACCGCGAACAGCGTGCCGTCGGTGGTGAGGAACAGGGCCGCCTGGCGGCCGCCCTTCAACAGCACCGCCACGCCGCGGCCGGGAATCAGATAGTCCTGTCGGCAGGCCTGGGTCCACCCCGAGGTGGTGGTGACTGCGGTGCCGGGTGTGTCGATCACGGTCATCGGTAACTCTCCTCCGAACGCCTTACCTATTGGTACCGGCGCCCTGTTTCCAAGTCGTTAAGCAGTCATTTCCCGTGCGTGGCGGGTTCTGTGGCCTGGGCCGCACCGACCGGAAGCTCCGGAATGCCGAGCAGGACGGGCACCTTGCGCTCGCCGCTCTCGTCGAAGCCGATGGTCGGGTCCGACTCCTCGGGGGCGTTGACGAAGGACACGAAGCGCGACAACTTGCCCTCGTCCTCGAGCACGGCGGCCCACTCGTCCTTGTAACCGTCCACGTGCTTGGCCATGGCGGCCTCCAGGTCGGCGGCGATGCCCAGGCTGTCCTCGCAGACGACGGCCTTGAGGTAGTCGATGCCGCCCTCCAGGGCCTCCTGCCACGGTGCGGTGCGCTGCAGGCGGTCCGCGGTGCGGATGTAGAACATCAGGTAGCGGTCGATGTACTTGATCAGCGTCTCGTCGTCGAGCTCACCGGCCAGCAGCACGGCGTGCTTCGGGGTCAGACCGCCATTGCCGCCGACGTAGAGGTTCCAGCCGTTCTCGGTGGCGATGACGCCGACGTCCTTGCCGCGGGCCTCCGCGCACTCACGGGCGCAACCCGACACGGCCAGCTTCAACTTGTGCGGGGAACGCAAACCGCGGTAACGCTTTTCGAGCAGCACCGCCATGCCGACCGAGTCCTGCTGGCCGTAACGGCACCAGGTCGAGCCGACGCAGGACTTCACCGTGCGCAGCGACTTGCCGTAGGCGTGACCGGACTCCATGCCCACGTCCACCAGGCGCTTCCAGATCAGCGGGAGCTGCTCGACGCGGGCGCCGAACAGGTCGATGCGCTGACCGCCGGTGACCTTCACGTACAGGTCGAATTCCTTGGCGATCTCACCGATGGTGATGAGCTGGTCGGCGGTCACCTCACCGCCGGGCATCCGCGGGACGACCGAGTAGGTGCCGTTCTTCTGCAGGTTGGCCAGGAAGTGGTCGTTGGTGTCCTGCAGCGAGGCCTGCTCGCCGTCGAGGATGTGATCGCTCGAGGTGGAAGCCAGGATGGAGGCCACCGTCGGCTTGCAGATGTCGCAGCCGGTGCCCTTGCCGTACTTGGCGATCAGGCCCGAGAAGGTGCGGACACCGGTCGACTGGATGATGTGGAACAGCTCCGCGCGCGACTGCGAGAAGTGCTCGCACAGCGACTTGGAGACCTCCACGCCCGACTGCTCCAGCAGCTTCTTGAGCATGGGAACGCAACCGCCGCAGGAGGTTCCGGCATTGGTGCAGCTCTTGATGGCCGGGACGTCGCAGGCGCCGTCGGCGATCGCGCCGCAGATGGAACCCTTCGAGACATTGTTGCAGGAGCAGATCTGCGCGTCGTCGGGCAGCGCGTCCGCGCCCAGTTCCGCACCGGCCGGGGAGATCAGCGCGGCCGGATCGGCGGGCAGCGGGCGGCCGACCAGCGGACGCAGCGCCGAGTACTGGGTGGCGTCACCCACCAGGATGCCGCCGAGCAGCGTCTGCGCGTCGTCGGAGACGACCAGCTTGGCGTAGGTGCCCTTGGCGGCGTCGTGCAGCACCACCGACAGCGCGCCCTCGGTCTTGGCGTGCGCGTCACCGAAGGAGGCCACGTCCACGCCGAGCAGCTTCAGCTTGGTCGACATGTCGGCGCCCGGGAACTCGCCCTCGCCGCCGAGCAGGCGGTCCGCGACCACCTCGGCGGTGCTGTACCCCGGGGCCACCAGGCCGTAGCAGACGCCCTCGACCGCGGCGACCTCACCGATGGCGTAGATGCTCGGGTCCGAGGTGCGCAGGCCCAGGTCGGTGATGACACCGCCGCGCGGGCCGACCTCGATGCCGGCGGCCTTCGCGATCTCGTCGCGGGGACGCACACCGGCGGCGAAAACCACCAGGGCGGCCCGCAATTCGCTCTCGTCGGACAGCGTGACGGTCAGCTTCTCCGCCGGCGGGGCCGCGTCGTCGGATTCGATCGAGGCGGTGCCGACACCGGTGTGCACGGCCAGGCCGAGCTCGGTGACCAGCTTCTCCAGGATCGCGCCGCCGCCCTCGTCGACCTGGGCGGGCATCAGCCAGTTGTTGTACTCGACCACGTGCGGGGTCATGCCCAGCAGGCGCAGCGCGTTGGCCGCCTCCAGGCCGAGCAGACCACCGCCGACCACCACGCCGACCGCGCCCGGACCCGCCGCCTCGGCGGTGGCCCGGATGCCGTCGAGATCCTCGAGGGTGCGGTAGACGTAGCAGCCCTCGACGTCGGCGCCCGGCACCGGCGGCACCCAGGCGTAGGAACCGGTCGCGAGAACCAGTGCGTCGTAACCGATCACGTCACCGGTGGAGGTGGTCACCTTGCGGGCGGCCTTGTCGATGCTGTCGGCGCGCACGCCCAGCCGCACCTCGACCAGGTCGTCGCCCTCGTAGCCGTTGCCCGGCAGGGCCAGCGCGGAGGTCTCCCAGATGCCGACGTAGGAGGACAGTCCGACGCGGTCGTAGGCGGCCAGCTTCTCCTCGCTGAGCACGATGACCTGCCAGGTCCCGGCTTCGTCGCGGGAGCGCAGGGCCTCCACGAAGCGGTGTCCGACCATGCCGTGGCCGACGACGATCGCGGTTTTGCGTTCGATGCTGTGGGTCATGACGGTGTCCCTTTCGAGCTGGACGGGTCAGGCGCGAGCCGACGGGGTGGACGAGGCGGGGTTGGACGCAAGATCGGTTGCGGCGGAGCCGGATTCGGCCTCGAGGACCAGCGCCTCCGCCTCGACGACCACATCGGCGTCAGCGGTATCGCTGGACAGCGCCCGCAGGCTCGGGCGGCGCATGAAGACCGCCCAGCAGACCACGCCGCACAGCACGTAGAAGGCCATGAAGACCCAGAAGGCGGTGGTCGCGGACTTGGTGGAGGCGTAGGAGGTGCGCAGCATCAGGTTGATGCCGACGCCGCCCAGCGCGCCGATCGCGCCGACGAAGCCGATCAGCGCGCCCGAGGTGTTGCGGGCCCACGCCGCGCGGCTGGCCGAATCACCTTCCAGGGAGCGGGATTTGGCCTCGAACACCGACGGGATGATCTTGGTGACCGCACCGTTGCCGATACCGGAGATGACGAACAGCGCGGTGAAGCCGACGATCATGGCCACCAGCACGCCGCCCTTCGGGTGCCCGGCGTGATCGCCCATGGTGGACGACACCGCGACCACCACGGCCGCGAGCGTCATGGCCACGAAGGTGTACAGCGTGACCTTGCTGCCGCCGATCCGGTCGGCCCACTTGCCGCCGTACGGGCGGGCCAGCGAACCCAGCAGCGGTCCGATGAAGGCGATCTGTGCGGCGTGCAGCGCGGCGGCGGAGACACTCGCGCCACCGGCCTTGAAGGTGATCTGCAGGACCTGGCCGAAGGCGAAGCTGTAGCCGATGAACGAACCGAAGGTGCCGATGTAGAGGAAGGCGATCGCCCAGGACTGCGGGACGCGCAGCGCCTTGAGCATGTAGGACAGGTCGGCCTTCTGGTTCTTGACGTTGTCCATGTACAGCGCCGCGCCCACCGCGGCCACCGCGATCAGCACCAGGTACACCGCGCACACCACCGAGGCGTTGCCGTAGTGGTTGCCCAGGGTGGCGATGACCGCCAGGCCGATCAGCTGCACCACCGGAACGCCGATATTGCCGCCGCCCGCGTTCATGCCCAGCGCCCAGCCCTTGAGCCGCTGTGGGAAGAACACGTTGATGTTGGACATCGACGAGGAGAAGTTGCCGCCGCCCAGGCCCGCGAAGGCCGCCACGATCAGGAAGGTCGTGTAGGAGGTGCCCGGCTGGTTGATGAAGTACAGCGTCAGCAGGGTCGGGATCAGCAGCAGCAGCGCGGACACGATGGTCCAGTTGCGGCCGCCGAACTTCGCAGTCAGCACGGTGTAGGGGATCCGCATGAAGCCGCCGACCAGGGTCGGCACCGCGCCCAGGAAGAACTTGCCGGCCGGATCGATGTGGAAGACGTCGGTCGGCATGAACAGCACCATGACCGACCAGATCGACCACACCGAGAACCCGATGTGCTCGGCGAAGACCGACCAGATCAGATTGCGGCGCGCGATGTCCTTACCACCGGCTTCCCAAGCCACGACATCTTCGGCATCCCAATGCTCGATGTCGCGCTTGCGGGTCAGCGTCGTCAACAAGAGGCCCTCCTGAAATCTGGATGGCCCCAAGGTAGAAAACGGGTATTGCGCCCGTGCTGCGCGAAATGTCCGGCAAATCAACGGTTGCTCACGTAATCCGGGATTACGGCGTGAGATCCGGTCTTATGTTTCGCCTATGTGACACAAGGGTTTCCGGCGGTCACGAAACGCCTGAAAACGAATTTCCGAGCCGTGAGGTGAGAGCCTTGCCACACAGCATGGCCCCAACCTCACGACTCGGCAACTCGAAAAGTGAAATTCCGGCTAGTTCCCGGTGACCGCTAGTTCCAGCTGTCTTCCAGGAAACGCGGCTTGCACGCGACCCACGCGCCGGCCATCAGGATCAGCACCGCCACCGTGAGGAACGCGAACGGCACCGGCCAGCCACCGGTCATGGTGTGCAGGGAGCCGAACAGCAGCGGGCCCACGCACGCCACCGAGTAGCCGACACCCTGGGTGAAACCGGACAGCGCGGCCGAACCGGCGCCGGTGCGGGTCCGCAGATTGATCAGCGTCAGCGCCATCGGGAAGGTCGACGGGCCCAGGCCCAGCGCCAGCACCCACACCAGCGGGGCGCTCATCGGCGCGAACAGCAGGCCGCCGAAGCCGATGAAGAAGAACACCGCGCAGCCGATCACCACCGGGAACGGATTGGCCGTGCGGCCCACCACGATCGGCGCGCTCAAGGCCGCGACCAGCCCGATCAGCGCGAAGATGCCGACCATCGAGCCGCCGAACGCCGCGTCCGCGCCCGCGTCGCTGAAGATCGTGGGCAGCCAGGTGAACATCGAATAGGTGATCAGCGAGGTCATGCCGAACATGAAGGCCATGCCCCAGGCCAGCGGCGAGCGCCACACCTTGCCGGTGGACTCGACCGCGTCCACCGGCAGCTCGGTGGTGTCGAATCGGGCGTTCGCGCGGCGGGTGCGCAGCACCGCGATCCACGGCAGCGCGGCGGCGAAGGCCAGCGCGGCCCACATGCCCAGCGACAACCGCCAGCCGTGCGCGTCCGCGATCGGGACCGTGATCAGCGCCGGGAACACCGTGCCCAGCTGCACCATCACGATGTAGACCGAGCTGAGCAGCGCCAGCCGATCCGAGAAGTACCGCTTGACCAGTGGCGGGATCACCACATTGCCGATGCCCATACCGGCCAGCGCGAAGGCCGAGAAGGCCAGCAGCTGCCAGGTGTCGGGCACCAGGGCACGCAGCACCGAGCCGATGCCGGTCATGAGCATGGCCGCCAGCGCGGTCATCTCCAGGCCGAATCGGCGCGAGAGCACGGGGGTGAGCAGGCCGCCGAGGGCGAACATGGCGGTCGGCAGCATGCCGAAGACGCCGACCACGGCGGTGGAGTAGCCGATGTCGTCGCCGATGCGGGCGGCCAGCGGGGTGAACGCGGTGACCGCGATCCGCAGGGTCAGCGCCGACATGACGATGGCGACCAGCACCAGCAGGCGGCCCTCGAAGAGAGCGCGCCGGGAGAGTTCGGGCTTCGGCGATTCGAGATGGACGCGCCCCGGCTCGGCAGGGGTACGGGTCATGCCCCGCCCGGGGGCCATCGTCTCATCGATCGTCGCAGTCACCACGAAATCATAGGATGACCCGATGATGTGATGCAACGAATGTGAGGCAAGGTACGCTGTCCCCCGTGCAACCAGTCCGGCGCACGAGCCTCATCGCCCAGGTGACCGAGCAGCTTCGTGCCGAAATCCGTTCCGGCCGTTGGGCCGTCGGCTCGCGCATCCCCACCGAGCCCGAACTCACCGAACTCACCGGCACCGGCCGCAATACCGTGCGCGAGGCCGTGCAGGCCCTTGTGCACGCCGGCATGCTCGAACGCAGACAGGGCTCGGGCACCTACGTCATCTCGACCTCCACCCTCGGCGGCACCCTCACCGAGTACTTCGCCGACGCCCAGCAGCGCGACGTGCTCGAACTGCGTCAGGCCCTCGACACCACCGCCGCCCGGCTGGCCGCCGCCCGCCGCGACGACCACGACATCGCCGAACTGCGGCGACTGCTCGACGACCGGACCCGGCTGTGGGACAGCGACTTCGACGCCGCCATCGAGGCGGACGTGCAGCTGCACCGCGCCATCGTGGTCGCCAGCCACAACGCGGTGTACCTCGAGTTCTACGACTCGCTGCTGCCCGTCATCGCCGCCGGCATCCGTTTCCGATCCGCGCGCGAGGGCGAGACCTACCATGACGAGCACGCCGAACTGGTGGCCGCGGTGATCGAGGGCGACCCCGACCGGGCGGCCCGGACCGCCAACTGCTTCCTGGACTCGCTCATGGCTGAATACCGGACGCTCGATAAGAATTTCGGGTAACCGAAGGGTCACCATGCGAATCTGGGCCAAGTGAGCCCGAATTGTCATCTCCGTCATGGAAAAACACCCGGACGTAAAACGGGCTTCCTACGGTTGACGGGACCGCAGATGAGGGCGGTCGCATCAGCCGAGAGGACAACCGCTCATGGCAACAGTTATCGAGCCTACCGAAATCACGTATCAGAAACGCGGGCGCTGGATCGACCGTTGGGAACCCGATAACACCGAATTCTGGGAAAACGGGGGTAAACAGACCGCCCGCAAGAATCTGATCTTCTCGGTGTTCGCGGAGAACCTCGGATTCAGCGTCTGGGTGCTCTGGGCCAGCGTCGTCACCGCCATGGGCTCGGCCGGATTCGCCTTCCTGGGCAAGAACAATCCGGACGCCGTGAACAACGCCCTGCTGCTCACCTCCACCCCGACCCTGGTCGGCGCGGCGCTGCGGGTGCCCTACACCTTCGCCATCCCCCGCTTCGGCGGCCGCGCGTTCACCGCGTTCAGCGCGGGCATGCTGCTGCTGCCCACCCTGGGCCTGGCCTATTTCATCAACCAGCCCGGCACCCCGATGTGGGTGTTCATGGTGCTGGCCGCCATCGCCGGTGTCGGCGGCGGCAACTTCTCGTCGTCCATGGCGAATATCAACTTCTTCTTCCCCGAGGGTAAGAAGGGCGCGGCCCTGGGCATCAATGCCGCGGGCGGCAATCTCGGTGTGGCACAGACACAATTGTTCGTACCGCTCATCATCACGCTGGGCACGCACATCATGGCCAAGGACGCCGCCGGATACCGCTTCGGCATCACTCTCGCGGTGCTGGTGTGGATTCCGTTCATCCTCGCCGCCCTCTTCGGCGCGCTGCGCTACATGGACTCGCTGAGCGGCGCGAAATCCGATGGCACGTCGTATAAGCGGGCGCTGGCCAACCGCCACACCTGGGTGATGGCCATCCTCTACATCGGCACCTTCGGCTCCTTCATCGGCTTCTCCTTCGCCTTCCCGACCCTGCTCAAGGCCAACTTCCCGAGCCTGGCCAAGATCGGCTGGATGAGCACGCTGGGCAACCTGGCCTTCCTCGGCGCCCTGGTCGGATCCTTCAGCCGCCCCTTCGGCGGGTGGATCGCCGACAAGCTCAGCGGCGCGCGGATCACGCTCTACGTCTTCGGCGGCATGGCCTTCGCCACCGCGCTCATCGTGGCGTCGTTGTCCGCCAAGAACTTCCCGCTCTATCTGGCGTCGTTCCTGCTGCTGTTCGTGCTCAGCGGCATCGGCAACGGCTCGACCTACCGGATGATCCCGATGATCTTCACCGCCGAAGCGCGGCGACACGCCTCGGAGACCGGGCAGGACATCGGCGAGGCACTGACCTCGGCCAAACGGCAGGCGGGCGCGGCCATCGGTGTGATCGGCGCGGTCGGCGCGGCGGGCGGCTGGATCCTGCAGCAGGCGCTGCGACTGTCGAACACCCACTACCACAGCATGAATCCGGCCTTCTGGGGTTACGTGGCGGCCTACCTCGCCATGGGCGCGCTGTGCTGGTGGTTCTACCTGCGGTCCTCGTTCGCCGTCGGCCGGGCGCCCTCGCTCGCCCACGCGAACGTGTAAGACTCCCCAACCGCCCCTGGGGAACGGAAAGGCCGCACCGGAATTCGTCGCCCGGTGCGGCCTTTCCGCATGCTCTCACCCGGCCCTAGAGCAGCAGCCGGGTCATATCCGCGGTGCGGGCCAGACCCGGGAACGCCTCGGGGGTCGAGCGCGGGTGCAGGGCGTGCACGGCCAACCGGAACATGACCGCGCGCACCAGCATCTGCGGCCACTCGGGCAACTGGGCCCAGCGCTCGATCAGACCGTCGTCCGCGCCGCCCCAGGACAGCGCGTCCACCACGATGACCGCCGCCGCCCACGGCGCCGGACGCCAGTAGGGGGTGATGTCGGTCAGGCCGGGCGCGTAACCGCCGGCGAACAGCACGGTGCCGAACAGGTCGCCGTGCACCAGCTGCGGGGGCGTGGTGACCGGCTTGCGCAGGGTCGACAACTGGGTGATCAGGGTCAGGCTGCGGTCGCCGTCCGGCGAAGTGGACGGCAGCATGCCGCCCAGCTTCAGGCTGCGCAGCGGAACCGCTTCCCACGCCGCGCGATCGGCGGCCGCGAACACGTCCACGTCGGCCCACGGCGCGACCGGCTGCGCGGCCAGGAAACGCGGGCGCTCCAGCTGCGCGGTCACCTGGTGCAGCCGCAGCGACAGCGACACCACTTCGTCGTGCCGCGGCTCCGGCACGCCTTCGAGGTAGGTGTCGGCGCGCCACCCGGATACGACATACCGTCCATCGGTGGCCCGTACCGGCCGCGCCAGGCGCAGCCCGTCCACCCGCAGCGTCTCGCGTACCTTCGCCGACCAGGCAGCCCGCGCGTGATCGGTCACCGGGCTCAAGACGACATCGCCACACCGCCAGCCGCCATCCCAGTTCCCCAACGGGACCGGCGGTTCCTCGCGCAACCCGAAGGTTGAGCGCACATGCTCAGGAGGTTCCACAACAGTCATCGTCACGCGCGTACGGTACCGCTGGCCAGGTTTTCGCGACCGTTGCCGCGCCGACCGTTCCACACGCCGAAACCATGGTGTGAAACACCGGCGACCGAGGCGTTACCTCCGGGCTCCCGGACCGCCGTCGAACAGGCCCCCGCGCTGCCGCCGAGGGCCCGTCCGACGGGCTCAGTAGACCGGCAGGGAGGGGTCGACCTGGTTGGCCCAGGCGATGATTCCGCCCTGCAGGTGGGTGGCATCGGAGAAGCCCGCGTTCTTCAGGGCGGCGAGCGCCTCCGCGGAGCGGATACCGGTCTTGCAGTGCAGCACGATCGGGGTGTTCTGCGGCAGCTCCGACAGCGCCTCACCGGAGAGGATGCGGTCCTTGGGGATCAGGGTCGCGCCCTCGAGCCGGACGATGTCCCATTCCACGGGCTCGCGCACATCGATGATGGCCACGTCCTTGCCCGCGTCCAGCATCTCCTTGAGCTCACGGGCGGTGATGGTGGAGCCGATGGCCGCGGCCTGGCCCTCCTCCGACACCACGCCGCAGAAGGCGTCGTAGTCGATGAGCTCGGTGATGGGCTGACGCTCCGGATCGCGGCGCAGCTTGATGGTGCGGTAGCTCATGTCCAGTGCGTCGTACACCATGAGCCGCCCGAGCAGCGGGTCGCCGATCCCGGTGATCAGCTTGATCGCCTCGGTCACCATGATCGAGCCGATGGACGCGCACAGCACGCCCAGTACGCCGCCCTCGGCGCACGACGGGACCATGCCCGGCGGCGGGGCCTCCGGGTAGAGATCGCGGTAGTTGATGCCGCGGCCGTCGGGGGCGTCCTCCCAGAAGACCGAGACCTGACCCTCGAAGCGGTAGATGGAACCCCACACGTACGGCTTGCCCGCCAGGACGGCGGCGTCGTTGACCAGATAGCGGGTGGCGAAGTTGTCGGTGCCATCCACGATCAGGTCGTACTGCCGGAACAGCTCGATCGCATTGTCGGGCTCGAGCCGAATCTTGTGCAGCTCCACCGTGATTCCGGAATTGATCTCCAGAATCGAGTCGCGGGCGCTGTCGGCCTTGGAGCGGCCGATATCGGATTCGCCGTGGATGATCTGCCGCTGCAGGTTCGACGCGTCGACCTCGTCGAACTCGACGATGCCGAGGGTGCCGACACCGGCGGCGGCCAGGTACAGCAGCGCCGGGGAGCCGAGCCCGCCCGCACCGATCACCAGCACCCTGGCGTTCTTCAAGCGTTTCTGACCGTCCACCCCGAGATCCGGGATGATCAGATGGCGGCTGTAGCGGGCGACCTCGTCCCGGGTCAGCTCCGCCGCCGGCTCCACCAAGGGCGGCAGGGAGGGATGCGATGACACGTCTGCGGACTCCTCAATCGAATTCGCCGGAAACTCGCGGCCATTTCTGCAACACAGCGACCGGGGCCGTTCTTCCCCAAGCCTAGTCCCGTTCGAACCGGGGTGATCAGCGGCCGGAATCCGCCGCCGGCGGGCGGCGGCGGCTCAGGCGCGGGGGTAGGGCCAGGGGTTGAAGCGGCAGGTCTTGCCGTCCATCGGCACCACGCCTTCGGGATCCAGCTTCGCGATGTCGTTGTTCCGGGTTCCGAAGGTCTGCTGCATCATGACCGGGGCCAGCCCGCCGTCGGTCTCGCACGGCTGGTGCTCGTGGTAGCCGAGGGCATGGCCCACTTCGTGATTGATCTGGTACTGCCGATACGAGCCGACATCGCCCTCGAAGGCCGGGGCCCCGCGCACCCAGCGCACCTCCGAGAGCACGACGCGGCCCAGTTCGGTGTTGTAGCAGGAGGAGTCGACCGGGATCTCGAAACCGCACGACTTGCGGGTGGTGTCCCGCGAGGTCAGCGAGATGCGGAAGTCCGGGTTGCCGGTGTCGACACGGCGCAGCGCGAAGCGCGGATCATGGGTCCAGGACTTGGGATTGGCGAGGGTGGCGTCGATCATCTGCGCCACCGCCGCGTCACCGCCCAGGGACGCGGTGTCCACCCCGTTCTCGATCTCGACGGAGTAGGTGAAGGCGTGCTGGGTGCCGGTGCCGACCTGAGCGGTGGTACCCGGAATCACTCGCCAGGTGCCCGCGCCGGTGTCGGTGTAGGCCCCGCCGGGCGGGACCGCGCCGGTCGGCAGGTCGACGGCGTACTTGCCGTCGCCCTTGGGTGCGCCGCCGATGATGCGGCCCGGCTTGTCGGTGTACTCGCTCAAGCGACCGAATCCGGGCAGCCCGGCATCGCTGTCACCGGTGTGGCGGAAGGCGTCGACAGCGACCACGACGGTGATCACCAGCAGTACCGGCAGGGCGTAGGCCCGCCAGCCGTAGGTGTTCACGAACCGGCCCAGCGGACTCTGCTTCTTGGTCTCGCGGTCGGGGCGCGGGCGGTTGCGGGCGTCGGCGGGCGGGGAGGTGGGGTCCCAGCGGGCGCGCAGCGGCTGATGCGGCAGCGGGCGGTCCTCGGCGAGGAGGTCCGAATCGGGTGGCGCGATGAGCCCAGAAGATGCCGACGGGCCGGTCTCCGATGCGCCGTCGTCGTCGAACAAACCGAGCGGATCGTAGATCGGCCCGCTGGGTCTACCCCGTCGCTTGTTGCCGGCGGCCTTCTCGGTCACGCCTGACAGACTCTCACAGCCCGGCCGGTCACCGAGAGCGGCCGTCCCAGCCCGTGATCATTGCTGCGAGATATCTCACGCTAATGCGGCAGACCTCACAAATCGGAACATGTGCTACACACTTGTGATCGGCCTCGCATAATCAAAGCGAGCATCACGCGACCAATATTCGGAACCTGGATCGGCAGCGGCCCCCTGAGCGCGTATCGTTCGTGGGATACCGGTGAACATCCTTCACACCGGGAATCAACTGGGAGAAATAGGCAATGACTGACCTCGTGGACCGGATGACATCGCACCGCATGTCGTCCGAGGCCATGGCGACGAGCAAGCGCGGCACCCGTCTGCCCCGCGAGGCGCGCCGCGCGCAGCTTCTCGCCGCAGCCAGCGAGGTCTTCGTGCAACGCGGCTATCACGCCGCCGGCATGGATGAGATCTCGCAGTGCGCCGGCGTCAGCAAACCGGTGCTCTACCAGCACTTCTCGAGCAAGCTCGAGCTGTACCTGGCGGTGCTGCAGAACTACGTCGACGTGCTGGTGTCGAGCGTGCGCCAGGCGCTGCGCTCCACCACCGACAACAAGCAGCGCGTGCGCGCCGCCGTCGCCGCGTACTTCGACTTCGTCGACCATGAAACCCAGGGCTTCCGACTGGTTTTCGAATCGGATCTGACCAATGAGCCGCAGGTGCAGCGCCGGGTCGAGCAGGCCACCGAGGCCTGCGTGGACGCGGTGTTCGACCTGGTCGCCCACGACTCCGGTCTGGACCCCTACCGGGCCCGCGTACTCGCGGTCGGCCTGGTCGGCGCCAGCCAGCTCAGCGCCCGGTACTGGCTCGAAGCGGACCGGCCGATCCCCAAGGACGACGCCGTCGACACCACGGTCGCGCTGTGCTGGGGCGGGCTCAAGCACGTTCCGCTGCACCCGATCGATTGAGAGATAACAACTCTCGTTGAATCAAAAAGAATTGGCCCGCCGACAAAGTCGGCGGGCCAATTCTTTTCGCGCGATCTACCGCGTCGCGCGCGGGAAACTAGACGGCGGCGAAGCCGACACGACCCGAGGACGGAGCGCCGATCTCGACGTAGGCGACCTTCGCGGCCTGGATCAGGAACTTGCGGCCCTTCTCGTCGGTGAGCGCCACGACGCCGCCCTCACCCTGCAGCGCACCGCTGACGAGCGCCTCGACCTCGGCCGGGGTCTGCGAGCTGTTGATGACGAGCTCACGCGGGCTATCCGAAATGCCGATCTTGACCTCCACGGCCAACCTCCGAACCTAGAGTCGTAGTCCTGTCCCGATCACGCTAGCGCAGCCGCGACCGCCATCGGCCCCGACCGCCTGCGCTGATAGCGAAACTCAGCCCAGGCCGAGCACGCGCATGCGCTCGGCGTGGCTGTTCTGCATGTGCTCGAACAGCGTGGCGATGCCGTTCAGATCACCGGTCGCGGTGAGCACCAGCTCGGTCAGCTCGTCGCGCTGCGCCATCACGTACTGCGCCTGGGTGATCGCCTCGCCCAGCAGCCGGCGGCCCCACAGCGCCAGCCGGTCGCGCTCGGAGCGGTTCTGCGCGACCGCGCCGCGCACCTCCTCGATCACGAACTCGGAATGGCTGGTCTCGGCCAGCACGTCGCGCACCACGTCGGCGACCTCGGGAGCCAGGGCGCCGGCGATCTCGGTGTAGAAGTCGGCGGCGATGCCGTCACCGACGTAGAACTTGACCATCGACTCCAGCCAGGTGGAGGGGTCGGTGGAGGCGTGATAGGCGTCCAGGGCGCGCACGAAGGGGGCCATGGCGTCGAAGACGTCCGTGCCGCGGTCGGCGAGGGCGCGTTCCAGGGTCCGGAAATGCTCGGCCTCGTTGCCCGCCATCTTGGCGACGGCGACCTTGCCGCGCAGCGTGGGTGACAGCTTGGCCTCTTCGGCGAGACGGTAGAAGGCGGAGATCTCGCCGTAGGCGAGGACGGCGAAGAGGTCGGTGACACCCGGGTGTTCGGCGGCGATGAGGTGGCCCGTGGGCTCCGGGGCGGTGGACGAGTTTGCTCCCATGGGTCCCCACCCTAGCCCCAGGAAACGCCGCACATTCACCCATCGCGGGGCGGGTCGCGAGCGCACTCTCGATCAACTCGAAAAGCATTGCGCCACAGAGCTGTTCACAACACTCCGGCGCTGTTCACAACCCGCCGGGCTCCGATCAGGCCAGGTCGCGCAGGAACTTGTCCAGATAGGTCCACGTGGTGTCACGGGCGAGGAGAATGCCGAGGTGCGAGCCGGGTGCGGTCTCGTACCGCACATCCGGCGATCCGGTCAGGGTCTTCGTCCCGTGCTCCACGGCGGCGGCCGCGGTGATCGCGTCCTGCGGTCCGCCGACCAGCAACACCGGCTGGGTGACCTCGGCCAGCGCGATCTCGCGCTCGCCCAGCCGCAGCCCGCCCTTGCCGATGTCGTTGTTGAGGATGAAGCGACCCCACAGCTGGTTGTAGAACCGTCCCGGATAGCCGGGCAGCGAATTCTGGAACCGGTCGATGGTCTCCATCCGGGCCAGGGTCGCGGTGTCGGCGATATTGCTCGCGATGAACAGCGGGCGCTCGAGTTCCCGGTTCCAGGCGGTGGCGCGGTAGGCGAACCGGGTGATCTGCGCCGAGACCCCGCCGAGGGCGCGGATCGCGGTGGTCGCGGTGCGGCCGCCGTCGAGGCGGGCCAGGGAGCGCAGCTCGCGCGCGCCGAACATGTGGTCGTAGCTCAGGGGCGCGCCCACCGCGGTGATCGAGCGGATGGGCAGCGTCTGGTCGGCCGCGGCGGTCAGCAGGGCCAGCACGCCGCCGATGGACCAGCCGACCAGGTCCACCGGGCGGCCACCGCGATCGGCGGACACCTGGCGGATGGCCTCGGGCAGGATGTCGTCGATCCAGGTCTCGAAGCCCATGCGGCGGTCGTCGAAGGTGATGTCGCCGTAGTCGACCAGGTAGGGGGCGCGGCCGGAGTCCAGGAGGAACCGGGCCAGGCTCTGGTCGGGGCGCAGGTCGAAGCAGAAGGCGGGCGCGGCCAGCGGCGGCACCAGCAGCACGGCCGGATCGTCGGGACCCGCGCCGGCGTAGCGGCGCAGTTCGCGGTGCGGCGCGTCGGACAGCACCGTCGAGGGGGTGGGGTCGGGGGCCTCGATGCCGTCGCCGAACGTCAGGGCCCACGCGTTGCGCGCAGCGGTTGTCACGGTGTCTGCCAAGCTCACGGCACCACCATGACAGATAGTGGTACACGACGTATCACACATGTGAGCAACTCAACTGCCGGTCGCGCGGCCCGCACCCGCCCCCGGACCGAATTATGGTGCGCCGCAATCATTAACGCTACTGCGAAACCCCGGATCAGACCCGTATCGGATATCGATAAGCGCGCCTACCAGCGTAATAATGCCGCACATCGGCGGTGGCGGAAAACAGGGCGAAGGTCGTATCACGCTACAATCTCCGCGGACGGCGGAAATTCATACCCGCCAGTCCATGGAAAATGTGCGCGCACTCCGATCCGCAGCACTGCACCGCCGCGCCAGGTCGACGCCCATCCCCCCGGACAGGCATCCCAGCAGCGGCGAGAAACCGGATCTAGTGGTCATCGCGGGCCGTCCGGGTCCGCCCCACGCCTCGTGCGCGCGAGACGCGATAACGAGGAAAGGCAAGAACCTGAGCAAGATCACCGTAGAGCAGGAACCGGGTGTGGCGGACACGCTGCTGACCGCGGAACTCGACGACACCCACCTCGCTCCCACTTTCGCCGAATTGGGCGTGCGCCCCGAAATCGTCCGGGCCCTCGCCGACATCGGCATCGAACGCACTTTCGCCATTCAGGAACTCACCCTGCCGCTCGCGCTGGCCGGTGAGGATCTCATCGGCCAGGCCCGCACCGGTATGGGTAAGACCTTCGGTTTCGGTGTGCCGCTACTGAACCGGATCGCCACCGCAGGCTCCGGCACCAAGACCCTCGACGGCACCCCGCGCGCCCTGATCATCGTGCCGACCCGCGAGCTCTGCATGCAGGTCACCGAGGATCTGGAGAACGCCAGCAAGTACCTGAAGGACGACCAGGGCACCCCGGTGCGCGTGACCGCCATCTACGGCGGACGCCCCTACGACACCCAGATCGCGGCGCTGCGCGCCGGCGTCGACGTGGTCGTCGGCACCCCGGGCCGCCTGCTGGATCTGGCCCAGCAGAATCACCTGATCCTGGGCAAGGTGGAGGTGCTCGTCCTCGACGAGGCCGACGAAATGCTCGACCTGGGCTTCCTGCCCGATATCGAGCGGATCCTGAACATGGTCCCCGAGCAGCGGCAGACCCTGCTGTTCTCGGCCACCATGCCGGGCCCGATCATCACCCTGGCCCGCACCTTCCTGAGCCGGCCCACCCACATCCGCGCCGAGGAGCACCACGAATCCGCGGTGCACGACCGGATCACCCAGCTGATCTACCGGGCGCACGCGCTCGACAAGAGCGAGCTGGTCGCCCGCATTCTGCAGGCCGAGACCCGCGGCGCGACAATGATTTTCGCGCGCACCAAGCGGACCGCGCAGAAGGTCGCCGACGATCTGGCCGAGCGCGGCTTCGCGGTCGGCGCGGTACACGGCGACCTCGGGCAGATCGCCCGTGAGAAGGCGCTGAAGAAGTTCCGCGAAGGCAAGATCGACGTGCTGGTCGCCACCGACGTGGCCGCCCGCGGCATCGACATCGACGACGTCACCCACGTCGTCAACTACCAGTGCCCCGAGGACGAGAAGACCTACGTGCACCGCATCGGCCGCACCGGCCGCGCGGGCAAGACCGGCGTCGCGGTCACCCTGGTCGACTGGGACGAGCTGAACCGCTGGGCCATGATCGACAAGGCCCTGGGCCTCGGCATTCCGGAACCGGCGGAGACCTACTCCCGCTCCCCGCACCTGTACGAGGAGCTCGGCATCCCGCAGGGCGTCACCGGCATCGTGCGCAAGGGCCCGGCCCCGCGCGACGAGGACGCCGTCGTCGTCGAACGCGAGCGCCGCGCGCCCCGCGAACGCAACCGTCGCCGCACCCGTGGCGGCCGTGCCGAGGGTGACGCGGCTCCGGCCGCCACCACCACTGAAACCGTTGCCGCCGAGACGGATTCGACCACCGGCGACCCGGAGAAGACCGGCCGCCGTCGCCGTCGCCGCCGTCGCGGCAAGGGCGGCGCGAACGGAGCGGAGGCCACCGGCACGGTCCAGGCCACCACCTCGGTGGAGACCGAGGCCGCCGGTGAACCGGCGGGCGAGGCAGCTGCCGAGGGCGGCCGCAACCGTCGCCGGAACCGCCGCGGGCGGGGCTCGGCCGAGGGCACCGTCACCGCGGTGACCGAGGGCGCGGCTCCGGTTGCCGCGCAGGACCAGGCACCCGCCGCTGTCGCGACCACCGAGTCCGGTGTGGACGCGGCCGCGACGACGGCGCCGCGCAAGCGCACCCGCGGCGCCAAGGCCGTCGCGCCGGTCGCCGACGCGGGTTCGGCGGTCGCCGAGGCCGCGCCGAAGGCCGAGGCTGCCGAGGCGGTCGAGGTTGCCGCGCCCGAGGCCGAAGCGCCGCGCAAGCGCACCCGGCGGACCAAGGCCGTGGCCGAATCCGGCACCGGCGCAGCGGATTCCGCTGTCGCCACCGACACGGCCGCGGCGGCCGAGGTCAAGGCTGATTCGGGCAAGGTCAAAGCTGATTCGGGCAAGGCCGCGGCTGATTCGGGTGAGGTCGCGATGACCGCGCCGAAGAAGCGGGCCAGCCGGGCCAAGGCCGCGACCACCGAGGTGGTGGCCGAGGAATCGGGCGAGGTCGCCAAGGCGGCGCCGCGCAAGCGGACTCGCAAGGCCGTGGCCGAGACCGCCGCCGTCGCCGAGGCTCCCGCCGCGGAGACCGTCGAGCCGCCGAAGAAGGCTCCGGCCAAGCGGACTCGCAAGGTCGCCGCCGCTGCCGCCGACCCCCAGGCCGAAGCCGCCGGCAGCACGACGGAGCCGGCCACCAACGGCAAGGCGAAGGCCGCCGCCGCGAAGGCCGCGCCCGCCAAGGCCAAGGCCGCGGCGAAGAAGTCCACCGCCGCGACCGGTGAGGTCGTGGCCGAGGCGGAGGCGCCGAAGAAGCGGGTTCGCAAGGCCGTGAAGGCGGCGGCGAAGTCCGAGGTCGAGGCCGTCGAGCCGGGTACCGCGGCGAGCGGTTCCGAGGCGGCCCCGGTGAAGCGGACGCGTCGCAAGAAGACCGAGGACGGGGCGGAGGGCGCCGTCACGGTGGCCGACACCGCGGTCGCGGCCTCGGCCTAGTCGGCCGGATCGGCTACTCTCGCTGTCGTGCTCGCACCCGAGCGGCGGACGCGCGCCGATATTCTCACTGCTGTCGCGATCGCCGCTCTGGTGGCGATCGCGACAGTGGTCGTGGTGCTGACCAGCGGTGTTCGCGGTACCCACGCCAGTACGGCCACCCGCACCCTGCCCGCGCCGATCTCCACCGATCCGGTGCCCCAGCAGGTCGCGGAACTGTGGCACGCCTCCGACGGGGCGACCCAGCGGTCGTTGGTGGTGGGCGGCGTGGCCGTCACCGCCGACGGCGGCACGGTGTCGGGGCGCGATCCCCGCACCGGTGAGCAGGTGTGGACCTACGAGCGGGATCTGCCGCTGTGCGCGGCCGAAGTCCAGTTCGGCACGGTCGTCGCCACCTACAAGGATCAGCGCGGGTGCAGTCAGACCACACTGCTGAACGCCGAGAACGGCTCTCGGGTGGCGGCCCGGTCCAGCTACATGGACGACAAGATCACTCTGGCCCCCGACAGCACCTACATGCTGGCGCAGGGTCCGCGGCGGCTGGAACTGTGGCGTTCGGACATGGTCCGCACCCTCGAGTACGGCTATGTCGACGCCCCGGTGAACCCGCACACCCAGCCGCGCAGCGGGTGCGCGCTGATGTCGTCGGCGTCGGCGCCGAGCCGGGTGGCGGTGCTGGAACGCTGCCCGAACGAGGCGGCCGCGCGGCTGACCATCCTCAATCCCGCGCCCAAGGACGGCACCACGCCGGAGGAGTACAGCTCGCACGTGCTCACCGAGCCGGGCGGCGCGGTCGACGGGGCGAAGGTGATCGCGGTGTCCGACACCAGGATCGCGCTCTACCTACCCGGAACCCCGTCCACCACACCGGTTCTCGCGCTCTACGACGTGAACGGCAATCTGATTGCCACACACCAGATGCCGGCGTTCTCCGACACCGCCATGGTGGCGCGGCTGTCGTCGGGCTTCTTCGTCTTCACCGGTGAGGCGCTGGTCGCGCTGAACCTCTCCACCCTGGACCCGCTGTGGGGCACCCACAATGTGCTCGGCACCGCCGCGATGATGTCCGGCCAGCTGATCGCCCCGATCCCGGAGGGGCTGGCCATCCTGGATCCCGCCACCGGCGCGCAGCTATCGCGAATCCCACTGCAGCGCAGCGACTACCACAAGGAACCCATCTCGCTCGGGGTGTCGGGCACCATGTTCCTGGAACGCCGCGGCACGCAGGTGTACGGAGTCGGCGCTCGCCCCTGAGGCGCTCGTCTGCCACCGCGACAGCTGATTTCGCGACGGTCGGGGTAAACCTCCCGGGGACGTCCGGGTCGGATCGGCTCCCGACCGCCGGCCCGGACGCTAATTCCGACGGCAATCTGTCGCCCGCCGAGTATTCGGCGAGGCGGTGGCGCATGATCGATTCATGAGCGGTGGCGAATTCCGGCTGGTATTGCTTCGACACGGGGAGACGGCCTGGTCGGCCGCGCGCCGCCACACCGGGCGGACCGATGTGCCGCTCACCGAGATCGGTGAGGCTCAGGCTCGGGCGGCCGGAAAACTGCTGTACGACCTGGACCTGTCGAATCCGCTGGTGCTCAGCAGTCCCCGGCAGCGGGCGCTGCGGACCGCCGAACTGGCCGGGCTGACCGGGGTCATCGTGGACGACGACCTGGTCGAGTGGGACTACGGCGAATACGAGGGCCTGACCACGCCGGAGATCCAGCGGATGTCGCCCGGCTGGACCATCTGGACCGGGGAGGTCCCCGAGGGCGAGACCGCCGACCAGGTCCGTAAACGCGCCGACCACGTGCTGGCCACGGTCATTCCCGAACTCGCCACCCGCGACGTGGTGCTGGTCGGGCACGGTCACTTCTCGCGGGCGCTCATCGCTCGCTGGGCCGAGTTCGAGGTGACCGAGGGCCGCCGGTTCTTCCTGTCCACGGCCGCGGTTACGGTGCTGGGACACGATCATCGAGCGCGAACCGTGCTCGCGCACAACTTGGTCGCGCCGCTCGAACCGATGGAAGGGACCTCCGCATGATCCGCCGCGCCACACCCGACGACGTTCCCGCGCTGGTGGGTCTGGTCCACGATCTGGCCGAGTACGAGAAGGCCCCCGACGAGTGCACGCTCACCGAGGAGCAGCTCCGGACCGCGCTGTTCGGGCCCACGCCCGCGCTGTACGCGCATGTCGCCGAGAGCGATCGCGGCGTGGTGGGCTGCGCCATCTGGTTCCTGAACTACTCCACCTGGAAGGGCGTGCACGGGATCTACCTGGAGGATCTCTACGTCAAGCCGGAGGCGCGCGGGCGCGGCCTGGGCAAGAGCCTGCTGGCGACGCTGGCCCGCGAGGCCGTGGAGCAGGGGTACGCGCGGGTGGACTGGTCGGTCCTCACCTGGAACACCCCGAGCATCGACTTCTACCGGTCCATCGGGGCCGAGCATCAGCACGAATGGACCGGCTACCGGCTCTCCGGCGCTCACCTGGCGCGCCTCGCGACGCACGCCGACGACTGAGGGCCCGAGAGGCCCGGGAAGCGCTCGCTCACCCAGGGAAGTGGGCGAGCGTCCAAAAATCGGCTCAGCGGCCACTGAGCCGGGCGCGCGGCGCTACTCCGCGCCCGAGCCGTACCCCTCGGCCATCCATTTGACCGAGGCGGGTGCGAACAGCGCGCCCAGGGTGCCCAGCGCCAGCAACCCCAGCGGCGTCCCGAATTCGGGCCGCCCCGAGGTGAACATGTAATACGCGACACCGAGCAGCAACAGCTGGGTCAACGTGGCCAGCGCCCGCCCCCACCGCTTGCCGCGCATGAGCGTGAGCCCCGCCGCCAGCACCGCGCCGCCGAGGATCGCCGCGTACCCGGCGGTGAGATAGCTGTTCTTCGCGCTCTGCGCCTCCCCGTTCAGGCCGACGATGATCAGGATGACCATCGCCACCAGCCCGGCCGCGCCTTCGAGGGCGACCAGCGCCCCCGCGACCCGCACGGTCGTGGGCACGCCCCCGGCCTGCGCGGCCCCGCCCCCGGTGTCGCCCGCCGACTTGCTCTCGCCCTGGTTCTGCTCAGCCACGCCCCCAGCCTACGACCGAGCGTCGTTGGCGAACGCACCCGCACGGCGTTCGACCAGTTGAGAAGTGGCACTGGAAGGTTCGCCACCGTCTCGTTCCGGACCACGCTCCGCCTCCCCACGCTTGGAGCGGAAGCGGCAGCGAAGCGGAGGAGCCGAGGAGGGAAGAACGAGACTTCGGGGCCGCGAACCAGCCCGAGCGGAGCGAAGGCAGAATGGCACCGTGCGGACGCTCCTGATCGTGAACCCGAATGCCACTTCGACCACTCGGTCCACTCGCGATCTGCTCGCCCACGCACTGGAAAGCCGCACCGAACTCACCGTCCGCCAGACCGAGCACCGGGGGCACGCCGCCGAATTGGCGAGCTGGGCCGCCGACAATCGGATGGATCTGATCGTGGTGCACGGCGGCGACGGCACCGTGAACGAGACCATCAACGGCTTCCTCCCGCTGCCCGGCCGGCCGCAGCGCGAATGGCTGCCGCGGCTCGGCATCATTCCCGGCGGTTCGGCGAACGTGTTCGCGCGCTCGCTCGGTATCGAGCCGGATCCGGTGACCGCGACCAATCAGCTGATCGATCTGGTGGCCGACAGCGCGGACCGCCGCATCGGTCTGGGCGTGGCCGACGATCGCTGGTTCTGCTTCAGCGCGGGAGTGGGCCTGGACGCGGATGTGTGCGAGGCCATCGACGAGAAGCGCGCGAAGGGCAAGGCGGCCACGCCCGCTCGTTATCTGCGCACCACGGTCAAGCAGTTCTTCCGCGCCAAACGCCGTGCCCCGCAAGTGACCTTGGACATTCCAGGTCACGAACCGGTCACGGATGTGCATTACGCATTCGTTACCAACGCCAGTCCCTGGACGTATCTCGACAACACGCCTGTGGTCACCAACCCGGGGACCACATTCGAATCCGGTCTCGGGGTGTTTGCCATGCGCACCATGGGTGTTCTCCCCACCTTGATGGTCGCGAGACAGTTGCTGGCAGCCCAGGGGGATCCCAAGGGCCACACATTGTTTCGCGAGGACGACGTACCGGGCGTAACCGTCACGGCGGAAGAACCGATCGGGTTGCAAATCGACGGCGACTTCATCGGTCGACGCAACATGGTGAATTTCACAGCCGTCCCGGATATCCTCGGTGTGGTCGCGCCCAAGCCCTAGCCGGCTCGACACACCTGAGAAAACTCGTTGTTGCGCTGCGAAAACCCGCTCGACCGAGTACAAATGACACGGCGGACCCCCATGTAGGGGTCTTACAGCGTGAGCTTCCCCACGGTGCACCAGGTATCTATTGACATCTACGGTGTTCGTGAAAGCATTCACAAGCAACCGTGCGGAAACATTCGAGTCGCACAAGTGAACGGACCACAAACCCGAGGGGCAGCGCCATGCGCGCCCTAGCAAAGGAGCAGAGGAATGGACTGGCGCCACAAGGCCATCTGTCGCGACGAGGACCCCGAGCTGTTCTTCCCGGTGGGTAACAGTGGTCCGGCGCTCGCGCAGATTGCCGATGCCAAGCTGGTCTGCGCTCGCTGCCCTGTCACCGCTGACTGCCTTTCCTGGGCCCTGAAGTCGGGCCAGGATGCCGGCGTGTGGGGTGGAATGAGCGAGGACGAGCGTCGCGCGCTGAAGCGTCGCAACGCGCGCACGCGCACCCGCAGCGTCGTCTAACCACCTAGACGACAAGGCGTTACGGCCCACCCCAGCCTCGGGGCCGCAGCGCAATTCGGCCCGGCACCAACACAGGTGCCGGGCTTCAGTGTGTAAAGGGGAAGACCACGGGACTCCGAGGGGCTCCGCCCCCCTAACCCCGGGGCCGCTCCGAGGCTTCGCCCTCAAACCCCGAGACCGTCTTCGGAGGTTCCTCCCCAAACGGTCCCCGGCAAGAATTCCCGGGGCAATTCCCGATCAACGGGATTCGCGCCTCGAACGAAAGTTCGGGCGCGGCTTTTCAGCTCACGCCCGAACTTATGCGTCGAAGTTGATATTTCAGCGCGCGGAGCGCCGGCCGAGCGGAACTCGCAGCACCGCGTCGGTTCCGACATCGGCTCCGGGGTGAAGTCCGATCGAGCCGCCCAATTCCGCCGTGACCAGTGTGCGGACGATTTGCAGGCCCAACCGGTCGGAGGCTTCCAGGCTGAATCCGTCGGGCAGGCCGCGGCCGTCGTCGCTGATGATGACGTCGAGCCAGCGGGCCGAACGCTCGGAACGGATTGTGACCGTACCGTTCTCACCCGCGTCGAAGGCGTGCTCGATGGCGTTCTGCACCAGCTCGGTCAGCACCATGACCAGCGGCGTGGCGCGTTCGGCGGAGAAGACGCCCAGGGACCCGGCGCGGCGGACCTTGATGCGGGCGGTGTGCACGGTCGCCACGTCGGCCATGATCGGCAGCAGGCGGTCCACCACCTCGTCCAGATCGACCTCTTCGTCAACCGACATCGACAACATTTCGTGCACGGACGCGATGGAGGTGACCCGGCGGACCGATTCGGTCAGCGCCAGGCGGGCCTCCTCATTCTCGGTGCGACGGGCCTGCAGGCGCAGCAGCGCGGCCACCGTCTGCAGGTTGTTCTTCACCCGGTGGTGGATCTCGCGGATGGTGGCGTCCTTGGACAGCAGCGCGCGGTCGCGGCGCTTCACCTCGGTCACGTCGCGGACCAGCACGGCGGCGCCGCCGAGCTCACCGTGCGGCCGCAGCACCAGGGTGCGCAGCAGCACGGTGGCGCCGCGCGCCTCGACTTCCATTCGGCGCCCGCCCTTTCCGGCCAGGGCCGCCTGGATGTCGCCGACCACCTCCTGCGCGTCGAACGGGTCGGTGATGAGCGAACGGGTGGTCAGGGCCAGGTCCTGGCCGACCAGATCGTTCTGCAGACCCATGCGGTGATACGCCGACAGCGCGTTGGGGCTGGCGTAGACGACGGTGCCCTCGGTGTCGAGGCGGATGAAGCCGTCGCCCGCGCGCGGGCTGGAATGCGAGCCGGTGCGGTCCTCGAGCGCCGGCCAGGTGCCGTCGGCGACCATCTGGCACAGGTCGTCGGCACAGGACATGTACGCGATCTCGAGACTGGACCGCATCTTGCGGCGCTGGGTGTCGGTATCGCGGCCGAGCACGGCGATGATGTCGTCGCCGACCCGCACCGGAATGGCCTCGCGCATGGCGTGCACGGGATGCGGGTGATAGACCCCGGTCAGCGCGGTGTCGGCCTCGAAGCGCTGGATATCGGCGTTCAGCAGGGCCTCGAACACGTGCGGATTCGACTCTTTGGTGGCGTAGCCGCCGACCAGGTCCTCCGGATGCACGGTGGGGGCGGTGGTGGGGCGGCACTGGGCGACGCAGACCACCTCCGCGCCCTCGGTCACCGGTCCGGTCCCCACCCAGAGCAGCAGATCCGCGAAGGACAGATCCGCCAGCAGCTGCCAATCCCCCACCACCCGCTGCAAATGGTCGACAGCCGCGCCCGGTAGATCGGTGTGCTCGGCCAGTAGCTCACTCAGGGTCGACATTCACCCACACTCCTCTGTTCCCACGTCGCGTGTATGTTCCCATGCGACACGGCAAGGATGCGTCAGGAGCGGCTGGGGGCTCTCACTCAGGAGATGACGGCGATGAGGTCGCCGGGCTGCAGGACGTCGCCGGGCTTGACGTTGATCGAGGCCACGGTGCCGGGGCCCTCGACGATGACCGGGATCTCCATCTTCATCGACTCGAGCATGACCACCGGGTCGTCGGCCTTCACTTCGTCGCCGACGGAGACCAGGATCTCCTGAACGGTCGACACCATCTCGGCCAGCACTTCCTCAGCCATGAACACCTCTCGTTTCGAGTGACCTGTAGCCCCTGAAGGTACAGCAGATCACCCGTGAAAGAATGGCGACCGACTGAAGGGAGATTACCTATGGGTAAGCGTGGACGTAAGAAGCGTGGCCGCAAGAAGAATGCCGCCAACCACGGCAAGCGGCCGAACGCCTGAGCTGCTTCGATAAGCTCGAAAACTGCTGAGCGGCACCACTTCCCACTCGGGAAGGGTGCCGCTCAGCTGTATCCGGGATGTCTTATTCAGCCGTTTCGGCCCGGGTCTGGATGACCGTGTAGCTGGTCCGGATCTCCATGGTCAGGCGCTGACGCAGGGAATCGGGCGCGCGGTCGCCGCCGCACTTGCGGTTCAGCAGCGACTTGAGCTTCTCCTCCAGGCCGTAGGCCTCGACACACGGCGAACAGCGGTCGATGTGCTCACGCAGCCGCGCCTTCACGGTCTCGTCGCACTCGTTGTCCAAGAGCAGCCAGACATCGGCAAGCACCGCCGAGCAATCCAGTTCTTCCATCTCGTCGCTCATGCCTCCGCTTCGCTCCGGCCCGAGCGACGCGTCGGCTGTGCCCATCTTCCGCTCGCTGCGCTCGCTCACTGGGTTACCTCCTCGCGCGCCGCATCGCTGCCCGACCGGTTGAATCCACGTTCCCGCGCCACGTCCGCGAGCAGGCCCTTGAGCTGCTTGCGGCCCCGGTGCAGGCGGGACATGACAGTACCGATGGGAGTACCCATGATCTCGGCGATTTCCTTGTAGGGGAAGCCCTCCACGTCGGCGTAGTACACCGCCATCCGGAACTCCTCCGGCAGCGACTGCAGAGCGGCCTTGATGTCGTCGTCCGGCAGGGCCTCGAGCGCCTCCATCTCCGCGGAGCGCAGGCCCTGGGAGGTGTGTTCGGCAGTGGCGGCGAGCTGCCAGTCGGTGATCTCGTCGGTCGGATACTGCGCGGGCTGGCGCTGCTTCTTCCGGTACGAGTTGATGTAGGTGTTGGTGAGGATGCGGTACAGCCAGGCCCGCAGGTTGGTGCCCTCACGGAAGGATTTGAAGCCCTGGTAGGCCTTGGCGAAGGTCTCCTGCACCAGGTCCTCGGCATCGGCCGGGTTGCGGGTCATGCGCAGGGCCGCGCCGTAGAGCTGGTCCAGCAGGGGCAGCGCGTCGCGTTCGAACCGGGCGGCCAGTTCGGCCGTCGATTCGGAGCTCCTGGCACCGGATTCGCTCACTTCGTCGTCATAGTCGACCGCTTGGTCGTCACCGGCGTCGATGCTGTCCGCATCGTCATCACGCCGGCGATCGACCATGTCGTCGTCGCTCGTCACGCTAATCCCTTCGATCGCCGTAGCAATTGAATCTACCGCGAACAGGGATTCGGCCCGGAAACCGGTTGGTCGCTCCTCGAGCAGAACGGACACCGACTCCTCCTTGGTCATGGGATCGAGTGCTTCCCGTCCGTGGGCCCGACGGTTGCCGAGAAGCGCGTATCGCATGCAACAGGGTGAACGCTCCGCCTGTTCCCACACTCTGAAATCGGCTTGCGCGCGGTGTCTAGGGTGAGCCGCATGGCCGCTTCTACTCCCGCGATCAAAGCCCTGGTTCAGGCGAAGGTGGAGCATCGGGTGCACGCGTATGCCCATGACCCGCGCAGTGATTCGTACGGCGCGGAGGCGGTGGACGCGCTGGCGGCCGAGGTCGGGGTGAGCGCCGGGCAGATCTTCAAGACGCTGGTGATCGAGCTGGGTTCGGGCGGGCTCGCGGTGGCGGTGCTGCCGGTGCCGACCACGCTGTCGCTGAAGGCGGCGGCCGCGGCGCTGGGCGGCGGCAAGGCGGCGATGGCCGACAAGGCGAAGGCCGAGCGCACGACCGGCTATGTGCTGGGCGGGATTTCGCCGCTGGGACAGAAGAAGCGCCTGCCGACGATCGTCGATTCCTCGGCGCTGGAGTGGGATCGGGTGCTGTGCAGCGCGGGCAGGCGCGGACTGGAGATCGAGCTCGCGCCTGCGGATCTGGTGCGGCTGACGGGGGCGGTGACCGCCGCGGTCGCGGTGGCCTGACCTGCCGATTTATGGGCGAATTGTCCGATTCGGCCGTGAGTGGAGACACAACCTCCGGAAACCCCTTGCCAAGTGACAACTATGTCGGAATACTTGCGCCGTACAACTAGTTGCCTTTTACAAGCAATTGCCCGACGCAAGGAGGTGAGACCGACCGTGACCGACGATGACCCGGCGACCACCACCGACATCGACGACGGCCTTGTCGATGCCATCGCCTACGAGATCGCCCGGCTCACCAAGCTGCGCGATCGCACCAACGCGCAGATCTCGGCGCTCACCGGGGGCGAGATCGAACCGGCCGCGTTCAGCATCCTGTTCCAGCTGATCCACGGCGGCCCGAAACGCTCGGGCGCGCTCGCCGAGGCCCTCTACTCCGACGCCTCGACCATCAGCCGCCAGGTCGCGAGCCTGGTCAAGCGCGGACTCATCGAGCGCCGCGCCGACCCCGCCGACGGCCGCGCCAGCGTGCTCGACGTGACCCCCGCGGGACGCACCGTGGCCGCCCAGATCCGGGCCCGCCGCAACGACTCGCTGCGCGACATGCTCACCGACTGGACCCCTGGCGAACGGGAGGTCTTCTCCCGGCTGCTGCATCGCTTCGTCGACGGCTACGAAGGGACCCGGCAGCGCATGCTGGCCGATATCGCGGCCCACAAAGACCTGAAATCCTATTACGAACCCGCGGAGAGCAATTCGTGACAACCCAAGCCACAGCGGCGGAGCCGGAACTCAATTCGGCCGGCTTCACCCACAAGCAGATCCTGGTGATCATGAGCGGCCTGATGATGGGCATGCTGCTGGCCGCCCTCGATCAGACCATCGTGTCGACCTCCATCCGCACCATCGCCGATGAGCTGCAGGGCTATTCGGCGCAGGCGTGGGTCACCACCGCCTACCTGATCACCTCGACGCTGGCCACCCCGCTCTACGGCAAGCTGTCGGACATGTACGGCCGCAAGCCGTTCTATCTGGCCGCCATCACCATCTTCGTGGCCGGTTCGCTGGCCTGTTCCATGGCGACCTCGATGTACCAGCTGGCCGCCTTCCGGGCCTTCCAGGGCCTGGGCGCGGGCGGTCTGATGTCGCTGGCGCTGACCATCATGGGCGACATCGTGTCCCCGCGGGAACGCGCCCGCTACCAGGGCTACTTCCTGGCCGTGTTCGGCACCTCCAGCGTGGTGGGACCCGTCATCGGCGGTCTGCTCTCGGGCACCGACCAGATCCTGGGCGTCACCGGCTGGCGCTGGGTGTTCCTGGTGAACGTGCCGGTCGGCATCCTCGCGCTGGCCGTGGTGACCCGCGTGCTCAAGCTGCCCAAGCGTCCCGGCAACAAGGTCGCCATCGACTGGATGGGTATCTCGGCGCTGATCGTCGGCCTGGTGCCGCTGCTGGTGATCGCCGAGCAGGGCCGCGAATGGGGTTGGACCAGTGGACATGCCATCATCTGCTACGCCCTCGGCGCGTTCGGCGTACTGACCTTCATCGCGGTCGAGGCCAAGCAGGGCGACGCCGCGCTGATCCCGCTGCGCATGTTCAAGAACTCCACCTTCGCCCTGGGCGTGCTCATCTCGGTGGTGGTCGGTGCGGCCATGTTCGGCGGCATCACCCTGCTGCCGCAGTACCTGCAGGTGGTGCAGGGCGCGAGCCCGACCAAGGCGGGTCTGCTGATGCTGCCGCTGGTGGCGGGCATGATGACCGGCTCGATCCTGGCGGGTCAGCTGATCTCGCGGACCGGACGGTACAAGTACTTCCCGCCGGTCGGCGCGGGGCTGCTCACCGCGGGCCTGTTCCTGCTGCACCTGGTCTCGGCCGATACCAAGCTGTGGATCGTCATGATCTTCATGGCCATCACCGGCTTCGGCCTGGGCAATCTGATGCAGCCGCTGACCCTGGCGCTGCAGAACGCGTTGCCGCCCAAGGACATGGGCGTGTCCACCGCCGCCGCGACCTTCTTCCGGCAGATCGGCGGCACCCTGGGTGTGGCGGTGTTCCTGTCGGTGCTGTTCACCCAGCTCGCCCCGAACATCACCACCTCGCTCGAGTCCGCCGCCCAGCAGCCCGCCTACGTGCAGGCCATCAAGGACGGCATGACCAGCGACAACCCGGTCGACAAGCAGGTCGCCCAGGGCCTGGTCGCCAAGGATCCGGCGGTCGCGAACCAGGTGCTCAACGACAGCTCGGTCATCCAGAAGCTGGACCCGACCCTGGCGCATCCGTTCAAGGAGGGCTTCGCCGAGTCCATGGACCGGGTGTTCCTGGCGGCCACCGGCGTCGCGCTGATCGCCTTCATCCTGGTGCTGTTCTGGAAGGAGGTGCCGCTGCGGACCGCGGGCGGCATCCAGGCCCGGGACGAGGCCGCCGAGAAGGCGGATCCCGCGACGGTCTGACCGGCGACAACCGAATCGACAGTGCCCCTGCCGCGGAGACGCGGCGGGGGCACTGTCATTTCACTATCCCCGCGGTTTTCTGTGAGTTACTGGGGAGCGAGCAGTGAGATCGTTGTGAACGTGTGCAGTCCGCAAGGTCCGATTCGAACCGAGGATGTGATGCGGTTTATGTCTCGCCATCGGCGTATTCACACAATTGCCGCCGCCGGAGTACTCGCGCTGGCGCTGAGCGCGGGCCCGGTGACCATCGTGACCGCGACGGCCGCGCCGGTCCCGGTGCCCGTCGCGCCGCAGGGCCCGAGCTTCCCGGATCCGGGAGCCCCCGGTGGAGGGGCCGCACCCAAGAAGGATGAGAAGGTCGACAAGGCCGAGAAGCTCGGCGGCGGGATCGTCACCAAGATGATCGACTCCATGGCCGACACCTTGAAGTGCGTGCTGAATATCGGCATCCCGACGGTGAAGTGCGGCTGATCCGACCGCTCGGGACTCTCTCGCGGGTAGCCGGTCAGATCAGGCTGATCTGACCGGCCTGTTCGTCGACGGTCGCCAACAGGTCCGGGCCGTTGTTCTTGACGCTGTTCACCAGCGACGGCACCGCACGGATCACGATGTCCGAAACCGCCGCGGCGGCAGGCGTTTCCAGCAGTTCCTCCGGGGCCGGGTGATCCGGATCCAGCCAGGCCGCCCAGTGTTCGCGCGGCATGGGCAGCGGCATGCGGTCGTGGACCTTGCTGAGATCGCCGACGGCGTCGGTGGTCAGGATCGTGCAGGACAGCAGCGGCTGTGCGGCGTCACCGAGCTCGCGGTCGCGCCAGACCGACCACAGGCCCGCCATATAGAGGCGGCCGCCGTCGGCGCGGGACATGAAGTACGGGCGCTTGACGGCCTTGCCGGCGCCGCCCGCCTCGGTGATCCACTCGTACCAGCCGTCCATCGGTACCAGGCAGCGGCGCTTCTTCACCGCGTCGCGGAAGGAGGCGGTGGTGGCGGCCTTGTCGGCGCGGGCGTTGAAGAGCGGTTTGCCCTTCACCGGGACGCCCGGCTCGGCGGTCTTGGTCCAGGGTGGGATCAATCCCCAGCGCATGGCCCGGAGGCGCAGGGCGGCCGGGTCCTCGGGGTGGTCGCGGTCGTGGCGTTCGACGACGGTGAGCACCTGGTTGGTGGGGGCCACGTTGTAGTTGGGGTCGAAGCCCTTGTCGCCGGTCTCGTCGATGGCGTCGAGCTCGACGGCCAGCTTCGCGGGATTCGTCGTGGTCGCGTATCTACCGCACATGCCGACCATGCTGCCACCGGTCACCGACACCCACCAGGACCACCGCGCCCGCGAATCGAATCGACATCGATGTGATGGCAATTGACATCACTTGGACGGTGTGAGACGTTCGTCTCATCAAACTCTCATCAAGGGATCGCCGCACAATGACTGCAACCGAAGCCGCCCCGCTCGATCAGGCCGAGACGCTGACTTCCGTCAACCCTGCCACCGGCGAGGCCCTCGCCACCTACCGGATCGATGATGAGGCGGCCGTGCGCGCTGCCGTCGCCAAAGCCCGCAGCGCCGCCGCCACCTGGGGCGCGCTGAGCTACGCCGAGCGCAAGAAGCACGTGCTGCGCTGGGGCAGCAAGCTCGTCGAGAAGTCCGACGAGTTGTGCGAGCTCATCCACGCCGAGAACGGCAAGCCCGTCGACGACGCCTTCCTCGAGCTCATGCTGGCGCTCGAGCACATCAAGTGGGCCGCCTCCAACGCCGAGAAGGTACTCAAGCCGCGCAAGGTCGCGCCGGGCGCGTTCATGGCCAACTTCGCCGCGCACCTGGAGTACCGCCCGCTGGGCGTGGTCGGCATCATCGGCCCCTGGAACTACCCCGTCTACACACCCAACGGCTCCATCGCCTACGCGCTGTCCGCGGGCAACTGCGTGGTGTTCAAGCCGAGCGAATTCTCCACCGGCATCGGCAATTTCGTGGCCGAGGCGTTCGCCGAAGCGAATCCGGAACTGCCGGACGGGGTGTTCATCACCATCAACGGCTACGGGGCCACCGGCGCCGCGCTGGTGAAGTCCGGCGTCGACAAGCTGGCGTTCACCGGATCCACCGCGACCGGTAAGAAGATCATGGCCTCGGCCGCCGAGTCGCTCACCCCGGTGTTGCTGGAGTGCGGCGGCAAGGACGCGGTGATCGTGGCCGCCGACGCCGACATCAAGGCCGCCGCCGACGCCGTCGCCTGGGGCGCCACCGCCAACTCCGGCCAGACCTGCGCGGGCGTCGAGCGCGTCTACGTGGACAAGTCCATCGCCACCGAGTTCGTGGCCGAGGTCAAGCGCATCCTCACCGACATCAAGCCCGGCTCCGACGACAAGGCCTCCTACGGGCCGATGACCATGCCGAGCCAGGTCGACATCGTGCGCCGGCACATCGAGGACGCGCTGAAGAACGGCGGCACCGCGGTGCTCGGCGGCCCCGAGTCCGTCAA
Organism: Nocardia sp. NPDC004151; assembly: GCF_042874235.1. Lineage (NCBI taxonomy): Bacteria > Bacillati > Actinomycetota > Actinomycetes > Mycobacteriales > Nocardiaceae > Nocardia > Nocardia sp. NPDC004151. Next base: position 229,705 of record NZ_JBIAMR010000010.1, on the reverse strand, counting down.
GGGCTCCTTCATCGACCCGGTCATCCTGGTCGACGTGGACGAGTCCTCGGAAGCGGTGTGCGAGGAGACCTTCGGCCCGACCGTCACCATCCGCACCGTCAGCGGCGTCGACGAGGCCGTGGAGCTCACCAACAAGAGCAAGTACGGCCTGGGCTCGGCGGTCTACTCCAAGAAGCAGGGCATGGAGATCGCCCGGCGCCTGCAGGTCGGCTGCACCTCGGTGAACTCGGTGCTGTCCTACGCCGCCATCTCCGGCCTGCCCTTCGGCGGCGTCCGCGATTCCGGCATCGGCCGCATCCACGGCGCCCCCGGCCTGCTGGAATTCGCCCGCCCGCACTCGATCGCGGTGCAGCGCTTCACGATTCCGGGCATGGCGCTGCTGTCCTACACCCGCACCGACCGCACCATGAAGCTGCTCCGCAAGATCGTGCCCCTGGTGCACGGCCGGGCCAAGTAAGCGAAACACCCACCGCGACAACGCCGGTCCCTACGGGGACCGGCGTTGTGCGTCAGGTGGTCGGCGGCAACGGCGGTGCGGCGAAGAACTCCTCGAGCGGGGTCGGGCCGGTGTAGCGCCGGCAATTGCAACGCGCCCAGGCTTTGATGCCCGCCCCGGTCTTGCGGAAGTTCTCGGCGTGGCAGTGGCCCGCTTCACGGTCGTGCAGGGCCAGGTCGTGGCCGCAGCCGCAGAGCGCCGGACTCGGCTGCTCGGGCTTGATGCGGCGGGAACCGAATCGGCCCGTGAGCCAGCCGCCGCCGACGAGCGCGCCACCGATTACCAGGCTGATGGGATCGATCACCCACCCAGCATACGTACTTGTATACGTATACGTCGAGGGTTGCGGTCCGGGCGAGAACGGGACGTGCGCCCCCCGAGACCCCGGTCATTTGGGAGGATGGGCATTGTGACTTTCTGGCCCGCGCCCCATGTCCGAGTTCCCGTCCACGCTTCCGTGACCCTGCCCGGGTCCAAATCCATTACCAATCGGGCGCTGATCCTCGCCGCGCTGGCGGATCGGCCGTCCACCATCACCGGGGCGTTGCGCAGCCGGGACACCGATCTGATGATCGCGGCGCTGCGGGCCATGGGCGCCGGGATCGAGGGTGACGGCAGCACGCTGGTGGTGACTCCGCCCGCCGAATTCGGTAGCGCCATGGTCGATTGCGGGCTGGCGGGCACGGTCATGCGGTTCCTGCCGCCGGTGGCGGCGCTGGCGCGCGGCGACGTCGCCTTCGACGGCGACGAGCAGGCGCGGGCGCGGCCGCTGGGCACGATCCTGGACGCGCTGCGGGCGCTGGGCCTCGACATCGACGGCAACCGGCTGCCTTTCGTGGTGCACGGGACGGGGGCGCTGCGCGGCGGGCCGGTCACCATCGACGCGTCGGGTTCCTCGCAGTTCGTGTCGGGGCTGCTGCTGTCGGCGGCGCGGTTCGAGCAGGGCGTCACCGTGAACCACGACGGCGCGGCGCTGCCGTCCATGCCGCACATCGAGATGACCGTGGAGATGCTGCGCCGGGCCGACGTTCGCGTCGACGCCCCCAACGATCCGCGCAAGGCCCAGACCTGGACCGTCGCGCCCGGCCCGATCCGCGCGGTGGACTGGGACGTGGAGCCGGACCTGTCCAACGCCACCCCGTTCCTGGCCGCGGCGGCCGTCACCGGCGGCGAGGTGAGCATTCCGCACTGGCCGCGGATTACCACCCAGCCCGGCGACGTGATCCGCGAGATCCTGGTGCGCATGGGCGCGGAGGCGCGCTTCTTCGAGAACGTGCTGACCGTGCGCGGTCCGGAACGCCTGGCGGGCATCGACATCGACCTGCACGACGTGGGCGAGCTCACCCCGACCGTGGCCGCCCTTGCGGCCCTGGCGGATTCGCCGTCACGGCTGCGCGGCATCGCGCACCTGCGCGGCCACGAGACCGACCGGCTCGCGGCGCTGGCCACCGAGATCAACCGGCTCGGGGGCAAGGCCACCGAGACCGAGGACGGGCTGGCCATCGTGCCGAACCCGCTCACCGGCGGGCAGTGGCACTCCTACGCCGACCACCGGATGGCCACCGCGGGCGCGATCATCGGCCTGGTGACGCCGGGTGTCGAGATCGAGGACATCGGCACCACCGCCAAGACGCTGCCCGGATTCGTCGAGTTGTGGGAGAGCATGCTGGCCGGAGCGGACCACGCCGGCGAGCCGGGAGCAGGACGCTGAGGCGCCGCGAGTACGACGAGTCCGATGTCCGGGTGCGCCCGGGCAAGGGCTCGCGACCGCGCACCAAGACCCGGCCGCAACATCTGGATGCCGAAGCGGCCATGGTGGTCTCGGTGGACCGCGGCCGCTGGGGGTGCGTGCTGGACGGGGATCCGGAGCGCGGCGTGGTCGCCATGCGGGCGCGCGAGCTGGGCCGGACCCCGATCGTGGTCGGCGACCAGGTGGATCTGGTCGGCGACCTGTCCGGCAAGCCCGACACCCTGGCCCGCATCGTGCGGGTGTCCGAACGGCGAACGGTGTTGCGCCGCACCGCCGATGACACCGATCCGTTCGAGCGGGTGGTGGTGGCCAACGCCGAGCAGCTGTTCATCGTGGTGGCGCTGGCCGATCCGCCGCCGCGCACCGGGTTCGTGGAGCGGGCCATGGTCGCGGCGTATGTCGGTGGGCTGCAACCGATCCTGTGCCTCACCAAGCACGATCTGGCCGCCGACTCCGAATTCGCCTCGGCCTTCGAGGATCTGGATCTCACCATCGTCTACGCGGGCATCGAGGATCCCCTGGAGCCGGTGCTGGAGCTGCTCGACGACAAGCTGACCGCCTTCATCGGGCATTCGGGGGTGGGCAAGTCCACCCTGGTGAACCGGCTCGTCCCCGACGCCGAACGCGCGGTCGGTGAGGTGTCGGGGGTCGGCAAGGGTCGGCACACCTCGACCCAGTCGGTGGCGTTGCCGTTGCCCGACGATGGCTGGGTGGTCGACACGCCCGGCGTGCGCTCGTTCGGTTTGGCCCACATCACTCCCGACGACGTGATCGCCGCCTTCTCCGATCTGGCCGACGCCATCGAGGACTGCCCGCGCGGCTGCACCCATCTGGGCCCGCCAGCCGATCCGGAATGTGCACTCGACCTGCTGGAAGGCAAGGAGCAGCGGGTGGCGGCCATCCGCCGTCTGCTGACCGCGCTGAATTCCAACGACCCTTGGTTCCGCGGCAACAGCGAATCCTGAGGCGACACGGGCCGCCACTAGTAGCTGAAGAATCGCCCATTCGATACCTTTTGTGCATAACAGGCACGAAGGGAAGTCATGAGCGAGGAAACTCCGCCGCGCGAGCATGACGACGACGCCGACCCGCGCGAGGACGAGAAGAAACAACTGCGCCGCGAACACGACGAGGACCGCTCCCCCGCCGACCCGAACGACTGGAACGACGACTGGGACCGGGCGCGTTGGGCGCCCTAGCGGCGGCCCGGCAACATAATCGGGGACATGGTTTTCGCTGAATGGCAGCGCGGCCCCGGCGCTCCCGCCCGCTGGAATCCGCTCCCTCGACTGGGGCGGACGCTGGCTCGCCGCCGCACCGTCATGCGCGCCGCCCCGCTGGTCTTCGCACTGGAACGGCTCGCGCGGCGAACCACCAAGGGCCGCAAGGGGATTCTCGATGTGGCGGGTCTGCCCGCGGTAGTGCTGACGGTGGCGGGCCGCCGCACCGGGCTGCCGCGCACCGTCAGTCTGCTCTACACGCCCGATCTCCTGGACGAGAAGCGGTTCCTGATCGTCACGTCGAACTGGGGCAAGCCCGAACAGCCGTCCTGGTCGGCCAATCTGCGGCACGCCGAAGCGGCCGAGCTGATGGTGCGGGGCGAGCGGTTCCCGGTCCGGGTCCGGGAGCTCACCGGCGACGATCGGGATCGGGCCTGGCGGCGGGCGCTGGAATTCTGGCCCGGCTACGCCATGGAGCAGCGGCTGGCGGGGACGCGCCGGTTCCGGCTGTTCGAACTCACCCGCGCCTGAGCGGGGTCACAGCGGCGGGCGGGTCAGCCGCATGCCATTGTCGAAGTCGATGCCGCGCAGCTCGGAACGGCCGGTGAGACCGAGCTTCTCGAGAATCCGGGACATGTGGTGGCCGACGGTGCGCGGGCTGAGGAACAGTTCCGCGCCGATCTCCCGATTGGTGAGGCCCTGGGCGGCGAGGCGGGCCACCTGGGACTCCTGCACGGTCAGCGGAGTGTCCGAACCTCCGGCGGGTTTGGTCCCGGTGCCGGTGAGATCGAGTTCGGTGCGGGTGCGCGCGGCCCACGCGGTCGCGCCGATCAGCTCGAAACCGTCCGCGGCGAGCCGCAATTGCTCGGCGGCGTCACGGCGGCGGCGGACCCGGCGCAGCCACTTGCCATAGAGCAGCTGGGTGCGGGCGCGCCCGAAACTGCCGTGCCGGGAATCGCCGACCGCGACGGCGCGCCGGTAGTAGTGCTCGGCGCGGTCCTCCTCCGCGAGCAGCGCGCGGCAGGCGTAGGCGGCGGCCAGCGCCCAGCGGGCGCGGGACCGCCGCGCCCAGAGCACGATGTGCTCCGAGTGCGCGGCGGCGTCGTCGAAACGACCCACGCGGCACGCCGCTTCGACGAGATCGAGGGTGGCCAGCCGGGCCAGCGTGGGATGCGCGGCCTCGTGGCCCGGCTGCGACAGCGCGCGCAGCCGGCGGTAGGCGGCCTCGGCGTCACCGGCGGTGAGCGCGTGGAAGCCGTGGTGCCAGTAGGCGCCGCCGGTGAGCAGCGGCACCGCGTGCGGGCGGGACAGCGCCAGCGCGCGCTCCACGCTGTCGGCCACCAGGTCCGCGTCGCCGCGCTGGGCGGCCAGCCGGGCCCGCAGGTTCCAGCACTGGGCGAGGATATTGTCCGCGCCCGCCCCCGACGCCAGGTCGAACGCCTCCTCGAGGGTGGCCTCCCCCGCCTCCCACCGCCCGGTGGCGAACTGCATGGTGGCCAGCTGCGGCAGCATCCCGACCGCCGCCGCCCGATCGCCCGCGGCCCGCAGCCCCGCCGCGACCGTCAGATACGGCTCCAGCCCCGCCTCGGCCAGCCCCCACTCCAGCAGTTGCGCCGCGGGCGGCAGCAGCTGCACCGCGTACGTCGGCGACGGCTCCGCCACCACGGCCTCCAGCTGCCCGTCCATCGGCCGGTCGACGCCCTGCCCGAGCACCCACTCGGTCCGCTCCGCCAAGAGCCGCAGTCCGGCGACCAGGTCGGCCCCGCGCTCGAGCCTCGAGCCCGCGAGGGTCGGCGCGGGTTCCGAATCTCGGCCGGACGGGACCGGATTCGCGCTCCTGACCGCGACTTCCTCCGGCCCGGTCGGAACGGGTGGCACCGTCGACGGGCCGACCAGGGTGGCGGGGGTTTGCGCGAGGCGGGCGGCGATGGCGTCGGCGTCGCGAAGCAGGAGGGTGTGGGCGCGGGCGGGGTCGCCGGCGACGAGTTCGAGGAGACCGGGCAGGCCCGCCGCGGCGGTGGTGATGGCGGCCGGGGTGGTGCGGGATTCGGCGAGGGTGAGCAGGCGGCGGGCGGATTCGATATCGCCGCCTTCCCACGCGAATTGGGCCGCCGCGGCGAGACGCAGACCCGCGGTGGCCGGATCGGCGGTGATGGCGGCGGCGCGGCGCAGGACGGCGGCGGCGGCGAGGGGACCATTGTGGCGCAGGACGCGGGGTGCGCCGTCGGCGAGGGCCCGGGCCAGTTCGGGATCCGGGGTGTCGAGTCCGGCGGCCAGGTGCCAGGCGCGGAGCTGTTCGGCGCCGGAGCCGGGGAGGGCGGCGGCCAGGGCGAGGTGGACGGCGCGGCGCTGGGCGGGCGGGGCGGCATCGTAGGCCGCGCCGCCGAGCAGGCGGTGCCGCATGTCGACGCGGCCGTCGGTGACGACCAGCAGGCCCGCCTCGAACGCCCGCTCCCAATCCGCCGGGGCGACACCGAGTTCGGTGGCGGCGGACGCGATCGGGCACAGGGTGCCGCGGTCCTCGGCGGCCGTCACCACCAGCAGCAGGCGGACGCCGGGGTCCAGGGCGGCGAGCCGGTCGGCGAAGGCGGCGCGCAGGCGGGGGCCGAAAGGCGCGGGCCCCCACGCGATTCCGGCGCCGTCCTCGGTGTCGATCGGGAATTCGCGCAGGGCCAGGGGGTTTCCGCCGGCCAGCTTCAGCATGCGGTTCGCCCGGGGCGCGCCGACGCCGCCCGCCCGCCGCGCCAGCAGCCGCCGCGCCTCCGGGTCGGGCAGCGGCGCGACCGGCAGTACCCGCAGTGACTGCCACACCGTGGTGGCGGGGCTGTCGCGCATGGCGGCCAGCAGGGCCACCCGGACGCCGCCGAGGCGGCGCAACGCGAAGGTGAGAGCGCGGGCGGTCGCGAGATCCACCGACTGCGCGTCGTCGACGATGAGCAGGACCGGCTGATCCGCGGCCACGACCGCCAGCAGGGAGACCACGGCCGCGCCCACCAGGAACCGGTCCGCCGGGCCGGGGCCGCGGCCGAGGGCGGCGGTCAGGGCGCGGGCCTGCGGACCGGGCAGCGCGGGCACACGATCGGCGAGCGGGCCGAGCAGTTCGCGCAATGCCGCGAAATCCACTCCACTTTCGGCGGAATTTCCGCGGCAGTGCAGAACTCGAAATTCGGTGGCGCGTTGTTCGGCGTCACGCAGTAGCGCGGTTTTCCCGATCCCGGGTTCTCCCCAGAGCAGCATTCCCCCGCCGTGACCGGCACGCGCCCGAGTCAGGACCCGAGACAGTTCGTTCTGTTCTCGTTCCCTCCCCTGGAGCACCCGGATCTCGCGCACGTCGCAAGGTACCTCGCATTACGAGCAACCGACAAACCTGTAAACGCGACCTTCCCAGCGGCTGAGATCACCGCCGGGATAAGCGATTCCGGACATTTCGCGATCGACCGATTGACCGACCGATACGATGACCGATTCTCCATCGGATCGGGAGGACTAAAATGCGGGCGCGTTTAGGGAACCCCTGATTCGGACATCACTCCGAAACGCTTTCCATTGCATTCCCGGCGGCGCCCCGGTTAAACATTCCGGCCCGCACCGGGCCGGGCCCAGGACACGTTTCGGTCGCACGGCGTGCGGACCCCGCCGGAAATAGTTAGCCTGCGCAGGTGGAAGACCGTGAGCGCAAGGAATTTTCGCCGCTCCTCGACGCAGCCCTCGGCCCGGGAGCACCCGTCACCCCGGAGGTCCGGATCGGGCGCAACGACCCGGACGACGCGCTGCCCGAATGCGTCCGCTGCGGCAGACCCGCGGCATTGCACCTGCGCGCGGTGTGGCTGTCCACCCGCGCCGTCATGGCCGGGGACACCGACGTGGACAGCGTGATCCAGGTGCACGCCTGCGGCGGCTGCGCGGGCAGCGTGGCCGGAATGATCCTGATCAACTGGGACCCGCGCTACTGGGGCGAGTCGGTCAACCTGGACTGACCGGTCGCGGTCCACCGCTCACCGCGAGCCGGAAGCCTCAGCGCGGCCGCACGATTCGCATGCCGTTGTCGAAGTCGACATCCACCAGATCGGACCGGCCGCTGAGCCCCAGCTTGCCGAACACCCGCGACAGGTGGTGCCCGACGGTGCGGGGACTGAGGAACAGCTCGGTCCCGATCTCCCGATTGGTCAGCCCGTGGGCCGCCAACCGAGCCACCCGCAGCTCCTGCGCGGTCAGCACCGAGGTCTCGCCGTGCGCGGTGACCGGCGCGGCCCGGCGGCCGGTGAGTTCGAGCTCCTGCCGGGCGCGCAGCACCCACTGGGCCGCACCCATGCCCTCGAACGCCTCGGCGGCCGAACGCAATTGCTCGGCGGCGTCGGCGCGGCGGCGGGCCCGGCGCAGCCACTTGCCGTAGAGCAGGCGGGTGCGCACCTGGTTCAGATCGTGGCGGGTGCGCCGCACGGCCAGCGCGCGCCGGAAGTACTTGTCGGCGCGGTCGTCCGTGCACAGCAGCGCCCGGCAGGTGTAGGCGGCCGAGATCGCCCAGTCGGCGCGGGAGCGCAGCGCCCAGTCCCGGATCTCCTCGTAGTACCCGGCGGCCTCGTCGTGGCGGCCCACCCGGACCGCCGCCTCCACCAGATCCACCGCGGCCAGCCGCGCGTAGGTGGGATGCCGGGCGTCGTGGCCCGGCTGGGCCAGGGTGCGCAGGCGCAGGTACGCGGTCTCCGGATCGCCGAGGCTGAGGGCGTGGAAGCCCAGGTGCCAGTGCGCCGATGCGATGACCGCGTGCGCGCGCCGCGGCCGGGCCAGCGCCAGCACCTGATCCGCGGCCGCCAGCACCCCGTCCGAATCACCGTGCAGGGCGGCGATCTTCGCGCGCAGCGCCCAGCACTGGGCGAGCACGTTGTCCACGCCCCCGGCCTCGGCCAGCTCGAACGCCTCGGCCAGGGTGCGCTCGGCGGCCGGGAAGCGGCCATTGGCGAATTGCAGGATGGCCAGCTGCGGCAGTAGCGACACCGCCGCCGGGGCGGCGCTGCCCCGCAGCGACGCCGCCGCTTGGGTGTACGGCTCCAGGGCGGTCTCGGCCAACCCCCACAGCAGCACCAGCGGGGCGGGCGGCAGCGGCCGGATCATGGTGTGGAAGCGGGAGATGCCTTCCCGCACGGTCATTTCCGCGGGATCCAGGTCGAGCACGCCGTGCCCGGCGGCCCAGCGCGCGCGTTCGGCGTCGACCCGCAGGTTGGCGGCGGTCGCCGGGTCCACCAGTTCGGCGTCGCGCAGCAGCAGGCGGCTCGCCCGTTCCGGTTCTCCCGCAACGAATTCCAGCAGTCCGGCCAGACCGCGCGCGGCCGTCGCGGCCCGTTCGGGGCCCAGGCGCGCGACGGCGCGGTCGAGCAGGCCGTGCGCGGAGGCGATATCGCCGCCCGCCCAGGCGAATCGGCCCGCGGCGGCCAGCCGCTCCCCGGCCCGCTCCGGATCGGGTGAGATGGCGGCGGCCTGGCGCAGCATGGCTGCCGCGGTCATCGGCCCGTGCGCGGCGGCGGTCGCCCGTTCGGTCAGCGCGGCGGCGAGGTCCTCGTCGGGTCGGCCCGCGGCGAGGGCGCGATGCCAGGCGCTCAGGTCGTGATCGCCGGTCCCGGTCAGCGCGTCCGCGACGGCCAGCTGGGCGGCGCGGGTCTCGGCCACGGTCGCGGCCGCGTGCACGGCGGCGCACAGCAGCGCGTGGGTGCGTTCGACGCGGCCGTCGCTGATGGTGAGCAGCCCGGTCGCCGTGACGTACTCCCAGGCCCGGGAGTCCACGCCGAGGGCGGCCGCGGCGGTGGTGACGATGCCGAGCACGCCGCGGGTCTCGGTCGCGGCCACGGTCAGCAGGGTCCGGACGGTGGCGGGCAGGGCGGCGACGCGTTCGCCGAACGCGGTGCGCACGCTGGGGCCCAGGGCCATGGGTTCGGGGGCGGTGCCCGCGAGATCGCCCACGACACCGGGTAATTCGAGCAGCGCGAGGGGGTTGCCGCCGGCCACGGCGAGAATCCGGCTCAGCCGCAGCGCGCCGAGCGGGCCGTACCGGTCGGCGAGCAGGCCGCGGGCCTCCGCGTCGGGCAGGCCGGTGACCCGCAGCGCGGGCAGGTCCCGCCACAGCGTGTCGGCGGGGTCGTCGCGCAGCGCCGCCAGCAGCGCGACGGGGGCGGCGGTGAGGCGGCGGATGGCGAAGACGATGGCCCGCGCCGATTCCGGGTCGACCAGGCGGGCCTCGTCCACGATCAGCAGCAGCGGCTGCTCGGCCGCCAGTTCGGTCAGCAGCCGCACCAGCGCCGCCCCCACCAGGAACGCGTCGGCGGGACCGGCGTCGAGGCCGAGCACCACGCCCAGGGCGCGGGCCTGGGCGGGCGGGAGCAGCGGCAGCCGGTCGGCGACCGGCAGCAGCAGCTCGTGCAGGGCCGCGTGGTCCAGGCCGGATTCGGCGCGGATGCCCTGGCAGCGCAGCACCCGGAAGTCCGCGGCCTGGTCGAGCGCGGCCCGGAGCAGAGCGGTCTTGCCGATCGCCGGATCCCCGGACAGCACCAGCGCCGCACCGCGGCCCGAACGCGCCTCCGCGAGAACGCTATCCACGTGGATGCGTTCTCGTTCCCTCCCGTAGAGCTTCAGGTCCTCCCACACATTCCGGAAATTTAGTCTAGCTAATAGCGTGCAACCAAGCCCTCCGCAAGTAACTGGCACAAATTGTCCCGAATGACGCAGATCACAAGATCAATAGGAGCAATTCAATTAACGCGCAACCGAGTTCGCGCGATATGAATACCCCCGCATCGGGGACCGCAAAAGCGAAAAAGGCACAAATTAGGATACGCGCCCCAGGACCAGCCGCGCTACGAAAACAACTGTGCTCCCGGCGAATTCACCGGGAGCACAGAGTTCAACAGGGCCGGTTACCGGCTTCCGATCAACGGAAGATGGTCATGTACCACTGGCCATCCCAGCCCTGGTCACAGCTCCATTGCCAACCGTCCTCGCCGCGGAGCTGCACGCCACCGGCCTGGAACCGGCCATTGTTGCCATCCGAGGCGCACGCGTCGACCGTCGGGTAGCTGCCGTCCACGGTCAGCGTCTCCGCGTGCGCGGTCGCGGCGCCCAGTCCGGCGATTCCCAAGGCCATGGCGGCGAGGGCGAGAGTCTTGCGCATGATCTGATTTCCTTCCTTAGCGACCGCCCCGAGGCGATCGGACCGAAACCATTTCATCGCACCGATCATGATCGTTTCATGACCGCGCGAAAACTCCTGGCGCACTATGGAAGACACCGCGCCCCGGGTGAGAACACCCGGGGCGCGGCACGTTTCGACAGGGTCGCGAACTCAGTGGCGGCGCTTGGACCGATCCGCCTTGGACTGCGCCCGCGCCGCCTCACGACGCTCGCGGCGGGTGCCGCCCTGCCCGTCCTCGGCGCCGTACTCGTCGCTGTCGCTGCGGACGGCCGCGTGGCCGCCCTCGTCGGGGCCGCTGTAGGACAGCCCGCGCGGGCCGGACTCGTCGATTCCCTTGGCGCGCAACGCCGCCGGAGCGCCGTTACCCGCCTGCGCCGCGTCCTCCTGGGTGGGCAGCGGACGGTTGCCGACCGGCGACTGCAGGCCCGCGGCCACGTTCACACCCACCGGCTGCGGCTGCTGCACCTCGACCTGGAGGTTGAACAGGAAGCCGACCGACTCCTCCTTGAGGCCCTCGAGCATGGCCGCGAACATGTCGAAGCCCTCGCGCTGGTATTCGACCAGCGGGTCGCGCTGCGCCATGGCCCGCAGGCCGATGCCCTCCTTGAGGTAGTCCATCTCGTAGAGGTGCTCGCGCCACTTGCGGTCCAGCACGCTCAGCAGCACCTGGCGTTCCAGGTTGCGCATGCTGCCCTCGCCCGCGAGGCCGTCGATCTCGCCCTCACGGTTGTCGTAGGCGGTGTGCGCGTCGTCGAGCAGCGCGTCCAGCAGTTCCTCGCGGGACAGGTCGCCGGGCTCGCCGCTCTCGATCTCACCGGTGAGCTCGCGGTAGTCGAGGCTGCCGGGGTACAGCGTCTTGAGCGCGCCCCACAGCTTGTCCAGATCCCAGTCCTCGACGTAGCCCTCCGCGGTGGCGCCGTTGACGTAGGCGGTGATCACGTCGGTGATCATCTCCTGCACCTGGCCCTCCATGTCCTCACCGTCGAGGATGCGGGCGCGCTCGGCGTAGATCACCTTGCGCTGCTGGTTCATGACCTCGTCGTACTTGAGGACGTTCTTGCGGATCTCGAAGTTCTGCTGCTCGACCTGGGTCTGCGCCGACTTGATGGCCCGCGAGACCATCTTGGCCTCGATCGGCACGTCGTCGGGCAGGTTCAGCCGGGTCATGATCGACTCCAGCGCCGCGCCGTTGAAGCGCCGCATCAGCTCGTCGCCCAGCGACAGGTAGAAGCGGGACTCGCCCGGGTCGCCCTGACGGCCGGAACGACCGCGCAGCTGGTTGTCGATACGCCGCGACTCGTGGCGCTCGGTGCCCAGCACGTACAGGCCACCAGCCTCGCGCACGGCCTCGGCGTCCGCGTCGACCTGCTGCTTGACCCGGTCCAGGGTGGCGTGCCACTGGGCCTCGTACTGGTCGGGGGTCTCGACCGGATCCAGACCCTGCCGGCGCAGCAGGATGTCGGCGATGATGTCCGGGTTGCCGCCCAGCACGATGTCGGTACCACGACCGGCCATATTGGTGGCGACGGTGACCGCGCCCGGCCGACCGGCCTCGGCGACGATCTGCGCTTCCTGCTCGTGGAACTTGGCGTTCAGCACACTGTGCGCGATGCCGCGCTTGGTGAGCAGCTTGGACAGGTACTCCGAACGCTCGACCGAGGTGGTGCCGACCAGGACCGGCTGGCCCAGCTCGTGCTTCTCCTGGATGTCGTCGGCGACCGCGGCGAACTTGGCCTCTTCGGTCTTGTAGATCAGGTCGGACTGATCCTGGCGGACCATCGGCTTGTTGGTCGGGATCGGCACCACGCCCAGGCCGTAGGTCTGGTGCAGCTCGGCCGCCTCGGTCTCGGCGGTACCGGTCATGCCCGACAGCTTGTCGTACAGGCGGAAGTAGTTCTGCAGCGTGATGGTGGCCAGCGTCTGGTTCTCCGGCTGGATCTCCACGCCTTCCTTGGCCTCGATGGCCTGGTGCATGCCCTCGTTGTAGCGGCGGCCCACCAGGATTCGGCCGGTGAACTCGTCGACGATGATGACCTCGCCGTCGCGGACGATGTAGTCCTTGTCCTTGGTGTAGAGCTCCTTGGCCTTGATGGCGTTGTTCAGGTAGCTCACCAGCGGCGAGTTCGCGGCCTCGTAGAGGTTGTCGATGCCCAGCTGGTCCTCGACGAACTCGACGCCCGCCTCGTGCACACCGATGGTGCGCTTCTTGATGTCGACCTCGTAGTGCAGGTCCTTCTTCAGCAGCGGGGCGATGCGCGCGAACTCCGCGTACCACTTCGAGGAGGCGTCGGCCGGGCCCGAGATGATCAGCGGGGTGCGGGCCTCGTCGATGAGGATGGAGTCGACCTCGTCGACGATGGCGAAGTTGTGCCCGCGCTGGACCAGATCGTCCAGCGTGTGGGTCATGTTGTCGCGCAGGTAGTCGAAGCCGAACTCGTTGTTCGTGCCGTAGGTGATGTCGGCCGCGTAGGCCTCGCGACGCTCGGCCGGGGTCATGCCGCCCAGGATCACGCCGACCTCGAGACCGAGGAAGCGGTGCACGCGGCCCATCCACTCGGAGTCGCGCTTGGCCAGGTAGTCGTTGACGGTGACGACGTGCACGCCCTCGCCGGAGATGGCGTTGAGGTAGGCGGGCAGCACACAGGTCAGGGTCTTGCCCTCACCGGTCTTCATCTCCGCCACATTGCCGATGTGCAGGGCGGAACCGCCCATGATCTGCACCTTGTAGTGCTTCTGGTTGAGCACTCGCCAGGACGCTTCCCGCGCGGTCGCGAAGGCCTCCAGCAGCAGTTCGTCGAGGGTCTCGCCCTCGGCGTAGCGCTGTTTGAACTCCGCGGTCTTGGCCTGGAGCTCGGCGTCGGAGAGCGCCGTGTACTCCTCGTCGAGGGCGATGACCTCGTCCGCCAGGCTTGCCAGCCGCTTGACCGTGCGACCTTCACCAATCCGTAGCAACCTTGAAAAACTCAGCGCAGGCACGGGTCTTGTAGTCCTCTGGTCGGTGTTGTCGGTAGCCCCCACCATGGCGGGAGGCCTGCGCGCGGGCGCGCATTCACAAGCCATGGTAATCCGGCCCCCATCGTAGGTGCTGAACTGCGCACGGGACGGCCCGGGCGCTGAGGAGAAGCTGTGAAAGCGCGACGCCCGCACCGCCGCTCCCGACCCTGGCGAACGCCCAGCGAATGGGGTTGCGGCCGAGGCTGATTCGAGACCCCTGACGTACCATGTAGGGGGTCCGGCGTGCGGCGGTCTGCGCCCGCGCGCCCGGAACGGCGGCACCGACGACGGTGCGTTATCTCGGGCAGTGCGGCCCATACATTCCCCCAGGTGACCGTATTGCGATAGCTTGCCTCCAGGCGGTTCATCCGCATGAAAGCCGGCGCCTCGGCAGGGGGAAACTGCGAGGCGCGGGCAGGGATAAGGGAGTAGCGGGCAGCGTGATCACCAGACTGACGCCGCAGGACGCGTCGTTCTACCGGTTGGAATCCAGCAGCAACCCCATGCACATCGGCTCGCTGGCGATTCTGCGCAATCCCGCGCCCACCGGTAGATCCGGGCCCGGGCCGCTGGATTACGACCGGCTGGTGTCGCTGGTCGAGTCGCGGCTGCCGCTGGTGCCGCTGTACCGGCGCAAGGTGCGGGAGATCCCGTTCGCGCTGGGCCGCCCGATCTGGGTGGACGACAGCCACTTCGACATCACCTACCACGTGCGGCGTTCGGCGCTGCCCGAGCCGGGCACCGACGAACAGCTGCTGGACCTGGTGGCCCGGCTGGCCTCACGCCCGCTCGACCCGAGCCGCCCGCTGTGGGAGATGTACCTGGTCGAGGGCCTGTCGGAGGGTCGCTGCGCGATCTTCACCAAGACCCATTCGGCCCTGGTGGACGGCGACAGCGCGCTCGAGATCGGGCATGTGATCCTGGACACCTCGACAGCGCCCCGCGAGGTCGCCGACGACGCCTGGGTCGCCCACCGCGAGCCCGCCGAGCTGGAACTGCTGCTCGGCGCGGCCGCCCACCTGGCCACCCAGCCGCGCGAAGGCCTGGAGGTGGCGCGGCACCACATGGCCGAGGCGTTCGCCATGGTCGACGCCACCGGCAAGGCCGTGCAGAAGGTGGTGTCCATGGTCCGCACCGCGGCCATCGGCGCGCCCGACAGCCCCCTGAACACCCGCACCTCCCGCAATCGCCGCTTCGAGGTGGTGCGCACCGATCTCGAGGACTACCGCAAGATCCGCAAGCGGTTCGACTGCTCCATCAACGACGTGATCCTCGCGGTGGTGACCGGCGCGCTGCGCAATTGGCTGCTCTCCCGCGGGCAGGTGCTGACCGAGGCCGACGCGCTGCGCGCGGTGGTCCCCATGTCGGTGTACGCCGACGGTCCGCACGGCGAACTGAAGCCCGCGGGCGAGGTCACCTCGCTGCTGCTGGATCTGCCGGTGGGCGAACCGAATCCGGTGATCCGCATCGAGCACATCAAGCACGCCACCGAGGCGCACTCGCGGCATCAGCGCGGGGTGCGGGCGCGCACGCTGGTGCACATGGCCGGATTCGCCCCGGCGAGCCTGCATGCCATGAGCGTGCGGTCGGCGAGTACTTTTGCAGAGCACACGTTCAATCTGGTGATCACCAACGCGCCGGGTCCGCAGCAGGCCATGTACATCGGCGGCGCGCGGATGCTGGAGATGTACCCGGTGTCGCCGTTGCTGCGCTTTCAGGCTCTGAGTATCGGGATCACGTCCTACGACGGGCGGGTGTTCTACGGACTCACCGCCGATCGCGACGCCATGGCCGATATCGCGGTGCTGACCGCTTCGGTGCACGAGTCGATGGAGGAGATGCTCGGTGCCTGCGTCCAGTGAGTCGTCCGCCGTGTCGAAGAA
The DNA here is from genome assembly GCF_042874235.1 of Nocardia sp. NPDC004151. NCBI lineage: Bacteria > Bacillati > Actinomycetota > Actinomycetes > Mycobacteriales > Nocardiaceae > Nocardia > Nocardia sp. NPDC004151. Next base: position 214,182 of record NZ_JBIAMR010000010.1, on the reverse strand, counting down.
GCTACGGGTCTACGTCCCGGCCACGGTGCCGATGCTGCGGGAACTGGTGAAGGACCGGGAGATCCGCGCCCTCAACGACACCGCCTTCGCGGTGACCCCCGCGCTGCGCGAGGCCTACGCCTCCGGCGACGACGAGGAACTCGCCGAGGTCGCCATGGCCGAAGCCGCGCGCGCCTCGCTGCGGCTGCTCGCCGAGGAGCAGGCCGTCGCGGACCTGGGCGGCGAGGACGCGGGCGACGAGGCCGCGCCCCGGGGCCCGATCTTCCGCCGCGCGGTCATCGCCGCCGACGTCACCGGCGCCACCCTGCGCCCCGACCTCGACGACGCCGTGGTCCGGCTCTCCGCCGCCATCCCCTACGACCGCATCGCGTCCATCCATGTGGACCTGGCCGAGGCCGAGTCCGAGGTGGCCAAGGCCGTCGAGGTCATCGACGCCGCCGACATGGGCGACGCGGACGCCGAATTCGTCCTGGGCGACGCCGAAGATCACCAACTGGCTTGGTACGCGGCCCAGGAACTCCCGTTCCTGCTCGACCTGCTCTGACCGCCACCCGAGAATTCCCCGGAAGTCTCGAGAGACAGGTACATCCGGCTGCGTAACCTACGATGCCGTAACCTTGTTGTGATGGTCGCCCATCACACGGGCGAACCGTGCGCGACGATGCGCTGACCAGCGTGCACGACGACAGAAAGCTTTCCGGATATGGCATCGAAGAGTGGCGGATTCTCCGTGCGAGGACTGCGCGAATGGCTGGAGGCCCCCGTGGCCGAAGGCGGGAACGCCGGGCGGACTCCGCTCGACGCCCTGCGCGGAGCCGCGGCCCGGATCACCACTCCCCTGCTGCCCGACGACTACCTGCACCTGGTGAACCCGCTGTGGTCGGCGCGCGAGCTGCGCGGCCGCATCGTAGAGGTCCGCAAGGAGACCGCGGACTCGGCCACCCTGGTGATCAAGCCGGGCTGGGGCTTCGACTTCAAGTTCTCCCCGGGCCAGTACATCGGCATCGGTGTGCTGGTGGAGGGCCGCTGGCACTGGCGCTCGTATTCGCTGACCAGCCCGCCGGATTGGACCGGCGACGGCGCCCACAAGGGCCGCCGGCTGATCTCCATCGCGGTGAAGGCGATGCCGGAGGGCTTCCTGTCCACCCACATCGTCTCGGGTGTCCCGGCGGGCACCATCGTGCGCCTGGCCGCGCCGCAGGGCGGTTTCGTGCTGCCGGATCCGGCGCCGCGCAAGGTGCTGTTCCTGACCGCGGGCTCGGGCATCACCCCGGTGATGGCCATGCTGCGCACCATGGATCGCCGCGACGCGGTCCCGGATGTGCTGCACGTGCACTCCGCCCGCACCCCCGACGATGTGATGTTCGGCGACGAGCTGCGCGAATTGCACGACCGCCGTCCGGGTTTCACCGCCCACCTGCACCTCACCGGCGAGAACGGCAAGTTCGCGCTCGCCGATCTGGACACCGTGTGCCCGGACTGGCGTGAGCGCGAGACCTGGGCCTGCGGCCCGCTGCCCATGCTGGACGAGATCGAAAAGCACTGGGCCGCCGCCGGTATCGCGGACCAGCTGCATGTGGAGCGGTTCGAGATCGAGCGCAGCGCCACCGCCGAGGGCGGCACCGTCACCTTCGCCAAGACCGGCCGGGCCGTCGAGGTGGACGGCGCGACCACGCTGCTGCAGGCCGGTGAGGGCGCGGGCGTGCAGATGCCGTTCGGCTGCCGGATGGGCATCTGCCAGACCTGCGTGGTGACCGTGACCGAGGGGCATGTGCGGGACCTGCGCAACGGCAAGGAACACCGCGCCGGGGACAAGATCCAGACCTGCATCTCCGCGGCCGCGGGCGACTGCACCCTCGAGGTCTGACCGACCGACCCTCGAGGCCTGACCGACACTGTCCGGGGGGCCGACCCACACCGCACCGTGTGAGACGGTCCCGCCCGAGAACGGCTACCCTCGATAGCAATCGAGCCTGACCGGCCCCCGTCGGGGCCGCCCCATCCGCGCAGCGGTGCGAGGCAGATCAACCACGGAAGGACCTGCCGGTGGCCATCACCGACATCAAGGCGTTCGCCCATTTGACGGCGGCCGATATCGAGACCCTGGGCCAGGAGCTCGACACCATCCGGCGCGATGTCGAGCATTCGCTCGGCGAGCGTGACGCGCGCTATATCAAGCGCACCATCGCCGCGCAGCGGATCCTCGAGGCGGCCGGTCGCGCCACCCTGTTCGCATCCAAGAAGCGCTGGGCGTGGCTGACCGGCACCGCCCTGCTGTCGGTCGCGAAGATCATCGAGAACATGGAGCTCGGGCACAACGTCAGCCACGGGCAATGGGATTGGATGAACGACCCGGAGATCCACTCCACCACGTGGGAGTGGGATATGACGGGGACGTCGGCGCAGTGGAAGGCCGCGCACAACTACTCGCACCACATGTACACCAACATCCTCGACATGGATGAGGATCTGGGCTTCGGCATCCTGCGCATGACGCGCGACGAGGAGTGGAAGCCGATCAACCTGGTGCAGCCGGTCGCGAATCTGTTCCTGGCGGCGCTGTTCGAGTGGGGCATCGCCCTGCACGATCTGGCGGCCACCAAGGAGCAGATGGGTATTCCGCCGAGCCAGTTCTTCCCGCCGCGGCACATCGTCACCGAGCCGAACAAGGCGTTCTGGCGCAAGGCCGGTAAGCAGGTCGCCAAGGACTTCGTGATCTATCCGGCGCTGACCGGTCCGGCGTGGAAGTCGACGCTGAAGGCGAACGCGACCGCGAACCTGGTCCGCAATCTGTGGGCCTACGCGGTCATCTTCTGCGGCCACTTCCCCGACGGCGCGGAGAAGTTCACCGAGGAGCAGTTCGAGAACGAGACGCAGGGCGAGTGGTACCTGCGGCAGATGCTGGGCAGCGCCAACTTCGACGCGGGCCCGGCCATGGCGTTCATGAGCGGCAACCTGAGCTACCAGATCGAGCACCACCTGTTCCCGGACCTGCCGAGCAACCGCTACGCGCAGGTGTCGGTGAAGGTGCGCGAGCTGTGCGACAAGTACGACCTGCCCTACACCACGGGCTCGCTGGGCAAGCAGTACCTGTTGGCGTTCCGCACGATTCACAAGCTGGCGCTGCCGGATCAGTGGCTCAAGCGGACCGCCGACGACGCCCCGGAGACGTCCTCGGAGCGCAAGTTCGCGGGCATCTCGCTGCCGGCGTGGAACGGCTCGGAGTGGCTGGCCGAGCACAACAAGTCCGGTGAGTGGCTGGCTGTGCACAACGCGTCGGAGTGGCTGGCCGAGCATCAGCCGAGCTGGGGCCTGGACCCGGAGACGGGTGAGCGGCGCGGGCTGCGGTCGGCGCTGCAGGAGGCCAAGGTGGCGCTCAAGGAGAAGGCCGCGCACGAGAAGCAGGTGCTGCGCGAGGCCAAGGAGGCGTTGCGCGAAAAGGCTTTGGCGGAAAAGGCTTTGCTGACCGAGAAAGCTCAGCGCGAGGGCTGGTTCTCGCGTAAACTCCGCCGCAATCGCTAGCAGACGGCAGTCGCGAAAACAATGCGGTATACGACACGTTAGAGATTCGATAGTCGTAACCTACGGGACCGTAACCTACGGTACTGTAACCAGCATGGCGATCTCGGATGTCAAGGAATACGCGCACCTCACCCCGGAGGATGTCGAAGCGATCGGGGCGGAGCTGGACGCGATCCGCCGTGAGGTCGAGTCATCCCTGGGCGACAAGGATGCCCGTTACATCCGCAATGTGATCCGTCTCCAGCGCGGCCTCGAAATCAGTGGCCGCGCAGTGCTTTTCGCTAGTCTTTTCCCGCCCGCGTGGCTGGCCGGCGTCGCCCTGCTGGGCACCGCCAAGATCATCGAGAACATGGAGATCGGCCACAATGTGATGCACGGGCAGTGGGACTGGATGAACGATCCGGAAATCCACTCCACCAAGTGGGAATGGGACAACGCCGGTCCCTCCGAGCACTGGAAGATCACCCACAACTTCCTGCACCACAAGTACACCAACGTGCTGGGCATGGACGACGACATCGGCTACGGCCTGCTGCGTGTCACCCGCGACCAGCGCTGGACGCCGTTCTACCTGGGCCAGCCGGTCTACAACCTGCTGCTGCAGATGTTCTTCGAGTACGGCGTCGCCATCCAGCACCTGGAGCTGGGCAAGGTCGCCAAGAAGAAGTGGGCCCCGGGTTCGCCCGAGCGCATCCAGTTCGAGGAGGACCGCAAGACGGTTCTGAAGAAGATCGGCAAGCAGGCCGCCAAGGACTACCTGATCTTCCCGCTGCTCACCGGCCCGTCCTTCCTGGGCACGCTGACCGCGAACCTGGCCGCCAATGTGGTCCGCAATGTGTGGACCAACGCGGTCATCTTCTGCGGCCACTTCCCCGACGGAGCGGAGAAGTTCACCAAGTTCGACTGCGACAACGAGACCCAGGGCGAGTGGTACCTGCGCCAGATGCTGGGCTCGGCGAACATCTCCGGCGGCCCGGTCATGCACTTCATGACCGGCAACCTGTCGCACCAGATCGAGCACCACCTGTACCCGGACATCCCGTCCAACCACCTGAAGGACATCGCGGTGCGGGTGCGGGCGCTGTGCGAGAAGTACGACCTGCCGTACACCGCCGGGTCGCTGCCGGTGCAGTACGCCAAGTCGTGGCGCACCATCATGAAGCTGTCGCTGCCCAACAAGTACCTGCGCCGCTCCACCGACGACGCTCCGGAGACCAAGTCGGAGAAGATGTTCGGCGGCGCGTCCACCGTGGACCCGATGACCGGCCGCCGCCGCGGCCTGCGCACCGCGCTGCAGGAGGGCCGCCGCAAGCTGGCCCGCCGTGAGCCCGCCATGGCGCGCTAGTCACCCACGACCGCGAACGCCTCCCGCCGGACTGCCGGCGGGAGGCGTTTTCGCTGTGGAGGGCTGCCAGGTTCGGCGCGGTTCCGGCCTGGTTGACTGGACCGCGTGTGTTCCGAAGGCCCGATCAGCCCCCTCGAATGTTTGAGCGTCTACGACGCCATCAAGTTGCGTCGTGACGTCCGCGCCGAATTCACCGGCGAGGTGGTGGACGACGCCACGCTGCTGCGGATTCTCGAGGCGGCCCATCGCGCGCCCAGCGTCGGCAACTCCATGCCGTGGGACTTCGTGGTGCTGCGGGATCCGGGCACGCTCGGCAAGTTCGCCGACCACGTGGCCGAGAAGCGGCAGGAGTTCAACGACTCGCTGCCCGCCGACCGCGCCGAGACCTTCAATCCGATCAAGATCGAGGGCATCGTCGAGAGCGGCACCGGGATCGTGGTGACCCACAATCAGGCCCGCGGCGGTACCCATGTGCTCGGCCGGGCCACGGTGCCCGAGACCGGCATCTACTCCACCATCCTGGCCATCCAGAACCTGTGGCTGGCCGCCACCGCCGAGGGCGTGGGGGTGGGCTGGGTGAGCTTCTACGACGAGCCGTTCCTGACCGACCTGCTCGACCTGCCGCCCGGCGTGAAGCCGGTGGCCTGGCTCTGCGTCGGCCCGGTCCACGAGTTCCAGCAGGTCCCGGACCTGGAGCGGTTCGGCTGGCGTAATCGCCGCCCGCTCGAATCGGCCATCCACTGGGAACGGTTCACGCCCCGTTCGGACGACTGACCTCGACGACTCGGTGCTGCGGAGCGGTGGCGAAGACGACGACGCACCTGGCGGCCCGCGCTAGTCCTCCGGCGATCCGTGCCCGAGCCGTTCGCGTCGTGTGGTTGTGGACCGGTCCTCGACGGCGTCCGGTTCGGGCTCGGCCATTCGCCGGGTCACCTCGGCGGCCAGTTCCGCGCCGGTCGCCTCGCGCAGCGCCTCCACCAGGGAGGCGCGCAGGACGTCGTCGCGGGTGAGGAACCCGGCCGCGATCAAGCCTTCGATCGGACTCACGCCATAGGTGCGGCTGAACGCGATGACCGTTTCCGCGACCGGCGAGTCGCCGCTCAGGTGCCGGGCCACCCGCATCTGGTTGGTGCCCATCCGCGCGGCGATGGCGCGATCACTGTCGCCGTTCGATACCGCCTGTTTCCACTCCCGGAAACCCACACCTCGATTGTGTACCGGATGTGTTTCACGCTGCAATCATTCCGAGTGGCGCGGCGGCTCCCGGCTCAGCGCAGCGCGTCGGTGGGCCGATGCCCGATGACGGACACGTCGTCCAAGGTGACCACGGGATCCCCCGAGTCGTTCTTGCCGTTGATGGTGATGGTCCCGGTGAACTCGTCACCCTGTCTGACCGACTCCCGGACCGGTCCGGTGAGCTCCACACGCGCCCCGTCGATGGTGTAGTACCGGGTCGGCTCACCGTGCACGAACCCGAGAGTCCACACCGCCGCGTCCGAATACACCAGTCCGTAGACTGGATACCGTTCCCCGACATGTCGTCCGGCATCGTGCAGCCGCAGCTTCAGATCGGAGACCGGCTGCCCGCCTTCGGACCCGGTCGCCGGAAGTGGCAGCGCCGCAGCGCTTCCCGCCCCGGCGGTCCCCGCCGCGAGCAGGACTGCCGCGGTGCCGATCATCGTCCTGCCGTTCATGATCCGCCTCCGCCCAGCTCGTTTCCCCAGGGATACCCATTCGACGCCGAGTCTCCACCAACGATTTTCGATCCGCCCGCCGCAAACCCCGTTCCGCCGTAGCGGATCGGGGTCTCACCTGCATGAAGGCGCATGTGCGTCGGCCACCGGACAGGTGACACCGAAACGTGTCGGCTAGACGGCTTCCAGCACCGCCGAGGCTCCGATGCCGCCCGCGGCGCAGATGCCGAGCAGCGCGGTGGACTTCCCGGTCACGGCGAGTTCGTTGGCCATGGTGGTGACCATGCGCGCGCCGGTCGCGCCGAACGGGTGGCCCAGGGAGACCGAGCCGCCGTGGACATTGAGCTTGGCCGGGTCGATCTCGCCGACGGCGGTGTCGCGGTCGAGGCGGGTCTTGGCCCATTCGTCGCTGGCCAGGGCGGAGACCACGGAGAGGGTCTGGGCGGCGAAGGCCTCGTGGATGTCGACGAAATCGATATCGCCCAGCGACATTCCGGCCTGGTCGAGGGCGCGCGGCATGGAGATGGCGGGGCCGATGAGGACCTGGTCGCGCGGGTCGACGCTGACGAAGCTCCAGGAACGGAAGGCGGCCAGCGGCGTGAAGCCGAGGGCGCGGGCCTTGTCCTCGCTCATCAGCAGCACCGCGGACGCGCCGTCGGTGAGGGGGCTGGAGTTGCCCGCGGTAACGGTGCCGTTCTCGGCGAAAACCGGTGCCAGCTTGGCGAGTTTGGCGAGGCTGGTGTCGCGGCGGACCAGGCCGTCACGGGTGACGGCGGTGCCGTCGGGGGTGCGGACCGAGAGCACCTCGCGGTCGAAGCGGCCGGATTCGATGGCGGCCGCTGCGCGGTGGTGCGAGGTGGCGGCGAAGTAGTCCTGCGCGCCGCGCGAGACGCCGTGGATGCGGGCCATTTTCTCGGCGGATTCGCCCATGACCTCGCCGGTGGTGCGCTCGGCGATCCGCGGGCGGCGCGGCATCAGGTCGTAGAACGGGGCCAATTGCGTTGCGGCGGTGAGGTAGTCCTTGGGCTTGGGTTTGCCCAAGGCCAGCGGCGCGGCGGCGTGCACCAGCTTCTGCGGCAGCTTGACCTCGGCATTGCTGGTCGAGTCGCTGCCGCCGGCGATCATGATGTCGTGTTCGCCGCGCTCGATGGCGGCGGCCGCGGACACCACGGCCTGCAGGCCCGACGCGCAGGCGCGGGTCACCGTGTAGCCCTCGCAGCCCGGGTCGAGTTCGAGGTCGAGTGCGATCTCGCGGGCGATGTTCGGCGCGGCGCTGGGCAGCACCACGCCGCCCCACACGATGCCCTGGACGTCACCCTTGGGCAGTCCGGTTCGTTCCAGCAGGCCGCGCACGGCGATGTCCGCGAGGTCGATGGAGTCCATGCGTGTGAAGTCGGTGAATGCCCGCACGAACGGGGTCCGCGCCCCGGCGACGATGACAGCACGGCGAGCGCCCTTGGTAGCCATGGCACAGTTTTAACTGATACGCGCCGTAACAGCAAGACTTGCCCTGGACAACAGGCGACCGGGGCCTGTCCCGTGACCCCGGTCGAAAAGTGGATGTCCCTGTTTACCGCGACTACGCGAGCCTGATGAGCCCGTAATCGAAGGCGTGACGGCGGTAGACGACCGACGGTCGGTCGGTCTCCTTGTCCTGGAACAGGAAGAAATCGTGGCCGACGAGCTCCATCTGGTACAGCGCGTCATCGACCGTCATGGGTATCGCGGGGTGCTGCTTGGTGCGCACGACATGGCCGGGACCGGCGGATTCGCCTTCCATCGCAGCCGAATGGTCGTGAGCCTCGGATCCGTTGTCGGAGAACAGCGATTCGTCGACCAGACCCGCGGTCGCCTCCGCGACCGAGATCGGCGTCTTGTCCCCGTGATGCACGCGGCGGCGATCCTTGAGCCGGCGCAATCGGCTCTCGAGCTTCTCGACGGCACCCTCGAGGGCGGCGTAGAAGCTGTCCGCGCAGGCCTCGGACCGCACGATCGGACCCTTGCCCCGGGCGGTGATCTCTATCCGCTGGCAGTTCTTGCGTTGACGACGGTTACGTTCGTGGGTGAGCTCCACGTCGAAGAGGTAAATGGTGGGGTCGAAGCGCTCGAGCCGAGACAGCTTGTCCGCCACATGAATTCGGAAATGGTCGGGCACTCCGCCCTCCCCCAGGGTCCTGCCCTTGACCACGACGTCCGCCGTGGTGGCCCGACTGGCTGATTCGTCGATGAGTTCGTCATCGAGCAGCACCGAAGTGCTTGTGTTCTTCGCTGAGAGTCGTGAAGAAGTCGTCACGCGTACCTCCCGGATCTGGCCGCACAAGCCGCTCGTGCGGCGGGATTGAAACGTGTGCCGACCGATGGAACTCGCATCGGCACATATGTCCGAGGCGCCACCTCCAAACTTGCGGTTCGGGTGTCTGATCGCCAACCTAGTGCGCCAGCGACCTGTCCGCCAGTGTTCACGCAAATTTCGGAGAATCAAGCAGCGCAGGTAACCAGCACAGCACGCACGGCGACCCGCGCGGCGGTGAGCACGCGGACCGATTCGGTCACCGTGACACCGGTGGTCAACACGTCATCGATGACCACTACCTCGGCATTTGCCGGAATCAGCGCGCTCGGGGGCCGGGTGGTGGCTACCATGATCCGCCCGTGCAGATTGTGCTGGCGATCGCGGTGCCCGAGGCCGACCGAATCCCGCACACCGGGACCCATGCGCAACACGCGTACCAGGCGGCAACCCGGTAGCCAACCCGCCGCGACGCTCGCGGCACGCACCACCGGATCCCCGCCGCGCCGCCGGGCCGCGGCCGCCCGACTGGGCGCGGGCACCAGCGCCAGGGGCCGGGAGGCGTCCCGCAAATGATCCAGCCCCCTGGCCAATCCGGTTCCCAGCGGCCGCGCCAGCTCGCGCCGGCCCTGCTCCTTGACGCCCAGCACCGCCCGTCGCGGCGGACCCGCGTAGGCGGCCAGCGCCCAGCACGGCACCCCGGGATCGGCGCGCGGCCGGATCCGGATGGGCGGGCCGGACAGCGCGGCGGCGCACTCCGCGCACCACCAGGTTCCGGCTCGCCCGCACCCGCCGCAGGTGCGTGGCAGGATCAGATCCAGCAGTTCCCCCATGTCCCCCAGTGTGCGCCTAGCCGGGCAGCACCGGAACCGCGTTGGCCCCCAGACCCGGAACTTCGCGCCAGTAGTCCTCGCGCCCTTCGGGATTGCGGGTCAGTTCCAGCACCGCGCGCGAGTCGGCCACGTACTCCTGATCCGGGGAGGCGCTCACCACCCGCACCGGCGGGGTGAGGTTCTGGGAGGACTGGGCCCGGTACTCGGAACCGTCCACCAGCACCCCGGCCACCGGGTCCACCGTGCCGTCGCGGGCCACGATGACCCGCTCGTCGGTGAGCCAGTCGAGGGACACCGCGGGCGTGGACAGTCCGATGGCCAGCGGCAGCGGCGCGGACAGCGCGAACTTCCCGTTCGGCTGCGGGACCACCACCGCCACGTACACCTTGCCGTTGGCGATGATCGCCGCCCGCGCCCCGGACGGGGAGATGCGCAGTTCGGTGATGGGGGTGCGTGGCGAGGTCGAGTTGATCGCCGCCGCCATCAGGGCGGCGATGTCGACGTCCTGCACCGACACATTGCCGGTGCCGCGATCGTGTACGGCCCGGATCACCCGGTCCCCGTCCACCACCGACCAGGCCGAACTGCCGTCGGCGGGCCAGGTGGGCCGGGTGAAGGTGCCGCCGGTGGCGACCGGAAAGCCCTGCCCGTCATAGGTTCCGATGATCAGGGTGCGCTCGGGTTCGGGGTCCGGACGGCCGGAGCGGGCCACCGCGGCGACCAGCGTCCCGTCCGGTGAGAGCCCCACCGACTGGAGCGCGTGGGTGCTGCCGAAGAAGCCGGGGGCGGGCGTGATGCCGCTGCCGTTGACCGCCACCAGCGAACCGTCACGGACCGCGTGCAGACCGGTCCGGTTGCGGGCGATCACATCCGGACTGCGGGCCTCCACATCGGCGCGCTGCCAGCCCGCCGCGTACTTCTCGACGAGCGGTTTGCCGTCGGCGTTGATCAGGTACGGGCCCAGCACGTCGGCCCCGGACAGGGTGAGCACCACCTGGGTGGCGAGCAGGTCCCGGTTGGCCGGGTCGAGCGCGGCCGCGCCGGAGAAGTCGACGGCCATCCCACCGCCCGCGACCCCGACGCTGTCGGGATCGCCATTGGCCTTGGTGACCGGGCCGCGCTGTGAGACGGGCGCGCCCATCGGGTTGTGCACGGCCGGGGCCAGCGCCGACTGCGGTCCCTCGCTGAGCATGCTGAGCAGCCGCTGCGCCAGCTGGTCCTTGCGGGCGGGGATCCAGCGCAGGTCCGGCACCATCCCGGCCCCGGTCAGATTCGGGAAGAACAGCGAATACCGGTGGTAGAACTTGGCGAACGCGGCCTGCTCGACGATGACGCCCGAGGGCACGTCCTTGATCCGCCACTCGCCGCCGATCTTCTCCAGATCGATCTTGGTCTCCAGCGTGCCGTCGGCGGCCCGGTAGGAGCCGTCCGCGGCCAGCTCGCCGATCTTGCGCGCCCGGATCACATAGGTGGCCGAATCACCCGTACGGGACTCGCGCAAGGTGTTCGGCTGGGAGTCCACGATGGTGATCCCGGCCCCGTCGTCCCACTGCACATTGGCCGCGGGCGAGAGGAATTGGCGCGCCAGCTGATGCCGGTTCGCCGGGTCCGCGGTGGCCTGCAGGTAGTCCAGCAGCAGCTGTTCGGGCTCGCGCCCGGCGACCGGCGGGTTGAGCGCGGCGCTGGTGGGCTGGTGGTCCAGGCTGCCCAGCGCCTGCGGCGCCGAGGAATCCGGCAGGCTCGCACAGGAGCTCACCGCGATCAGGCAGCCGAGGGCCGCCAGGGCCCGGAACAGGGCCCTCGCCGGCCGCCTCATGATTGGTCGTCACCCGGCTCGGCCGGTACGGAGCCCCCGGAAGCGTCACGCCCGGAACCGGTTCCCTCGGCGGTGCCGGGAGGTGTTCCGGCGGTGTCGTTGTCGGGGGGCTCGGGCTCGAAGCCCTCGCGGGCGGCCATGTCGGCGGCGTCGGCCAGGTCGGCGGCGGTCACGTCGCCGTGGTCGGCGGTCGCGTCGTCGATGCCGGTGGCGGCCGGGAATTCCGGGGCGATGGCGTCGAATCCCGGTTCGCCGTCGCCGGTTTCCGCGGCGGCGGATTCCACCGCGTCCGCGTCGAGGCCGTCGGTGCCGGGTTCGATTGCGGTGGGCACGGATTCGAGCGCGGCCAGGCCGAGCAGGCCCGCCGGGACCGAATCGGGGCCCGCGGCGGCTTCGCCGGTCGCGGTGTCCGGGCCCGCCGGGGCGTCGGGGCCCGCGATATCCAGGGCCAGTTGTTCGGGTGAGACCGCGCCGCGAATCTTGGGCGGCTCCAGCGAGAGTGGGCTCGTGCCCAGTTTGCGGCCGCGGACCAGCGGCAGGGTGAGCCGGAAGCTCGCCCCCACGCCGATCTCGCCCCACGCCTCGAGCTTGCCCTCGTGCAGGTTGGCGTCCTCGACGCTGATGGACAGGCCCAGGCCGGTGCCGCCGGAGCGGCGCATGCGGGAGGGGTCCGAGCGCCAGAAGCGGTTGAACACCAGCTTCTCCTCGCCCGGGCGCAGGCCCACGCCCTGGTCGCGCACCACGATGGCGACGGCATTGGCGTCCACGTCGCCGCGCATGCGCATGAGGACCGGTTTGCCCTCGCTGTGGTCGATGGCATTGGCGAGCAGGTTGCGCAGTACCCGCTCGACGCGGCGCGGATCCACCTCGGCGACAAGGGGTTCCTCGGGCATGTCGACCACGAGTTCCACGCCGGATTCGCGGGCCAGGTGCCGCACGGTGGAGACCGCGGCCCGCGCGCACATGCGCACGTCCAGCGATTCCACCTGCAGCTCGGCCACACCCGCGTCGTGGCGGCTGATCTCGAGCAAGTCGTTGAGCAGGCCCTCGAACCGGTCGAGTTCGTTGACCAGCAGTTCGGCCGAGCGCGCCAGCGCCGGGTCCAGGTCGTCGCTGGATCCGTGGATGAGGTCGGCCGCCATGCGCACCGTGGTCAACGGCGTGCGCAGTTCGTGGCTGACGTCGGAGGTGAAGCGGCGCTGCAGATTTCCGAACTCCTCGAGCTGGGTGATCTGGTTGGACAGGCTCTCGGCCATCTCGTTGAACGACATGGCCAGCCTGGCCATGTCGTCCTCACCGCGCACCAGCATGCGCTCCTTGAGGCGCCCGTCGGCGAACCGGCTCGCGATGCGGGCCGCGGATCGGATGGGCAGCACCACCTGCCGGGTCACCAGCGCCGTGATGGCGGCCAGCAGGACCAGCAGCACGATGCCGCCGATGAGCATGGTGCCGCGCATGAGCGACAGGCTGCGTTGCTCATTGGTGAGCGGGAAGATCAGATAGATCTCCAGCGAGTCGATATCGGCCGACGGACTGCCGATGATCAGTGCCGAACCCTTGTACCCGTCCGGGCTGGAGACCGTGGAGAACTGGTAGGAGACCTGCCGCTGCTTGACGAATTGCCGCAGCTCGGTGGGGATCTCCTGGATCGAGCCGGAGGTGAGCTCCTGTCCGCTGTCTCCTGTCATCGCCAGAGCGGCCTCGTAACTGCCTGCGGCGCCGCCGGTCTGAGTCCCGCCGGCGCTGGAGAACAGCGCGCGGCGGGCATCGTCGAGTCGGCTCTGCTGAGTACCCGAGTCGTGCACACCGGTCAGTTGATTCTGAACGGTGTTGCGGGCGCGACCCATTTCCTCGACGGCCGCGTTGATCTTCGCGTCCAACAACCGGTCGGTGATCTGACTCGTGAGCACGACGCCCAGAATCGTGATGACGATCAGCGACAGGGTGAGTGTGGACACGACGACCCGCAACTGCAGCGAACGCCGCCACACATGGCCCAGTTGCTCGCCCAGATTGCGGAACCAGGCCATCACTACCGCCAGCCACCGCTGCACGCGGTTTCTGGAGCCATCGATCACGGCGGTCCGGCCTTGTAGCCCACACCTCGAACGGTCAACACGATCTCAGGGTTCTCGGGGTCCTTCTCCACCTTGGCGCGCAACCGCTGCACGTGCACGTTGACCAGGCGGGTGTCGGCGGCGTGCCGGTATCCCCAGACCTGTTCCAACAACACCTCGCGGGTGAACACCTGGCGCGGCTTGCGGGCCAGCGCCACCAGCAGATCGAACTCCAGGGGAGTCAGCGAGATCTGCGCGCCGCCGCGAGTCACCTTGTGCGCGGGCACATCGATGACGATGTCGGCGATCGACAGCAGTTCCTGCGGCTCCTCCTCGGTGCGACGCAAGCGCGCCCGCACCCGGGCCACGAGTTCCTTCGGCTTGAACGGCTTGACGATGTAGTCGTCGGCGCCGCTTTCCAAACCCAGGACGACGTCGACCGTGTCGGTCTTCGCCGTCAGCATCACGATGGGCACACCCGAGTCGGCTCGCAACACCCGGCATACGTCGATGCCGTTCATGCCGGGCAGCATGAGATCCAGCAACACGAGGTCCGGGCGCAACTCCCGGACCGCGGTCAGCGCCTGCGTGCCGTCTCCGACGACGTGGGGGTCGAAACCCTCACCGCGCAAGACGATCGTGAGCATCTCCGCGAGAGCCATATCGCCGTCGACGACCAGAATCTTCGGCTTCATAACGTCTAGTTTGTCACCTCTCCGGCTCTGATTCGGCCGCCACGCCAACACTCGTGACCTGTCGGCGGACATCCAACCCTATCCAGCAACAATTTCCGCGAGGCGCGCGGCGAGTGTTGCCGGATCGTCTCCGGTTCGATGCACCCACCACGGTCCACGCCAGCTGATTTCGGCCAGCTCACGGTAGACCCTACCGGTGCGACGCTGCAGTCCACCGTCTTTCTCGTACGCGTCCAACGCACGCGCGGCGTCGGCCTCGCCGCGCAGGCGGGCGCGCTCCTCGGCCACGTCGACCGGAACATCCAGGAGAATCTGGATATCCGGGGCGGGAAGCCCGAATCGTTCGAACTCCAATGCGGCGATCCAGTCCACGATTTCACCGTGCGCGTCCTGTTCCATCCGCGCGGCGGAGTAGGCGGCATTGGAGGCGACGTAGCGGTCCAGTAGCACGATGTCGTTGTCCGCCAGCAGTTTCGAGAGCTCGTCGCGCGCGTCGGCGCGGTCGAGGGCGAACAGCAGCGCCATGGCGTTCACAGACTGGGCGGTATCCCCATGGCCGCCGCGCAGCGCCTCGGCCGCCAGGTCGGCGTGCACCGAGACCCCGTACCGCGGGAAGGCCAGCGTCGCGACGCGCAGCCCGCGGGCGCGCAGGTCCGCGACGACGGCCTCGGTGAGCGTGCGCTTGCCCGCGCCGTCGAGCCCTTCCACCGGAACCAGTGCACCCATGCGGCGAGACTACCCAACCCTCGCCGCCACATAACGGCAGGTTCCCGTTTGTCCGGGAAGCCCGATCCGCGATCGCCGGAACAATATGAACGAATCCGAAACGCCCACGATTCAACCCTTGTAGGTTCTAGCCACCACTCCCCCTGCAAGGAGCGCCACCCTGATGAAGACCCGCCTCACCGTAGCCGCCGTCGCCATCTCCGCCGCCGCCCTTTCCACGGTCGGCACCGCCTCCGCGGCCCCTCTCACCCTCGACCCCGCCACCCCGGACTCGGCCGCCCAGGTCGCCGATTCCGGCTCGGCCTCTTCCCTCTCCTCCTCCGGCGGCTCGAGCAACGTCCTCGGCACCGGCTCCAGCGTCAGCCAACTCCTCAGCGCCGGTCTCTGCACCATCACCGGTGGCACCTGGGTCCCGGGCTTCGACATCTGTATCCGCTAGCACCCACCGGTCGCCTGTGCCGCCGCCCCCAACGGGTCGGCGGCACAGTCGTTTACACCCCCACTCACCCGGCCGATGCCCCCAGAATTCACGGCACAGTTCTGAAACACGTTCCTTTTAGAATTTGCCAACGCCGGACCCCCAAGGAGCGCACCCCCCGATGAAGACCCGCCTCACCCTGGCCGCCGTCGCCATCTCCGCCGCCGCCCTGTCCACGGCCGGCACCGCGACCGCAGCACCCCCCACCCTCGATCCCGCCGTCCCGGGTTCGGCCACTCCGGTCGCCGGTTCCGGCTCGGCATCCTCCCTGTCCTCCTCCGGCGGCTCGAGCGATTTCGTCGGGACCGACCCCAGCGTCAGCCAGCTGCTCAGCGCCGGGTTCTGCATCATCACCGGCGGCACCTGGCTGCCCGTCTTCAAGTCCTGCGCCCGCTAGCAGCGCGGCACAGTCGATTCCGTTGAACCATCAAGGAGCCCGGCCGATGAAATTCCGCCTGACACACCGCGTCTCGACAATCCTGGCCACCACCCTGGCCACCGCCGCCCTGGCCACCGGCACCGCCACCGCCGACCCGCTCGCGCCCGAGCCGGCGCCGATCTCGGAGTACGGCCTCGGAGCGGATTTGACGGCCCTGTTCATGGCGCTGAGCATGTCGCCGGGCTCCTCCGCGCTCAACGCGGGTTCGACCGAACTCGCCTCGGGATCCGGCTTGACCAGAGGGTACATGCAGTTCCTCTGCCAACTGCAGTACGGCAAATGGGATTCGGCCACCGCCACCTGCAAGTACCCGGTGTTCAACCCGAGCAGCGCGGTCCTCGACCCGGCGGCAGAGGCCACACCCGTCCTGGCTCCGATCGCCGCCCCGCTCACCGCGGAGCCCGTGGCCACGACCACCGGCTCGAGCGGCGGTTCCGCGGACCTCTTCGACAAGGGGTTCCTGTGCCGGATCACCGGCCAGGGCCTGTACTGGCGCGCGGACTCCGGATGCACCGACGTCTACATCCCGCCGTGGGTGAGCTAGTCCGCCCGGCGACGAGATTCGGCCGGTCCCCCAGTGCGGGGTGACCGGCCGAATTGTCAGCTGTTACGAGCGGTTTCCGCTCAGTAGCGGTAGTGCTCCGGCTTGTACGGGCCCTCCACATCCACGCCGATGTACTCGGCCTGGTCCTTGGTGAGCTTGGTCAGGGTGCCGCCCAGGGCCTCGACGTGGATCTTGGCGACCTTCTCGTCGAGGTGCTTGGGGAGGCGGTAGACCTCGTTGTCGTACTCCTCCGGCTTGGTCCACAGTTCGATCTGCGCGATGACCTGGTTGGAGAAGGAGTTCGACATGACGAACGAGGGGTGGCCGGTGGCGTTGCCCAGGTTGAGCAGGCGGCCCTCGGACAGCACGATGATCGCGCGGCCGGTCTCGGGGAACGTCCACAGGTCGACCTGCGGCTTGATGTTGAGGCGCTGCGCGCCCGAGCGCTCCAGGGCGGCCATGTCGATCTCGTTGTCGAAGTGGCCGATATTGCCCAGGATGGCCTGGCCCTTCATCGCCTTCATGTGATCGAGGGTGATGATGTCCTTGTTGCCGGTCGAGGTGATCACGATGTCGGCGTCGGCGATGGCCTGCTCGACGGTGACCACGTCGAAGCCGTCCATCAGCGCCTGCAGCGCGTTGATCGGATCGATCTCGGTGACCTGCACGCGCGCGCCCTGGCCGGCCATCGACTCCGCGCAGCCCTTGCCGACGTCGCCGTAACCGCAGATCAGCACCTTCTTGCCGCCGATGAGCACATCGGTGCCGCGGTTGATGCCGTCGATCAGCGAGTGGCGGGTGCCGTACTTGTTGTCGAACTTCGACTTGGTGACCGAGTCGTTGACGTTGATGGCCGGGAACACCAGCTCGCCCGCGGCGGCGAACTGGTACAGCCGCAGCACGCCGGTGGTGGTCTCCTCGGTGACGCCCTTGACCGACTCGGCGATGGCGCCCCACTTGCCGCCGTCCGCCTCGAGGCTCGCGCGCAGCAGGTTCAGGAAGACCTTGTACTCCTCGGAGTGGGTCTCGTCCTCGGGCGGCACGACACCGGCCTTCTCGAACTGGGCGCCGCGCAGCACCAGCATGGTGGCGTCACCGCCGTCGTCGAGGATCATGTTGGCCGGCTCGCCCGGCCAGGTCAGCATCTGCTCGGCGGCCCACCAGTACTCCTCCAGGGTCTCGCCCTTCCAGGCGAAGACCGGGGTGCCCTTGGGCTCGTCGACGGTGCCGTGCGGGCCCACCACGACCGCGGCGGCCGCGTGGTCCTGGGTGGAGAAGATGTTGCACGACGCCCACCGCACCTGCGCGCCCAGCGCGACCAGGGTCTCGATCAGCACGGCGGTCTGCACGGTCATGTGCAGGGAGCCGGAGATGCGCGCGCCCTTCAGCGGCTGGACGTCGTGGTACTCGCGACGCAGCGCCATCAGGCCCGGCATCTCGTGCTCGGCAAGGCGAATCTCCTTGCGGCCGAACTCGGCCAGTGACAGATCCGCCACCTTGTAGTCGATCCCGTTGCGAACATCAGGGGTCATCGTGCTGGACACTGAGGTCGTCATCTGCCTCTCCTGGTCGGCTGCTTCTCCCAAACCCTACGCGGCCGCCGGTACGTCGTACGCGGCGAGGATGCGCTCGCGCTTGCGGGGTTGGATATTGGCCCGGCTGACGTCCCACGAGTAGTGCGCGAGCAGGCGCGGGTCCATCACGATGCGCCACACCGGCGGGAACAGGGCCAGCAAGATCATGGTGGCATAGCCCGCGGGCAGCTGCGGGGCTTCCTCGGAACTGCGCAGCGTCTGGTAGCGGCGGCCGGGGTTGGCGTGATGGTCGCTGTGCCGCTGCAGGTGGAACATGAAGATATTGGTGACCAGGCGGTCGCTGTTCCAGCTGTCGCTCGGGGCGCAGCGGGCCCAGTTGCCGTTCGGGCGACGACCGCGCAGCAGCCCGTAGTGCTCGACGTAGTTGACGGTTTCGAGCAGGCCCGCGCCGATCACGGCCTGCAACAGCAGGTACGGCAGGATGGCCGGACTGTAGATCGCCATCAGCCCGCCGAACAGCACCACGGTCATGCTCCATGCCTGCAGGATGTGGTTGTGGACACTGAACCAGCGGTGTCCCCTGCGCGCCAGCCGCTCGCCCTCGAGCTTGATTGCCGAACGGAAGCCGCCGATCACGCTGCGGGGCAGGAACTCCCACAGCGATTCACCCATGCGGGCGCTGGCGGGATCCTCGGGGGTGGCGACGCGGGCATGGTGGCCCTTGTTGTGCTCGACGAAGAAATGCCCGTAGGCCGACTGCGCCAGCGCCATCTTCGACAGCCAGCGCTCGAGGCTCTCGACCCGGTGGCCGAGCTCGTGCGCCGCGTTGATGCCGATACCGCTGACGAGCCCCAGCGTGGTGGCCAGCCCGATCTTGTCGACCACGGACAGGTCGGTGCCCGCCCACATACAGGCGGCGATGACCAGGCCGATCACCTGGATCGGCAGGAACAGGTAGGTGCACCACCGGTAGAACCGGTCGTTGCTGAGCAGTTCGTAGTCCTCGTCGCGCGGATTGGTGCCGTCCTCCCCGACGACCCAGTCCAGCACCGGAATCACGATCAGGATGATGATCGGTCCGATCCACCAGAACACCGTCAGCTTGGTATGCAACACCAGCTGGGAGGGCAGCAACGCCGACATGGGGGCGATGAGCCCCAGCACCCACAGGTGGCGTTTGGGATCCGGCGAACCCAACCGTTTGCCGAACATTCGCACGTTTTCTCCGCTACTCAACTTCGTCAGAACTTCGCAGCTACATATCTTGAAACCTAGTGGCTGTTACAGCACGTGTGCGGACCGAAAGGTGGCCACTGTTACATCATGAGCAGTCGGTTCCGGTGCAACCGGCCCTGTGGTTCCCGTCACTTCCCCGTACGCGCAAATCAGCGGCGAACCGCGCTCGGTGTGCAATCCCCCGCACTCAGCGCAACCACACGTACCGAACCTGCGGCCGTCCCGTCCGACCGTAGTCGGTTCGCCGTTCCACCACGCCGTCTTCGGCCATACGTTCCAGGTATCGCCACGCGGTCACCCGCGAAACCCCCACCGCGCGGCCCGCTTCGCCCGCGGACAGACCCTCGGGCGCGCCCCGCACCGCGCGTGCCACCTCGTCCATCGTCTGCGGCGCAATGCCTTTCGGGGACGTGGGCCGCTGTTCGGGTGTGCGCAGTACGCCGAAGGCGCGGTCGATGTCGTGCTGTGACACCGCGGTCTCGCCGGCGGGCAGGGCGGCGCGGTACTCGCGGTAGCGTTCCAGCTTCTCCCGGAACGCGGCGAAGGTGAAGGGCTTCAACAGATACAGCACCACGCCGTGCGCGACGGCGGCGCGCACCATGGCCAGATCCCGGGCGGAGGTGACGGCGATGACATCGGGGCGTGGGCGCAGCACCGCGAGCGCGGCCGCCACCGCGAGCCCGCTCATGTCCGGCAAACCGATGTCCATCAGCACCAGATCGATCGGGACGCCGGAAGATTGTGACCTTTTCGCGATCGAGAGGGCCTCGCGTCCGGTGTGCGCCACCGCCACCATGTCGAAACCGTCCACCCTTTCCAGGTAAGAGCGATGTGCCGCAGCGATTTTCGGCTCGTCCTCGACGATCAGCACCCGGACCGGCGCCTCCCGGTCGATTCTCATCGCGGAAACCTCACGATCACAGCGGATTCCGGCTCGCGCCGGGCCCACAACTCACCGGCGTGCCGGGCCACCAGCCGCCGCACCAGCGCCAGCCCGAGCCCGTGGTGGTCGGTCTTGGTGGAGTAGCCGCGCTCGGTGGCGCGGGTGAACAGTTCCTCGGACATGCCGGGGCCGCTGTCGGCGACCCGGATGTACAGCTCGGTGTCGTCGCGGCGCACCGTCACCTCCAGCCAGGCGTCCTCGTCGTGGCCCACCTCGTCGAGGGCGTTGTCGATGAGATTGCCCAGCAACGTGACCATCTCGTGCGGGGTGAGCGGCTCGGTGGTGTCGAGCTGGGTGTCGCCGGTGACCGTCAGTTCGACGCCGTATTCGGCGGCCTGCTCCACCTTGCCCAGCAGCAGCGCCACCACCGCGGGTTCGGCGACCGCCCCGGTGAGCCGGTCGATGAGGGCTTGGGACAGTTCGAGTTCCGCGGTCGCGAAGCTCACCGCCTCCCGGTGCCGCCCCAGCTCGACCATGGTGACCACGGTGTGCAGCCGGTTGGCGGCCTCGTGCGCCTGGGCGCGCAGCGATTCGGCGAAGCCGCGCACCGAGTCCAATTCGCCGAGCACGTCCCGCAATTCGGTGTGGTCGCGCAGTGTCACCACGGTGCCGATGCGGCGTCCGGCGTGTTCGACCACGTCCTGATTCACCACCAGTACCCGCTCGGGGGTCACGTGCATCTCGTCGCGCACCACGCCGGTCCCCAAGCGTTGCAACGACACCGGCAGGTCCGCGCGCGTGATCGGCCCGTCGGGCAGGCCGAGCAGCAGGCGCGCCTGATCGTTGACCACCTCGGCGTCGGCGTCGGACTTGCCGAACACCAGCAGCCCCTCGTGGATGGAGTGCAGCACCGCGTCGTGGTGCTCGTACATCATCCGCAGTTCGGCCGTGCCGAGCCCGTGGGTCTGCCGTAACAGCCGGCGCCGCAGCAACAGTGAGCTGATCGTGGCCAGCGCCAGCCCGCCCGCGGCCACCGCCAGGATGAGCGGCAACTGGGCGGCCACCTGCTCGCCGATGTGGGTGCGGGTGACGCCCGCCGACACCAGCGCGACGATGCGGCCGTCGGCGTCGCGGACCGGGGTGACCGCGCGGATGGAGGGGCCGAGGGTGCCGGTGAACGTCTCGGTGAAGGTTTCCCCCGCGAGCGCCCGATCGATATTGCCGCTGAACGGTTTTCCGATCCGGTCGGTCTCGGTGTGGGTGTAGCGGGTGCGGTCGGGGGCCATCACCACGATGAAGTCCATGCCGGTGGCCTTGCGGATGGCCTCGGTCACCGGTTGCAGCGCGGCGGTCGGGTCCGGGCCGCGCACCCCGGCCAGCGTGGAGGGCGACTGCGCGACGGCGACCGCGGTGTCGCGCACCTCGGCGCGGGTGGCGTCGTCCTGCACCCGGCGGGTCTGCAGGAAGGTCAGCAGCGCGGCGGCGGCGATCACCGCCGCGAGCACCAGCACCTGGACGACGAACACCTGCCCGGCCAGGGTGCGGCGGGGTCTTCGGCCCTTCACGATTCCTCCGCGAACGTCATGAACATAATTTACGAAACAGTGACCGGCGTCACTCGGTGGAACATGATTCTCACGTTATGAGCGACAGTGCAACACCACCGGCCCGAGACCGTACCCACTGGCTGTACCTGGCCGTCATCGTGGCCGTCATCGCCGGCATCGTGGTCGGCAAGCTGGCGCCGGGCTTCGGCAAGAGCGTCGGTGAGCTGGGCACCATCTTCGTGAACCTGATCAAGATGATGATCACGCCGGTCATCTTCTGCACCATCGTGCTGGGCATCGGCTCGGTGCGGGCGGCCGCCAAGGTCGGCCGGGTGGGCGGTCTGGCCATCGGCTATTTCCTGGTCATGTCCACGGTGGCGCTGGGCATCGGCCTGCTGGTCGGCAATCTGCTGCATCCCGGGTCGGGCCTGAACGTGGCCGCGCACGCGAAGGAGGTCACCAAGTACGCCACCGACGCCAAGGCGGCGGGCGGCACCTGGCAGTTCTTCGAGGACATCGTGCCGACGACGCTGCTGTCGTCGCTGACCTCGGGGAAGGTACTGCAGGCGCTGTTCGTGGCGCTGCTGGCGGGCTTCGCCATCCAGGCCATGGGCGCGGCGGGTGAACCGATCCTGCGCGGGGTGGCCTCGATCCAGAAACTGGTCTTCCGGATTCTGACGATGATCCTGTGGCTGGCCCCGATCGGCGCGTTCGGCGCGATGGCGAATGTGGTGGCGCGCACCGGATTGGACGCGGTGAAGCAGCTGGCGCTGCTGATGGTGGCCTTCTACCTGACCTGTGTCGTGTTCATCTTCGGCGTGCTCGGCCTGCTGCTGCGCCTGGTGGCGGGGACCTCGATCTTCAAGCTGGTCCGCTACCTGGCGCGCGAGTATCTGCTGATCTTCGCGACCTCGTCCTCGGAGTCGGCGCTGCCGAGGCTGATCGCCAAGATGGAGCATGTCGGAGTGGATCGCACCACGGTGGGCGTGGTTGTGCCGACGGGGTATTCGTTCAATCTGGACGGCACCGCCATCTACCTGACCATGGCGACGCTGTTCGTGGCCGACGCCATGGGCAAGCCGCTGGCCTGGCACGAGCAGCTCGGGTTGCTGCTGTTCATGATCGTGGCGTCCAAGGGCGCGGCGGGTGTCACCGGCGCGGGCCTGGCCACACTGGCGGGCGGTCTGCAGAGCCATCGCCCGGAGCTGCTGGACGGGGTCGGCCTGATCGTGGGCATCGACCGGTTCATGTCGGAAGCCCGTGCGCTGACCAACTTCTCGGGCAATGCCGTCGCCACCCTGCTGGTCGGCACCTGGACCGACACCATCGACCCGGCCCGCGTCCGCGCGGTGCTGGACCGCGAGATCCCGTTCGACGAGCGGGCCATGGTCGACGACGACCATCCCGGCCCGCACGACAAGGACCTGGTTCCGGCCTGACCCCAACCCCTGGGCCGAAACCGGACCGCCGGCGCGTTCTCCCCTGCTGCGCGTCGTCGGAACCGCGCACCCTGTCCGCGCGACGAGCCGCCTCCGGCTCGCGCGGGCAGGGTGCGCGAACGCTTACTCAGGCGTGGACCGCGCCCAGCGCCAATGTGGCGGCGATGGCATTGGCCAGCTCCGCGCCCTTCTTCACGAAGTGCCGGGCGAAGTACTCCAGATGTTCGGCGTGCTCGTGGAAGTGGTGGGGGGTGAGCACGGCCGAGAACACCGGCACGTCGGTGTCTAGCTGCACCCGCATGAGGGCGTCGACCACGGTCGGCGCGACGAAGTCGTGGCGGTAGATGCCGCCGTCCACCACCAGCGCGACCCCGGCGACCGCGGCGTACGCGCCGCTGGTGGCCAAACGCTTGGCCTGCAACGGGATCTCGAACGCGCCGGGCACCTCGATCACGTCGATCTCGGTGTAGCCGCGTTCGAGCAGCTCCGCGCGGCAGGATTCGACGGCCTTGTCGACGATGTCGCTGTGCCAGCGGGCGGCGACGAGGGCGATGCGATTCGGCATGGGTGACATGGGGATTCCTCCTGTTCGCTGTCACCCAGGGCATAGACGCGAACAGGGCCGGCCGCGCGAGCGGACGAGCCGGTGCCGCGTTCTCTTCCATCCGGACTGTGACCGTCGGCTCCGGGATCACACCGGAATCTGCTGGACCCACACCCGGGGGTGTGGCGCTCGCGGGCTCATGCGTCCCGGATCGGTCCGGATCGCCATTTCCGCCGGTGGGGAATTCCGCCCCGCCCTGAGAACGTGTACGACCGGACAGTAACACGGGGGTTCCGCCATCCGGAACCCCCGTGTCCGGTCAGCGCAACAGCACGTCCGCGTCGGCGGGCAGGGCGTCGACCGGCCACCAGCGCAGGTCGGTGGATTCCGAACTGCGTACCGGGACAGCGCCTTCCGGGGCCTTGATCTTGAACAGCAGGTCCAGGTGCCGGGTGGGGACGCCGAGGGAGCAGGTGATGGGGTGGGCCTGGGCGCCGTAGAGGCCGGGCTCGAGGGTCAGGCCCTCGATGCCGGATTCCTCGGTCGCCTCGCGGAAGGCGGCCGCGGCGACCGAATCGTCGGATTCCTCGCAGTGACCGCCGAGCTGGATCCACCGGCCCACGCGGGGGTGCAGGGTGAGCAGCACCTCCCGCTCGTCATGGGAGAGCACGATGGCCGAGGCGGTGATGTGCCCGGCCGCGTGCTCGCGCAGGCAGCCGCGCGGCGCGGAACCGAGGAAGGCCAGCATGGCCTCGCGCAGGGACTGCTCGGGACCCGTTGCCGGAGACCAGGTCTCGAGCAGTTCGGTGGCGGACTTGTGCAGCGACTCCGCGCTCACAGTTCGACCAGGCCGATGCCGGGCTCGCCGACCTCGCGCGGGGCGAGCTCGTCGAGGGGGTAGCCGACGGCGATGGCGCCGAGCGGGCTCCAGTCCGCGGGCAGACCCAGCACCTCCCGGGTGACGTCGGGCGCGAAGATGGTGGAACCGATCCAGCAGCTGCCCACCCCGCGCACGGCCAGCGACACCAGCAGACCCTGCACGGCCGCGCCGACCGCCACGGTGAACATGGTCTTCTCCGCGGCCCGGCGGGTCTCGTCCGGATAGTCGTGCGCGCCGTCGGGCACGCAGAACGGGATGATCACCTCGGGGGCGTCGAACAGGATGCGGCCCCGCGCGACTCGTTTCTCCACACTCTCCGGGGAGCGGCCGTCACCGGTCAGATCGGTCCGCCACTTCTCGGCCATGGCCTCGAGCAGCTGGTCGCGCAGACCACGCTTGCGCACCCAGACGAACCGCACCGGGCGGGTGTGGTGCGGGGCGGGCGCGGTGAGACCGGCGGCGACGGCGGCCCGGATGATCTCGGGTTCGACCGGCGTGTCGGCGAACTGGCGCACCGAGCGGCGCAGCAACAGCGCTTGTTTGCGGCCCAGGTCCACCGATTCCTCGGTGCCGAGCCAGAACAGGTCCTCCTCGCCGCGGCGCAGCAGGTCCCCGGCGGTGGAGCCGTCGTCGGTGTAGTCGAGCCCGCGCACCACCGCGACCGGGACGCCGCCCAGCTTGCCCTTCACCAGGTCCGCGGCGGCGGCCAGTTCGTCGGCGATCGCGACCAGGGTGACGTGCAGTTCGTTGCCCTGCCCGTCGACCGCGCCGTTGTAGTCGTGCATCACCCGCAGCCCGGACGAGCCGATGGCGGCGTCGATCTGGCCGTTGCGCCAGGCCCGGCCCATGGTGTCGGTGATGACCACGGCCACCTGGACGCCGAGCCGTTCGGCCAGGCCCGCGCGCAGGGCCTTGGCGCTGGCGTCGGGATCCTCGGGCAGCAGCACGAGTTCGTCCTGCTCCACATTGGAGCCGTCGATGCCGGCGGCGGCCTGCACGATGCCGAGTTTGTTCTCGGTGATGAGGGTGCGGTTCTTGCGGGCGAGCACCCGCACCGACTCCTCGAGCACCAGCCGGCGGCGGGCGGCGTCGCGCTCCTCGGGGTCGGTGGGCACGGTGACCACGCGGCCCTCGGCCTTGGCGACGATCTTGCTGGTGACCACCAGCACGTCGCCGTCCCGCAACCAAGGCGCCTGTGCGGCGATGGCGTCGGCGACGTCGTCGCCGGGCCGGAATTCGGGCAGGCCCGGAATCGGCAGGATGCGCAGTTCGCCGCCGGACGCGTGGTCGCCCGGGTTCTGGATGGAATCCGTTGTCACGGTTTGACTCCCGCGATGTCGAGGGCTTCGCGAACCATCTCGGCGGTGGTGGCCGGGTCGGTCATGAGCAGGGGGACGCTGCGGACTTCGACGCCCGGAATGTCGGCGGTGTCGCCGGTGTGGACGAGCCAGCCGTCGAGGATGCCGGTGCCCGAGCGCGCGCCGTAGTAGTTCCCGACCGCCTCCGCGGAGGTCTCCACGCCGATCACCGACAGGCATTCATCGGCCATGCCGCGCAAGGCTTTTCCACCGATCACCGGGGACAGGCCGATCACCTTCGCGCCCGAGGTGCGGATCGCACCCCGAATGCCGGGCACCGAGAGGATGGCTCCGACGCTCACGACGGGGTTCGACGGAGCGAGCAGGATCACATCGGCGGATTCTATGATTTCCGTCACACCAGGGGCCGGTTTCGCAGCTTCTGCCCCAATAGTCACGAATCCATGGGTCTCCACGTTCGCCCGGTACCGGACCCACCACTCCTGGAAATGGATCGCGCGGCGTTCGCCAGGGTTCTCCGGGTCACCGATGACGACATGGGTTTCACAGCGGTCGTCGGTCGCCGGAAGCAGCTTCACCCCGGGCTGCCACCGATTGCAGAGCGCCTCGGTCACCGCGGAGAGCGGGTAGCCCTGACGCAGCATTTCCGAGCGGATGAGATGGGTGGCGATATCGCGGTCGCCGAGGCCGAACCAATCGGGCTGGGCGTGGTATTTCGCCAGCTCCTCCTTGGCGTTCCAGGTCTCGTTCGCGTGTCCCCAGCCGCGTTCCGGATCGATGCCGCCACCCAGGGTGTACATGCAGGTGTCCAGGTCAGGGCAGATGCGCAGCCCGTGCATCCAGACGTCGTCGCCGACATTGACGATGGCCGTGGTGTCGGCTCCGGGCAGCAGCTCGCGCACGCCCATCAGGAACCGGGCGCCGCCGACTCCGCCGACCAGGACCGCGATCCGCAGGCCGGCGCCGGGCGCGGTGTCCGCTTGTTCTCGAGTCACATCCGCACAGCCTATGCGGTGGCGGGCCGAAAGCGGCCCGCAGCTCATTTGCTGTGAATTTGCTGCCTGATCTGCGGGAACGTCGCCAGAAGGGGTCACAGATGGTAACGGAATCGCTTCGGCAGCTTGACCATCGCCGCTCCCGGCGTGTCTAATCACAGGCATGTCATTCCGGGTCCGCGTGAGAGTGCAAGGCGCGGACGGGTTTTCGAACAACTGTTCGCACCGGAGTGGCGCAAGCTCGGGGATGGCCGCGGGACTACGCCGCGGTGTTGGGCCGTCGGTGGGATCGGCTCCGACGGATTAATCATTCTGCGCTAACACACAGTGAGGAGGCGGAGCGATGGCCGATGAGCTGGCCCCGTCGGGCATTCCGGGCGGTGTATCGCAAACCGATTCCACGACTGGCGCAGCACCTGACTTCTGCGCCGACGATCGGAACGGATACGAGGGGGGTGAACCGATGACGACGCGGCCGGGGGGCGGACAGTGGGCGCGAGCTGCCTACCAGCCCGAACCACCGCGGCTGAGCCTGATCGTCACCGGTGCCGAGGATATGTACGACACTTTCGCGCGCGGCGGTCGGATGATGACCGAAGCCGAACAATGGCAGGAACGGGCACTGTGCGCCCAGACCGATCCGGAGGCGTTCTTCCCCGAGAAGGGCGGCTCCACTCGCGAGGCCAAGCGCATCTGCCTGGGCTGCGAGGTCCGCGACGAGTGCCTGGAATACGCCCTCGCCAACGACGAGCGCTTCGGCATCTGGGGCGGCCTCTCCGAGCGTGAGCGCCGCCGCCTCAAGCGCGGCATCATCTGACCCGCCTCTCCGCGCCTTCAGCGGACGGCTGACAGCCGTCGACCGCCGGCAACCCGTGCCGGCGGTTGGGAGCCGATACAACTTCAGGCGTACCCGACGAGTCACCCCGGCCTCACGAAACCCGTTGTCGCGAAACGTAGTTCGGGGGCTTACTACTCGGGCTCGGGATCGATGATGTCGGGCTCCACCCCGAGGTAGGTCGCGATCTGCTGCACGAGGACCTCGCGCAGCAGGTCGACCAGGTCGTCCGGGTCACCGGCCCGCAACTCCAAAGGCTTGCGGAACAATACGACCCGCGCGCGGGTGGCCATGCCGTAGCGATCCACCCCCGCGGGGATCAGACGGGACAGCGGCACTGGTCCGTCGGCCACCACCTCGTCCGGCCAGGTGACCGAATCCGGGTGCAGCGGACGGATTTTCGGCACGTCATCCACCGCGATGTCGAGCTTGGTCAACTGCTCGTGCCAGCGGCTCTCCAAAGGCGCGAACGCCTCCAGCACCAGCCGGTCGAACTCCTGGCCGCGGGTGCGCCGGGCCGGAACCGTCGGAGGCAGCATCGGCCCGCGCACACCCCGCCCGCGGCGGATGACCGACCGCGCGGTGGGCGGCCGCCTCTTACGTGAACGGGTCATACCTTGAATCTAGCTCTTTCTTCTGCCTCCGCTCCGCTCCGGCTGGTTCGCGGCGCTGGAGGTCTCGTTCTTCCCTCCCTCCGCTCCTCCGCTTCGCTCCCCCGCTCCACTCGGTCCGGAACGAGACGCGCCGCGAACCCTCCATGTGGGCCCGATTGACGCTAGTGAGACGGGCTTCATTGAGCGTGTCTGTGTCCAGAGGGCCGCCAGGGGGGTTACCCTGCTTGGCGTGATCCCCATGCGTCGTTGCTGCCGTCCAGGCTGCAAGAACCCGGCCGTCGCGACGCTGACCTATGTGTACTCCGACTCGATGGCGGTCGTGGGTCCCTTGGTCACGGTCGCGGAACCACACTCCTGGGACTTGTGTGAAACACATGCCTCCCGGATCACCGCGCCGAAGGGATGGGAGTTGGTCCGTCACGAGGGCGGGTTTTCCAGCTCCACCCCCGACGACGACGATCTGACCGCCCTGGCCGAAGCCGTCCGCGAAGCCGGATTGCGCCGTCGCACAACGGATCCCGACCCGCGCGCCTACGCCGACTACGCCCCGGCCCCGCAGCGCCCCACCCGCACGGGCCGCACCGGCCGCCGCGGGCATCTACGTGTCCTACCCGACCCGCCCAGCTGATCGAGCGCGCGACACCGAGGCCATACCCGACAAGTCGCCCTCAGCTCACCGAATCACTTGACCCGACAAGTAGGGGCAGGCGAAGTCCGCCTCGGCAAGGGTCTGCTACTAGGGTGTTCCCCATGACAGTCGCCCGGTCCGCCGAGTCCGTTCAAGCAGTCATCAAGGCATACGACGTTCGCGGCGTGGTCGGCGAGCAGATCGACGCGGACTTCGTCCGCGATGTCGCGGGCTCCTTCGCCCGGCTGATGCGCACCGAGGGCGCGCAGCGCATCGTGATCGGTCACGACATGCGTGACTCCTCCCCCGAACTGGCCGCGGCCTTCGCCGAGGGCGTGCTCGCCCAGGGCCTGGACGTGGTGCACATCGGCCTCGCCTCCACCGACCAGCTGTACTTCGCCTCCGGCCACCTGGACTGCCCGGGCGCCATGTTCACCGCCAGCCACAACCCGGCCAAGTACAACGGCATCAAACTGTGCCGCGCCAAGGCGCTGCCGGTCGGTCAGGACACCGGCCTGGCCACGATCACCGAGGAAGTCATCGCCGGCGTCCCGGCCTTCGACGGCCCGCGCGGCGCCGAGTCCCGCGAGGACCTGCTCACCGCCTACGCCGACTTCCTGCACAAGCTGGTGGACCTGAGCGGTTCGCGTCCGCTGCGCATCGCGGTGGACGCGGGCAACGGCATGGGCGGCTACACCGTGCCCGCCGTGCTGGGCACGCTGCCGCAGTTCACCATCGAGCCGCTGTTCTTCGAACTGGACGGCTCCTTCCCCAATCACGAAGCCAATCCGCTGGATCCGAAGAACCTGGTCGACCTGCAGGACTACGTCCGCAAGACCGGCGCAGACCTGGGCCTGGCCTTCGACGGCGACGCCGACCGCTGCTTCGTGGTGGACGAGAAGGGCGACCCGGTCTCCCCGTCCGCGGTCACCGGCCTGGTCGCCGAGCGCGAGCTGACCAAGGAGCCGGGCGCCACCGTCATCCACAACCTGATCACCTCGAAGGCGGTGCCGGAGCTCGTCACCGAGCTGGGCGGCACCCCGGTGCGCACCCGCGTGGGCCACTCCTTCATCAAGCAGCAGATGGCGGCCACCGGCGCGATCTTCGGCGGCGAACACTCCGCGCACTACTACTTCCGCGACTTCTGGGGCGCCGACTCCGGCATGCTGGCCGCGCTGCACGTGCTGGCCGCGCTGGGCGAGAAGGACCGCACGATGTCGGAATTGGCTTCGGCCTACTCGACATACGCGGCCTCCGGCGAGATCAACTCGACGGTCGCCGACGCGCAGGAGCGGACCACCGCGGTGGTCGAGGCCTTCGGCGGCCGCGCCACCTCGGTCGATCGGCTGGACGGCGTGACCGTGCAGCTGGCCGACGGCGCCTGGTTCAACCTGCGCGCCTCGAATACCGAACCGCTGCTGCGGCTCAACGTCGAGGCGCGATCGCAGGACGATGTAGACGCACTCGTAACCGAGATCCTGAGCATCGTGCGCGCCTGACTGGAATAGTGGAATCACAGAGCTTGGATTCACCAGCGCCTGGTGACCCGATGAGGGGAGGTGGCAACGCCCGATGATCGCTGGGACACCGGTAATCGACCTCGATGACGTCGCCTCGCTGGAGGCGGCGGACGCCGGGGGTGTGCTGCGCTCCGCCGCATCGGGGGGAGCGCAGGTAAGGGCAACCGCCGCCGCGCTTTCCGAGGATGCGCTCGCCCGGCTGACCGATCTGCGCCCGCGCAGTCTGGTCCTGGTCTCCGGGAGCGGACGCGCCGCCCGCGCGGCCGCGCTGCTGATCGCGGCCCTGGGCAACCACACCAGTCTGCCGCTGGTGCCGGCGACCTCGATCCCGCCGTGGGTCGGGCCGCTGGACGTGGTGCTGGTGGCGGGTGACGACGCGGGCGATCCGCGCCTGGCCGAGGCGGTGGACCGAGCACTCCGACGGGGCGCCGAAGTGGTCGTCGCCGCACCGGACGAGGGCCCCATCCGGGCCGCGGCCGCCGGACGCGCCACCATTCTCGCGCCGCGGGTGCGGGTGCTCGACCACAATCTGATGCTCCGCTATCTGGCCGCGGGCCTGGCCGTGCTGAGCACCATCGACCCGCATCGGGTCGGACCGCTGGTGCCCGAATTGAACGCTCTCGCAGACCTGCTCGACGAGGAGGCGCTGCGCGACGGCCCGCAGCACGAGGCCTTCCACAACCCGGCCAAGACGCTGGCCACCCGCATGATGCAGCGCAAGCGCGTCGTGCTGGCCGGTGATTCCGCCGCGGCCGCCGAGCTCGCCGGACACGGGTCGGAGGTGCTGCTGGCCACGGCCGGACACATCACCTCGGCCGTCTCGCTCTCGGAAGCCATTGCCGCGCACGGCCGCCTGGTGCAGGCCGCGGGCGTGGCCGCGCCCGGCTTCGATCCGCTGTTCCACGACGAGGAGCTCGACGGGCCCGCGCCGGTGGAGCAGGTGCGGATCTTCGTGGTGAGCGCCGGCCCGGACGAGGTCGCCGTGCGTCGCCGGCTGGCCGTGTTCGGCTCGGACGCCGGGCTCGTCGACACCGACCTGATCACCGTGGACACGGAGGCGGCCGCCGCCCCGCCGACCGACGCGCCTGGGCAGCCCGTGCCCGCCGCCGCGAGTGGCGAGGTGGAAAAGCTTGCGGTACTCGCACTTCGGCTGGAGATGGCGGCCGCCTATCTCCGACTACTCGGTTCCCGCCCGGCCACCGGACCGGGACGCTACGACGGGGGCAATTACTAGTGCACGAACTCGTTGGTGCGCTGCGTTCCTACGCTTGGGGTTCGCGCACCGCGCTCGCACAGCTGTGCGGACGACCGGTTCCCTCCGCGCATCCGGAAGCCGAACTCTGGTTCGGGGCGCATCCCGCCGACCCGGCCCGCGTCCAGATCAACGGTCACAGCGAATCCCTGCTGGAGCTGGTCAGCGCCGACCCGCAACACGAACTCGGGCCGGTGGCAGGCGAATTCGGCGGACGGCTGCCGTTCCTGCTGAAGATCCTGGCCGCCGAGGAGCCGCTCTCGCTGCAGGCGCATCCCAGCGTCGAACAGGCCCGGGCCGGGTTCGCGCGGGAGAACCACGCCGGGGTTTCCCTCGACTCGGCCATGCGTAACTACCGCGACGAGAACCACAAGCCGGAACTGGTGGTGGCGCTGGGCCGCTTCGAGGCGCTGGCCGGGTTCCGCGATCCGCGCCAGACCGTGCGGTTGCTCGCCGCCCTCGACGTCCCCGAGCTGAGCCAGTACGCCGAGCTGCTTGCCGCCCAGCCCGACTCCGCGGGCCTGCGCACGCTGTTCACCACCTGGATCGCGCTGCCGCAGGCGAGCCTGAGCACGCTGCTGCCCAAGGTGCTCGACGGCTGTGTGCGCTACCTGTCCGAGGCGGGCAGCGGCGGTAAGGAATTCGTGGCCGAGGTGCGCACCGCGCTCGAGCTGGCCGAGGCCTATCCCGGCGATGCCGGGGTGCTGGCGGCGCTGCTGCTCAACCGCATCACCCTGGAACCCGGCGAGGGCCTGTTCCTCGATGCCGGGAACCTGCACGCGTACCTGCGCGGGGTGGGCGTGGAGATCATGGCCAACTCCGACAATGTGTTGCGCGGCGGGCTCACCCCCAAGCACGTGGACGTCCCCGAGCTGCTGCGGGTGCTCGACTTCGAGCCGCTCGACCTGCCGGTGGTCCGCGCGGAACAGATGTCGGACAGTGTCTTCCGCTATCACACGCCCGCGCCGGAGTTCGCGCTCAGCCGCTTCGAGCTGGAGCCGGAGGCCGAGCCGGTGACGGTGGTGGGTTCCGGTCCGGTGATCGCGCTGGTCACCCATGGCCGGGTGCGGCTTCTCCAGGGCAATCACGACCTGATCGTGGAGCGCGGTCGGGCGGCGTGGATCTCGGCGGCGGACGGCGGAATCCGGGCTCAGGCGGTGGACGGTCCCGCGCAGCTGTTCTGCGCCGCGGTGGGCGAGGAGTGACGAGCGGACTGTAGGCTCCTTCCCGGTCACACACGTTTTCTCGACAAAACGGACATCGGAAGGGGCGGTTCATTGTCTGCGGGCGGCGGTAAGAAGGCCATCCTGGCGGCGCTCAGCGCGAATGCGGGCATCGCGGCGGCCAAATTCGTCGGCGCGGCCATCACCGGCTCCGCGTCCATGCTCGCCGAGGCCGTGCACTCGGTGGCCGACACCTCCAACCAGGGCCTGCTGCTGCTCGGCCAGCGCCGCGCCGAACAGGAGGCCGACGAGCTGCACCCGTTCGGCTACGGCCGCAACCGCTACTTCTATTCGTTCGTGGTCGCGCTGGTCATCTTCGCGCTCGGCTCGGTGTACGCCATCTACGAGGGCATCCACAAGATCGAGCATCCCGAGGAACTGTCCAACCCGATCGTCGCGATCGTCATCCTCGGCCTGGCCATCGGGCTCGAGGGGTTCAGCTTCATCACCGCCATGCGGGAATCCAAGCCGCTCAAGGGCAATGCCAGCTGGTGGCGGTTCATTCGCAACTCGCGCAATCCGGAACTGCCGGTGGTGCTGCTGGAGGACTCGGGCGCGCTCATCGGCCTGGTCCTCGCGTTCGCCGCGATCAGCCTGACCATGATCACCGGCGACCCGATCTGGGATGGCGTCGGCACCCTGTCGATCGGCATCCTGCTCGGCGTCATCGCCGTCATCCTGATCGTCGAGATGCAGAGCCTGCTCATCGGCGAGGGCGCGACCCCCGAGGAGGACGCGGCCATCCGCGCCGCCCTGGTCGACGACCGCTGCATCGACAGGGTCATCCACCTGCGCACCCAGTACCTGGGCCCGGAGGAAATGCTGGTGGCCGCCAAGGTCGCCATCGTGCCCGGTCTGGAGATCGCCGAGATCGCCGCGGCCATCGACGAGGCCGAGGCGCGGGTGCGCGCCGAGGTCCCGGCCGCCCGGGTCATCTACCTGGAGCCGGATCTCTATCGCGCCCAGCCGGCCCAGCAGTAGTCAGCGATCGGCGAGGCGGACCACGAACCGCAAACCCGACCAGGTGCCGTCGATGGCGGCGACCTTGTTGTCCACCAGGCCCTGGCCCAGACCGTAAGCGCGAGCGGCGTTCTCACCGAGATCGGTGGGGACGCCGCTCGACTTCTTGGGCCAGGCCAGCCACAGACCGCCGTCGATCGCGAGACGCTCCCGCCAGCCGGAGAACCGGCGGGTCAGGGCGGCGCGGTCGGGGCAGAAGCCGAGGATCACGTCATAGGGCCCGATCCCGGCGCGGCGGTGCAACAGCACCCCGCCGGGCAACTCCCCCAGCTCGAATCCCGCGGGCGCCCCGGCCAGCAGCACCCGGCTCCCGGGCTTGATGCCGAGCTTGCGCGGGAGTGGCGTGCCCGAGTAACCGGCCATGGCCGCAGCGTAGCAATCAGATGCGCCAGCGGCCGGTAAGCAGTTCGAGCGGATCGGTCGGGATGCCGAACTCCTTGCGCAGGGCATGGCGGGCGGCATGGTAGCCGTTCATGCCGTGCACGCCCGGCCCCGGCGGCGTGGCCGAGGAGCACAGGTAGACGCCGGGCAGCGGGGTGGCGTACGGATTCCAGCGCGGGGCGGGCCGGAAGACGGTCTGGCGCAGGGTCATCGCACCCGCGGAGATGTCGCCGCCGATGTAGTTCGGATTGTGCGCGGGCATGGTGACCGCGGTGCGCACATGGGTCGCCAGGATCAGGTCGCGGAAGCCGGGCGCGAAGCGTTCGACCTGGGCGGTGATGGTCTCGGTGAGGTCCTCGGCCGAGCCGTTGGGCACGTGCGCGTAGGTGTAGAGGGTGTGCTTGCCCGCGGGCGCACGGGTGTCGTCGACGACGCCGGGCTGGATGGCCAGCACATAGGGCCGCTCCGCGTGCCGCCCTGCGGCGACGGCCTTTTCGGCGGCCACGGCCTCGGCACGGGTGCCGACCAGGTGCAGAGTTCCGGCCCGATCACACCCCCGCGCCTGCCACGGCACCGGACCCGAGAGCGCGAAATCCACCTTGCAGGCCGCGCCGCCGTAGCGGAACCTGTTGAGCGCGAAGTCGTATCGCGCGGGCAGGGTCGCGATGCGCTGCAGCTCGGCGGGTGCGACATCCAGCAATACCGCTCGGACCTCGTCGAATTCGTCGAGGGAGTCGACACGGTGGCCGGTGACGATGCGCCCGCCGTGCGCGCGCAGATCCTCGGCGAGGGCGTCGATGATGGCCTGGCTGCCGCCGCGCGGCACCGGCCAGCCGCGCACATGGGCGAGCGTGCCCAGCAGCATGGCCACGCCGGCCCCCGGGAATCCGCGCGGCGGCCGGATGGCGTGCGCCGATACACCGGTGAGCAACGCGGGCGCCACATCCTCGCGAAAACGCATGTTCCACAACGGCGTCGCCTGCTCGACCATCCGGCGCAGGACGCGCAGTTCGATTCCGGGGTCCAGGCGCAGCATGCCGGACGGGTCGATCGGCGGATGCCGCAGATCCGACATGAGCAGGGCGACCAGGTCCTCCCACTTGCGCACCAGCGGACCGAACAGCCGCCACCACGCTCCGCCGTCCCGGCCCAGGCCGTCGGCGGTGTGGTCGAGGTCGAGCCAGGCCAGTCCGGCGCGGCCGCCGTCCAGCGGATGCGCGTAGGACACCTGGGGGGTGAGCAGTTCGACCCCGTGCGCCTTCAGATCGAAGGCCCGGAAGAATGGGGACGCCACCGCCATCGGATGCGCGCCCGCGCACAGGTCGTGGTGGAAGCCCGGCAGCGTGACCTCGCCGGTGCGGCACCCCCCGCCGATCCCGTCGGCGGCCTCGTACACCTCGACGTCGAGCCCGGCGCGGGCCAGGATCACCGCCGCCGCGAGCCCGTTGGGACCGGATCCGACCACCACCGCGTCAGCCATGCCTTCAGCGTATGCCCGGGTGGGAGGTCCGTGGGTGATCAGTGGGGCCGGTCACCGCGAACCCATTGGGCGACCAGGATTTCCAGGCGCTGCTGCCGAAAGTCGGGCCGCAGGCGGCCACCCCGATCCAGCGTGGCCAGGCCGTGCATGGTGCTCCAGGCGACTTCGGTGAAGGTCTCGGGGTCGTGCGGCGGCGCGAAGGGCGCGAAGGTGAGCAGCAGTTCGACGAACGCGTCCTTGAGGGCCTGCGGCGCGTCCGGACCGAATTTCAGGTCGGTGCGCAGCAGGAAGATGGCGTCGTAGAGGGCGGCGCTGTCGCGGGCGAAGTCGAGGTAGCCCTGAACCACCGCGCGCAGGGCCTGCTCGGGGGTGTCCGCGGACTCGCGGAGTTCGCGGACCACCCCGGCGAATTCGGCCATCCCCGCCTCGGCGACCGCGGAGACGATGGCGTCCTTCCCGGCGAAGTGGCTGTACAGCACGGGCTGGCTGTATTCGATGCGATCCGCGAGTTTGCGCACGGTGACGGCGTCCCAGCCCTCGGTCTCGGCGATCTCCCGGGCGGTGTCGATGATGCGCTGCCGCCGTTCGATGCGTTCGCGTTCCTTGCGGGTCTGGATGGCGCTCATAGCCGAACTCTAGCACTGCTAGACAATCTACCGACGCAAAAGGTCAGTCACTGGCCCAACCCCGCGAGCCTTCTCCCCACTGTGACCCTCGCCACGGCACGATGAATTCCGCTGGGCCGCACCGTCCACACCCATGACACCCAGCGCAGAGGAGACTGACATGGCGACCACCAAGCCCCACGGACCGGCTTCGTACTTCCCGTCCATCGAGGCCAAATACGGCCGCTCCGTGGACGACTGGTTCACCCTGCTCGCCGAGACCGGCATCACCGGTCAGAAGGACCTGGTGAATTGGCTCGAGACCGAGCACGAGATGGGTCACGGGCACGCCACCGCGCTGGCGCAGTTCCACCTCAACCCCGGCAAGTGGGAGCGCTGACCGCGCCCGCGGAAACCTCCGCCACACACCCGACATCGGCCGCCCCATCCATGGGAGCGGCCGATGTCGTTGTGACGGATCAGACGTCGGTGGAGAAGCGGATGCCGCCGTCCGGGATGTCGACCCCCGGCCAGATGCGCGCGCCACGCAGCAGTTCACAGCGCGCGCCGACATTCGCGCCGTCGCCGATGACGGCGTCGCGGACCAGGGCGCGCGGACCGATCCGGGCGCCGAAGCCGATGATCGAACGTTCCACGGTGGCACCGGCTTCCACCCGCGCCCCGTCGAACAGGATCGCGCCGTCCAGGCGCGCGCCCGCGCCGACCTCGGCCCCGCGGCCGACGACCGTGCCGCCGATCAGCAGCGCGCCGGGCGCGACGCCCGCACCGGGGTGGACCAGGGATTCGCCGCGCTGACCCGGCAGCGCCGGGGACGGGGCGATGCCGCGGACCAGGTCGGCCGAGCCGCGCACGAAGTCCTCCGGGGTGCCCATGTCACGCCAGTAGGAGACGTCCACGTGGCCCTGGATGTGCGCGCCCTCGGCGAGCAGGGACGGGAAGGTCTCGCGCTCGACCGAGACCGGACGACCCGCGGGGATCTTCTCGATGTACTCGCGGCGGAAGACGTAGCAGCCCGCGTTGATCTGGTCGGTCGGCGGATCCTGGGTCTTCTCCAGGAACGCGGTGACGCGACCGTTCTCGTCGGTGGGGACGCAGCCGAAGGCGCGGGGGTCGCTGACCCGCACCAGGTGCAGGGTGACGTCCGCGCCGGAGGTGTGGTGGGTCTCGAGCACCCCGCCCAGGTCGGTGCCGCCGAGCACGTCGCCGTTGAACACCAGCACGGTGTCGGCGCGCAGCTTGGGCAGCACGTTGCGGATGCCGCCGCCGGTGCCCAGGGCCTCGCTCTCGGTGACGTATTCGAGCTCGAGGCCGAGGTCGGAGCCGTCGCCGAAGTGCTCTTCGAACACCTCCGCCTTGTAGGAGGTGCCGAGCACCACATGGGTGATGCCGGCGTCGGCGATGCGCGCGAGCAGGTGCTGCAGGAACGGCAGTCCGGCCGTGGGCAGCATCGGCTTGGGGGCGGACAAGGTCAGCGGACGCAGGCGGGTGCCCTGGCCTCCGACCAGGATCACCGCGTCCGTGGACCCGGCGGTGTTACCGCTGTTCGCCATCTTCTCCCCTGTGTCAGGTGGTCAGTGATACGCGACCGCAGATCCTAACCGCCCCGAATGTTAAACAGAGCCGTTTCGATCTCGTTCGCGCAGTGCGGATCGAACCGCAAGTTTGCAACGCACCGCAAGTCCAGCTTTCAGTGCCACCCGAAGTGGGGCTTGCCACCAGTGCGGATGCCGGTCGGCCTGGAAACGGTACGCGCTGGCGTGATGCGCGGGGA
Organism: Nocardia sp. NPDC004151; assembly: GCF_042874235.1. Taxonomy (NCBI): domain Bacteria; kingdom Bacillati; phylum Actinomycetota; class Actinomycetes; order Mycobacteriales; family Nocardiaceae; genus Nocardia; species Nocardia sp. NPDC004151. Next base: position 176,015 of record NZ_JBIAMR010000010.1, on the reverse strand, counting down.
GCATGGTCTCCGGGTGACGACCCGCGGCATGGCCCTTGGCGTGCGTGACCTCGGCGGACGGCACGAAGACATTGTGCCAGCCCGCCCGGCCCATCCGGTCGCCGAAGTCGACATCCTCCATGTACATGAAGTAGCGGGAGTCGAAACCGTCGATGGAATCGAAGGCCGCGCGACGCACCAGCAGGCAGGAACCCGACAGCCAGCCCACCGAACGCTCCGAGATGGCCTCGTTGTCCTGGCGGTAGCGCAGTGTCCACGGGTTCTTGGGCCAGACGCTGCCCAGGATGGCGTGGCCGGCGCCGTCGGCGATGCCCGGCACCGAGCGCGCGGACGGGTAGGTGCTGCCGTCCGGCTCGAGCACCTTCGGACCCAGCGCACCGGCGCGCGGCCAGCGGCGGGCGGCGGCCAGCAGTTCGTCGATGGCGTCGGTACCCCAGCGCACGTCCGGGTTGGCGATGACGATGAACTCGATGTCCGGGTCGATCTCGGCCACCGCGCGGTTGATCGCGCCGCCGTAGCCTATATTGCCGCCGGTGCGCAGCAGGCGCACGTGGGCGTTGGCCTCGGCGGCCAGTTCCGGGGAACCGTCGACCGAGCCGTTGTCGGCCAGGATGACCTGCGGCTTCTCACCGGTCGCGATGGCCAGGGTGCTGATGAAGTGTTCCAGGTGCTCGCCGGGCGAGTAGGTCACCGTGACGACTGCCAGCTGCGGTTTTTTCGCCGCGGCGGGGGGCTGTCCGACAGAATCCGAGGGGCTCACGGGGGCCCAGGATAGTCGGAGACGGCGGCCAGTGCGTCGTTCAGTGCCGACTTCCAGTCCCGCAGCGGCGACAGGCCGCCCGCGGCCCACGAATTGCCCGAAAGGACCGAATACGCCGGGCGCGGAGCGGGTCTCGGGAAATCCTCGGTGCCACAGGGCCGTACGCGGTCAGGGTCCGCGCCGAGGCCGGTGAAGACCGCGCGCGCCAAATCGAACCAACTGGCTTGTCCGGCATTGGTGGCGTGCAGGATTCGGGGTACCCCGGGATTGACACCGGTCCCCAGCATCCCCGCCAGTTCCAGCAGACCCGCCGCGAGATCGAGGGCGTAGGTCGGTGAGCCGATCTGGTCGTCCACCACCGTGATGGTGTCGCGCTCGCCCTCCAACCGTCGCATGGTCGCCACGAAATCACCGGTGTCGCCGGTGTAGACCCAGGCGGTCCGCACGATGCGCGCGTCCGGCGAATACTCCAGAACCGCTTGCTCGCCAGCGAGTTTCGTCCGCCCGTAGACCGTGGCCGGTCCGGTCGGATCGTCCGGTTCGTACGGATGAGAGGCCGTGCCGGGAAACACGTAATCGGTGGAGACGTGAATGAGCCGGGCGCCGCGTTCGGCGCACACCCGGGCCAGCACGCCCGGCCCGGTGGCGTTCACCGCGAAAGCCGCCTCGGGCTCGGACTCGGCCTGATCGACGGCGGTGTAGGCCGCGCAGTTGATCAGTACGTCACCGGGTTTCACCAGTTCACGCACGGCGTCGGCGGCGGTGATGTCGAGATCGGCGTGGGCCAGGCCGCGCGCCCCGGGAGCGAGGGTGGTCAGGGCCCGGCCGAGCTGGCCGCGCGCTCCGGTCACCAGCAGCCGGGCGGTCTCGTGGCGCGGCCGCCCGATGGTCGGGCTCACGTCGTCGGCAATCACGGCTGCCAGTGTGGCACGCCACGTCCGCCACCCCGCGAACCCGTCGCGACCTGTGGATTCATTCGGACAGACCGGGGTAATCGGGCGACATCGCGCGACTCACGGAGTCCGGGCTACGGCAACTGAACGGTTACCGCCACTAGCCTGCAGGGTGGGGGTCTCCCATTCGATTCGACCTCGCTTGCCGGGGTCCAGTGGGCCGAGTTCGGAAAGGACAGTCGGTTGCCGGAGAGTGCCTGGGCATCCGTGCCGCGAGGGTCCCGCCCATCAGCGATGCGCCCGCGGCAGCGGGGCGGGCCGGGCCGGGCACTGGCGGCGCTGGCGGCGGTGCTGGCCCTGACGGTGACCGGACTCGGCTGGCACAGCGTGGACCAGCTGGTGTCGGGCATCGAGCGGATCGGCAATCTGGGGCTGGGCGGCGGCAAGTCCGACGGCGCGACCGACATCCTGATGGTCGGCATCGACGCCCGCACCGACGCGCACGGAAATCCGCTCACCCAGCACGAATTGGCCATGCTGCACGCCGGCGACGACGGCGAGGGCGGACTCAATACCGACACCATCATCCTGATCCGGGTGCCCAACAACGGGCGGTCCGCCGTGGCCGTCTCCATCCCGCGCGACTCCTACGTGGACATCCCGGGCCAGGGCAAGGGAAAGATCAACTCCGCGTACGGCATCACCAAGTCGACCCTGCAGCAGAAGCTGATCGATCAGGGCGTCTCCCCCGCCGAGGCGGAGAAGCGCTCCACCGAGGCCGGGCGGCAGGCGCTGGTCAAGTCGGTGGCCGGGCTCACCGGCATCACCGTCGACCACTACGCCGAGGTCGGGCTGCTGGGCTTCGTGCTGCTCACCGACGCGGTCGGCGGGGTCGACGTGTGCCTGAACAACGCGGTGGACGAACCGCTCTCGGGCGCGGACTTCCCGGCCGGCAAGCAGAAGCTCGACGGCGCAGAGGCTTTGAGTTTCGTGCGCCAGCGCCACGACCTGCCGCGCGGCGATATCGATCGGATCGTGCGCCAGCAGGTGTACATGGCGCAACTGGTGCACCAGGTGCTCAGCGCCAAGGTGCTCGCCAGCCCCGGCCGGTTGAAGGAGCTCAGCGACGCGGTCGGCCGCACCGTGGTGCTCGACGACGACTGGGACGTGCTCAGCTTCCTGCACCAGCTGCAGGACCTGGCGGGCGGCGAGGTGAAGTTCGAGACCATTCCGGTCAAGGACCTCAATGGCTGGACCGACAACGGCGAATCCGTGGTGCGGGTGGATCCGACAGCCGTGCACAAGTACGTGACCGCCGCGGTCGGCGACGACGACGAGGACACCAAGGGCGACGGCGGCATCGAGCCGTCCACTGTCGTCGCCGACGTCTACAACGCCTCCGGCGCCGGCGGCCTGGCCGGGCAGGCCGCACAGGCGCTGGCGGCCAAGGGTTTCCGCACCGGCACGGTGGACAACTGGATCGGCGGGCCGGTGCAGAGCAGCCGGGTGCTGGCCGCCTCGGGCGGCGACCCCAAGGCGCGCGCGGTGGCGCAGGCGCTGGGCGGGCTGCCGGTGATGGCGGAGCCGGGACTGCCCGAGGGCTCGGTCCGCGTGGTGCTGGCGGGTGACTACTCTGGTCCGGGTTCGGCGAAGGGCAGCGTCACGTTCGATTTCTCCGGAACCGCGACCGCGACGCCCGTGCCCCCAGCCCCACCTATCGACGCCGGCACGAACGGACCGAAATGCGTGAACTGAACGAGACCCTCACCGAAGCGGTACTCGACCCCATCCTCGCCCGCGACCCCGCCGGGCCGCGCATCACCTATTACGACGACGCCACCGGCGCGCGCATCGAACTGTCCGCGCTCACGCTGGCCAACTGGGCGGCCAAGACCGCCAATATGATTCGCGACGAATTCGGGCTCACCTCAGGCGCCCGCGTGGCGGTCCTGCTGCCGGCGCACTGGCAGACCGCCGCGGTGCTGCTGGGCTGCTGGTGGGCCGGCGTCGAGGTGGTGCTGCACGCCGATCCGGACGCCGAATTGGCGCTGGTGACCGCCGACCGCATCGACGAGGCCGAGGGTATCGCCGAGGTGGCCGCGCTCTCGCTGGACCCGATGGGCATGCCGGTGCGCGACCTGCCGATCGGCGTCACCGACTACGCCACCTCGGTCCGCGTCCACGGCGACCAGTTCCGCGCGCACGGCATCGGCTGTGCCCTGGACGGCACCTCGGTCTCCGCCGTCCTCGACGAGGCCCGCAAATCGGCTGCCCGCCAGGGCTTCACCGCCGAGGACCGGGTCCTGTCCACCACGTCCTGGGACACCCCCGCCGAACTGATCGACGGCTTCGTCGCGGTACTGGCCGCCGGCGCCTCACTGGTCCAGGTCACCAACCCCGACCCCACCGCCCACGAGCGCCGCGTCGCCTCCGAGCGCGTCACCGCCCAGCGCCGCTGACGATCTGCCGCCGGGCGATGGGGTTCCAGGGGCTGCATGCCGTCGGGCGATTTGGGGCTCCAGAGCCTGCCGTCGTCGGGCGACTTGGGATTCCAGAGCCCGCCGTCGTCGGGCGACTTGGGATTCCAGAGCCCGCCGTCGTCGGGTGACATGGGGTTCCAGAGCCCGCCGTCGTCGGGTGACATGGGGTTCCAGAGCCCGCCGTCGTCGGGCGGTATGGGGTTTCAGAGGCTGCTGCCGTCGGGCGACATGGGGTTTCAGGGGCTTGCCCCTGAGAGTTGCTCCTACCCCGGTAGGAGCACACTTTCCCTCCTCGGGATGTTTATCCACGGCAAGCGTTTACGTACCGTGGAGTCATCCGATGACGAGGGAGTCCCGCGATGATGAGTCCCCGATACTGGGCCCGATGGATGGTCGAGCACGGTGCCCCGCGCTGGGGTCTGCGTTGGCAGGCCCGCCACGATGTTCCGTTCGCGAAACTGATCACCACGTCGGACGCGCTCCACGATCCGTACCCCCTGATCGAGGACATCCGTGCCCGCGGCCGTCTGGTACACAACCCGTACACCTGGGCGACGGCCGACTACGAGCTGATCCGCGCCATCCTGCGCGACAATCGCTTCGGCGCGTTCGGCCCGGACGGCGTGGACATGCCCGCCTGGCTGCGCGATCGCCTGAAGCGGGCGCAGACGCCGCCGAATCCGGTGGAGCCGCCGTCCATGCTGATGATCGATCCGCCCGATCACACCCGCATCCGCAAGTCGGTGTCGGCGGCGTTCACCCCGCGCGCCATCGGCCGACTGCGTGATCGGGTGGAGTCGGTGACCGCCGAACTGCTCGACGAGCTGCCGCCGCAGGGCTCGGCCGACCTGATCTCGGCCTTCGCCCAGCAGGTGCCGATCGCCATCATCACCGAGATGCTGGGTTTCCCGCAGGCGTCCCGCAACGAGTTCCTGAGCTGGGGTGACGCCGCCAGCCCGCTGCTGGACATCGGCGTCTCGTGGCGGGCCTGGCGCGACGCGTACGCGGCGATGGGCGTGATGGACGAGTACCTGAACGGGCATCTGGCGAAGCTGCGGGCCACCCCGGGCGAGGACATCCTGTCCAGTCTGGTGACGGCCGGGGAACTGAACGAGCGCGAGCTGAAGGCGACCGCGAGCCTGCTCATGGGTGCGGGGTTCGAGACCACCGTGAACCTGATCGGCAACGGCGTGGTCCAGCTGCTGTCGCACCCGGAGCAGCTGGCCATGCTGCGCGCGGATCCGGATCTGTGGCCGCAGGCTATCGACGAGATCCTGCGCTTCGACCCGCCGGTCACCATGACCGCGCGCATCGCCCTGGCCGACGCCGAGGTCGGCGATCAGCGGCTGGCGGCGGGCAGCGTCCTGGTGATGTCGCTGGCGGGCGCGAACCGCGATCCCCAGAAGTTCACCGACCCCAATCGGTTCGACATCACCCGCGCGAACGCCCGCGAGCACCTGACCTTCTCCAGCGGCATCCACACCTGTCTGGGCGCGAGCCTGGCCCGGATGGAGGGCGTGCACGCGCTGCGGGCCCTGTTCGACGCGTTCCCGGATCTGGCGCTGGCGGGTGCGCCCGAACGCCGCCCGCTCTACACGCTGCACGGGTACGCGCACATGCCGGCGCACCTGGGCCGCCGGGCCACCGCCACCGTGTAGCCCACCGCGAGTCGGGATCGGTTGCGGCTCAATAGAAGCCGACGACGTCGTCGCCCCACACGTAGTTGCGGTCGCGGTCGGGATCGTCGATGACCCGGTCCACGCCGTCGATGACGAGCGTGGTCCGGGTGGCGGCGTGGTAGGGCGGCCAGTGCTTGGATCCGTCGATGGCGGCGGGCACGCCGTATCCGGCGAAGGCCAGCCAGCGGCGCATCACCCGGCCCGAAACCTCCTGCGCCGCTTTGCGTCCGCCGAGCCAGAAGGTCGGGTCGTAGTCGAAGGAGCCGAAATTGCCGAACACATACGGCAATTCGGTGGCGTGGCCCGCGCCGACCCGGGCCGCCTTGAGCATCGGCGTGGCGTGGTCGAACCGGTACATCCAGGTCGGCGAGTGCGTGGAGTGCGCGTCGGCCACCCACTGCGCGGGCATCCGGAACGCGGCGTCGGTCGACATGATCATCGCGCCGCGCGACGTGCCCGCGGCGTAGGCGGCCGCGAACTCGGCGACGCGTTCGGGTGACAGGCCCGGATGCTCGGCGGCGACCGAACGCAGCATGGAGTTCACCGCGTCCGGGGTGACCGGCATGATCGGCGAGCGCAGCAGCCGGAACAGCGAGGATTCGTCCTTGTTGGTGCCGATGAGCAGCGGCACCCGATGCGACCGCCCCTGCTGGAAGCGCTCGCTCGGGTAGCCGGGCAGCACATCGCCGTCCACCACGGGCGCGGCGGCCAGGCGGCCCGGTTCCCGCGCGGGCACCTCGTCGAAGAGGGTTCCCGCCGCGGTCACCATGCGTTCGAGCGGCATGGTGAGCAGTTCGGTCGCGCGATCGGGCGGCAGCTCCAGCAGCTCCAGATAGCGCTTGGCCACCACGGCGGCCCGCTCCGGACCGAAAACCGCTGTGGCGGGCGGTGATTGGGCGATGGCCCGATGGAACAGGCCCGCCGACAGCGGCGAGGTGAGCAGCGCGGTGACGCAGCCCGCGCCGGAGGATTCGCCGAAGATGGTGACATTGCCCGGGTCCCCGCCGAAGGCCGCGATATTGTCGCGCACCCAGGCCAGGGCCGCGACCTGGTCGTGCAGGCCCAGATTCGGGACGAACTCCTTCCCCAGCGAGGACAGGTCCAGGAAGCCCAGGGCGCCGACCCGATAGTTGACGCCGACCACGATCACCTGACCGGCCTCGGCGAGGCGGCGGCCGTCGTAGATGGCCTGGGCGGCGGTTCCCAGGCAGTACGCGCCGCCGTGCAGCCACACCATGACCGGGCGGGGTTCGTCGACGGCGGCGGCCGGGGCCCAGACATTGAGCCAGAGGCAGTTCTCGCCCATGCGCAGGTTGGCGTCGACGGGCACGAAGCCGGGGGTCTGCGGGGCGACGTCGCCGTAGCGCACGCATTCGCGGACGCCGGTCCAGGGTCGCGGGGGTTGCGGCAGGCGGAAGCGGTGGGGACCGGCCGTGCTGTCGGCATAGGGGATGCCCCGCCAGACCGCGGCCGACCCGATCACGGCGCCCGACACGTCGCCGTACACCGTCCGTGCCACCGGCACGTCATCGCGTTCGGTCCGCTCGTCGAAGATCCGAGTGTTCATACGACACCTCCTCGTACTCCGTAAATCGAGGGTACTGGTGGTTCGCGGGTCGCCGGGCGATCATCGTCAGCGCGCCGCACGAGCTCGGCGGCGTGGTCTACGCTGGCCGGGTGCCGAGCTATGCGTATCGATGCCGCAGCTGCGGCGACACCTTCGAGCTGACCCGTCCGATGGCCGAGGCGTCCGCCCCCGCGACCTGCCCCGGCGGCCACGACGACACCGTCAAGCTGCTGACCACCTTCGGAACCGTGAGCCGGGGCGGCGCCGCCCCGGTGTCCATGCCCGCCCCGCCGGCGGGCGGCGGCTGCTGCGGTGGCGGAGGCTGCTGCTAGCTCGCCGGTCCGGCGTTCTCGTCCGTCTTCTTGTCCGTGTGGCCCAGTGCGCGATCCGGGGCCACACGGTCGCGGACGCGTTGTTTCAGCAGGGCGATATCGGGAAAACCGCCGTCGGCCTTGCGTTCCCAGATCTGCTCGCCGTCGACGGTGATGCGAAAGACGCCGCCCTCGCCCGGGACCAGGGCGACCTCCGACAGGTCGGTGGCGAAAGTGGTCAGCAACTCCTGGGCCATCCAGCTCGCGCGGAGCAGCCAGCGGCACTGTGTGCAGTATTCGATCGCTACGCGAGGCATGTCCGCGACCCTATCCCGCTCCACCGACAGCGCCGCCCGCACCCGTCCGCGGCCCGCGGTACGCACCGCCCGCATCGTCCGAATCGGTGGCGGCGGAACGACTTCCGCAGCCGGCCCGGCCACGGCGTGACGCCCGGATCTGTCGGTGCCCTCGGATAGAAATATGTCAACCGAGGAAGGGGGATGGATGACCACCGCTTGGACCGCCGATCACATCGGCTCGCTCGCACCGGACGCCGCGTCGCTGACCGCCGCCCGCAAATTGCGTGGCAAGTGGAGCGGCACCGGGATTCACGACACGGCGCTGTGGGGGCTGTGCAAGGGCAGCGGCAGCCGCCCGTACCAAACCATCGTCGACCTGGCCGGACCCGCCTACAAGTGCACGTGCCCGAGCCGCAAGTTCCCGTGCAAGCACGCGCTGTCGCTGCTGCTGTCGTGGAGCGCCGGCGAGGTTCCCGCCGCGGACGCCGTGGGCGACTTCGCGGCCGACTGGCTGGGCGGCCGGGCCGCCCGCGCCGCCAAGAAGGCCGTGCCCGAGGCCAAGCCCGCGGCGGCCTCCGGGGCCACCGCCGATCAGCGCCGCGCCCGGGTCACCGCGGGCCTGGCCGACCTGGACACCTGGCTCACCGACCAGGTCCGCACCGGCCTGGCCCAGTCCGACCGTTCGATGCGCGCCTTCGAGACCGTGGCGGCGCGCATGGTCGACGCGCAGGCCCCCGGCGTGGCCGCCACGCTGCGCCAATTGCCGCTCGCCACAAGCCATTCCGACTGGCCCCGGCTACTGTTGCGCGAATACGCCCGGCTGCACCTGCTGGCGGTCGCGCACACCCGCCTCGACGAGCTCTCCCCCGGCCTGCGCGCCAGCGTGCGCACCCACATCGGCTACCAGACCCCGGCCGACTCGGTCCGCGTCGAACCCGCGGTCCGCGACCGCTGGCAGGTCCTGGGCGTCCGCACCACCACCGAGGACGGCCTCTTCACCCGCCGGGTCTGGCTGCGCGGGCGGGCCTCGGGCCGCTGGGCCCTGATCCTGGACCACCACTACGGCAGCCCCGCCTTCCCCAACGACACCCCGGCCCCGGGCTTCCAGGTGGACGCGAACCTGCACTTCTACCCCGCCGCCGCGCCCCTGCGCGCCATCTGGGGCGACCGCCACGAGGACATTCCCGAACCCTTCACCACGATCCCGCTGCCGGTAGCGCCCGGCGAGCAGGACCGCGGCGATCGGGTCGGGGCGGCGGCGGGATCCATCGCCGATCCGCTCGAATCCGAGTCGGCGGCACCGGATTCCCGCGCCGGGTTCGATCCGGTGAACGCCGAGGCGGGCAGCATCGCGGCGGCCCTGGACGAACAGGCGCGGGCGCTGGGGGCCGATCCGTTCCTGCGTTCGTGGCCGGTGCTGCTCGCCGATGTCGTCCCGGTTCGCGGCGAAAAGGGTTGGGAAATAGTGGAATCCGGGGGCGACACGCTGCCGGTGTCGACGACCGAGGGTGAGCCGTGGCGGCTGCTCGGACTGTCGGGCGGGCACGCGGTCACCCTGCTGGCCGAGTGGACCGCCGACGGGCTGGTTCCCGTCGCGGCGCTCGCCGACGGTGTGATGGTGGATGTCGGTGTGGCATCGGGGACTCCGAACCCGGTCCGCGGCGGGACCGACGACGCCGGTAGTACCGAGCTGGTGTCGGCGGCGCTGGTCGGCACGGCACGACGGCAGGCCGACCTGTCGGGCCTGGCCGCGCCCGTCACCTCGGCGGCGACCGCGTTGAGCGGGGATCCGGCTGTTGTACTGCTGGAATCCATCGCGCTGCAGGACTGTTTCGCTCGCGGTGGCGTCACCGCCGGTTCCGGTGAGCGCGGCACCGGGGCGTCCGATGACGAGCGGCCATTGCTGCCCGCCGCCGCGGGAGCGCGCTTGATCGACATGCTGTCGGACAATTCGTCGTTCCTCGAGGAGTGGTTCGCACTGGCCGGGCCACGGGACTTCCGCGCGCCGGACGGCCTGGTGAGCGTCCTGCTCGATCGCGCCAAAGCGCTGGCGCCGCATCGGGAGCCGCTGTTGCGGCTGGCCGGGGCGCGCGGACGGTGGCTGGCCGGACAGCATCCGGGCTGGAAGTCCCTGGTGCGGGCGGCCGCCGAGGACGACAGCGTGTGGTCGCACGGCCGGGCGACGGAGCGGCGCAGCTGGCTGGCCCAGTTGCGGCAGCGCGATCCGGCGGCCGCGAGCGCTGCGCTGGCCGGATCGTGGGGCACCGAGTCCGGGCCCGGAAAGGCCGATCTGCTGGCGGTGCTCGCCGACGGGCTCTCGCCGGCCGACGAGCCGCTGCTCGAGACCGCGCTCGACGATCGGCGCGCGGAGGTGCGGCGGCTGGCCGCGGACCTGCTGGGACGACTGCCGGATTCGGCGTTCGCGCGACGGATGTCGCAGCGGGCATCGGCCTGGCTGAGTTTCGGCGCGCGCCCGGTCACGCCGCGATTGGTCACCACCGGCCCCGGCGTGCTCGACGACGCGGCCCGCCGCGACGGGGTCGGGGATTCCTTCGGCTACACCGCCTATCGCGCCGACAGCGCACCCGATCTGGCCACCGAATGGCTGCACCGGGTGGTGGCGGCCACGCCGCTGCGGCACTGGGAACGGCTGCTCGGGTCGCCCGAGGAGGCGGTGCGGGTGTCCATGGCCGCCGGCGTGCGCGGACCCATGTTCGCGGGCTGGACCGATGCCGCACTGGCACAGGGCGATCCGGCGTGGGCGCGGGCCCTGTTCGGGGCGATCTCCGGCCCGGCCGCCCGCGACGCCGATTCCGACAAGCTGCGCGCTCTGTTCGCGCTCCAGCCCGAGGCCGATCAGGTGCGATACCTGCGCGGCCTGGATTCCAGCTGGCTCGCCGAGATCGAATCCCTGGTGCGCGCCATGCCCCGGCAGTGGCCCGGCCCGATGGCCGAGCACGTGCTGCGGCTGCTCACCGAGCGCGCTCAGCTGTGCGCCGACCGGCCGGGTGCGCCCAGCCTGGTGCCCGGCTCGTATCGGACGCTGTTCCGCGCGGCGTCCGCCCGCTTCCCGGTGGAGCTGGCCGGGATGGTGTCCGGCCTGGCCCGCCGTTGCGCGGATCCGTACTGGGAGCAGGCTTTCGACCAGCTCGCCCATGACCTCATTGAACGCAAGACGATGCTCGAGGAGTTGCAGTGACCATTGCTCAGGAAGTCACCATCGCTCAGGAACCGGACGCCCTGCTGCGCCCGCACGCCGAACAGGCCTTCGCCGACGAGCTGAAGGCCCTGGCCGCGGCCGACGACCGCCCGCGTCCGCCCTCCTGGAACCTGTCGCCGTGGGCGGTGGTCACCTATCTGCTGGGTGGCACGCTGTCCGACGGCACCGTGATCACGCCCAAGTACGTGGGCCCGCGCCGGATCATGGAGGTCGCGGTCGCCACCCTGGCCACCGACCGCGCGCTGCTGCTGATCGGCGTCCCCGGCACCGCGAAAACCTGGGTGTCGGAACATCTCTCGGCCGCCATCGCCGGACATTCGACGCTGCTGGTGCAGGGCACCTCCGGTACCGCGGAGGAGGCCATCCGCTACGGCTGGAACTACGCCCGGCTGCTGGCCGAAGGTCCGAGCGAGGCGGCGCTGGTGCCCTCGCCGATCATGACCGCCATGCGCGCGGGCTCCATCGCCCGGCTCGAGGAGCTCACCCGCATCCCGTCGGATGTGCAGGACGCGCTGATCACGGTGCTGTCGGAGAAGACGCTGCCGGTGCCGGAGCTGGGCACGGAGGTACAGGCGGCCAAGGGCTTCAATGTGATCGCCACCGCCAACGACCGCGACCGCGGCGTCAACGAGCTGTCCTCCGCGCTGCGCCGCCGGTTCAACACCGTGGTGCTGCCGCTGCCGGCCGGGGAGGACGAGGAGGTCTCCATCGTCACCCGCCGCGTCGAACAGCTCGGTGTCGCACTGGAACTGCCCGCCGTGCCCGCGGCCGCCGAGGAGATCCGCCGCGTGGTGCGGGTGTTCCGCGAACTGCGCTCGGGCATGACCGAGGACGGCCGCACCAAGCTCAAGTCGCCGACCGGCACGCTGTCCACGGCCGAGGCGATCTCGGTGATCACCAATGGCATCGCGCTGGCGGCGCACTTCGGCGACGGTGTGCTGCGGCCCGCCGATATCGCGGGCGCGGTGCTGGGCGCGGTCATCAAGGATCCGGTGGCCGACCAGGTGGTGTGGACCGAGTACCTGGAAGCCGTTGTGCGGCAGCGCCCGGACTGGGCGGACTTCTACCGCGCCTGCCGCGAGGTGCACGTATGACGGCCGCCACGATCCCGGCCGACACCGCCCTGCCGAGCGAGACCGCGGCCTCCACCGAGGCCACGGGCCCGGCGGAGACGCGGGTGTTCGGCATCCGCCATCACGGCCCCGGGTCGGCGCGCTCGCTGGCGCTGGCGCTGGCGCGGTTCCGTCCCGACGCCATCCTCATCGAGGGCCCATCGGACGCCGATCCGCTGGTCGGCTACGTTGCGGCCGAGGGCATGTCACCGCCGGTGGCCCTGCTCGCCTATCAGCCCGACAGTCCCGCCAAGGCCGCGTTCTGGCCCTTCGCGACCTTCTCCCCGGAGTGGGTGGCGCTGCGGTACGCGGCGGAACACGGTGTGTCCGCGGGCTTCTGCGATCTTCCGGCCTCGATCTGCCTGGCCGTGGAGGACGAGCCGGGCGATCGGACCGACCCGCTCGGCATCCTGGCCTCGGCCGCCGGATACGACGACGCCGAACGCTGGTGGGACGCCATCGTCGAATCCGCCTCGGACGCCGATATCTTCCCGGCGGTCAACGAGGCCATGGGCGCCCTGCGCGAGCACGCGGAGGATCGTGCGGAGATCTCGGAGGAATCCGATTCCGTCGTCCCGGCCGAGGGGTCCGGGACAACGGAGGAGGAGCCGTTCTCGGCCGCCACGGCGCGGATCACGGTGGACGCGCATACGCTGCGGCGTGAGGCGCACATGCGGCAGATCATGCGAAAAGCCTTGAAGGACGGGGCGAAACGGCTGGCCGTGGTGTGCGGCGCGTGGCACGCGCCCGCGCTGGAGGGCAAGCTGGGCCCGGCCGCGGCCGATGCCCGGCTGCTCAAGGGCATGCCCAAGAGCAAGGCCATGCTGACCTGGGTGCCGTGGACGCATTCGCGGCTGGCGAGCTCGTCCGGCTACGGCGCGGGCATCACCTCCCCGGGGTGGTACCACCACCTGTTCACCGAGACCGACCAGCCGATCGCCCGCTGGCTCACCAAGGTGGCGGGCACCCTGCGCGCCCACGATCTACCGGTGTCGAGCGCGCACATCATCGAATCCATCCGGCTGGCCGAGACTCTCGCGACCCTGCGGGAGCGGCCGCTGGCCGGACTGTCGGAGGTCACCGAGGCCACCCGGTCGGTGCTGTGCGACGGCGACGAGACCCTGTTGCGGCTGGTCAGCACCGACCTGGTGGTGGGCGAGGCGCTGGGGACGGTGCCCGAGGGCACGCCGACGGTGCCCCTGGAGGCGGACCTGCGGGCCCAGATCAAGACGCTGCGGCTCAAGCAGCAGGCCCTGGAGCGCACCGTCGACCTGGATCTGCGCACCGACGGCGGGCTCGCGAGATCGCTTCTGCTGCACCGGCTCCGGCTGCTGGGCATCGGGTGGGGCCGGCTGACCGACGGCCAGGTCCGCAACGCGGGCACCTTCCGCGAGACCTGGACCCTGCGCTGGCTGCCGGAACTGGCGATCGCGATCGTGGAGGCGTCACGCTGGGGCACCACCCTGCGGTCGGCCGCGGAGGCGAAGATCCTCGACGCCGCCCGGGATCCGGACGCCACGGTCGGGAAGGTGGCGTCCGCGCTGGAGGAGGCCTTGCTGGCCGATCTCGGCGGGGCCACCGACGGACTGATCGCCCGGCTGGAAACCGTTGCGGCCCTGGATCACGATGTCACCCACCTGATGTCGGCGCTGCCCGGCCTGCTGCGCATCGCCCGCTACGGCGACGTGCGCGGCACCGACGGCGCGGCGTTGACCCGGGTGGCGGACAGCCTGCTGGTCCGCAGTTGCGCCGGCCTGCCGGGCGCGGTGACCGGACTCGACGCCGACGCGGCCGCCGCGCTGCGCAGCCGGATCGACGCGGTGCACCTGGCGCTGTCGAACCGCGACGACGAATGGGCTTCGGGGACTTGGCTGTCCACCCTCGAGACGCTGGCCGATCGCGACGACGTCAACGGCGGCATCGTCGGCCGCGCCGTGCGGCTGCTCTGCGACGCCGAGCGCATCGGCGGCGAGGAGTCCGGCCGCCGACTATCCGCGGCGCTGTCGGTCGGCCGCACCGCGCCGGACAAGGCGGCCTGGATCGACGGTTTCCTCGGCGGCCGCGGCCTGCTGCTGGTGCACGACCGAAACCTGTTGTCGCTCATCGACGGCTGGCTGGGTGGACTCGACGAGGACCAGTTCGTGGCCACCCTGCCCCTGCTGCGCCGGACCTTCGGCGCGTTCGAGGCCGGGGAGCGGCAGGCGATCGGCCAGGCCGTCCGCCACGGCGCGCCGACGACTGCGGCCACCGGCGGCACCGAGTACGACGCGTCCCGCGGAACGCTGGCCATGCGGGCGGCGGCCGAGATCCTCGGAGTGGCCTGATGAGCCCGCGCGGCGGTGGCCGGAGCAGGCTGTGGAGCCTTCGGCCGCAGCCGCGGTCCGGGCGCCTGAGCCGACCCCACACGGAGCACGACTCCGTCTGGGGCACAAGCAGTTACCAGTCTTACTCATCGTGGGGAATGGCATGAACGAGATCGACGAAGCGCAGCTGCGGCGGTGGCGCCTGGTACTCGGCAGCGCCGGGGAGGCCGGGCTCGGGTGCGGCGGCCTGCGCAGCACCGACGATCAGGCGATGGACCGCGCGCTGGGGTCGCTCTACGACTCCGGGCAGGGCGGAAGCGGACGGCGCTCGGGCGGGCTCGGCGGGTCCGCGCCGCAGGTGTCGCGGTGGCTGGGCGATATTCGCCGCTATTTCCCCTCGACCGTGGTGGAGGTGATGCAACGGGACGCCGTGGATCGGCTCAACCTCACCGAATTGCTGCTGGAGCCCGAGCTTCTGGAAGCGGTCGAACCGGATGTGCACCTGGTCGGAACGCTGCTGAGCCTGAACCGGGTGATGCCGGAGACCACCAAGGCCACCGCGCGCATGGTGGTGGAGAAAGTGGTCAAGGAGATCGAGCGGCGGATCGCGGCGCAGACCGTGGCCGCCGTGGGCGGCGCGCTGAACCGGGCGGCCCGGGTGTCGCGCCCCAAACTGCGGGACATCGACTGGGACCGCACGATTCGCAAGAACCTGGCGAACTATCTGCCCGATCACCGAACCGTGGTACCCGAGCGACTGGTCGGGTACGGCCGCAAGGCGCAGGCGGTGAAGCGGGACGTGGTGCTGGCCATCGACCAGTCCGGGTCGATGGCGTCGAGTGTGGTGTACGCGTCGGTGTTCGGCGCGGTGCTGGCGTCCATGCGGTCGCTGCGCACCTCGCTGGTGGTGTTCGACACCGCCGTCGTGGATCTCACCGAGAAGCTGTCGGATCCGGTGGAGGTGCTGTTCGGCACCCAGCTGGGCGGCGGCACCGATATCAATCGGGCCATCGCGTACTCGCAGTCGCTCATCACCCGCCCGGCCGATTCGCTGTTCGTGCTGATCTCCGATCTCTACGAGGGCGGAGTCCGGGCGGAGATGCTGCGGCGCATTCGCGCCATGAAGGAGTCGGGGGTGCAGGTGGTGGTGCTGCTGGCGCTGTCGGACGAGGGCGCCCCGGCCTACGACCGCGACAACGCGGCGGCGCTGACCGCCCTGGGTGTGCCCGCTTTCGCGTGCACGCCGGACAAGTTCCCGGACCTGCTCGCGGTGGCGCTGGACCGCGGCGATGTTGGGACGTGGGCACACAATACGTTCCGTGGGCAGCCATAATAGGTGCGCTTGAGATTGGAAGCGCCTGATGTTCGCGGCCCGTCTCGTTCTGGACTGAGCGGAGCGGGGGAGCGAAGCGGAGGAGCGGAGGGAGGGAAGAACGAGACCTCCGGGGCCGCGAACCCGCCCGTAGCGAAGCGGAGGGCAAAGATTACGAAAGCGGGTGCTCGGTTTTGCGTTCAGGTGATGTGTTCGCCGGTTACGTCATCGAACGCGAGCTCGGTCGTGGCGGGATGGGCTCGGTGTATCTGGCCAAGCATCCGCGGCTGCCCCGGATGACCGCCCTCAAGCTGCTCAATCAGGAGATGTTCTCCGACGACGAGATTCGCGCCCGATTCATCCGCGAGGCGGATCTCGTCGCCCGGCTGGACCACCCGAATATCGTCACCGTTTACGACCGCGGCGACGAGGGCGAGCAGCTGTGGATCTCGATGCAGTTCATCGACGGCGTGAACGCCTCCTCCATCAGCCCCGGCACGCTGCCGCCGCTGCGGGCGGTCCAGGTCATCACCGAGACCGCCAAGGCCCTCGACTACGCGCACGGCCTCAATGTCCTGCACCGGGACGTGAAGCCGGCCAATATCCTGCTGGCCCGCTCGTCCTCCAAGACCGGCTCCAGCGAGCGGGTCTACCTGACCGACTTCGGTATCGCCCGCCTGCGTGACGACACCGGGCATCTGACCCAGACCGGCACCGTCACCGCCACGCTCGCCTACGCCTCCCCCGAGCAGCTGACCGGCGCGTCCCTCGACGGCCGCTCCGACCAGTACTCGCTGGCCTGCACCCTGTTCCAGCTGCTCACCGGCGCGGTTCCGTTCGAGGGCACCAGCCCGGCCGCCGTCATCCGCGGCCACCTGCAGCAACCGCCGCCTTCGGCCAGCCCGCTGCGCCAGGCCCTGCCCCGCGCCATCGACGCCGTCCTGGCCAAGGCCCTGGCCAAGCGCCCCGCCGACCGCTACCGCTCGTGCGTCGAATTCGCCACGGCCGCCGAACGAGCCCTCTCGGCTCCGGCCGCCCCGCCGCGTCCCCCGACGCCCGCGCACCCCCAGCCGATCGTGGCCCCGCGCCCGCCGACCCCGGCCCACCCTCAGCCGGTGATCCAGCGCCCACCGACGCCCACCCCGTCGACCCCGCGCCCGCTGGTCGGCCCCGGCCCCGCCTACACCAACCAGGGCCCCGCGTACCCGTCGCCGCCGACGTCGGGCCCGTCGTACCCGAATCAGCAGGCCCCGTCGTACCCGCACCACCCGATCCACAACCAGCAGACCTCGACGCCCGCCTACCCGAACCAGCCCGCGCCGCACCATTTCACGAGTCAGCAGGGTCCGTCGTACCCGCCGCCGCAGACCTACGCACACCATGCCCCGCAGCCGAATTACGCTCCTCAGCAACGCAATTCGAACAGCACGGCCTGGTTGATCGCCGCTATCGTCGCGGTGCTGGTCATCGTCATCATCGTGATCGCGGTGATCGTCAAGAGCAGCAAGTCCAAGGCCGACGCTCCGCTGCAGCCCGACACCATCGTGTATTCGGCCTTCGCGGACCATCGCACGCCCGAGAGCGTCCTCGGTGACAAGGCTTTCCGCATCACCCTGTGAGACCTGGGGGATCTCCCCCACCCGGATTCCAGGGATCCGCCGGATTACCCGGGGCCGCACGCGGACATAGCGTTCAACCATGGTCAAACGCTGTGCCGCCGTCCTCGGCGCTCTACTGATCGCCGGGGCGGCCGTCGGCTGCGCCCAGCCCGCGGAGTCCTCCATCGCTCAGCGGTTGCGCCAGGACGCCGAGACGATCCACGCCCTCGGCATCAGCGGCGTGCAGGCCAGCGTCATCGAGCCCGACGGCACGCGATCGGTCGCCACCAGCGGGACGGCGGACCTGGCGACAAGCGACCCGGTCCCGTCCGACGGGTACTTCCGGATGGCCAGCACCGCCAAGACACTCGTCGCCACCGTGGTCCTGCAGCTGACGAGCAAGGGCTCGCTCACCCTCGACGACACCCTCGAACGGTGGCTGCCGGATGTGGTGCGGGGCAACGGGAACGACGGCGCCCGGATCACCCTCCGCCAGCTGTTGCAGCACACCAGCGGCATTCACGACGATCTGCCGGGGTACACCACACCCGCCGAGTACTACCAGCAGCGCCACGACACCTACACCCCCGCACAGCTGATCGCCCGGGCCATGGCCCACGCGCCCGACTTCGCGCCCGGCTCGAGCTGGCAGTACTCCAATACCGGCTACATCCTGCTCGCCGAGATCATCCAGCGCGCCACCGGCCGACCCGCTCATACCGAGATCGAGAACCGCATCGTCACACCGCTCGGCCTGCACGGAACCCGGTGGCTCGGCGACTCGCCCACGCTCCCGGAGCCGCACGCCCGCGCCTACCAGTTCTTCGGCCCCGGTTCCGAAGTCGACGTCACCGACCAGATCGCGCTGGAACCGGAGAACCTCTCCTGGGTGACCACCACCGAGGACGAGAACACCTTCTTCCGAGCCCTGCTCGGCGGGCGTCTGCTCCCGGCCGACCGGCTGGCGGAGATGAAGCGGACCGTGCCGGTGAGCGGGGACCTCGAAACCATGTGGCCGGGTGGCCGATACGGCCTCGGTCTCGCCGAACGCCCGTTGAGCTGCGGCGGCGCCTACTGGTCCCACGAGGGCGGCGACGGCGGCTACATCACCCTCAATGGCGTCACCGGCGACGGCGCCCGCAGCGCCGTGGTCTCCATGTCGGAGGCCCTCGGCGACACCCCGGAGCACGTCCTGGCACAGGAATCCGCGGCCGCCGCCCTGATCGACCACGTCCTGTGCCCGTAACCGAACGCTGTTATCGTCTGCCTGTACTGCGGGTTCAGTGCTGGTCAGGACGATGGAGCGAGGGCTGCGGGCGTGGATGGCGGGGCCGGGCGGGGCGATGACGCGGTCGAGGTTCGCCTCAGCACGATCGCCCGCGAGTGGGGGCGGATCGGGTGCATCGGATTCGGCGGGCCGCCCACGCACATAGCGCTGCTGCGGCGGCTGTGCGTCGAGGAGCGGAAGTGGATCGCGCCCAATGAATTCGAGGACGCGATCGCGGCGACGAATCTGCTGCCGGGCCCGGCGTCCACGCAGCTGGCCATCTTCTCGGCCTGGCGACTGCGGGGAACGGCCGGGGCGCTGGTGGGCGGGGTGTGCTTCATCGCACCCGGTCTCGTGGTCATTCTGGCGTTGGCGGCGTTCTTCCTCGCCGGGGGCGTGCCGCGCTGGGCGCTCGGCGCGGCGGCCGGTGCGGGTGCGGCCGTGGCGGCGGTGGCCGTCCACGCCGGCGTCGGATTGGTGCCCGCCAGCTGGCAGCGCGCCGGAACGGAGCGGGCGTCCCGCCTGCGCTGGATCGCTTACCTGGTGGTGGGGGCGCTCGCCGCGGCCTTGATCGGTCCGTGGCTGGTGCTCGTCCTCGTCGCCGCGGGCCTCCTGGAAGTTGTTGTGCGTACCGGCATTCCGGGCCGATCGACCTCGTCGGCGGCACCGCTGCCCTTGGCGTTCACCCTGCCCACCCTCGGCGGTCTGGCGGCCGTGAGCTGGGTCGCCTTCAAGGTCGGAGCCCTGTCCTACGGCGGCGGCTTCGTCATCATCCCGCTCATGCAGTCCGACGCGGTCACCCACTATCACTGGATGACCGACGCCCAATTCCTCAATGCCGTTGCCCTGGGCCAGATCACCCCGGGCCCGGTCGTCCAGACGGTCGCGGTGGTCGGCTACGCCGCCGCGGGCGTCCCCGGCGGCCTGCTCGCCGCCCTCGTTGCCTTCACCCCGTCATTCCTCTTCGTCATCTTCGGCGGCCCTCGTTTCGACCAGCTCCGCGAAAACCCCCGAGTCCTGGCCTTTCTCGCGGGCGCCGGCCCGGCCGTCATCGGCGCCATCCTCGGCTCCGCCATCCCCCTCGCCCTGGCCCTCCAGCACGCCTGGCAGTTCGCCGTCCTGGCCGCGGCCGCCGTCTTCCTCCTGGTCGCCCGCCGTGGCGTGGTCACCACCCTCCTGACCGCCGCCGCCATCGGAATCGCCGCCGCGGCGGTGGGCCTCCCGATCACCTGAGCGCAAAGCAAAGGGCCGACGCGGATTCCGCGTCGGCCCTTTCTCCCTACCCCGGGCTCTCGTCCCCCAGGCCAGTCACGTTAGTGAAACGTTGCCATTTCCGAAGGCCCCCGCTTTCATGGGCGGGGAAACCGACGGGATGACGTCCCGGGGGCTCGGAGCCGGTTACAGGTCGGCGATGGCGGCCAGTGGGGGTGTGCGGGCGGCTCGGATTGCGGGCCACAGGGCGGCCAGCACACCGACGAAACCGGAGGCCAGGAGCATCAGGATGATCTGACTCCAGGGGACGGCGATGGTCGCGATGCCGAGATCCTTCAGGGTGCTGAGGAATCCGATGCCCAGGCCGATGCCGAGGATGACGCCGACCACCGCGCCGAAGATGGCGATCAGCATGGATTCCAGGTAGATGCTGCGGCGCACCTGCGGGCGTTGCATGCCGACCGCGCGGAGCATGCCGATCTCGCGGCGGCGTTCCACCACCGACAGGGCCAGGGTGTTGACGATGCCGAGGATGGCGATCACCACCGCCAGGGCCAGCAGTCCGTAGAGGATGGCCAGCAGGGTGTCGATCTGCTTGCCCTGCGCGCCCTTGAAGTCCTCGCGGTCCTGGACCTGGACGATCACGTACTGCTCGGTGGCCTTCTCCAGATCGGTGCGCATGGCCGACAGGTCCGCGCCGGGCTGGGCGGCGACCAGGACCAGGAAGCTGCTCTGGTAGCTGACCGGCACGGTCCGGTCGTACAGGGACATGGAGGTGACCAGGTTCTGCAGCAGCTGGGTGTCCTTGTAGACGCCCGCCACGGTGACCGGGAACTTGCGGTAGTCCAGGCTGGTGATGTCGACGGTGTCGCCGACCCGCCAGCCGTGGTCGGCCGCAAAGGTTTCCGAGACCATGATGTCGTCGGCGCCGAGCTGGTCGGTGCCTTCCCGCATGGTGTAGTCGAGCACCTTGGTCATCTGGCCCTCGGGCGCCGTGCCCAGCACCTGCTTGCCGTCAACCTTCAGCGCGACCCCGTGGAAGGCCACCACATCCTTGACCTGCGGCACCTGGGCGACGGTGGCGGTGGCGGCGAGCGGGACGCCGATCAGGCCGCCGGGCGGGCCCGCCAGCATGTAGTCGGCCTTCACGCCGTGGTCGACCAGTTCGCTGATGCTGGCCTTGGCCGAGGACCCCAGCATGCCGATGGCGGACACCAGCATCAGGCCCAGCGTCAACGCGAACGCGGTCGCCGCGGTGCGCCGCGGATTGCGAATCGCGTTGTTGCGCGCCATCCGTCCAACCGGGCCGAACGGCCGGGTCAGCACCCCGAGCGCCGACACCACCGGCCGCGACAGGGCGGGCGAGGCGAACAGCACCGCGAGAATCAGTGCGGCCGCGCCGATCCCGACCACCGAGGCGGCCGTCCCGCCGGTACCGCGCGCGCCCAGTACCACCAGCACCACACCGGCCACCGCCAGCACCGCGCCGACAATGGTCCGCAGCCGCAACGACTCTCCAGACGAATTGGACTCCGACCGCATGGCCTCCACCGGCGGCACCTTCGCCGCCCGCCGCGCCGGAGCGTACGCGCTGAGCACCGTCACGACGGCGCCGACCACGATCGCCACCACCACGGTCCGCGTTTCCAGCGACATGGTCCCGGTGGGCAGACCCAGCTTGAACGCGTTGAGCAGTCCGGACAATCCGAACGCCAGCCCGACGCCGGCGGCCAGACCCAGTGCGCTGCCGATCAATCCGACGATCAGCGACTCCCCCACCACCGACCGCGCGATCTGCTGCCGGCTCGCGCCGACCGCCCGCAGCAGCGCCAGCTCCCGCAGCCGCTGCGCCACCAGCATGGAGAAGGTGTTGTAGATGATGAACGTGCCCACCAGCAGCGCGATGGACCCGAACGCCAGCAGGAAGTAGTTGATGAACTTCAGCGCGTTGCCCAGCTGCGCCTTGAAGTCCTCCCGCACTTGGTCGGCGTTCTGCACCTTGTACTCGGGCAGGGCCGCCTTGATCTCGTCGCGCAGATCGTCGGCCTGCACGCCGGGCCGCGCCGCGACGTCCACCCACGCCACGTGCTTCCCGTCGGTGAACAGCTGACGCGCCTGCGTGTCCTCGAACAGCAGCTGCACGAAGCCACCGGTATTGGAGGAGCCGTCGATCTCGTAGATGCCGGACACGGTCACATCGACATTGCCCTTGGACGGCACCAGTACCTGGGTGCGATCGCCGACCTTCAAACCGGCCCGATCCGCGCCGCCGTTGTTGATGGAGATCTCACCCGGCTTGGTGGGCGGAACGCCGTCGACGTACTTCTCCGGCTCGGCCACCGACTTCTCCGGCGGCAGATACGACTGCCCGAAAGCCGGTGCGCCGCCGGTCTGTACGGCGTGCCCGTCCTTCAACAGGACCACGGGCCCGTTGACGCTCGGCGCGACGGTCCGCACCCCGTCCATCCGGGAAATCTGGGTCACCACATCGTCCGGCACGCCGAGCGACTGCTGCCCCTTGGGCTGCACCCGCACGTCCACGCCCTTGGCCTGATTGGCGAAGATGCCGTCGAAGGTGCTCTGCAGGGTGTCAGTGAAGATGAACGACCCGGAGATGAAGGCGGTGCCGAGCACCACCGACAGCAGGGTCAGCACCAGCCGCACCTTGTGCGCGGCGAGATTGCGCAAGGCGACCTTGCGCATCGGGGAGCCGGCCATCAGAGTTCGTCCTCCCCGGCCGTCGTCTCCAGCGACTTCATCTTGTCCAGAATGGAATCCGCGGTGGGCTCGCGCAGCTCGTCCACGATCTGGCCGTCGGCGAGGAACACCACCCGGTCGGCGTGCGAGGCCGCGCGCGGATCGTGGGTCACGATCACCACGGTCTGCCCGAACTCGTCGACCGCGGCGCGCAGAATGGACAGCACCTCACCGGAGGAGTGCGAGTCCAGGTTGCCGGTCGGCTCGTCGCCGAAGATGATGTCCGGCTTCCCGGCCAGCGCGCGAGCGCAGGCCACGCGCTGCTGCTGGCCGCCGGACAGTTCCGCGGGCCGGTGCGTCAGGCGGTCGTTCAGGCCGAGCCGCTTGGTCACCGTGGAGAGCCACTCCTCGTCGGGCTTGCGGCCCGCGATGTCGAGCGGCAGCGTGATGTTCTCCAGCGCGGTCAGGGTGGGGACCAGGTTGAACGCCTGGAACACGAAGCCGATCCGGTCGCGGCGCAGGTTCGTCATCTGCTTGTCCGAGAGCCGGGTCAGATCGGTGTCACCGATGTGGACCGTGCCCGTGGTGGCCGCGTCGAGCCCCGCAAGGCAGTGCATGAGCGTCGACTTCCCGGAGCCCGACGGGCCCATGATCGCGGTGAACTCCCCCTTCGCGAACTCGGCCGTGACCCCGGCGAGCGCGCGGACCTGTGTATCGCCGGAGCCGTAGACCTTCACCAGGTCGGTCGCGCGAGCAGCGACCGTGTCGGTGCCTGTGTCGAGAGTGACGGATTCGGAGACGTTCGAAGTCATGCAGTCCAGTGTGTCTAGCTTCGCGGGCGGATGCCATCCGGGATGTCCCTGATGGCCGTGTCTTCACGAAGTCCACACAAACGGCCGGGTCGGGGCCTCAATTGATGGGGGCGGCCCGCCACCAGTCCAGCAACTGGTCATCGGTGGCGAGGAAACCGGTGCTGTACATGAGGAAGACGTGCTGACCGTCCCCGGCGTGCTTGCCGTCCTTCTTTCCGTCCTTCTTGCCATCCTGAGCGTGGAACTCGGTCACCAGGCGCGGGCGCAGCAACGCGCTGTCATTGATCCGATAGTTCGTGTACACGTTGCCGTGGACCTTGACGTCGGAACGGGTGTAGCCCGGCAGCGCGGCGACCGCCGCCTCGGCGTCGGCGGCCGAGCGGTACATGACGAACCGGTAGGCCGGGTGGCCGACACCGCCCGCGCAGTTCCACGCCACCACCCACTCGCCCAGGTCCGGATCGCCGGATCCGGTCTCGGGCGGCGGCGCGGACCGCGGATAGGTGGTGCAGGCCGCGCCCTGGTAGCCGATGCCGGAGTTGGTATCGGCGGCCGGGTCGGCCGGCGGCAGCATCTGCGGGAACCGCTGGCTGATCAGCTGGGCGTCCGTGCCCGAGTGCTCGGGGATCCCGGCGGGCTCGGTGGTCTCGGTCGGCGCGGGCACCTCCTCGGTGCTCGGAGCCGGCTCGGCGGTGGTGGTGGTCGAGGGGGTGTTCGAGGTCGCGGCCCGGTCGAGTACGGCCAGGCAGCCCGCGATGCCCACCAGCGGCAGCACCACGATCGCGGCCGCGCCGATCAGGCAGCCGCGCAGCGTGGACCGCTTCTTGCGGGGCGCGGGTGGGGTCGGCGGCAGCGGGCGCGGGGGCGTGGTCACCGGAGCCACCGCGGTGTACTGCATCGTCCGGCGTGCTCCCGGAACGGAATTCGGATCGACGCCCGCCGGGGCGTTCAGCACCGCCGTGGGGGCCGGGCCGGATTGTCTCGGCGGCCCGCTGTGCCCGAGCGGCGCGGGCGCGAGGAACTGCGTCGCACCCGCCGGATTCTCCAGCGCGTCCTGCGCCGCGGCGGCGAATTCGCCGCACGAATCGAACCGCCCCTCAGGGTGTTTCGCGAGGGCCCGGGCCAGGACGGCGTCCAGGGCCGCGGGCAGCCCGGGCCGCAGCGCGCTCACCGGCGGCGGCGCCTGGTTCAGGTGACCGTGGATGATGCCGACCGGATGTTCGGCGTCGAACGGCACGTTCCCGGTCAGCAGCCGGAACAGGGTGCAGGCCAGCGAATACTGGTCCGACCGCGGATCGAGCGGCTGACCCGAGAGCTGTTCGGGCGAGGCGTAGGTCAGCGTCGCGGTGAACGAGCCGGTCTGGGTGAGTTTGCTCGCGTCGTCGCGCAGGCGCGCGATACCGAAGTCGGCGAGGAAGACCCGCTCCTCGCCGTCGGCCCGCTCCAGCAGGATGTTGGCGGGCTTGACATCCCGGTGCAGCACACCGCGCTTGTGCGCGAAGTCCAGCGCCCGCGCGGTCTCGGCGATGATCCGGATCGCCTCGCGCGGCGGCAGATTCGCCGCCTCCAACTGCGACGCGTCGGGCCCGTCGACGTAGCGCATGGCGATCCACGGCTGCGCGTCGTCGATGCCCCGGTCGTAGATCGGCACAATGTTCGGGTGATCGAGCCGGGCGATCAGATCGCCCTCCCGCTCGAAGCGGCCCCGGATCTCGGCATCGCCGAACAGCTCCCGGCCCAGTAGCTTGAGCGCGATCAGCCGAGGCAGGCGCGGATGCCGGGCCAGATAGACCGCCCCCATGCCGCCACGCCCGAGCTCGCGTTCGATCTCGTACCCGGCGAACAACTCCCCGCTGCGCAGCACAAGAACCCTTCCGACCGACTCTGCTTCGGTCCGCGACCCTACGTGCCCCGCGCGGGGGCTGTCATCCGCCCAGGTCAGGTCAGTTGATGGGGGCGCTCTTCCACCACGTGACGACGTCGTCGATGCTGCCGACCAGGCCGTCGGTGTACATCAGGTACTGGGTACGGCCGGAGTCGGTGAAGGCGGTCACCATGCGCGGGTGGCTGTCGTCGGTCATCTGGTAGTTGGTGTAGGTCTTGCCGCCGTTGGTGTCCTGGGTGGTGGTGTCGGCGGTCAGGCCCTTCACCACCGATTGTGCGGCGGCCGACGAGGAGTAGGCGAAGATGCGGTAGAAGGGGTCCTTGTTGTCGCTGCCGCCGTAGCAGCGCCACTGCACCTTCCAGTCGCCGAAGTCGGGGGTGCCGTCGGTGGCGTCGGAGGAGACCGGGGAGTCGGCCACCCAGCAGGTCGCGCCATTGAGGCCCTTGCCGCCGGTCTTGGTGGCGGGCAACAGCTTCGGGAACTCCTTGGCCGCGGCCGACCAGTCGATCGACTTGTCGCTCTTGGGCGCGCCCCCCGGCGACGTGGTGGCCGAGATGGTCGGCGACCCCATCTTGTCATCGCCCGCCTTACTGCCGATCGCGGCCAGCACCACGACCATGACGATCAGCAGCACCACGGCCGCGGCCACGATGCCGATGATGAGCCCGGCATTGGACTTCTTGGGCGGCATCGGCCCGGCGATCGGCGGCCGCTGCTGCTGGCCGGGGCCCGAGTAGCCGTAGGCCGGGGGCTGCGTGTACTGGTTGGTGCCGTGGCCGGTGTAGCTGCCGGTCACCGGCTTCGGCGGGACCGGATTGACCGGATTGACCTGTGTCGGAGCCGGATACGGCACGGCCGGGGTCGGCGGCGTGGTCTGCGGGCGCGCGGTCTGCATGGGGCCACCGGTGACCGGCATCCCGGTATGGTGCGCGCCGCCGGTCAGCGGATTGCCGGTCGGCATGGGCCCACCGGTCTGCATCGGCGCGCCGGTCGGCATCGCGCCGCCGGTGTACATGGGCATCCCGGTCTGCATGCCGCCGCCGGTGAGCGGCGCGACCGGGGCCGGTCCCCCGGTGTAGGGCATGACCGGCATGGGCGGCGCGGTCCGGTTGACCAGCGGGATGGCGGGCGCGCTCGGATTCGCGAGCGCACTGCGCGCGGCCGCCGCGAAGTCGCTGCAACTGGCGAAGCGGTCCTCGGGGCGCTTGGCCATGGCCTTGGCGATCACCAGGTCAAGGCTCGGCGGCAGTCCGGCCCGCGCGCTGCTCAGCGGCGGCGGCGGATTCTGCAGATGCCCCTGGATGACCGCGGCCGGGTTGGTCGCCGAGAACGGCCCGGACCCGGTGAACAGCCAGAACAGCGTGCACGCCAGCGAGTACTGGTCGGATCGGCCGTCCAGCGCGGATCCGGTCAGCTGTTCCGGCGAGGCGTAGGCGAGGGTCGCGGTGAACGTCCCGGTCTGGGTGAGATGACCGCTGTCGTCGCGAAGGCGGGCGATGCCGAAGTCGGTCAGGTACACCCGCTCGCCCTTACCGCCGGTGGAGCGGGCCAGCAGGATATTGGCCGGCTTCACGTCCCGGTGCAGCACCTCGTTGCGGTGCGCGTAGTCCAGGGCGTCGGCCATCTCGGCGACGATCTGCACGGCCCGCTCGGGCGGCAGGGTCTGCGGATTCACGCTGGCGGCGTCGATGCCGTCGATGTACTGCATGGAGATCCACAGCTGGCCGTCCTCGAGCCCGCGGTCGTAGACGGTGACGATGTTGTGGTGGTCCAGCTGGGCGACCAGGTCGGCCTCGCGTTCGAAGCGGGCCCGGACCTCCTTGTCGAAGACCATCTCCCGATTCAGCAGCTTGAGCGCCGTCAGACGGGGCAGCCGCGGGTGTTTGGCCAGGTACACCGAACCCATGCCACCCCGGCCGAGCTGCCGCTCGATGACATACTCAGCAAAAACGTCACCTTCGGACAGCATGACGATCTCCCACTTCCCACTCCACGCGCCGGGACCCACCAGCGTGCGGAGTACCACAGACGATCGGCGTGATCGTTAACGGGCCGATCCGGAAAACACCGAAACTGTAGCCGATCCGACCCGCGCCTCGCGCCGGGCCGGGCGCGCCGCGCGAACCTGCAGCGTTCGCCTGCAACGGTATTCACCTCCTCTGATCGGCCGGGCTTCGGAATTCCTACCGAACTATCTACGCACGACTCGCTAACGCAACACTCAACGTTTGCTTGTCGTCCCGGTCGGACCCGCCCTGGGCTGTCGGGGGTCGGGGATACGCTGGGCGTATGCGCATTGGAGCTCACGTCCGGACGGACAGCGACCCGATCGGCTTCGGCGAGCAGCTCGGGGCCGATGTCATCCAGATGTTCGTGGTGGATCCGCAGAGCTGGGACAAACCCAAACCCCACCCGTTGGCCGAGCAGATCACGGCCAGCGACATCGACGTGGTGGTGCACTCGTCGTATCAGATCAACGTGGCCAGCCTGAACAACCGGCTGCGCATGCCCTCACGCAGCGCGGTGGCGCAGCAGGCCAAGGCCGCGGCCGACCTGGGAGCGTTCGGCCTGGTGGTGCACGGCGGGCACGTCCGCTCCGACGAGGAGAAGGTCGAGGGATTCGCCAACTGGCGCAAGCTGTTCGAACGCCAGGCCGACAAGGGCGGGTTCCCGGTGCCGATCCTGATCGAGAACACCGCCGGCGGGAATCACGCCATGGCACGGTACTTCGACGATATCGGGCGGCTGTGGGACGCGGTCGGCGAGTACGGGGCCGGGTTCTGCCTGGACACCTGCCACGCCTGGGCGGGCGGTGAGGAACTGGTCGGGATCGTGGAGCGGATCAAGGCCATCACCGGGCGCATCGACCTGGTGCACCTGAACTCCTCGCGCGACGCCTTCGACTCGGGCGCGGACCGGCACGCCAATTTCGCCGACGGCACCATCGATCCGCAGTTGCTGGCGGAGGTGTGCCGCACCGCGGGCGCGCCGGTGATTCTGGAAACCCCCGCCGACGGCGTGGCCGACGATCTGAAGTATCTGCGCGAACACCTGGGGTGAGCGCCCGCGGCGCCCGCCGGGCGTCCTTTCGATCCCGCTGATCCTGAACCTGTTTCGGCGGCGCACCCGATGGTGTCCTGATCATGGCTCGAATCCGGGCCGGACTCCACCGGGCGAAAGGCATGGCATGTCCGTCGATTACGCAACTTCCACCCCCACGGTCGTGCAGCTGGGCAGCAGGATCGGCGCGCGCATCGACGGCGTCCGGCTCAGCGGCGACCTGGATTCGGTGACCGTGCAGGCCATCCAGGACGCGCTGCACAAGCACAAGGTGATCTTCTTCCGCGGCCAGGAGCACCTGACCGAGGACGGGCAGTACGAGTTCGCGCAGCTGCTGGGCGCGCCCACCACCCCGCACCCGACCGTCACCTCCAAGGGCGTCAAGACCCTGCCCATCGACTCCGAGTACGGCCGCGCCAACAGCTGGCACACCGATGTCACCTTCGTGGACCGGGTGCCGAAGGCGTCCATCCTGCGCGCGGTGCACCTGCCGTCCTACGGCGGCTCCACCACCTGGGCCTCCACCGTGGCCGCCTACGACTCGCTGCCCGCGCCGCTCAAGGTGTTCGTGGAGAACCTGCGGGCCCGCCACACCAACGCCTATGACTACGCCGCCGACCGGACCGAGGTGGCGCGCGGCGAGAACGCGGAGGTGACCGCCAATATCAAGGCCTATCGCGAGGAATTCGAGTCCAGCTACTACGAGACCGAGCACCCGGTGGTGCGCGTGCACCCGGTGACCGGGGAACGCGCCCTGCTGCTCGGCCACTTCGTGAAGAACTTCGTCGGCTTCTCCGCCGCCGAATCCCAGGCCCTGTTCCAGCTCCTCCAGAACCGCGTCACCCGCCTGGAGAACACCACCCGCTGGAACTGGCAGCTGGGCGATGTCGCGATCTGGGACAACCGCGCCACCCAGCACTACGCCATCGACGACTACGACGGCCAGCCCCGCCGCCTCACCCGCATCACCCTCGCGGGCGACGTCCCCGTCGACGTCCACGGCGACCCCAGCACCATCATCACCGGCAACGCCGAGCACTACTCGATCATCGAGGAGGTCACGCCCCGCGCCGCCTGAAACCCGGCGCGGAGCACCGCGATTCGGGCCCTGCCGGGTGCTGCCACTCACCCCGTTCCGCCCGTCCCGTGGACCGACACGACTCGATGCCATGGGTCGCGTGCCACACGTACACCCCGCGCCCCATGGCCAGGCCGGTGCGACGACCCGACCCTCTCTCGTCGTCGCACCGGCCTTTTCGTTCGCCCGGTGGTTCTCCGACCCGCACGCATCGGGGGAACCCGTCGCCTCGCACACTGTGCGCTGCACCATAATGGTTCGCGGCCCGTCTCGTTCTGGACTGAGCGGAGCGGGGGAGCGAAGCGGAGGAGCGCAGGGAGGGAAGCGGAGGAGCGCAGGGAGGGAAGAACGAGACCTCCAGGGCCGCGAACCCGCCCGTAGCGAAGCGGAGGGCAAATTGGACACAGAGATTCGGCCGCTCCACGGGGTTCGGGTTCTGGAGTTGGGTAATTACGTGGCCGCGCCGACGGCCGGGCGGATACTCGGTGACTTCGGGGCCGAGGTGATCAAGGTCGAGCGGCCGGAAACCGGTGACGAGCTGCGGAATTGGCGGCTATACGGCGGGGATACGTCGATGCTGTACCGGACGGTCAACCGGAACAAGAAGTCGATCACGCTGGATCTGCGGACCGAGGCGGGGCGCGGGATCGTGCTCGACCTGATCAAACGATGCGATGTGCTGCTGGAGAACTTCCGGCCGGGGATGCTCGAGAAGTGGGGTCTCGGGCCCGAGGTGCTGAACGCGGCGAACCCGGATCTGGTGATCACGCGGATCTCCGCCTACGGGCAGACCGGGCCGCTGTCGCAGCGGCCGGGCTTCGCGGCGGTGGCCGAGGCGGTCGGCGGGCTGCGTGAACTCGTGGGCGATCCCGATCGGCCGCCGGTGCGGGTCGGCGTGTCCATCGGCGATTCCATCGCGGGCATCTACGCCGCCTTCGGCACCGTCATGGCCTTGTTCCAGCGGGAACGGGTGCAGCGGGTTCCGTTGGAGCAGCGCGTCATCGACGTGGCGTTGAACGAGTCCATCCTTTCGGTGATGGAATCGCTGGTGCCCGACTATCTGGCCTACGGCATCAATCGGGAGCGAGTCGGCGGGCGGATGGAGGGCATCGCGCCGAGCAACGCGTATCCGACCAGCGACGGCTACAGCATCATCATCGGCGGCAACGGCGATGCCATCTTCCAGCGCTACATGCAGGTCATCGATCGCCCCGACCTGGCCGCCGACCCGGAGTTGCAGGACAACGCGGGACGCTGGCGCAACCGCGATCGGCTCGACGCCTCGATCGCCGAATGGACGCGCCTGCGCACCCGCGAGGAAGCGCTGAAGGTGCTGGAGGCGGCCGCCATCCCGTGCGGGCCCATCTACACCGCCGCCGACATCGTCGCCGACGAGCAGTACAAGGCGCGCAATATGATCCAGCCCTTCCCGGTGGACGTGGGCGAGCCGGAGCCCAAGGAAGTCGGTTTCCCCGGCATCGTCCCCGTGATCGGCGGGCAATCGCTGCCCATCCGCACTGTCGGCCCGGACCTCGGCGAGCACACCCGCGAGGTGCTGTCCGAGCTGCTCGGCCTGACCGACGCCGAGATCGATGCCCTGGAGGCGAAGCCATGACCCTGCGCGATGTCACACTGCGCGACGGACTGCAGCTCACCGGGAAGGTGCTGCCCACCGAGCGCAAGGTCCAGATCGCCCGGCAGCTGCTGGCCGCGGGCGTGCCGGAGCTGGAGATCGGTTCCATGGCGCGCCCGGATCTGGTGCCGCCCATGGCCAATACCCTCGAACTGGTCGAGCGGCTGACATCCGAGGAGCTGGAGCGCTGCTGGGTGTGGGTGGCCACGCCGCGGCATGTCGCCAAGGCCGCCGAGGCCGGGGTGCGCAACTTCCAGTACTGCTTCTCGGTGTCGGACGCGCACAACAAGGCCAATATCGGCCGCACCACCGAGGACAGTCTGGCCGCCATGCCGGAGGCGGTGCGGTACGCGCACGAGGCGGGCGGGCGCATCCAGCTCTGCCTGGCAACGGCTTTCACCTGTCCGTTCGACGGGCCGGTGGATCCCGCGCGGGTGCTGGCCATCGCGGCCGATCCGCGCGCGGAGGGCGCCGCGGACATCGTGATCGCCGATACCCTCGGGCAAGCGCATCCGGGTCAGGTTGGCGCACTGGTGGCTTCGGTGGCCGCGACCGGACGCTGGGGAACTCCGGAGCACCGCATCGTCTTCCACGGGCACGACACCTGGGGTATGGGGGTGGCCAATTCGCTGGCGGCGCTGGCCGCGGGCGCGGGCGTCGTGGACGGTTCGCTGGGCGGGCTGGGCGGCTGCCCGTTCGCGCCGGGCGCCTCCGGGAACACCTCGAGCGAGGATCTGTTGTTCGCGACCCGGCCGGAATGGTTCACACCGTCCGCATTGTCGGATTTGGTGTGCATTTCCGAGAATTTGCTGAAAGAACTCGGCGAACCGAATCGATCCCGGACCATCGAAGGCGCGAACTCGGAAGCCACGGCATTCGAGTGGACAATTACCAATCGGAATTGATTCGCTAGAAATTAGCTCTCGTGCGCGTCTGCGCGAATCTTGAGCAGAATAAGACCCGCGGTACAGGCCAGGATCAAACCCGCGACGGTGATCTCCACCCGCAGTCCCGCAATACCGAGAATCGCACCGGTGAGACCGCCCAGAAAGAACAGCCAGGCGGCGATGCGAGCCAGGAGCGCCGGCACCCGCGGCGTCGGAGGGGCCGCAGGCTCTCCGGAGCGCGCCGACGCGCGCAGCGGAGATATCGAGAATGCACCCATCATCCACTCCTCGGTGACGCCCGCCGGGTTCGCGAATCTTCGGCGCGCCCCTCGGCTAATTTCGAGCGTCTCTTGTGTAACTTTGGACACACATTACGGACCGGCAACGGGAAGTCCATGCGACACGTATGCAAAACGCGCCGAGTTTACTAATTCGATATCTGAATCACTGCTGTTTGAGATAATTTCGGGGACCCGGAAATGCGCAGAGTGGGTCCTCCGATCGAACCGACCACCCGCCTGGCCGATGCCCATCGCCTCCGTTAGGGTGAGCCCACTCGATACGAATCAGGAGTGCCACCCATGGACGGCAGCAACGCCCGCGCGGACGACCACGCGGTCACCCCGTGGCGTCGCCTGCCCAAGCCCGTGGTGTACGCCGCGGCCGCGGTCGGCACGGTCTCGGCGGGGCTCATCCTGCTCGGCGCGTGCGGTCTCGGCCACACCGACACCTATGTCGCGCCGCCGCCGCTCAACGCGGATCTGCAAGCGGCCCCGGTGACTTCGGCCAAGAGCGGCGCCTCCGCCACCCCGGCGATCGTCATCCCGCCATCCCCGACCTGGCGTGTGGCCGCCGACCAGCCGTCGCGGCGCGCTCCCATCTCCACCGTCACCGGCACCCCGGAGGATCCGGCCGACCCGAGCAATACCCGCTCGACCCCGGCCCGCCCCACCACCACCACCACCACCCGGCCGGTGACGACCGAATCCAGCCGGACCACAACGGAATCCCCGCGCACCACCACCGAGGCGCCGGTCACCACCCGCCCGGAGACCACACAGCCCCCGAGCGTCTCGCCCACGGACCACGCGGCTTCGGACACCTCCGACAACTAGTCGGACACCTCGGACGACCAGCGCGCCTCCGACATTCAGCACGCTCGGACGACCAGCCTCTACCAGTCGCCGTCCTCGACGGGCTTACCCTGCTTGTCGCCCAGCTGATGCACCTGACCGGGTGCCGGCGACTGCCACGGTTCCTGGTCGTCGCCCAGCCAGTCACCGACCGGGACCACATTCGCGAGCGGATCTGCGGGCGCGAGATCGGTTGCGTCCGAATCGAAGTAGTCGAACCAGGGTAGGCCGGCAGCGGTGTACGCGGCGCGGTCGACCGGCGACGGCGGCGCGGCCTCGCCGGTGATGCGCCGCCAGTCCGGCGGGGTCACCAGGTGCACGAAGACGCGGCCCGAACGCTCGGTGGACCAATCCGCCAGCGGCCGTTCGTCCTTGTAGATCTCCTGCCGCATGGTGCCGCCGACCCCCAGCCCCATGGCGGTGGCTCGCGGCGCCCCGGCCGGATGACCACCCGGGGCGGGGGGCGGCGCGCCGTAGGCCGGAGCCGCCGCCGGGGGCGGAAGAGCGCCGGGGCCGGCCATGAAGTCGTAACCGGACTCGTGGTAGCGCCTCCTCGAGGCTCGCTCGCGGCGCTCCTCCTCGGCCTTGCGCCAGCGGGCCAGTTCGAGATCGTTGAGCGCGAAGTTCTGGAGTTGAATCCCGCCCCAGGTCTCCTCCCCGGTGACCTGGCCCTCCACGGTCGCGCCCAATCCGAGTGGCACCGCGACGAATTGCCGGATGGTGCCCTTGCCGGAATTGATGCCGTCCAGCCACGGCTGCCTGGGCAGCACCACGTAGTTCTGCGGATCGTGATCGAGCCGGGCGCTCCACGGCTTCCCCGACACCGCGCACACCTTGCCCACGCCGATCTGCAGCGCCGCGGGCTCCTTCGCGGAGAACGACAGCCACATGGCCTCGCGCAGATACATCGGCAGCATGACGCCACCACGTTCGGCCCATTCCGGCGGCACCGAGGCGGCGTAGTCCGCCACCCGCCGCACCGGGAACTCACCGAGCCCGGGCGGCAGCGGATGCGTCCCCTGCTCGGGCAGTCTCAGCGTGCGGATGAACCGCACCCCCACCTCACCGGGCA
The DNA here is from genome assembly GCF_042874235.1 of Nocardia sp. NPDC004151. Lineage (NCBI taxonomy): Bacteria > Bacillati > Actinomycetota > Actinomycetes > Mycobacteriales > Nocardiaceae > Nocardia > Nocardia sp. NPDC004151. Next base: position 141,745 of record NZ_JBIAMR010000010.1, on the reverse strand, counting down.
ACACCAGGGTGTTCCCGTCCAGCCGTACGGCGTCTCCTCCCATGCTCCGACCCTACGCCCGCCAATCCGTTTGCCGACACCTGAATTTCAGCTTCGCACCCCGGGCCGAAACACGAACGCACCCCGCTCGTGGCTCGAGCGGGGTGCGTTCGGGGGCTCCGGGTCAGAACTCCACGAGGCCGTACTCGCCGACCCGATCGCTGAGCACCCGCAGGTGCTCCAGATCGCCGCCCAGGGTGCGGGCGATGGCGGTGAGCCGGGCGACATAATGGCTCACCGGGTATTCGGTGGTGATGCCGATGCCGCCGTGCATCTGGACCGATTCCTGCCCGATGTGCCGGGCCGAGCGCCCGACCTGCAGCCGGGCCCGCGACGCCGCGACCCGGTCCGCGGAACCGTCGGCCACCGCCGCCGTCGCGTACAGGCTCATGGAGCGGGCCAGTTCCAGCGAGACGTACATGTTCGCGGCCCGCTGGGTCAGCGTCTGGAACTTCGACAGCGTGACCCCGAACTGCTTGCGCGTCTTCAGGTAATCGGTGCTGAGCCGCAGGGCCTCCTCCATCGCGCCCAGCGATTCCGCGCACAGGCTCGCCTGCGCCGCCAGCGTGACCGCGTCGATCACCGGCTGCGCGTCGCCGCCCTCGCCGAGCGGTTCGGCTGCCGCGGAGGCGAATTCGAGCTGTGCGCCGCGCCGCCCGTCGAAGGTGCGGAACGGGGTGCGGGTGACGCCCTCGGCGTCGGCGGCGAGCAGGAACAGCCCCACTCCTCCTCCGGGCAGGGCGGCGCTGACCACCAGCTGATCGGCGCAGTCACCGTGCGGCACCGGGTTCTTGACGCCGGTGATCCGGTAGCCGTCCCCGTCTGCCACCGCGGTGGTGGACAACTCGGCCGCGGGCCACCGGACACCGGGCTCGTCGTGCGCGAAGGCCAGCAGGGTCTCCCCGCCCGTGAGCGCGGGCAGCACGCGCTGCCGCTGTTCGGCGGTGCCGCCGCGCGCGATCAGCCCGCCGGGGACCAGCACGGCGTCGAGGTAGGGCTCGGGCGCGTTGCGGCGGCCGATCTCCTCCATGACGACCATGGTCTCGACCGGGCCCGCGCCCACGCCGCCGTCCTCCTCGTCGAAAGGCAGTCCGAGGACGCCCAATTCGGCCAGCTGCCGCCACACGTCGCGGTTCCAGCCGAGCTCGGTGTCGATGACCTTCAGGCGCGTCTCCGGGTCGTAGGCGCGGCCCAGCAGGTCCCGGACCGTATCGCGCAGCATGACCTGTTCATCGGTGAGTTCGAAATCCATGGCGGCGGCTCACAATCCGAGGATGGTGGAGGCGATGATGGTGCGCTGCACCTCGCTGGAGCCTCCGTAGATGGTGGTCTTGCGGTAGTTGAGGTACCCGGGGCCGCTGCGCTGCGCCCAGCCCGGCGAGGCGATGTCGGCGGCGTTCACCGGCAGCGCGTCCGGACCGGCGATCTCGAGCAGCAGTTCGGTGGCGGCCTGCTGCAGCTCCGAACCGCGCAGCTTCAGCACCGAGGAGGCCGGATTCGGCTTGCCGTCACTGGAATTCGAGATCACCCGCATCAGGGTGAGCTCCAGCGCCAGCAGCTCGTTCTCGATCTCGGCCACCCGCGCGGCGAAGACCGGATCCTCGAGCAGCGTGCCGTTGCCCGAACGGATCTGCGCCGCATGCTCTTTCGCGACGCCCAGCTTGACCTTGGTACGGCCCACGCCGGTGATGCCGGTGCGCTCGTTGCCGAGCAGGAACTTGGCGTAGGTCCAGCCCATGTTCTCCTCGCCGACCAGCTGGTCGGCCGGGACCCGGACGTTCTCGAAGAAGACCTCGTTGACCTCATGGTGGCCGTCGATCAGCTTGATCGGGCGGATGGTGACGCCCGGGGTATTCACGTCGAAGAGCAGCATCGAGATGCCCGCCTGCTTCTTGGCGTTCGGGTCGGTGCGGACCAGGCAGAAGATCCAGTCGGCATACTGGGCCAGGGTGGTCCAGATCTTCTGGCCGTTGACGATGTAGGAGTCGCCGTCGCGGACGGCGGTGGTGCGCAGCGAGGCCAGGTCCGAACCCGCGTCGGGCTCGGAAAAGCCCTGGCACCACCAGATGTCGAGGTTGGCCGTCGGCGGCAGGAAGCGCTGCTTGAGCTCCTCGGAGCCGAACTGGGCGATGACCGGGCCGATCATCTGGGCGTTGAAGGTGAGCGGCTCCGGCACCGACGCCAGCTGCATCTCGTCTTCCCAGATGTGCAGCTGCATGGGCGAGAAGTCGCGGCCACCCCATTGCGCCGGCCACTTGGGCACGGCCAGGTGATTCTCGTTGAGGATGCGGTGGGTGGTGACGATGTCATCGCGAGAGAGCTCGAGACCGTACTTGACGCGGTCACGGATCTCCGCCGGGATCTTGGTCCGGTAGAACTCACGCAGTTCGTCCCGGAATGTCACCTCATCGGGTGAAAGGGCCAGCTTCATTGCTTCTCCCGAGCTCGCTGTGATGTCGCCATCAAACCTACCCCCCGGTAACGATCCATTTGCCACCCGGATCACACCGACGGGGCGGCTCGGCGGCACCGGGACCGACCTGAACTGGTAGGTTGCCCGAGAACCCCACACCCGCAACGCAGGAGCAGCCAGAGTGAACGGCAGCACGCTTTTCCGGCGCGCCGCGGCGATCGCCGCGATGACCACCGTCGCGGCCCTGGGAGCCCCCACGGCCACGGCCGACTGGACCGAGACGACGCCCCAGATGGGCATCGACCAGCTCACCCAGGCCGTCGGCGACAATGTCGCGGGCAAGACCGCGGTCGCCGACATCGCCCGGACGGCGCAGCTGATCGCCGCCGCGAAGTTGGAAAACGTTCAGTTCACGCCGTTCTCGTACCTGGCCCCCACCCTCGGCTGCGGCTTCAACATGCCATTCAGCCTCACCTCGGCCACCGCGGTCACCGGCGTCGCGGGCCCCAACGGCACGGTGTCACTCCCGGCCGGGAACATCAGCTTCCAGGTCATGGCCCAGCAGAACGGGTTCCCGATCGGATCCGGCCTGACCGTCGCCTGGCTGAATGTGAACAACGGCCGCAGCGGCATCGTCCCACTCGACGACCACACCGAGTACAGCCTGCCGTCGCTGTCCAAGACCGTCGAGACCGGCCCGGGCACCGTCATCGCCTCGCTCTGGGGCACCATCGACTACCCCAACGCCCGGTGCGTCGTCCTCCCGACCGTCGGCCTCTCGACCGTCCCGGATGCCCCCGCGGTCCAGGCCACCCCGCCCGCCACCGCCCCGGCGGCCCCGGACGCCTCCGGGGCGACCCCGTCCAGCACCCCGGCCGCGCCGACCACTCCCGCGCAGACCCCGGCCGACAACTCCGGCTCCGGCAGCGCTCCGGCCTAGACACTCGCGACTCCCGAAAACACGACGCCCGCATCCATTCCGGATGCGGGCGTCGTCGTTTCGGAGCGCTGTCTCAGAAGCGCGGCTTGCGCCGATGCTGGTCCGGGCGCTTGCCCTCGCGGCGCGGGGCGCGGCTCATGGAGCGCTGTCCGGGCGGGCCGCCGTCCAGGGTGAGCTCGATGAGCTGACCGCTGATCCGGGTGCGGCTCAACGCGTTCAGCGTTTCCTTGGACAGGTCGGCGGGCAGCTCCACCAGCGAGTGGTCCGGGCGGATGCTGATGTGCCCGAAGTCGCTGCGGCGCAGGCCGCCCTCGTTGGCGATGGCGCCGACGATCGCGCCCGGCGCGACCTTGTGGCGCTTGCCGACCGAGATCCGGTAGGTGACCAGTTCCGCGCCGGTCTGACGGTGCCGGGACGGACCGCTGGGCTCCCGGCGTTCGCGGGGTCCGCGATCGCGGTCGTCGAAGGAGCGGGGGGCACGCTCACGGCGCTCGCGCGGGGCGGGCTCCGGGTCGGGCTCCATGAAGAAGTTGTCACCGTCGTGGCCGCCGACCGCCAGCGCCGCCGCGATGTCCACCAGCGGGATGTTGTGCTCGCGCTCGTAGTCCTCGATGAGCTTGCGGAACAGCGGCAGGTTGTCCGAGGCCAGGTTGTCGGTGATGGCGTCGTGGAACTTGGTGACGCGTTGCGCGTTCACGTCATCGACGCTGGGCAGCTGCATCTCTGTGACCTGCTGGCGGGTGGCGCGCTCGATGGCGTCGAGCAACCGGCGCTCGCGCGGGGCCACGAACAGCAGGGCGGTACCGGTGCGGCCGGCGCGGCCGGTGCGGCCGATGCGGTGCACGTAGGACTCGGTGTCGTGCGGGATGTCGTAGTTGACGACGTGCGAGATGCGTTCCACGTCCAGGCCGCGGGCGGCGACGTCGGTGGCGACCAGGATGTCGAGCACGCCCGACTTGAGCTGGCCGATGGTGCGCTCACGCTGCGCCTGCGCGATGTCACCGTTGATGGCCGCCGCGGAATACCCACGCGCGCGCAACTTCTCGGCCAGCTCCTCGGTGGCCTGCTTGGTGCGCACGAACATGATGATGGCCTCGAAGGGCTCCACCTCGAGGATGCGGGTCAGCGCGTCCAGCTTGCGCTGATGCGACACCTGCACCCAGCGCTGGGTGATGTTGGTGTTGGTGGAGGTCTTGGTCTTGACCGTGATCTCGACCGGGTCCTTCAGGTACTGCTTGGAGATCTTGCGGATCACCGTCGGCATGGTGGCCGAGAACAGGGCGACCTGCTTCTCCTCGGGCGTGTCGCGCAGGATGCGCTCGACGTCCTCCTGGAAGCCCATCTTGAGCATCTCGTCGGCCTCGTCGAGCACCAGGTACTGCAGCTCCGACAGGTCGAGCGTGCCGCGCTCGAGGTGATCGATGACGCGACCCGGGGTGCCGACCACCACCTGGGCGCCGCGCCGCAGCCCCGACAGCTGCACCGCGTAGTTCTGACCACCATAGATCGGCAGCACATGCGTTCCGGGCATATGGGTGGCGTACCGGCCGAACGCCTCCGCTACCTGGATCGCCAGCTCACGAGTCGGTGCCAGCACCAACGCCTTCGGCGCCTTGCCCGCTCCGTGCATGCCCATCAACACCGGGATGGCGAATGCCGCCGTCTTACCGGTACCGGTCTGGGCGAGACCCACCACGTCATGGCCGTCCAACAGCGGCGGAATCGTCGCCGCCTGGATCGGCGACGGCGATTCGTAGCCGACATCGGCGATGGCCCGCAGAATGCGGTCATCGAGCCCGAGATCGGCGAAGGACGGGCCGGAAACGTCCCTCTCGTCGTCAGTGGGAACGCTGTCGGCCGGTGAGGTGCTCATTGCCATGGATTTTACTGCCTGCTAGCTGCGGGCCTGACCATCGGGTGAATACCCTGGGAGTCGTGCAACCGGACAACCCGCCCGCGCCCGCCCTCCCGACGCCCTCGAGTCCGGTTTCCGGACTCGGAAATACCGAAGCCGCTCCCGTCCACAGCTATGCCGCCGGGACCCTGGCCTCGCCCGATGCGGCCAGCTCGGGAGCCGTGGCGACGGCCGTCCCCGAGCCCGGCGCCGCGGCCCGGCAGCAGGCCGGCACCGCGCCCGCGGGGTCGGTGGACGTGGCGGTGGTGCAGTTCGATCCGCACACCGACACCGTGGCCAATCTCACCGCCCTGCGCGCCGAGGTCAAAGCGGCCAGCGAACTCGGAGCGAAGGTGGTGGTGGCCCCCGAGTACGCGATGTTCGCCACCAAGCGCCTCGACGAGCGGGTGCTGGCCGCCGCGGAGCCGCTCACCGGAGAGTTCGTCACCGGATTGCGCGGCGTGGCAGCCGAATTCGGCGTGCACGTGGTCGCCGGCGTGGTCGAGGCCGGGGGCCCGGACCAGCCCGCCGGGCACATCTACAACACACTCGTCGCCGCCTCCCCGGACGCCGAGTTCGCCGCCGTGTACCGAAAAGTTCACCTCTACGACGCTTTCGGCTCCCGCGAATCCGACCTGCTCATCCCCGGCCCGCTCGACCAGTCCCAGACCTTCACCGTCGACGGCGTCGTATTCGGCATGCAGACCTGTTTCGATCTGCGCTTCCCCGAGGGCATTCGCCGCCTGGCCGCCGCCGGCGCGCACACCCTGCTGTTGCCCGCGCAGTGGATTCCCGGCCCCGGCAAGGTCGATCAGTGGACCACCCTGCTGCGGGCCCGGGCCATCGAGAACACCATGTACGTGGCCGCCGCCGACCAGGCCGCGCCGCGCGGCTCCGGCGCCTCCATGATCGTCGCCCCCACCGGCGCGGTGCTGGCCGAACTCGGCGATCAGCCGGGCATCGCCACCGCCCGCGTCGATCTGGCGCACCTGGGCGAGGTCCGGGCCACCAACCCCAGCCTGGCGCTGCGCCGGTACACCATCCGCGGCGAATGAGCCCCGGTGAGCCGGGGCTCACGCAACTAGACTGAATACCGATGATCTATCCGGATCGCGGGGCCGCCGGACGCGCGCTGGGTGAGGTGCTCGGGCACCTGCGCGCGGCGGATCCGTTGGTGCTGGGACTGCCTCGCGGCGGGGTTCCGGTGGCGGCAGCGGTCCGTGCGGCGATCGGCGGCGATCTGGATGTGCTGCTGGTCCGCAAGCTCGGAGTGCCCTGGCAGCCGGAGCTGGCCATGGGGGCCATCGGCGAGGACGGGGTGCGGGTCCTCAATCACGACGTCATGCGGCAGACCGGTGTGTCCCCGGAGCAGCTGATCGACATCGAGCACGTCGAACGCGCCGAGCTGGAACGGCGGCGGCGGGTGCTGCGCGAGGGGCCGCCGATCGACATGACCGATCGGACCGTGGTGATCGTCGACGACGGCATGGCCACCGGCGCGACCGTGGCCGCCGGATGCGAGATCGCGCGCCGGCACGAGCCCCGGCGGGTGGTCGTCGCCGTGCCGGTGTCCTCGGCCGAAGCGCTGCACCGGATCCGGGCCATCGCCGATGAGGTGGTGTGCCCGATGGTGCCGCGCAATCTCGGCGGCGTGGGCGGCGCGTATCGCGACTTCCACCAGCTCACCGACGCGGAGGTGGTGCGGCTGTTGCGGCCCGCCACCGACCGCGACCCGGAACGGTGACCGCCGTCAGACCAGCGATCGGGCGTGCACGAAATCGACCACCTCGGCGGTGACCGCCGCGTGCGCGGGCTCGTGCAGCAGATCGTGGCCGGTGTCCGGATAGGTGAGGAAGCGCGCCCCGACCTGTTCGGACCAGGCCCGGACCGGGTCGATCGGCGCGCGCCGATCGTCCGCGCCGTGCACGATCAGCACCGGCAGGCCCTCGGGCAGCCGGGGGCCCGGCCAGTCCGATTCGCTGGCCGTCGCCGCCGCGGCCCGGGAGCGGGCCTCGGCCGAACTTCCGCCGGAAACGGCTTGGGCCCGGCCACGATTCGCGACCGCGCTGCCGCGGGCGGATTTCGGCGACCGGCCCTCCAGCACCGCCTGCGGCGTACCGGACAGGACCAGACCGGAGAAGTCCCGCGGTTCGGCGTCCCGCAGCACCGCCAGCGCGGTGGCCGCGCCGAGCGAGTGACCCATCAGGAAGGGCGTGGAGTCGGAGTGCCCGTGCACCTGATCCAGGAACAGGCGCGCGTCGGCGGCCAGTTCGTGGATATTGCCGGGCCGCTCCGGGTCTCCTTCGCTGAGACCGTGGCCGGAGGTGTCCAGGGCCCAGAGTTCGATTCCGTGGGCGGCGAGCGCCCGGGCAAACCGATGGTAGTGCGCGCTGTGCTGGCCGATTCCGGGCAGCAGAGCCAGGACGGCCTGCGCATGGTCGAGCCGCCATCGTCGGTAGTGAAGGCGGCCGCGAGCGCTCGCGAGGTAAAGCATCGGCAGATTGTGACAGACCGGAAGCGGCTGTGGGGGAGCTCCGAACAGGCAACTGGTCAGTAATTAATGGAGAGACCGAACGGTCGGCCCGGGTTTCCGGTCCGGGGCCGGTCCCGGCGGCCGGACCGGATGGGCGACTCGGTCTCGCCCGCCGGGCGACACGCCGGAATGGCGGGGCGATATCTGGCGTCCGACCGGGCGTTGAGCCAACTTCGGCCACCGCGCCCCGCACGAGTCGCGTTGTCTCCCAACACCGCCCGCAAACGCGCGCTGACGTGGGCGGCTCGTGACCGGGACGACCCCGTACGCGGGCCCCACCTGGCGGCACATCACACCGCCCGCAGTCATTACGCTATGGCCGACTCGGCACGTGACGATTCCCGGCCGGGCGGGCGGAGCAATGGCACAGGAGGGCCGCGATTGATGCTGTTCGGTGATCGTGTCGTGTGCAGCACCGGAGACCTGGTGGCGGCGGCGCGTTGTGAGTTCGCGCTGCTGCGCGCGCTCGACGCCGAACTGGGACTGGTGACCCCGGTCGAGTTCCCGTCGCGCGGCGCGCTCACGCGCACCCCGGACCCGGCCGTCGAACACCGCCTCGCCGACCTCCGCGACCGCCACGGCGACGCCGTCACCCGCATCCGCCTATCCCGGGCCGCCGCGGCCACCCTCGGCGTGGCCGCCCTCACGCCCCCGGAGGCCGGCCCACTCGCGGGCCTACCCGACGACCATCCCCGCGCGCTACGCCGCGACACCGCGACCGCGACGCCCGAACACACGCAGGACGAGGCACTGGCCGGACTGTGGGTCGCGCACGAGCAGACCGCGGCGGCACTGCGCGGCGCGGCCGAGGCGGTCGCGGGGGCCGTCCTGTTCGACGGCGACTTCGCGGCGCGCTGCGAATTCCTGGTCCGCGACCACGCACCCGAGGGCCACGACTACATCGTGACCGGGGTCGCCGGACGCCGCGGCGGGGTCGCCACCCTGCTCGGCCTGGCAGCGGCAGCGGAAGCCCTGCGGCACAACGGCTTCCGGGCCGCCTCACACGCGCTGGTGTGGGAGGACGGGGTCCGTGCCACCCACCGGCTCGCCGACATGGCGGTGGTCTACCAGGCCCGGCGCGCGCGGCTGAACCTCATCGTGGAATCCAAACTCGGCGAACTACTTCCGGTGCAGTGGGGCGATCGGCGCTTCCTGGCCTGCGGACACTGCCCCACCTGCACCGCCGAACTCGAGGCCCGCCGCGACCTGCTGCTGGTCGCGGGCATGCGCCCGGCCACCCGCGCCCACCTGCGCGACGCCGGCATCACCACCGTGGACCGGCTCGCGGTCGCCGACTCCACGGTCACCGGCATCCCCGCCGCCACCCTCACCACCCTGCGCCGCCAGGCCGAGGTCCAGATCCTGCGCGAACGCACCGGCCGCCCCGTGCACGGCCTCGTCGAGCCGGCCGCTCTCGCCGCCCTGGCCGCCCCCGCCCCGGGCGAGCTCTTCGTCAGCGTCACCGCGCCGCCGGGACCCGACGGCGCCGCCATCCCCATGCTCACCACCTGCGGAACAGCCCGCCCCCGGGCCGGAATACGCCGCACCGCAGGTGATCTGATCGTCCACGTGGGTTTCGCCGCAGCGATCGGCGACGCCGATCCCACGAACGCCCGCCACCGCGCCGACAGTCCACGCGACACGCGGACCGACACCGCCGAACACCCGCGCGAGCCGGAACACGCCGCGGCCCGGCTCGGTAACGCGGAAATCCCTCCGGTGGCACTGAGTTTCGGTCCCAGAACGCCCGGCGAGACGGCCCCCGGGACCGTCGGAGATCGCGTGGCCACCGCCGAGCCCGGGCCGATGCCCGGCGTGAGCACCATCGACCTGGGCTTCGTACCCGCGCCCGCACTGCCGAAAACCGAGCGCACCTTCGTGATTCGAGGCGCCGAGCGGGACCGCGGGGTGTCGCTCACCCGGAGGCGGGACGACGCGGACGAGCTGCTGGAGTTCCTGATGGAGCGGCAGCGCGAGTTCCCGGAGCTGCGGATCCACCACTACCGCGCTGATCTGCGCGAGGTGCTCGATGCCGTCGGGGAGCGCGACTCCGAGGCCGAGGACGCGGTGGCGGAGCTGCTGCCCGCGCTGGTCGATCTGTACCCGGTGGTGCGGGCCGCGCTGGTGGTCGGCGAGCGGTCCTACGACCTGCATCAGCTGCCGCCCAACCAGGAGGAGAGCGGGCACGGCGCCGAAGCGGTGCTGCGCCTGCGGGATTGGCTGCTGGAGCTGGCCGCCGAACACCAGGTGCGGCCGAGCCGTCGCTGGGCCTACGACTACGCCGAGACCGGACCCGACGATGTCGAGGCCGCGCTGCGGGAATTCGCCGAGAGCTCGGGCGCTCGACGCGGCCCGGCCCAGGAGGCCGCCGGACTGACCGCGGCCGCGCTCGGCTATCACCGGCGCGAACGCCGCCCGCTGCGCTGGGCCCACGACGACCGCCTCGACCACCCCGTGGACGAATGGGCCGACACCGCGGGCGTGCTCGTCGCCGACTCCGGTTCGGTCGACACCGACTGGCACGGCACCGGACAACGGCCCCTGCGCCGGTACCTGACCCTGACCGGACGCCTGGGCACCGGCAACGCGCCGCCGCCCGGCACCCCCGTGCTCACCCTCTACGACCACGCCGCGCCCGGGATGGCCGTCACCCCGGGCCTGCGCGCCACCGCGCACGCCACGGTGCTCGGCTGCTCCCTGGACGCGGGCTTCGAGGACGTGGTGCGCGTCGTCGAGTTCCTGCCCGAGGGCTGCGCGCCCTACGACGAGCTGCCCACCGCCATCGCGCCCTGCCCGCCCGGCACCGACGCACGTCTCGCGGAAGCCTTGGAGGACACCGCACATCAGCTGCTGGTGACGCTCCCCCACGTGCCCGAGACGGCCGTCTTCGACATCCTCACCCGCCGCCCGCCCCGGCTTCGCACCGGCGCCGCGCTGCCCGAGGTGTTCGGCGACCACGCCGCCGCCGTCACCGCGGCCGTGCTGGACCTCGACAATTCCTATGCGGCCGTGCAGGGTCCGCCCGGCACCGGCAAGACCGTCACCACCGCGCGCGCCGTGGAACGCCTCGTCACCCGCTACAAGTGGCGGGTCGGGGTGGTGGCGCGCACGCACCGGGCGGTCGAGCATCTGCTCGACGCCGTCGTCGAGGTGGGCGTGCTGCCGGAGCTGGTGGCCAAGGCCGACAGCCGCGCGGTGGCCCCGGAATGGCTGCCCATCGAGGCGTCCCGTTATCCGCGCTTCCTCGACAATGCCGTGAACGGCTGTGTGGTGGGCGGACTCTCGGGCGACTTCACCGATCCCGAACGCATCGCACGCGACAGCCTGGACCTGCTGGTCATCGTGGACGCCGGGAAGTTCCCGCTGGCCGAGGCAGCCGCGGTCGCGGTGTGCGCGCGCAACCTGCTGCTGGTCGGCGACCCCGCGCCGCCCACCGCGCACGGCACCCACCCCGAACCCATCGCCGAATCCGTGCTGGGCCGGCTGCTCGGCGCGCACCGCACCCTGCCCGCCGCCTACGGCTACTTCCTGGACCGCACCTGGCGCATGCATCCGCGCATGTGCGTGCCGGTGTCGCGGCTGCGCTACGAGAATCGGCTGCGCTCGAACGAAACCGTCACCCTGGCACGGGAACTCGACGGCATTCCGCCGGGCGTGCGCACGGTCGCGGTGGAGCATCACGGCAACGGCACCGAATCCGCCGAGGAGGCGCGCGAGATCGTGCGCCAGGTGCGGACGCTACTCGGCCTGCCCTGGCACACCGGGGCGGTCACCCGCCGCCTGCACCCGCACGACATCCTGGTGGTGGCCCCGTATCACGCGCAGGTGGCGCGCATCCGAACCCTGTTGTCACGGGCCAAGATCGAGGACGTGCTGGTCGGCACGCCCGACCACTTCCAGGGCCGCGAGGCGGCGGTGGTGCTGGTCTCCATGACCACCTCCGCGCCCGAGGACGCCCCGCACGGCATCGGGGCGCTGCTGTCGCGGCACTGGCTGACCAGCGCCATCTCGCGGGCCATGTGGTCGGCGATCATCGTGCGCTCGCCGCTGCTGACCGAATTCCTCCCGGCCACCACGGCCGAACTGTCCGACCTGGCCGCGGTCCTGCAACTCGACCGGGTCTGACACCGCGCCACCGAGTTCCCCCGACTGCCGGAACTCGGTGCACTCGGGGTCAGCCGAAGTTGTGGCCTTCGCCGCGATAGGTCGGCACGGTGGTGCGGCTGCCGTCGGCGTCGACGAGATGAACCTCGTCGAACCGCTCGCACAGCTCGCCCGCCTTGGCGTGCCGGAACCAGACGCGATCGCCGATCCGCAGTCCGTCGGCGCCGGTCAGCGGGGTCTGCACCTCACCCGCGCCCTCGGTGCCGATCAGCTTCAAGCCCAAGGGCCACACCGGTTTCGGCACCCGGGACGCACCCGTGGGACCCGAGGCGATGTAGCCGCCCGAGTACACGGTGGCGATCCCGGGCGCGGGACGGCGCAGCACGGGGGCCGCGAAGTACATGGACGGGCGCGGAGCGAGATTGCGGTAGCCGTCGAACAGGGTCGGCAGGTACAGACCCGAACCCGCGGTCACCTCGGTGACACCCGGGTCGGTGATGGAGACCTCGATGGACCCGGTGCCGCCGCTGTTGACCAGCTCCAGTTCACCGGCCACCGACCGTACCGCGTCCAGCACCTGGCGGCGGCGCTTGCCGATCTCCGCGGCGGACGCCCACTTCACCAGGCGCACAGCCGGATTGGTGTCGGGCAGGCCAGCGATCTGGGCCTCGTAGGTCATCACGCCGACGAGCCGGAAACCGCGGGAACGGGTTTCGGTCGCCAGCTTCGCGGCCTGGTCGGGGGTGCGAATCGGGGAGCGGCGCACGCCCAGGTGGAGCGGTCCGATGCGCAGGGAGGCGTCGACGTCGAGACACACGCGGGGAGCGGCCTTCTCGCCGACGACGGCGCGGATGAAGTCCAGCTGGTCGGTGTCGTCGACCATGAGGGTGATGGAGTCGAGCAGCAGCGGGTCGGCGGCGAGTTCGGCCAGCGCGTGCCGGTCGACGGTGGGATAGCCGAGCAGCACGTCGCGCGCGCCCTCGCGGACCAGCCAGATCGCTTCGCGCAGTGAGTAACCCATGATCCCGGCGAAGCCGCCGGACGCGGTGAGCTTGTCGCCCAGCACTTCCTCGAGCACCGCGCGGCAGCGGACGGATTTACTGGCTACCCGGATCGGCACGCCGCGGGCGCGGCGCACCAGATCGGCGGCATTGGCGCGCAGGGCGGTCAGGTCGACCGCGGCCAGCGGTGGTTCCAGGTCGGCGGTGGCCGCGTGCAGCCCGCTGATCGGCGACGAATCGGTCACCAGATCATTCGACCACGAACCTGGTCACTCGTCCAGCACAAAGTTCGGGGGAATCCTCAGAGGTCGACGGCCTTGGTGGACAGGTACGAGACCAGGTCGTCCAGCACGACCAGCGAGATCTCGTCATCGCAGTCCGCCAGCCAGCGCAACACCATGCCCTGGATGACGGCCAGCAGGTAGGCGGCGATGGCATCGACCGGTTCCAGCCACTGGGTGCCCGATCGGCGGGCGCACAGGTCCAGGAACTCGGTCACGTCGGCGTCCAGTTCGCGGAACATGGCGGTGGCGATCGGATCCGGTACGCAACCGGTCTGGTTCTCCCAGCGCCGCCGCAGGACCGACAGCGTCGATTCGTAGGCTCGCAGCTGCCGATCGGGTGAGGATTTCAGGATCGGCCACAGCGTGCTGACGCCCGCGTGCAACAGAACTCGAAGCGCACGATTACCGCTGAAATCGAGCGACCCGGCCGCGGCCTCGATGGCCTCGGTCATGGCCGGACGAAGTCCGACCTGGGTGATTTCTCCACTTGCGCTCAACGACGACTCCCTTTGGCGAAAAGACTCGCGCACCTCTGCCTGCGCGGCTCGCTCAACGGGTTGCAGATCAGCATCGATCACCGGCCTGTACCCCGGCGTACCCGTTCAACGGGTACCGATGTTACGTCTTTTACTTGCCTTGCGACCAGCTTTGATAGGCGAATACGGACCTCAGGATTGTTTTGTTACCTGATTGAAACGGGCCCGCGATCGATTGGGAATGATCAAATTGAACGATCGCCAGGTAAAGCCGCTATTTGGACCAATCGGTATTTTATGGCGGTATGCGCGACACACATAGCGGGTGTGCGCGAACCCACACCCGGCGGCGTATTTTGGGGCCCCGGATTCGCCGCGAACGAGTCCCGCTCACCGATCGATCGCCGACCGCGAGTCCCACTCACCGATAACCTGAGCTCGTGACCTCTGCGCGCTACGACCAATTCCTGATCTCCGGCACCTTCAACTTCCGCGATCTGGGTGGAGCACGGACCGTGGGCGGATCCACCGTCAAGGAAGGCGTCCTGCTGCGGTCCGCCCAGCTCAGCCGGATCGACGACGCCGGTGTCGACACCCTGCGCACGCTGGGCGTCACCGACATCCACGACCTGCGCGGACACGCCGAGATCGAGTACATCGGGCACGACGTCATCCCGGACGGCGTGCGACTGCGGGTCACGCCCTTCGACTCCCGCATGGGCCAGACCCCGCCGCACGAGGCGCGTGACAAGGCGACCGCCCAGGCCCACATGCTCGAGGTCTACCGCCAGTTCCCGGCCCTGCCCGAGGCCCACGTCGCGATCAAGTCGCTGGCCGACTCCGCGCTGGCCGGCACCGCGCTGGTGCACTGCGCCGCCGGCAAGGACCGCACCGGCTGGGCGGTGGCCACGCTGCTGCGCGCGGTCGGGGTCACCGAGGACGACGTGTTCGCCGACTACCTGCTCAGCAATGACGCGGTGCCGGTGCTGCGCTCGTTCATGACCGCGGAGTCCGACAAGGACGTCTCCGATGACCTGCTCGGCGTCCGCACCGAATACCTGGAATGCGCCACCACCTCGATGCACGCCCTCTACGGCGGCCTCGACGGCTACCTCACCGAAATCGGCATCACCATCGAGATCCGCGACGCCCTGCACACCCGCCTGCTCGGCTGAGCGCTCGCGTCCGGTCGGGTCCGCGCGTCAGCCGACGCGGCGGACCAAGCCGTCGGCGGTGATGCTGACCTGGTTCCCGGTGTGGAACCAGGGCCCGGTGAAGCGCGATTCGGTGGTCTTCGGGTCGTTCCAGTACCGCGGGCTCACATTCGGCCCGCGGCACAGCAATTCGCCGCACCCGGCGTCCGCGCGCGGGCCCCATAACGCGAGTTCGGTTCCCCCGAAGGCGAATCCGAGGGTGTCGCGAGCGCTGTCGTGGTCCTCGAGGTCCACGGCGGTGTCGTCGCGGGCCAGGCCGATGCCGGAGGTCTCGGTCGCGCCCCACACCGACCACTGCCGCGCGGCCGGGAAGACCTCGCGCAGGGTGTCGGCGACCGAGCCGGAGGCGGCGGTGGCCGCGGCCAGTTCGGCGCGGTGCCCGGCGCTGCACACCTGACGCACCTGCTCCACCCGCAGCCCCGCCAGGCCGGGCAGCAGTCCGGCGAAGATGCTGGGGGTCGCGGCGACCATGTCGATGCGTTCGGCCACCAGCGCCCGCGGCACCAGGGACCGGTCCGGGGTGAGCACCACCGTGCCGCCGACCGCGAACGTCGGCAGCAGTTGATCCACGCACCCGCTGGCGTGCGCGAGCGGCAGCAGCACCAGGTTGCGCAGGCCGTCGGTGGGCAGGTCCAGCGCGCCGACCACGGAACGGATTGCGGAGAGCAGGTTCTCGTTGGTCAGCTCCACCCCGCGCGGGGCGGTGCCGGGGCCCGGGCTGGTGTAGGAGAGCAGCGCCAGCTCGCCCAGGGACGCGCCGTCGTCGATGAAGGCCGCGCCGTCGGGCAGGGCCGCGGCGAAACCGGTCGCGGTACCGCCGCCGTCCAGCACGAAGTCGGCGCAGGCGTCGCGAATCACGCGGTCCGCCAGCGCGTCCGGGAGGCCGTCGTGGACCAGCACCGGGACCGCGCCGGAGAGCAGCGCGCCCAGGAAGGCCTGGACCCACCGGGCGCCGACCGGCATGCGGACCGCGACCCGGTCGCCGTAGCCGATGCCGTGCTCCTGCAACCCGCCCGCGATGCGGGAGGCCGAGTACCAGAGCTCGCGGTAGGTGAGCCGGGGGCCGCCGATCTCGACGACGGCCTCGCGGGCGGCGAAAGTGTGGACCTGGACGTCGAGTAGCTCGGTCAGTGCGGGGGTGAGGTTTCCGTAGCGCAGGATGCCGTCGGCGGCGCGCGCAAGCGGGTTGTCACACCAGCCGTTTCGCGTGTGCGGGAATTCCACGAGTAACTGCGACATCGTCCCTCCGAGTGCCTCGAAGCCCTGCCAGGCATGAGTGACTATATGATGCAGATCACAGAAGTGGGCGGATTGTCGGCAAACGGATGTCAGGCTTTGACCCCACGGAAACAGATCGGCGTCCTGCCAAACCTCGGTTCCCCCAATCGAGCCTGCGGAAACGCAGGATTTGGGATGTCGTTCACGACCGGGCGTCCGGAATGAGCATCGAGCGGTCTCGTGTCGCACCCGATCCGACAGCATCGCAGGTAGACGGCTTGAC
This sequence comes from Nocardia sp. NPDC004151, assembly GCF_042874235.1. NCBI lineage: Bacteria > Bacillati > Actinomycetota > Actinomycetes > Mycobacteriales > Nocardiaceae > Nocardia > Nocardia sp. NPDC004151. The sequence goes on along the minus strand of NZ_JBIAMR010000010.1, from coordinate 125,346 downwards.
ACGCCCGGGCGTCATTAGACACGCCCGGGCGCGCACAGCCGGTCCGGCCGGCCTGGGTCTATTTGCCCGTGTACGTGGCCTTTCCGGGGCCGACCTCCAGGAAGCTGCGCACCGCGCCCTTCAGGTCCGCGGTGCCGAAAAGTTGCCCGGACACCTCCGGGGTCACCGAATCCGCGTGGGCGACACCACCGGACCGCCAGGCCTCGATGATCGTCTTGGTGGCCGCGTGCGCGCGGGTCGGACCCTCGGCGAGGCGGGCCAGCAGCGCCCGGGCGGCGGCGTCCACGTCCTCGTGCACGGCGTTGACCACACCCCAGTCGGCCATGGTGGCGGCGTCGTAGAGGTCACCGGTCATGACGAACTCGCGGGCCCGGCCCGAACCCGCCCGCTCGGCCAGCCGCTGCGGGCCGCCCATGGACGGGGTCAGACCCACCACCGTCTCCACCAGGCCGAACTTGGCCTTGGGAGCGGCCAGGACGATGTCGCAGGCCAGCGACATCTCGAAGGCCGCGGTCAGGGTCAGCGAGTGGGCGGCGAAGACGACCGGGCAGGGCAGCGCCTCGAGCGGGTGGATGATGCGCGCGAACAGGGCCTGCCACAGCTGCGCGCCCTCCTCCTCCGACAGCCCGTCGAAGACGTGCACGTCCACGCCGCCCGACACCAGCTTGCCGTCGGCGCGGATCAGCAGCGCGCGGGGCGGATTCGCCGACAGCTCCTCGAGATCCGAGGCGAGGGTGTCCATCAGCGCCTTGTCGAAGAGGTTCAGCGGCGGATGGTCGATGGTGAGGATCGCCGCGTCCGCGCCGCCATCGGTGACGATGCGCTCCAGGCGGGTGGGCTTCGAGTCAGTCATGCCCTGAATGTATGCGGACGCTTACCTTCGCAAAAGAGGCGGCACAACATCGGTACGACTACCTGCAACAAGATTACCCAGAGGGTCGCGGCCGTCTCGATTCTGGACCGCACCTCGATAGACCTCCGCCTTGGAGCGGAGGAGGGAAGAATCGAGACCTCGGGGCCGCGAACCCGCCCGGAGCGGAGCGGAGGGCAAAATAGACACGGTGACCACCTCGAACAACGAGCCGGGGACCTATGTCGAGCCCGGCGAATTCAAGCGGGACACGAATTACATCGAGACGCGGATCACCGCGGACGGGCGGGACGGGTATCCGGTCGAGCCGGGCCGGTACCGGCTGGTCGCGGCGCGGGCCTGCCCGTGGGCCAATCGCACGCTGATCGTGCGGCGGCTGCTCGGGCTGGAATCGGTGCTGTCCCTGGGTTTGTGCGGGCCGACCCACGACAAGCGCAGCTGGACATTCGACCTGGATCCGGGCGAGGTGGATCCGGTGCTCGGCATCCACTTCCTGCGCGACGCCTACTTCGAGCGGTTCCCCGACTACCCGCGCGGCATCACCGTGCCCGCCGTCGTGGACGAGCGCACCGGCGCGGTGGTCACCAACGACTACGCGCAGATGACCCTCGACTTCTCCACCGAGTGGACCGAGTACCACCGGCCCGGCGCGCCCGACCTGTACCCGGAAGATCTACGCGCGGAGATGGATCCGGTCATGCGCCGCATCTACACCGAGGTCAACAACGGCGTGTACCGGTGCGGGTTCGCGGGCGACCAGCAGGCCTACGACGCCGCCTACGACCGGCTCTTCACCGCCCTCGACTGGCTGAGCGAACGCCTCGCGGGCCAGCGGTACCTGATGGGCGACACCATCACCGAGGCCGATGTGCGGCTGTTCACCACCCTGGCCCGTTTCGACCCGGTCTACCACGGCCACTTCAAGACCAACCGGCAGAAGCTCACCGAGATGCCGGTGCTGTGGGCGTACGCCCGCGACCTGTTCCAGACCCCCGGTTTCGGCGACACCGTCGACTTCGTGCAGATCAAGCAGCACTACTACATCGTGCACACCGACATCAATCCGACGCGGGTCGTGCCCAAGGGCCCCGAACTAGGCGACTGGCTGACCCCGCACGACCGGGAAGCCCTGGGCGGCAAGCCGTTCGGCGACGGCACCCCGCCGCCTCCGCCGGTGGAGGCCGAGCGGGTGCCCGCCGGTCACGGCGCGGTCTGACCGCTCACTCCCCCGCCGCGCCCCGATAGGTGCCGAAGCTCCAGTAGACGCCTTCGGGGTCGCGGCAGGTGAAACCCTTTGATTCGTAATCGGTTTCGTCACGCAGTTCGCGGGTGACGGTCGCGCCCGCGGCCCGCGCCCGCTCGTACAGCGCGTCGACCTCGTCGAGGGCGATGTACACCGAGCCGACGCCGGGCGGCTGGCAGTCCAGCGCCATGCCCTCACGCACCCCGCCGAGCATGATCGCGCCGCCGCCCGGCCAGGCCAGTTCGGCGTGGTCGACGGTGTCGCCCGAGTCGTAGCGGGCGGTGGTCTCGAAGCCGAAGGCGGCCTCCAGGAACGTGATCGCGGCCGCGGCGTCGCGGTAGACCAGGGTCGGCCAGACGACGATGGCGGTCCGCACGGAATTGGTGGTTTCGCTCATGGCACTAGCCTCCGACCTCGGCCACCGGTTGGTCTTGGACGAATGGGAACTCCTCGTGTTCCCGCCACACCGACGGCGGCATGCCCGCCAGCTCCCGCCACTCGCGGGCCATGTGCGCCTGGTCGTAATACCCGGCGGCGGCCGCCACCGTCGCCAGCTGCGGCGCGACCGGCTCGCGCAGCAGCCGGTGCGAGCGTTCGAAACGGGCCACCCGGACCGCGTCCTTGGGGGTGATGCCGAACTCCGCGCCGAAACGGCTGCCGAGATGCCTTCGGCTCCAGCCGATCTCGTCGGCGACCTCGGCCACCCGCACCGCCGGGTCCGGCCCGGACAGCAGCGCCCAGGCGTGGGTCAGCTCGTCGTCCCAGCGCACGGGGGCGAGGTGCCGCAGCAGGATCTCGTCGATGACGGCGAACCGCTCCGGCCACGACACCGGCTCCGCCAGCCGTTCCCGCAGCTCCGTCGCGCGCGGCCCGAGCACGTCGGCCAGGTCCACGATCCACGAACCGAGCGCCGCGGCCGGCATCCCCAGCACCGCCCGGCAGCCCAGCGGGGTCAGATTCAGCTGCACGCCGTGCTGGAAGCCGTTGTGCGCGATCACCGCCGGACGCACCGTGAGCCCGCTGGCCAGCATGTCCCAATGGCCGCCCGCCTGCTCGGGATGGCTGGAGACGGGGACGTGGATGGGTTCGCCGATGGTGATGATCACCGTCAGCGCCGACCCCGGCATGCCGATATGGGTGCCCGGGGTGAAGCCGTGCAACAGGTAGCCCTCGTAGCCGAGGACGTACGCGCTCAGCCGCGGGTCGGGCACACCCAACGCGCCTTCGGACACGCCTGCCACGCGGTCCACCCTAGGCCGATCCGGCGCGGTGCGCGATGCTCCCATCCGGAACCGGTCTATCTCGCGAATCGTTGTCGAGGTGCCATAGAGTTTCGGTCGGAGAGGACCGCACGGAAGTAAGGGGTTGCCGATGTTCAAGGGCGGATTCGAAAAGGCGGTCGTTTCGCTGCTCGACAACGGGTCCCAGGTGCAGGCCCCGGCGGTCGCGAAATACGTCGCGAAGCTGCGGGCCGATCATCCTGACGAGACACCCGGGCAGATCATCGCGCGGTTCGAGAAGCTGTATCTGAACACCGTCACCGCCTCCGGCACCGCGGTCGGAGCGACGGCGGCCGTGCCCGGCGTCGGAACCGTCGCGTCGGTGGCCGCCATGAGCGCGGAGACCGCGTTCTTCCTGGAGGCGTCCGCGGTGTTCACCCTGGCCGTGGCCGCCGTGCACGGCATCGCGCCCGAGGACAAGGAACGCCGCCGCGCCCTGGTCCTGGCCGTGGTGCTCGGGGAGAGCGGCATGGAGATCGTGCAGAAGAGCGTCGGCGTGTCGGCCAAGAACTGGGGTGGCCTGATGGCCGCCAAGATCCCCGGCCTGAGCTCCATGAACGACTCGCTGCTCAAGCGGTTCATGGTGCAGTTCATCGCCAAGCGCGGGGCGCTCATGGTCGGCAAGGTGATCCCGGCCGGAATCGGCGCGGCCATCGGCGGATTCGGCAACCGGGCGCTGGGCCGCCGCACCGTCGACAATGCCCGCAACGCCTTCGGCGCGCCGCCGCTGAGCTGGCCACAGCCCATGATCGTCGACGCCGACCCGCTGACCGCCCTGAACGCGCCGGCCTGGAACAAGCAGCAGTGAGCGCCCGGCCCCTCGCCTTCGCCGCCGGCGGGCTGACCAAGACCTTCGACAGCATCACCGGCGTCGACGACGTCAGTTTCGTGGTGCCCGCCGGGACGGTGGCCGCGCTGGTGGGACCGCACGGCGCGGGCAAGTCCACGGTGCTGCGCATGCTGCTCGGACTGCTCGCCCCCACCTCGGGCACCGCGAGCGTGGGCGGGCCCGGTTCCGGTGCGCGCGCCGGACGGCGGGCGGTCGGCGCGATGCTCACCCCGCGCGGGCTGGACCCGGCGCGGCGGGTGTTCGCCCAGCTGCGCGTGTACGCCGCCGCCGCGGGCGTCTCCGATGAGCGGGCCGAGGAACTGCTGCGGCTGGTCCGGCTCCTCGACGCCGCCGACGAACGGATCGGCAATCTCACCGAGGGCATGCGGACCCGGCTGGCGCTGGCCGTCGCCCTGCTCGGCGATCCCCCGCTGCTGGTGCTCGACGATCCGGCCACCGGACTCGACATCGGCGAAACCGCCTGGCTCAATGACCATCTGCGCGGCCACGCCCGCCGCGGCGGCACCGTGCTGCTCACCTCGCGCACCCTGAGCACCGTGCTGCCCATCGCCGACGAGCTCATCGTCATGGACCGCGGCCGCATCGCCTACCAGGGCAGCCCCGCCCGGCTGCGCCGCAGCCACCCGGACCGGCTGCTGGTCAAGGCCTCCAGCCCGATCGCGCTGGCCACCTCGCTGGCCGCGCAGGGCTTCACCGACGCGGTCATGCGGCCCGACGGCCGCCTCGCGATCGCGGAAGCCTCACTGTCACAACTGGAATCGGCCGCCTCCGCCGCCCGGGTCCAGCTCACCGAGGTCACGCCCGAACACATCCACCCGGATCAGGTGCTGGCCGCCCTCACCCACACCGGACCCACCGCCCCCGCCTACCCCGGCCCGGCCGCCCCCGGGGCGTATCGGTGACATCGGTGTGCCACATCGGTATTCGCTATCGGTCGGCGGCGCCGGCAACCGGTGGCCCGGCCCGCGAACGATCGGTCCGCGGCACCGCCGCCGAGACGCTCGATTCCGGAGCAGCGCCCCGTGCCGCACGGGTATGCGGTGCCGGGCAGATCACGCAGACCGGGGACGCTTCACGAAAGGACGCTCGATGAAGTTCACTGTGCCGCCGGTGGTGGCCCGGGCCGCGAATTCCGAAGTGCGGAAGGTGACTTCGGTGCGGCTGAACTGGGTGATCGGCGGCGGGGTCGTCGCGGCGGGTGTGGCGGCGTTCGTGGCGCTGGGCACCGGATTCCAGCCCGGGGGCGAGAACGCGCAGGGGTTCAGCTCCGGGTCCGGCTGGGCGGCCGTGCTGACCGCCTGGGTGGTGGTGCTGACCGTGGCCGCGGCCGCTGCCTTCGGGGCGGTCGGCGCGGGCTCGGAGTTCGCGACCGGGGGCGTGGCGATGAGCTCGCTGTTCACACCCGACCGGACCCTGCTGCTGAGCGCGAAACTCGCGGTGGCGGGGGCGTTCTCGCTCGCCACCGTGGTCGCCATGGAGGTGCTCGGCGGAGCCGCCATGCGACTGGCGGGCGGCTCGCGGGTGCCCATGGACGGTGGCTTCTTCGGCGTGCTGATCGGGGTGGCGCTGGCCGCGGTGTGCTGGGCGGTGATCGGGACCGCGGTGGGCTTCGTGCTGCGCTCGCCCACCCAGGCGCTGATGGCGGTGCTGGGCTGGGCGGTGCTGGAACCGCTGATCTGGATCACCGCGCGCGCCATCGGATTCGGCGGGCTGGCGGCCATCCTGCCGGTGTCCTCGACGGTCGGGGCGATCAGCGGCGGACGGTACGCCAAGAACGCGCTCATCGCGCCCACGCCGGCGGCCATGGCGATGCTGGTGCTGTGGAGCGCGGCCGCGGGCGCGGCGGGCTGGTGGTTCTACACCCGCCGCGACATCTGACGCTCAGTCGCGGTCGGCGAACACCCGCTGCCAGACCGCGTGATCGGTGCGCGGGCCGCCCGGGGTGTCCGCGCCGTACTCGGCGATGAGCCCCGGCAGGTCGAGCGGCAGGCTCGGCGCGGTCATACCCGCCAGTTCGGCCTCCACCGCGGTGTCGGGAACCAGCCAGCAGACCTCGAATTCGATGCCGTCGGGATCGGCGGCGTAGAGGGCCTTGGTGGAGGCGTGGTCGGACGCCCCCGTGAGCGCGCCCGCCGCGATCAGGGCGTCGCGCACCCGCTGCAACTCGCTGAGCGTGTCCACCTCCCAGGCCAGGTGATAGAGCCCGACTCGGCCGGTGCGGTGCGGGACCGACGGGTCCGGGGACTGGAACAGGCCCAGGTCGTGGTCATTGGCCGACCCCTCGGCCTGCAGGAACGCCCCGCCCGGGAAGCCGCCGGGCAACCGGCGGAAGCCGAGCACCTCGCTGTAGAACGCGACCGAGCGTTCCACGTCGGAGACGAACAGGACAGCGTGATTGAGGCGCTGAATCGGCATGGCGGGAACTCCGTTTCGACGAGACCGGACGCGGGGGTGCGAAGTTCAGCGGAACACGCCGGGACCGGAGACACAAGGCGGCGTCCCGGCCACACTGGTGAGGGGACGGGAACAAACAGGGGGTGGGGCGGTCGTTGTTCTCCGCGATGAGTTCGAGTGATGTGGGCGAGGCGATGGTGACCGGGGCCGGTGACGGAACAGGCCGCGGATGGCTGCGGCGGCTGTGGGACAGGTGCGCGGGGCACCCGTGGATGCTGGCCGGGCTGGCGGCGGCGATCGTGGCCGGCGCGGTCGTCGAGGTGACCGGGCCGCTGCTGGCCAAACGCGCCCTCGACGGCGCGACCGCGGGCAATACCGGCATCATCGCGGGCCTGGCGATCGCCTTGGGCGCGCTCGCCGTGGGACGCTTCCTCGCCTCCTTCGGCCGCCGCATGCTGGCCGGGCGGCTCGCCCTCGACGTCCAGCACGAACTGCGGGTGGATCTGCTGGCCGCCCTGCAACGCCTGGACGGGCCCGGGCAGGACGAGCTGCGCACCGGCCAGGTCATCTCCCGCTCGATCAGCGACCTCACCCTGGTGCAGGGGCTGCTGTCGATGGCGCCCTGGTCCTCGGTGGCGGCGCTGCAATTCGTGCTCGCCGCGGGCGTCATGCTGTGGCTCTCGCCGCCACTGGCGCTGGCCGCGCTGCTGGTGGTGCCGGTGCTGGCCTTCGTGGTCTACCGGGTGCGGCCGCGTCTGTACGCCGCCACCTGGTCCGCGCAGCAGCGCGCCGCCGATCTGGCCCAGCACGTCGAGGAGACCGTCACCGGCGTGCGCGTGGTGAAGGGCTTCGGGCAGGAGGCCCGCATGGTCGACCTGCTGGAGGGCCACGGCCGCGAGCTGTACGCCGAACGCATGCGCGCCACCCGCATCGACGCCCGCTTCAGCCCGACACTGGGCTCGATTCCGCAGGCCGGGCTGGTCGCGGTGATCGCGGCCGGCGGGCTGCTGGCCTTCCACGGCAGTATCGGGCTCGGCACCTTCCTGGCCTTCGTCGCCTACGTGGCCACCATGACCAACTCCACCCGGATCGTGTCGTACGTGGTGGTGATGGCGCAGTTGACGCGGGCCGCGGCCGAACGCGTGCACCAGGTCATCGACAGCGCGCCCGACCGCGTCGACCCCGAGCATCCGGCGCCGGTGCCCGACGGACCGCTCGGCATCGACATCGAGGGCGTCACTTTCGGTTTCGATCCGGACCGGCCGGTGCTGCGCGATTTCAGCCTCGACATCGCGCCCGGGGAGACGGTGGCGATCATCGGCCCGGCGGGCTCGGGCAAGTCCACGCTGAGCCTGCTGCTGCCGCGCTTCTACTCCCCCGACTCCGGCCGGATCAGCCTGTACGGCACCGATTCCCGCGCCGACGTCGCCGACCTGCGCGCGGCCGACCTGCGCGCGGCCGTCGGGGTGGTGTTCGACGAGGCGTTCCTGCTGTCCGACACCATCGCCGCCAATATCGCCCTGGGCCGCCCGGAGGCGACCGCGGCCGAGATCCACGCGGCCGCCGCACAGGCCGCGGCGGACGACTTCATCAATGCCCTCGCCGACGGTTACGACACCGTGGTCGGCGAACGCGGCCTGACCTTGTCCGGCGGTCAGCGCCAGCGCATCGCCCTGGCCCGTGCCCTGCTGGCCAACCCGCGCGTCCTGATCCTCGACGACGCCACCTCGGCGGTCGACGCGGTCACCGAGGCCGCGATCTTCGCGTCCCTGCCCACCGATTCCGGCCGGACCACCCTGATCCTGGCCCACCGCGAATCGACGCTGTCCCACGCCGACCGCGTGATCCGGCTGCCCGCACCGGAATTCGCGCCGCTCGATCCGGCGGCCGCGGACTCCGACCTCGAGCTCGGGCAGACCGCGGCGGGCTCGCAACCGGACCGGGATACGCCCGAGGAAGTGCGGCGGGTGCTCGGCAAGCTGCCGCCCGCGCTGGAAGAGCCAGGGCTGGACGCGGACTCGTTGCGGGAGCCCGACCCCGGGTTCCGGCTGAGTCACGCGCTGGGACTGGTGAAATGGCTGGTCGCGGGAACCATGATCCTGCTGGCACTGAACGCGCTTGTCGGCGTGGGTTTCCCGTCGGTGGTGCGGTACGCGGTGGACGCGGGCGTCGGGCGGCACGACGGCGCGGCGCTGGTCCGGGCCACCATCATCGGCGTCGTCCTGGTCGTGGCCGGGTGGCTGGTCGCGGCGACCGCGCTGCTGTGGAGCAACCGGGCCGGGGAACGGGTGCTGTTCGGGTTGCGGGTGCGCAGTTACGCGCATCTGCAGCGGCTCGGCCTGGACTTCTACGAGCGGGAACTGTCCGGCCGCATCATGACCCGGATGACCACCGACATCGACGCGCTGTCGACGTTCATGCAGACCGGCCTGCCGGACGCGCTGGTCGCGCTGCTGACCGTCGGCGGAATCGCGGTGGCGCTCACCATCATCGATCCGGGCCTGGCCCTGGTGGTGTTCGTGACGGTGCCCGCGCTGCTGGTGGCCAGCTGGAAGTTCCGCAAGGTCTCCGACGCCGCCTACAGCGCCTCCCGGGAGCATTCGGCGACCGTGAACGCCGACTTCGCCGAGAACGTCGCGGGACTGCGGGTGGTGCAAGCCAATCGGCACGAGGCGATCTCCGAGCGGCGCTTCGCCGGATACTCGGACAACTACCGGGCCAGCCGGATGCAGGCGCAGCGGGCCATCGCCACCTTCTTCGCCTTCGTCGGCATGTGGGCGGACCTGGCGCTGGCCGCCGTCGTGTTCACCGGGGCCTGGGCGGTCGCGCACGGGACCACCACCGCGGGCACCCTGGTCGCGTTCGTGCTGTACCTGCAGCTGCTGTTCGGGCCGATCATGCAGTTGTCGCAGCTCTTCGACGGGTACCAGCAGGCGCGGGTCGGGTTGCGGCGCATCGGGGAACTGCTGCGCACCCCGTCCTCGATCGCCCCCGATCCCGCGGACGCGGCCCCGATCGACGGGCAGCTGCGCGGCGAGGTGGTGTTCGACGACGTGCGTTTCCAGTACCCGGGTGCGGTGCGGCCCGCCCTGGAGGGCGTCAGCCTCGGCATTCCGGCGGGCGGCAGCCTCGCGCTGGTGGGTGAGACCGGCGCAGGCAAGTCGACCATCGTGAAGTTGCTGGCCCGGCTCTACGACATGCCACGAGAACGTGTGTCCGGTGACGCGAATCACGAAGTTACCGACGCCGCGACGGCAATCTCCATAGCGAAAACGCATGATAAAGCCCGTGATCCGGACACCCACGGCGCAATTCGGGTGGACGGCGTGGATATTCGCGACTATCGCCTCGCCGACTTCCGTTCCCGGCTCGGCGTGGTGCCGCAGGAAGCTCACCTCTTCACCGGCGACATTGCCAGCAACATTGCATTTGGCAAACCTTTTGCGAGTCGCGTTGAAATCGAGGCGGCGGCCGCCGCGGTCGGTGCGCTGGACACCATCGCGGCGCTGCCCCGGGGCATGTCACAGCCGGTCGGGGAACGCGGGCGCGGGCTCTCGGCCGGGCAACGCCAGCTCATCGCCCTGGCCCGGGCCGAACTGGTCCGGCCCGACCTGCTCCTGCTCGACGAGGCCACCGCCGTGCTGGATCCGGCCGCCGAGGCATCGGTGCTGGTCGCGAGCGAATCGGTGACGCGGGGGCGGACCTCGATCATCGTGGCGCACCGGCTCGCGACAGCCGCGCAGGCCGATCGGATCGCGGTCGTCGAGCACGGCCGGATCAGCGAAATCGGGTCGCACGACGAACTCCTCGCGGCCCGCGGCGCGTACTCCCGCTTGTGGGCTGCGGCGCGGGCGACGGAAGGAATATTCTCGAGCGAGGACGAGTCGTCACGAGAGAATGCGTCCGCTCGGTGGTAGCCACGACCGACGGCGAACGGGGGTGGGCATATCCTCAGTGGGGGCGCATCGGCGCGCATCCGCCGATGACCCGTGCCGGGCACGTCACAAACGTCGCAGCGCGAAGAACGAAATGAGGCGAACACCTGCTGTGAGCAGCTCAACAGACCAGTTCGGACAGAACCAGTGGCTTGTCGACGAGATGTACCAGAAGTACAAGCAAGACCCCTCGTCCGTCGATGAGAGCTGGCACGAGTTCCTGGCGGACTACACGCCGGAGAACACTGCCGAGATTGGTAACAACAGCCAGGCGGCCGCCGCCGTCGCTCCGGCCCCCGCCGCCGTCGCGCCCGCCGCTCCCCCCGTCGCCGCACCCGCCGCGCCCGCCCCGGCTCCGGCCCCCGCGCAGGTGCGCGCCCCGCAGACCACCCCGGCCCCGAGCTCGAACGCGGCCCCGACCTCCGGCGGCCCCAAGCCGTCCGCCGAGGACGAGACCAAGGTGCTGCGCGGCGCGGCCGCCGCGACCGTGAAGAACATGTCGGCGTCGCTGGCCATCCCCACCGCTACCTCGGTGCGTGCCATCCCGGCGAAGCTGATGATCGACAACCGGCTGGTCATCAACAACCACCTGGCCCGCACCCGCGGTGGCAAGATCTCCTTCACCCACCTGCTGGGCTACGCCATCGTGCAGGCCATCAAGGCCTTCCCGAACATGAACCGGCACTTCGCCGAGGTCGACGGGAAGCCGAACGCGGTCACCCCCGCGCACACCAATCTCGGTCTGGCCATCGATCTTCCGGGCAAGGACGGCAACCGCGCGCTCGCGGTCGCGGCCATCAAGAACACCGAGGGCATGACCTTCGCGCAGTTCCACAGCGCGTACGAGGACGTCGTGCGGCGCGCCCGTGACGGCAAGCTCACCAACGACGACTTCTCCGGCGTCACCATCTCGCTCACCAACCCGGGCACCATCGGCACCAACCACTCGGTGCCGCGTCTGATGCTGGGCCAGGGCGCGATCATCGGCGCGGGCGCCATGGAGTACCCGGCCGAGTTCCAGGGCATGAGCGATCAGCAGCTCGCGGAAATGGGCATCGGCAAGCTGATGACCCTGACCTCGACCTACGACCACCGCATCATCCAGGGCGCGGAGTCCGGCGACTTCCTGCGGACCGTCCACAACCTGCTGATCTCCGACGAGTTCTACGACGAGATCTTCCACGGCATGGGTGTCCCCTACGAGCCGGTCCGCTGGCGCAAGGACATTCAGGAACGCGGCATCGACAAGTCGACCCGCGTCCAGGAGATGATCAACGCCTACCGCAGCCGCGGCCACCTGATGGCCGACACCGACCCGCTGCGGCTGGTGAAGGACAAGTTCCGCTCGCACCCCGACCTGGATGTCACCCAGCACGGCCTGACCCTGTGGGACCTGGACCGCGAGTTCAATGTCGCGGGCTTCCACGGCCAGGAGCGCATGAAGCTGCGCGACGTGCTGTCCATCCTGCGCGACGCCTACGCCCGCCACGTGGGTGTGGAGTACACCCACATTCTGGATCCCGAGCAGCTCAAGTGGATTCAGGAGCGGGTCGAGCAGAAGCACGCGAAGCCGACCGTCGCGGAGCAGAAGTACATCATGTCCCGGCTCAACGCGGCCGAGGCGTTCGAGACCTTCCTGCAGACCAAATACGTCGGCCAGAAGCGCTTCTCGCTGGAAGGCGCCGAGTCGGTCATCCCGATGATGGACGCCGTCATCGACCAGTGCGCCGAGTACGCCCTCGACGAGGTCGTCATCGGTATGCCGCACCGTGGCCGCCTGAACGTGCTGGCCAACATCGTGGGCAAGCCCTACTCGAAGATCTTCACCGAGTTCGAGGGCAACATGAACCCGGCCGCCACCCACGGCTCCGGCGACGTGAAGTACCACCTGGGTGCGCGCGGCACCTACCTGCAGATGTTCGGCGACAACGAGATCGAGGTGTCGCTGACCGCGAACCCCTCGCACCTCGAGGCCGTCGACCCGGTGCTGGAGGGTCTGGTCCGCGCCAAGCAGGACCTGCTCACCAAGGAAGACATCGTCACCAAGGGCGAAGAGGCGCGGTCGTTCTCGGTCGTGCCGCTGATGCTGCACGGTGACGCGGCCTTCGCCGGCCAGGGTGTCGTTGCCGAGACCCTGAACCTGTCGGGTCTGCGCGGCTACCGCACCGGTGGCACCGTGCACATCGTGGTGAACAACCAGATCGGCTTCACCACCGCGCCGGAGTACTCGCGTTCCACCGAATACTCCACCGACATCGCGAAGTTCATCGGTGCCCCGATCTTCCACGTGAACGGCGACGACCCGGAAGCCTGTGTGTGGGTGGCCAAGCTGGCCGTCGACTACCGGCAGAAGTTCCAGCGCGACGTCGTGATCGACCTGATCTGCTACCGCCGCCGCGGTCACAACGAGGGCGACGACCCGTCGATGACCCAGCCGGGCATGTACGACGTGATCGACACCAAGCGTTCGGTCCGCAAGGCGTACACCGAGTCGCTGATCGGCCGTGGCGACATCTCCATGAAGGAAGCCGAAGACGCCCTGCGGGACTACCAGGGTCAGCTGGAGCGGATCTTCAACGAGGTGCGCGAACTGGAGAAGTTCCCGCCGGAAAAGTCGGAGTCGATCGAGGAAGAGCAGCAGCTGCCGCCGAATCTCGTGACCTCCGTGGACAAGACGGTGCTGCAGCGCATCGGCGACGCGTTCCTGAACGTGCCCGAGGGCTTCACCGTGCACCCGCGCGTCAAGCCGGTGCTGGAGAAGCGCCGCGAGATGGCCTACGAGGGCAAGGTCGACTGGGCCATGGCCGAGTTGCTGGCCTTCGGCACGCTCATCGACGAAGGCAAGGCCGTCCGCCTGACCGGTCAGGACTCGCGTCGCGGTACCTTCTCGCAGCGCCACTCGGTCATCATCGACCGCAAGAACGGCGACGAGTACACCCCGCTGCACAACATCGGCTCGGCCAACCCGGGCTGGTTCGCGGTGCACGACTCGGCGCTGTCGGAGTACGCGGCGGTCGGCTTCGAGTACGGCTACTCGCTGGGCAACCCGGACGCGCTCGTCCTGTGGGAGGCGCAGTTCGGTGACTTCGTCAACGGCGCGCAGTCCATCATCGACGAGTTCATCTCCTCCGGTGAGGCCAAGTGGGGTCAGCTCTCCGAGGTCGTGCTGCTGCTGCCGCACGGTCACGAGGGCCAGGGCCCGGACCACACCTCGGGTCGTATCGAGCGCTTCCTGCAGCTGTGCGCCGAGGGTTCGATGACGGTGGCGGTCCCCTCCACCCCGTCGAACTACTTCCACCTGCTGCGCCGCCACGCCCTGGACGGCATCCGCCGCCCGCTGGTGGTGTTCACCCCGAAGTCCATGCTGCGCAACAAGGCTGTGGTCTCCGAGGTCGAGGACTTCACCGACAACAAGTTCCGCACCGTACTCGAGGAGCCCACCTACGAGTCGGGCAACGGCGACCGCGCCAAGGTCAAGCGCGTGCTGCTCACCTCCGGCAAGATCTACTACGAGCTGGTGGCCGAGAAGAACAAGCACAACCGCGACGACGTGGCCATCGTCCGCGTCGAGCAGCTGTACCCGATTCCGAAGTTCCGCCTCAACGAGGCCCTGGAGCAGTACCCCAACGCCTCCGATCTGGCGTGGGTCCAGGAGGAACCGGCCAACCAGGGCGCCTGGCCCTTCTTCGGCCTCAACCTCCCGGAGATCCTCCCGGCCCGCTTCGGCAAGCTGCGTCGCATCTCCCGCCGCGCCATGTCGGCCCCGTCCTCGGGTTCGTCCAAGGTGCACGCCGTGGAGCAGCAGGAAATCATCGACGAGGCGTTCTCCCCGACCGTCTAGCCACCGAATCCCAGTGCGGGGCCGGATCTCTCACCGAGATCCGGCCCCGCGCCGTTTCTCAGTCGAGGCGGTAGATGTCGTAGTCGCCGAGTGGCCGGAAGCCGAGTCGCTGATAGAGGGCCGTGCTGGTGCGGTTCGCCAGATCAGCGAAGAGCATGACATCTCGCGCGCCGGAGGCGAGAGCGTGGCGGCAGGCGAAGGTGGTGGCGGCGGCCGCGAAGCCCTTGCCGCGCAGGGGTTTCGGGGTGAAGACCGGGGCGATGCGGACGGTTCCGGTTACGACCGGGCCGGTTCCGGCCATCGACACCGGGGTGCCGTCCACTTCCCACAGTGACAGGCCGCCCCGCGTGAGGCGTTCGTCGACCATGCGGTCCAGGTGCGCCGGGGGCGGGTCGCCGATATCCCGGGTGAATTCGAGCAGCCATTCGATCGCCAGTTCCCGGTCACGGTCGGTCGCGAGGCGTGCAATGCCGTCCGGCATCGGATCGGGCGGGATCAGATCGCCCAGCCGGTAGAGGCGATCGGCGCGGCTCAGGGTGACCGACCTGCCGTGCGACCGCGCCCAGGCTTCCGCGACGGGACGGGCCGAGTCGGAGGGGCCGGACACCGCGGGCAGCGCCGGATCGATCGCCGAGTAGTCGCGCACGAGTGGAACGATCGCCTCGGACGGCAACGGGGACACCACGATTCCGAAGGGTGGTGTCCGGAAGAGCGCGGCTGCGACCTCGCCTCCGGTCGTGGTCCACCATCCGAAGTGGGGTGGGGCGTCCCCGTAGATCGTCGGCCCCTGCCGTCGCAATCGATCCAGCACCGTGAGCAGCACGGTGTTCCGGATCGGATCCGACCGCAGGAATTCGCCCGCCGCCCGCTCGTACGCCGACAGCTCCTCGGTAATCGTCCACCCCATGCGTCCATCATGGCGCAGACGACGGGAACGGAACAGCCCGCCGAGAACGACTCGGCGGGCTGTTCGGTGTCCGGTGCCGGGACGAGTTACTCGCCCGCCGAATCCGCCTGCTCCGCAGTGGAATCGGCCGTGCCCTTGATGTCCCAGGCCGCCATCATCGCGGCGAGGCCGTCCGCGGCGGCGGTGTCCTGAGTGGTCGATTCCTGGTCCGACATGGCGGGTACCTCTTTCTGCTACTTCCCTGACGAAAGGTTGATGTTACCGGTCGGTTTCAGTTGCCGCGCGCCGAGAAATGGCCTGCGACAAGCGATTTCACAGATACGTGACAGGGGTCACAAATGCCGGGGAGCCGGTCGCCAGGGAGGGGTTGTGGGCGGGGTGTTCGGCGTCGTATATTCCACGTGGAATATTTGGTCCGGAGGATGGTGGTGGCGGTGATGGCGTCACTCGAAACGGAGGTCGTGGTGATCAAGAAGCAGTCGGCTCCAGCGCTCACGCCGATGGCGCTGCTGGTTCTCGCACTGCTGGAGGAACGTCCGATGCACCCGTACGAGATGTATCAGCTGTTATTGAGCCGCCATGAGGACCGGTTCACCAAGATCAAGCCGGGGTCGCTGTATCACACGGTGGCGCGACTGACCGATCAGGAACTGATCGCGGCGGAGAGCACCGATCGGGCCGGTAACCGGCCGGAACGGACCACCTATCGCATTCGCACGGCCGGGCACGCGGCGCTGCGTGAACGAGTCCGGGACCTGCTGCGGGAACCGGTCCACGAGTACCCGGCGTTCGTGACCGGATTGGCCGAAGCGCACAATCTGCCCGTGGACGAGGTCATCGATGCCCTCCGCGAACGCGTCGCCTCGATCGAGGCGCGGGTCGCCGAGCTGACCACGCTCCGCGACCTGGCCGCCGCCTCCGATGTCCCGCGCCGTTACTGGATGCGGGTCGACTACATACGCGCGCACAGCACCGCCGAAGTCACCTGGCTGCGCGGACTCATGGACGAGCTCCGCAGCGGCGAACTCGAATGGGAAACCTTCGACTCCGAGTCCGGCGAGCGCGTCGACACCAGAACCCACTCCCAGGGATAGGAACCCGAATCCATGTCCACTCAACGCAACCCGTGGCTCGCGCTGTACGCGCTGGTCGTCGGGTTCTTCATGATCCTGCTGGACATGACCATCGTCGCGGTGGCCAATCCGGCGATCATGAAGGACCTGAACGCCGATGTCTCCCAGGTCATCTGGGTCACCTCCGCCTACCTGCTGGCCTACGCGGTGCCGCTGCTGGTCACCGGCCGGCTCGGGGATCGCTTCGGCCCCAAGAACATCTACCTCGGCGGCCTGGTCGTATTCACCCTCGCCTCGCTCTGGTGCGCCGAGTCGACCAGCATCGACATGCTGATCGCGGCCCGCGCCGTGCAGGGCCTGGGCGCGGCGCTGATGACGCCGCAGACCATGGCCGTCATCACCCGCACCTTCCCGCCGGACAAGCGCGGCGCGGCCATGGGCCTGTGGGGCGGTGTGGCCGGTCTGGCCACCCTGGTCGGCCCGATCCTGGGCGGCGTGCTGGTGGACTGGCAGGGCTGGCAGTGGATCTTCTACGTGAACGTGCCGATCGGCATCATCGCCTTCGCGCTGGCGTTCTGGCTGGTCCCCTCGCTGCCCACGCACGAGCACAAGTTCGACCTGGTCGGTGTGGCGCTGTCGGGCGTCGGCATGTTCCTGCTGGTGTTCGGTATCCAGGAGGGCAACACCCACGACTGGGACGCCCAGATCTGGGCCATGATCGCCGCCGGTGTGGTGGTGCTGGCGCTGTTCGTGGTCAACCAAGCTCGCAATACCGGTGAGCCGCTGGTGCCGCTGAGCCTGTTCAAGGACCGCAACTTCGCGCTGTCCAATGTGGGGATCGCAGCCATGGGCGCGGCGGTGACCAGTGTGTTCGTGCCCGCCTACTTCTACCTGCAGCAGGTGCACGAGCTGTCGCCGACCCGCTCGGCGCTGATCTTCGCGCCGATGGCCGTTCTGACCGGTGTGTTCGCGCCGATCATCGGCAAGATCTCGGACAAGGTCGCGCCGCGGGTCATCCCGACCCTCGGTTTCGCGATGTTCGCGGCCACCCTGTTCGGTTTCGCCGTGCTGATGAAGCCGGACGGCTCGCTGCCGCTGTTCATGATCGTCGGCGGTTTCGCCGGTATCGCCAACGCCTGCATCTGGGCGCCGCTGGCCTCCACCGCCACCCACAACCTGCCGGTGCAGCAGGCCGGTGCGGGCGCGGGCGTCTACAACACCACCCGCCAGGTGGGTTCGGTGCTCGGTTCGGCGGCGATCAGCGCGCTGCTGTCGGCGCGGATCTCGGCGCAGGGCCTGCAGAGCGGTCCGATCGGCGAGGGCTCGGGCGGTAAGAGCCTGAGCGATCTGCCCGCACAGGTGCGGGATCCGATCCTGGAGAAGCTCAGCACCGCGCTGAGCCAGTCCATGTACCTGCCCGCGGCGATCCTGCTGATCGGCGTGGTCGCCTCGGCCATGTTCATCGGCTTCGGCAAGCAGGGCGACGGGAAGCAGGACGATATGGCGAAGGCGAACATCGGAGCGCACTGACCTATCGCAGGGCCTGATCGGCCGCTGGTCGATGGGCTCGAATCCAAAGGTGCTGCCCGCCAGGGCTTCCCGGCGGGCAGCGCTGTTTCCGTCCCCTGCGGGTCGCGGTCAGAGCAGCAGGCCGATGAGGCGGGTCCAGTCGATGCGGATGTCGATCGGCATGTCCGTCAGGGTCTCGCCGATGTGGGCGGTCAGCCGCCGCAGCGGCCGGTAGTGGCCCAGTACCAGGACGTGGGTCTGGATGGCGCGCACTCGATCGCGATCCATGTAGACCAGCCAGTACCAGGGGATTCCGGCCAGTGCGTACTCGGCCATCTTGTCCGCGGTGTCGACGCGTTCGGTCGCCGGGGACACCACCTCGACGGCGATCTTCACCCGCTCGGCCCGCAGCGGGCCGACATCGGCGGGCGCACAGGAGAACAGGATGATATCGGGGCGGCGGATGGTGAGGCGCGGCGATTCCCACAGCAGCACGTCCTGGTCGACGCCGACGTAGAGCGAGCCGTCGTTGTATCGGCTCATATGGTGCTCGGCCCCGGACTCCAGCATGGCGGCCAGCCGGCGGGTGGCGTTGCGGTGGGGCAGGGCGGGCGTTTCGGCGCGCACCACGTCACCGTTGACCACCTCGACGAGCCGGCAGAAGTCGGGGGGCAGCTGCTTCCAGATGTCGAGCGTGATCGGTTCGGGCTGCAGGTTTTCCGCCCGCGCCCATTCGAGTACGCCGAACATGCGCGCTCCCCTCATTCCCCGAACGAGTTGTGCCCCCGGGCGAGCGGATGCCCCCGAGCGGCCGGACCGAGCCACGACTGCCGCGATGATCTTAATCCGCGCGGGCCGCCGAAACGGTTGTTCGGAACGTTCGCCCGCGCCGGACCGGCGAGCCGCGCGGACGATGGTCGGGCACGAGGTGTTTCGCGCACTGGATCGGCGGCGTGCGTGACGCGGCGCCGATTCTTGGGGCGGAACAGTCTTTTTCAGCCGATTCGCACGGTCAACGACGGATATCCGGTCGCGCCGTCGGGCACGACGTCCTGTCGCCGCTCGGTCTGGGTCTCCCCCGTGCCGTCGGTGGCGCGCGCCCAGACGGTGTGCACGCCGCTGCCCGCGGGCGCGTCCCAGTCGAAGGCCCACTGCACCCAGGTGTCGATGGACGGGGCGGTCGCCAGGCGCGCGGGCTGCCAGTCCCCTTGGTCGATACGGACTTCCACGCCGCGGATGCCGCGATGCTGTGCCCACGCCACCCCCGCGATGGTGACCTTGCCGGGCGCGAGGGTCCGGCCGCGCGGGGTGTCGATGCGGCATTCGGTCTTGATGGGGCCGTATGCCGACCAGCCGCGTTTGGTCCAGAACGCTTCCGCGCGATCGAATCTGGTGATCTCGAGTTCGGTCACCCACTTGGTGGCCGACACGTACCCGTACAGGCCCGGCACCACCAGCCGCGCGGGATAGCCGTGCGCGGTGGGCAGCGGTTCACCGTTCATGCCGACCGCCAGCATGGCGTCGCGGCCGTCGGTGAGCACGGCGAGGGGGCTGCCCGCGGTGAAGCCGTCGACGCTGCGGGAGAGCACCATGTCGGCGTCGGGGTGCGGCCCGGCCTGGGCGATCAGTTCGTCGAGCCGGTAGCCGAGCCAGCGGGCATTGCCGACCAGTTCGCCGCCGACCGGGTTGGAGACGCAGGCCAGGGTGACCAGCCGCTCGATGGGGGTGCGGGCGGCGAGATCGGCGTAACCGAGCCGGATCTCGCGATCGACCATGCCGTGGATGCGCAGGGACCAGTCGTCCTTGCTGACCTGCGGCACGGTCAGCGCCGTGTCGATGCGGTAGAAGCTGGAGTTCGAGGTGAGGTAGGGCGTGAGGCCCGGCAGTTTCAGGTCCGCGCCCGGATCGACGGGCGGCTCGACGCTGGTCGGCGTGGGCAATTCGACGTCGGCCCGCTCCGCGGAGACGTCCCGCGACCGCAGCCCGATGATCCGTCCGGCCAGGCCACCGGCGACCGCGGCGGCTCCGGTGATGGCGAGCCAGCGCATCACCTGCCGCCGTTGCGTGGTCTGTTCCGCGGCGGACTCCGCGGTGGCCGGTGTCGCGCCGGCGCGTTCCGCGGACTCCTCGAGTCGGCGAATCAGGCTGCGCAGCACGAGAATTCCGGCCACGGTGCCGAGCAGCGCGGGTATCGCCCAGGTCCAGGCGGCAGCGGGTCGTCCCACCGCGGCCGACATCGCGAGCAGTCCGAAGACCCCGAACAGTATCGATCCCCAGGGCCGCCGGACGCGCTCGGCGAGTCCGGCGACGGCCGCCAGCACGACGGCCGCCACGCCCATCGACACGAACAACAGCAGTTTGTCGTTGGTGCCGACCAGCCCGATCACCCATTCCCGGAACCCGTCCGGCGTCTGATCGACGACCCACGCCCCGACGGCCTGCAAGGGGGTGCTGTCCGGACTGACCAGCACCGACACCACTTCGGCCACACCGAGCGTGACCAGGCCCGCGACGATGCCGCCGGCGATTCGTACTTCGCGATCGGCCACGAAACCGACCCTACTGCGGGAACCGCCGCGCGAACCCGCGCGAGAAATGACGATCCGGTGACGTCGTCACATGGTGGCGGAACCGGTGTAGTTGATCATCCACGGCACCGAGAACTTGTCGGTGACCATGGCGAACGCGTCGGCCCACTCGACCTTGCCGAGCGGCATGGTGACGGTGCCGCCGGGGGCGAACTCGTTGAACAGGCGCTCGGCCTCGGCCGCGGACTCCACCTCGACCTGGACGGCGAAGCCGGGGTTGGAGTTGTCGATGTCGTTGCCGGGCGGGGTGTCGGACACCATGAGGATATTGGTGGCGCTCAGCGGCAGCTGCGCGTTGGCGACCCGGTTGGCGATCTCCGGGGGCAGGTCGCCCGGGGTGTCGCCGCCCATGTCACCGAAGCGGACGATGGTGGCCTCGCCGCCGAAGACGGACTGGTAGAAGGTGATCGCCTCCTCGGCATTGCCGTTGAAGACCAGGTACGGGTTCAGTGCGGGCATGGGTTCCTCCTCGGTCGGTGTGGCGGGTGCGGCGGCACCCGACAGGTAGGACGCGGGGGCCGCCCGGAAATCATCGGTCGCGGCCGGGAAATTTCGGTGAATGCGAGAAATATTCGGTGCGTCCCCCGGTTGACCTAGCTATGAGCGAACTGCCCCGGGTCCAGCACCGTCACCTCGAGGTGGACGGCGTCGACGTGTTCTACCGCGAATCGGTCCCCACCCGCGCCGATGCCCCGGTCCTGCTGCTACTGCACGGCTTTCCCACCGCCTCGCACCAGTTCCGGCGGCTCATGGACGCGCTCGGCGACCGCTACCGGCTGATCGCGCCGGACTACCCGGGTTTCGGAAACACCGTGGCGCCGGCGGATTTCGACTACACCTTCGACCGGTTGGCCGATATCACCGAGGGATTCGTGCGGGGGCTCGGCCTGACCCGGTTCGCCATGTACATCTTCGACTTCGGCGCGCCGATCGGCCTGCGCGTGGCCGCCCGCCATCCGGAGTGGATCGCCGGGCTCGTGGTCCAGAACGGCAATGCCTACGAGGCCGGACTGTCCGAGGCCGCACAGGGTTTCGTCGCGTTGCGGCCCGATCACGAGGGCGACGAGGACGTCATCCTCGGCCTGCTCACCCTCGAGGGCACCCGCGGCCAGTACGAGGGCGGGGTTCCCGATCCGAGCCTGCTGAACCCCGACGCCTGGACCCTGGACCAGCACTACCTGGACCTCCCCGGCCGCAAGGAAGCGCAGCTGGCCCTGGCCTACGACTACAAGTCGAATGTGGCCCGCTACCCCGAATGGCAAGCGTGGCTGCGCAAATACACTCCCCCGACCCTCATCACCTGGGGTGCGAACGACATGTTCTTTCCCGCCCCGGGCGCGCACGCGTATCTCGCGGATGTTCCCGACGCCGAACTGCACCTGTTCGACACCGGCCACTTCGCACTGGAAACGCATGCAGCCGAGATCGCCCGGCTGATCGCGGACTTCCTGGACCGGTTGCCCGCCTGAACGGAAAAGGCGCTGCCGGTGGAAATTCCACCGGCAGCGCCGCTTTCGACTCGGATCAGGAGTCGACTCCGATCAGGAGTTGTAGATCGCGTCCACGTCGGCCGCGTACTGCTTCATGACGACGGCCCGCTTGAGCGACAGCTTCGGGGTCAGCTCGCCACCCTCCTGGGTCCAGTCGACCGACAGGATGCGGACCTTCTTGATCGCCTCCGCGTGCGAGACCAGCTTGTTGGTGGCCGCGACCGCGTCATTGATCTCGCCGACCAGGGCCGGGTTCTCGATGAGGTGCTCGATCGGGGTGTCGGCGGGAATCCCGTTGCGGGTCTTCCACGCCGGCAGCGCCTCGGGGTCGAGGGTGACCAGCGCGCCGATGAAGGGCTGCCCGTCGCCGACCACCATGACCTGGCTGATCAGCGCGTTCTGCCGCAGCGAGTCCTCGAGCATGGCCGGGGAGACGTTCTTGCCGCCCGCGGTGACCAGGATTTCCTTCTTGCGACCGGTGATCGCGATGAAGCCCTGCTCGTCGATGGCGCCCAGGTCGCCGGTCTTGAACCAGCCGTCGGCGTCGAACGCGTCGGCGCTGGCCTCCGGGTTGTTCCAGTAGCCGCCGAACACGACCGGGCCGCGGATCAGCAGTTCGCCATCGTCGGCGACCTTGGCGCCGTGGCCGGGCAGCGGGCGGCCGACCGAGCCGACCTTGATGTACTTGGGGGTGTTGACGCTGACGGCCGCGGTGGACTCGGTCAGGCCGTAGCCCTCGTAGATGGTGACGCCGGCGCCGCGGAAGTAGTGGCCCAGGCGCGCGCCCAGCGGGCCGCCGCCGGAGACGGCGGAGGAGCACTGGCCGCCCATGGCCTCGCGCAGCTTGCTGAACACCAGCTTGTCGAGCACCGCGTGCTGCAGCTTGAGCACGATGCCGGGGCCGCCGGTCTCGAGCGACTGGCTGTACTGGATGGCGATCTCGGTGGCGTAATCGAAGATCTTGCCCTTGCCGCCGTCGTGCGCCTTCTGCTTGGCGCCGTTGAACACCTTCTCGAACACGCGGGGCACCGAGAGGATGAAGTTCGGCTTGTACTGGCCGAACTGCTCGACCAGGGTGGACCAGTCGGCGGTGTGGGCCACGGTGACGCCGGCGTCGAAGGCGGCCAGCGCGACCGCGCGGGCGAAGACGTGGGCCAGCGGCAGGAACAGCAGCGACTTGCGGCCGGGCTGCAGGAACTCGCTCATGGAGGAGCGGTCGGCGGCCGACTCGGCGTAGAGGTTGGCATGCGAGAGCATGACGCCCTTGGGCCGGCCGGTGGTGCCGGAGGTGTAGATCAGGGTGGCCGGGGAGGCGGCCTTCACCTGGGCGCGACGCTCGTGCACCACGGCGTCGTCGAGATCCTTGCCGCGCGCGGTGAGCTCGGCGATCGCGCCCTTGTCGATCTGCAGCACCTCGCGCAGGCTGTCGAGCCCGGCTTCGATCTCGGCGATGGTGGCGCGGTGCTTGTCGTTCTGGACGATGGTGAGCTTGGTGGCGGAGTCCTCGAGGATCCAGCGCGCCTGCTCGGCGGAGGAGGAGTCGTAGATCGCGACGGTGCAGCCGCCGGCCGCCCAGATGGCGAAGTCCAGCACGACCCACTCGTAGCTGGTCTGAGCCATGATGGCGACGCGGTCGCCGAGCTCGATACCGGAGGCCACCAGTCCCTTGGCCACGTCGGTCACGGTCTTCGCGAACGTCGCCGCCGTGACGTCGTTCCAGCCGCCCTTGCCATTCGGGGTGTTGAAGACCACCAGCTCAGGGGTCTTCTCAGCATGCCGGAACGCGCCGTCCGACATGTTGGCGTTTTCCGGAATGGTGTAGGTAGCCGGGACTTCGAACTCTCGCATCGCTGCCCTTCCACAGAGGTTTACTGGCGGGTAATTTACGCCACGCTCACAGGTAACTCTCCGCGGACCGCCCGAACCTGTTCCCGGACGGTCTCGCGCTGTGACTCGTCTCTATCCTATTGACCGAGTTTGCGCCGGTCGAAGCGCCTGGCGCAGGAATTGCCCGAGTTCGACGGTGACCGCGGCGGCCGGCGCCACCAGAGCCGCCTGCAACTGGGCGACATGCCAGAGACCTTCGGTCTCGGTGAACTCGGTCGGCACCCCCGCCGCGCGCAGCTGCGCCACCAGCCGCGTGCACTGGTCGTGCAGCAGCTCGGCCTTGTCGGCCTGGACATAGGTGGGCGGCAGTCCGCGCAGGTCGCCCAGCAGCGGCGCGTACCCGGCGTCCTGGCCGTCGCCGCCACCCAGGTAGGCCGCCGCGCAGGCCCGCGACCACGGCTTGTTGATAACCAGATCGCGGTTGCGGGTGGGGACCTCGTTCGGGTCGGTCCACGGCGCGATCAGGCCCAGGGCGGCCGGGGTCAGGCCGTGCCGGTCGCGCAGCCGCTCGGCCAAAGCCAGCGACAGCCCGCCACCGGCCGAATCACCGGCCACCGCGATGCGTTCCGGCCGGAAACCGGCCGCCACCAGTTCCAGGAACGCGGCCTCGGCGTCCTCGAGCGCCGCCGGGAACGGGTACTCGGGGGCCAGCCGGTAGTCGGGAACCTGCACGGCGCACCCGGTTTCGCGGGACAGGTAGGCCGCCAGCGAGCGGTGCGTGAGCGGCGAGCCGACGGTGTAGCCGCCGCCGTGCAGATACAGCACGGTGGCGCTGTCGGAGACCGGCCCGACCGAGACCCGCTCGGTCGGGCGGCCGCCGAGGCGGACGTGCTCGACATGGGTGCCGCGCGGCGCGCGCGGCGCCGCCGAACCCCAGTCCATCAGTGCCCGCTGGACACCGAACGGGAGCCGGTGATGGAGCATGACCCGGAAGACCGGGTTCAGCACGGCTCGGACGACGGGCAACGGCAGTGTCACATCGGGCATGTCCGAATGTCCTTCAGAATCGCTGTATTACGGCAGGAACCGCTTCTGCACGACCGCGGAGATCCGCTGGTAGTACGAAGCCGTGGTGCGCACGAACAGGTCGAGAGCCTTGGCCTCCCAGCCGATCAGCACGCGGCCGTAGCCCTTGCGGACCGCCTCGGTGATGGTCTGCGCGGCCATCTCCGGGGTGTGCAGGGCGAGCTTGCTGTCGAAGAGGCTGGCCAGGTTCTTCTGGTCCAGGCCCTCGGAGACGGTGGCGTTGCGGGCGACGGCGGTCTTGATGCCGCCGGGGTGCACACAGGTGACCTTGACCGGGGTGCCGCTCATCAGCATTTCCTGGCGCAGCGCCTCGGTGAAGCCGCGGACCGCGAACTTGGCCGAGTTGTAGGCGCTCTGGCCGGGGACCGCGATCAGGCCGAAGAGGCTGGACACGTTCACCACGTGGCCGTCACCGGATTCGATGAGGTACGGCAGGAACGCCTTGGTGCCGTTGACGACACCCCAGAAGTCGACATCCATGATGCGTTCGATGTCCTTGAACGCGGTGTCGGTGACATTGCCGTGGTGGGCGATACCGGCGTTGTTGTAGATCTGGTTGACCTTGCCGAAGTGTTTCTTCACCTCGTCGGCGTAGAGCAGCACGGCCTCGCGCTCGGCCACGTTCAGGCGATCGGACTTGATCTTGACGCCGAACTTCTCGCAGCGCCGCACGGTTTCGGCGAGGCCCTCGGTGTCGATGTCGGACAGCGCCAGGTGCGCGCCCCGCTTGGCCAGGTTCTCCGCCAGCGCGCGGCCGATGCCGGAACCCGCACCGGTGATCACGCAGACCTTGTCCTTGAAGTAAGCGTCGTTGCTCACGGTTACCGCTTTCGGTTCGTCAGGAGTGGGGGTGTGATTAAACGGCCTGTGTGACAGGCCGGCCGGTGGTCTCGTAGGCCGCGACGTCGAAGTGCTCGAGCAGACTACGGAACCGGAAGGTGAAGTCCGGCCACAGCGTGGTGTTGTTGCCGTGCTTGTCCAGGTACCAGGAGGCGCAGCCGCCGGTGCTCCACACCGCGCCCTCCAGCTTGCGCTGCAGACCCGCGTTGTACTCGTCCTGCACGTCCTTGCGGACCTCGACAGTGCGCAGGCGCAGATTGCCGAACTGGGCGATGGCGTCGGAGATGTAGTTGATCTGCGACTCCAGCATGAACACCATCGAGGTGTGCCCCAGGCCGACGTTCGGGCCGAGCATGAAGAACATGTTGGGGTAGTTGTTGATCGCCGAACCCTTGTAGCCCTGCTGGCCGATGGCGTCGAACACCTCGGACAGGGTACGGCCGTCACGGCCGGAAACCGTGTCGTAGACCGGCGAGTCGGTGACATGGAAGCCGGTGGCCACGATGATCGCGTCCACTTCGCGCTCGACGCCGTCCTTGGTGACGATGGCGTTCGGGCGGATCTCCTTGATGCCGTCGGTGACGACGTCCACGTTGTCGCGGCTCAGGGCCGGGTAGTACTCGTTGGAGATCAGCATGCGCTTGCAGCCGATGCGGAAGTTCGGGGTGACCTTCTTGCGCAGTTCCGGATCGCGGACCTCGGCGAACAGCTTGGCGCGGGCCACGGTCTCGAGGGCGAGCATGGCGGGCGGGAACTTGGCCAGGCCGACCACCTGGGTCTCGCGGGCGGCGTAGATGCCGGCGCGGTAGAGGCTGCGCAACGCGGGAATGCGCTTGAGCGCGAACTTCTCCGGGGCCAGGTACTCGCGGTCGACGCGGGGCAGCAGCCAGGGAGCGGTGCGCTGGTAGACGTCCAGGTGCGCGACCTCGGCCGCGATGTTCGGGACGATCTGGATGGCGGAGGCGCCGGTGCCGATGACGGCGACGCGCTTGCCGGCCAGATCGGAGTCGTGGTTCCAGCGGGCGGAGTGGAAGATCTCGCCCTGGAAGTCGTTGATGCCCTTGATGTCCGGCAGGTTGGGCTCGCACAGCGCGCCGACGGCGGAGACCAGGATGTCCGCGGTGAACGGGCCCTGGCTGGTCTGGATCTCCCAGCGCGCCTCGGCGGCGTTCCACTGGGCGCCGGTCATCTCGCAGTCGAAGATGTGCTTGTCGCGCACGCCGTACTTGTCGGCGACGCCCTGGATGTAGCGCTGGATCTCCGGCTGCTTGGAGAACGAGCGCGACCACTCCGGGTTGGTGGCGAAGGAGTACGAGTACAGCTGCGAGGGGACGTCGCAGGCCGCACCCGGGTAGGTGTTGTCGCGCCAGGTGCCGCCGACATCGCTGCCGCGCTCCAGCACGAGGTAGTCGGTCCGCCCCTGCTTGCTCAGCCGGATGGCCAGGCCCAGGCCCGAGAACCCGCTGCCGACGATGATCACGTGGGAGTGCCGGGCAGGCCGGTTGCCGACAGCTTTGTCTGTAACCTTGCGACTCATGTACCCGAGAATATGGTCTTATTGAGTGGGAGTCAATACTCTTATTGAGCGCTGGTCAATATTATTGACTCGTGTTCAGTAACTGTCGACCCCAGTCAGCACTATCGGACAAGTGACCAAGGAGCGCGCCGTGAGCAGCAGACCGGACAGCCGGGCCAAACGCGTGCGCCTCAGCCCCGGCGAACGCCGCGAGCAGCTGATCACCCTCGGCGCCCGCATGTTGCGCGAACGCGCCCTCGAGGACATCTCCATCGGCGAGATCGCCACCCGGGCAGGCATCTCCCGCGGCCTGCTCTTCCACTACTTCCCCACCAAGCACGACTTCCACCTGGCGATCGTCAACCACGCCAATGCCGAACTCCTCGAACGCACCACACCCGACCCCACCCTGTCGCTGTTCGACATGCTGCAGGACGCGATCGAGCGCTACATCGCCTACGTCACCGAGAACCGCACCTCGTACCTGGCGTTGCTCCGCGGCCCCGCCAGCGCCAGCCCGGAACTCGTGGCCCTCGTCAACGCCACCCGCATGGCCCTCGTCAACCGCATCCTCACCGAGGCCCCGATCCAGGCCGACGACCCCGACCGCCCCCGCCTCGCCCTGGCGGTCCGAGGCTGGATCGCGTTCGTCGAGGAAACCACGCTCACCTGGCTCCGCGAGGAACCCATCCCCCGAGAAGCCCTCGTGGACATGCTCGTGACCTCACTGCCCGCCCTCGCCCTCAACGCAGATCTGGCCGCCGCCCTTCGGCAGTGAGCGCCACCGCGGCGAGCATGAGCTCGGCCGCCAGCTGACTGTGGACCACCAGCAATCGGCGATACAGCTCGTCGACCGCGATACATCCGGACGGTGATGCGGGTGCCGGCATCGGTCACCTCCCGTGGGTCGTGCCCCGAACCGGATGGTGGGGAGACTTCTTCCCGAGAGTCGCACGCGCCGGATGCGAGCACGCCTGAAAAATCAGGTCACCCGGGCGTCTTTCACGAAAACATCCGTCAACTCGGCTGCCCGCCGCAGGTTTTCGAGATCACGGACGATGACGCGCCGCTTCATCAGGCACACGGAACCGTCCGCGCCCAGTTCCTTCATCGCCTTGCCCACCGCGTCCACCCGCGCCCCGACCAGATTGCCCAGCTCCTCGTAGGACAGCCGCACGGTGAGCTCCCACCCCGACTCCACCCGCCGACCGTACGATTCGACGAACTCGACGAGCAGGCGCGCCAGCCGCACCCGCACCTGATGGTCGCCGAAATCCAGGCGGCGCTGATCCGACCAGGCCAGCCGGTCGGCCAGGGAACGGCACAGCACCAGGGAACCGTCGTGATGGGTTTCCAGGAAGGTCATGAACGCCGTGCCCGGGATGCGGTGCACGATGGTGGGCGTGCACACGATCGCGGTGTTGGAGCGCAGCGAATCCGGCACCAGCGCACCGAGTTCACCGATCACGTCACCGCTGACCCGGATCGCGAGCAGCCGGCCGTCGGCCGTGGTGATCTTCACGCACGCCGACACCGAGCGGTCGCGCGAGCGCAGCAGATACACCATGCTGCCGGGATCGCCCTGCCGCATGAGAACCGTGCCCGGCGGGCCGTACGTCC
Source organism: Nocardia sp. NPDC004151 (assembly GCF_042874235.1). Lineage (NCBI taxonomy): Bacteria > Bacillati > Actinomycetota > Actinomycetes > Mycobacteriales > Nocardiaceae > Nocardia > Nocardia sp. NPDC004151. Next base: position 96,476 of record NZ_JBIAMR010000010.1, on the reverse strand, counting down.
GCGTCCCGAGCCGGAGCAGCGACCTCCGGGATCGCGGGCACAGCCGCTCCATGAAAGTGCCTGTGGGCCAGGGCCAATTGCCCAGATGATCGTCGCCAGGTGAGTTCACCGTCGTATCCAGTTCCGTACCGCCGTTGGAAGCTGCCCCCGAACCCTCCACGGTAAGCGACCGAAAGGGTTTGTGGCACAGCGCGGCGATGGCGGACCCGAATCAGAGGGCGTGGGCGTCGAGCCAGGTTCGGGCCACGGCGGAGGGGATGGCGTTCTGGTCGCGGATCTGGTGGACCATGTCGGCGAGCTCGGTGGTGGTGAGTTCGCCTGCCACGTAGTTGAGTTTGCGGAGCTGAGGGTCGGTGAGGGCGGACTTGCGGAGGATGGGGGCGACCATGGCGGCGCGGAAGGCGTAGTCGGGGTCGGCCAGGGCGGTGAGGTCGGCGCCGTCGCCGGGGAGGAAGGCAGCGGGGCCGGGGAGGACGGCCAGCTGGATCTCACCTTCGGAGAGGGCTTTTCGGAGGTCGGCGGGGGTGGTGAAGGTGACCGTGCGGGTGATGGCGCAGTGGTAGGTGGCGCGCAGGGGGGTGAGGACGTCGCGGTCCGGGTCGAGGGGGGCGCGCTGGGCGTCCACCGGGGCGCCGGTGTCGATGCCGACGATGAGGTCGTCGCAGCGGGGACCGAGGTCCTTCAGGGAGGACGGGAGGGTCGTGGGGTGCGCGGCGGAGGCGACCACGGTGGGGCGCAGGTCGGTGCCGTCGGCGGGGTCGGAGGTGGTGACGCCCTGCGGAAGGGCTTTGGCGAGGGCCGCATTCACCGCGTCCGGCTTGGTGACGGTGGCGGTCGAGTCGAGGGCGGTGAGGATGTCGCCGGTGATGTCGCCGAAAAGGGCGAGGTCGCCGGAGTCGAGGGCGGCGAGCAGATCGCCGCGGGAGCCCACCCGTTCCTCGACGCGGGTGTGCAGGCCGGTGCGGGCCAGCGCGCCCGCGTAGAGTTCGGCGATGATCCGGGACTGGGGCGAATCTCCCGCTCCCACCGTCACAACCGGACCGGTGTCCTTGCCGCCGCAGGCCACCGCGGCCACCGCGATCGCGGTGACGAGCGCGCCCCGGCCCAGTGTTCGCACGGCGCAAACCAATCGGTTGGATCCGGTCCCGGACGTGCGCGAGCGACGCGACGGGCGACGATGGGCGGCGCGACGGCCGAGCGCCTGCGAGGGGTGGGAGTCAGTGCCGGACACGCGCAACAGTCTGCCGCGCCGACCCTCGCGGCGGTGAAACCGGGCCGGACATCGGGCGTGCCGTTTCCGCCGGAAGCGCGAAACCGACCGTAGGTAGGCACCGTTCGCGGGATGAGACGGGCAATATGGGCAGTTAGGTCTGTTCCAGGGGTGGAGACACCCCGCCCGCTGCAGGCATTCCGCTCGGAAGGACGACAGTGCAATCGCTCATCACCACGCGCGCCGATGGCAAGCGCATCTCCCGGACCGTACTCCGAATCCTGGCCGCGTCGGTCGCGCTGGCCGCCGCCATGGCACTGTCCGCCTGTGGCGACAACAAGTCCAATCCGCTCGGTGGGGGCGGCGGCTGCGGCGGCGACGCGAACAAGGTGACCGTCGGGTCCGCCAACTTCCCCGAATCCGAGACCGTGGCCGACGTGTACGCGGAAGCGTTGCGGGCCAACGGGTTCAGCGTCGACGCCAAACTCAATATCGGCAGCCGTGAAGCGTACGTGCCCGCGTTGAAGCAGTGCGCCATCGACCTGATCCCGGACTACACCGGGAATCTGCTGCAATACCTGGACAAATCGAGCACCGCCACCACGCCCGACGAGGTGAACACCGCACTCGCCAAGGCGCTCGGCGATCAGCTCGCCATCGGCACGCCCGCACCCGGCGAGGACTCCGACGCCGTCGTCGTCACCAAGGCGACCGCCGAGAAATGGAATCTCACCAGCATCACCGACCTGGCCGCGCACTCGGCCGAGGTGAAACTGGCCGCGCCCGCGGAATTCTCCGAACGGCCGGGCGGGCTACCGGGCCTGAAGAAGAACTACGGACTCGACATCGCCGCCGCCAACTTCGTGCCGATCGCCGACGGCGGCGGCCCCGCCACCGTGAAGGCGCTGACCGACGGCCAGGTCACCGCCGCCGACATCTTCACCACCTCCCCCGCCATCGCCGCCAACAACCTGGTGGTGCTGACCGACCCCAAGCACAACTTCCCGCCGCAGAACGTGGTGCCGCTCTACAACACCGCCAAGAAGAGCGACAAGCTGACCAAGGTGCTCGACGCGACGTCCGCGAAACTCACCACCGCCGAGCTCATCTCGCTCAATACCGCCGTCTCCGGCAGCAGCAAGACCGAACCGGCCGCCGCCGCCCGCCAGTGGGTCGCCGCGCAGGGGCTCGACAAGCCGATCGCGTAAGGAGAGGCGGAACACGGTGTCCGACATCGAATTCACCGGCGTCAGCAAGACCTACCCGGACGGCACCACCGCCGTCCACGACCTGAGCCTGCGCATCGAATCCGGGTCGTTCACCGTGTTCGTGGGACCGTCCGGCTGCGGCAAGACCACCTCCATGCGCATGATCAACCGGATGATCAGCCCCAGCCGCGGCACCATCACCGTAGGTGGACAGGACATCTCCCGTGTCGACCCCGTCGAACTGCGGCTCGGCATCGGGTACGTGATCCAGAGCGCGGGCCTGCTGCCGCACCGCACCGTCGTCGACAATGTGGCCACCGTGCCGGTGCTGCGCGGGCAGTCCCGGCGCGCGGCCCGGCAGGCGGCGCTGGAGGTGATGGACCGCGTCGGACTGGATCGCGGTCTGGCGCAACGCTATCCGGCGCAACTCTCCGGCGGCCAGCAGCAGCGCGTCGGCGTCGCCCGGGCGCTGGCCGCCGACCCGCCCATCCTGCTCATGGACGAGCCGTTCAGCGCCGTCGACCCCGTCGTGCGCACCGAACTCCAGAACGAGATGCTGCGGTTGCAGGCCGAACTGCACAAGACCATCGTCTTCGTCACCCACGACATCGACGAGGCCATCAAACTCGGCGACCACATCGCCGTCTTCGGACCCGGCGGGCGCCTGCAACAACACGACGTCCCGCAGACCGTACTCGCCCGGCCCGCCACCGATTTCGTGGCCGGATTCGTGGGCCGCGACCGCGGCTACCGCGAACTGTCCTTCCGGCCCGCCGACGCCGTACCCCTGCACGACCTCTCCACCGTCTCCCCCGAACAGGTGCCAGGCATCCGGTTGGACGAGGGCGAATGGCGGCTCGTCATCGACGAGGCCAAGAAGCCCATGGGCTGGATCGACACCACCGGCGTGGAAGGCGTCCGCGCCGGGCACGCGCTCGCCGACAGCATGGCCTCGGGCGGCTCCCTGTTCCCGCCCGGCGGCGACCTGCGGCAGGCACTCGACGCCACCATCTCCTCGCCAGCGGAAATCGGTGTCGCCGTGGACGATTCCGGCGGCGTGCGCGGCGCCATCTACGCCCGCGACGTGCTCGAACAGCTGCACCGGCAGCGCACCGCCGAGGACGCCGAACGCAATCGGGTCTTCTTCGAGGAGACCACGTGAAGTACCTGCTGGACAATTTCGGCGAGATCGCCGGATACGCCCGCACCCACCTGTGGCTGGCGCTGCTGCCGCTGGCGCTCGGACTGGTGATCGCGATCCCGGCGGGTGCGCTCGCGCACCGGGCGCGCTGGCTGCGGCGGATCACCACCACCGCGGCCGGGATCGCCTACACGATTCCGTCGCTGGCATTGTTCGTGATCCTGCCGCCGCTGCTCGGCATCGGGGTCATCGATCCACTGAATGTCGTTATCGCCCTGACCATCTACTCGGTCGCGCTGCTGGTGACGGCGGTTCCGGCGGCGCTGGACTCGGTGCCCGACGCCACCCTCGACGCTGCCGACGCCATCGGCTACCCGCGCTGGCGGCGGGTGCTCACCGTCGACTTCCCGCTCGCGCTGCCCGTCTTCCTCGCCAACCTGCGAGTCGTCGCCGTCACCAATATCTCGATGGTGACCGTCGGCGCGCTGATCGGGGTGGGCGGGCTCGGCAAGCTGTTCACGCAGGGATATCAGCGTGACTATCCGGACGAGATCGTGGCGGGCGTCATCGTCGTACTGGTGCTGGCCTTGATCGTGGACCGGGCGCTGTACCTGCTGGGCAAGGTGGCGACGCCGTGGCTGAAAGGGGCTGCGCGGTGAACCTTTTCGTGGACGCCTGGCACTTCCTCACCGACGGCGCGAACTGGTCCGGGCCCGCCGGGATCGGGCGGCGGCTGCTCGAACACCTCTGGTACAGCCTGCTGGCCGTGGGACTCTCGGCCGTGATCGCGGTGCCGATCGGACTGCTGATCGGGCACACCCGGCGCGGATCGGCGCTCATCGTCGGGTTCGCGAACTCCATGCGCGCCCTGCCGACCCTGGGCGTGCTCACCTTCGTGGTGCTGCTCATGGGGTTGGGGCTCACCCCGCCGCTGCTGGCGCTGCTCACCGTCGGCATTCCGCCGCTGCTGGCGGGCGCGTACGCGGGCATCGCGAACGTGGACCCGATCGTGGTCGACGCCTCCCGCGCCATGGGCATGAGCGAGCCGCGGGTGCTGCTTCGCGTCGAACTCCCCAACGCGCTGCCGGTGCTGCTCAGCGGCCTGCGCGCGGCCACCCTGCAGGTAGTGGCGACCGCGACCATCGCCGCCTACGTGAACCTGGGCGGGCTGGGCCGGTACATCTTCGACGGCATCAGCCTCTACCGGTACGACAAGGTGTTGGTCGGCGCGATCCTGGTGGCCGCGCTGGCGCTCGCCCTGGACGGGCTACTGGCCTTCGTGGTGTGGCTGAGCGCGCCCGGGACCGGACGATTCGCCCAGCTCACCGCCCGGATCCGAAACAGGCGCATTGACCTTCCGGTGTGATCGGGGTCACGATGTCTCGTGGCACACCCATCCGAGACAGGAGGTTCGCAGTGAAGGCTCGCGACATCATGCACCGGAATGCGGAATGCATCCCCGCTGATGAGACGCTCGACCGCGCCGCCCAGATGATGCGCAACATGGACGTCGGCGCCCTGCCGATCTGTGACGGCGACCAGATGATCGGCATGCTCACCGACCGCGACATCGTGGTCAACTGCATCGCCATGGGACACGATCCGGGCAAGGTCCGCGCCGGAGACCTGGCCCAGGGCCGGGTGTGGTCGGTGGACGTCGACACCGACCTCGGCACCGTCCTGGACGTCATGGAGCAGAACCAGATCAAACGCATGCCGGTCCTCGACATGCGCAAGGGCAACAAGCTCGCGGGCATGATCTGCGAATCCGACCTCGCCAAGAACGTCAGCGACAAGCAGCTCGCCACGTTCATCAGTGCCGTGGCGGTGCCGCACTAAATCCACGGGAAGCGTCCCGGTTCGCAGCGGATTCACAGGCAGCGACCGGAGAATTGCCGGGTGCAACCGGGACGCATTCTTGTCATCGAAGACGCCGAGGCCATTCGCGCCGCGGTCGGAGCCGGGCTCACCGCCGCCGGGCACGACGTGCTCGCGCGAGGCGACGGCGCGCTGCTGGAACAAGACCTCACCGCTACCGGCCCGACGTGGTGGTGCTCGACGTCGGACTGCCCGGGCGGGACGGGTTCGCGCTACTCGAAGCGGTGCGGGCGCGCTCCGCGGCGGGGGTGGTCATGCTCACCGCCCGCGACGGCGTCGAGGACCGGGTCCGGGGGCTGCGCGCCGGATCCGACGACTACCTGGTGAAGCCGTTCGACCTCACCGAACTCGTGGCACGCGTGGACGCGCTGCTGCGGCGAATGGGGAAACTCCAGCGCCGCACCGTGATCGGCGACCTCGAGGTGACCGTGGACACCGGCACCGCGCGCCGGGGCGGACAGGAACTCACGCTCACCGCGACCGAGTTCAAGCTGCTCGCGTATCTGGCCGCGCAACGGGATCGCGTGGTGACCAAGACCCAGATCCTCACGGCGGTGTGGGGATACGAGGATTACGACCCGAACCTGGTCGAGGTGCACGTCAGCGCGCTGCGTCGCAAGCTCGAGGAACACGGGGAGCGGGTCGTGCACACGGTGCGCGGGCTGGGCTACACCCTGCGGGCGCCGAAGTGAAGACGGTCTCGCTGCGTGGGCGGGTAACCCTCACCGCCGCACTGGTTTCCGGCATCGTGCTGGTGCTGGTCGCGCTGAGCGTGCACGCGTTGTTCGGGCTGGTCGTCAACCGCAGCGAGAACACGGTGCTCACCGACCGGGCGCAGCTGGCCCGCGAGCTCGCGCAGAACGGGGTGACACCGGAAGATCTCGTCGCCCACGTCGACACCCGATCCGTGCGGGTGCGGCTCGTGCTCGCCGACGGCCGCACCTTCGGCAGCCTCGATCACCGGCTCGCCGAGGACAGCACCACCAAGACCCGCCTCATCCGATTGACCGGGTCCGGCGCGCTCGACGGCGGCCGGCTCACCCTGCAGATCGACACTCCCCTGCTGGCTCGGGTGCAGTCGCGGCTGGGCGTGCTGCTGACCGTCGCCACCACCTCCGCCATCGCGATCATCTCCCTCGCGCTCTGGTTCGGGGTGCGCCGCGCCCTCGAACCACTCGACGCCATGACCCGGCTCGCCCGCGATATCGCCCGCGGTCACCTCGGACGACGGCTCGAACCCTCCCGCACCGACACCGAATTGGGGCGCACGGCCGCGGCATTCGACGAAATGCTGGACGCGCTGGAAGGGGCGTTGCGCGACACCGCGGCCGCCGAGGCCCGGGCTCGCGCCTCCGAACAGCAGATCCGCGCATTCGTCGGGGACGCCGCCCACGAGTTGCGCACACCCATCACCGGGGTCCGCTCGCTCGCCGAAGCGGTCCTGCAACAACCCACCGACACCGATCCCGAGGATCGACAGCGCATGCTGCTCCTGCTGGTCCGTGAAACGCATCGCGCGGGCAGGCTGGTCGATGACCTGCTCGACCTGGCGCGCATCGACGCCGGGCTCCAACTCCGGCGCGAACCCGTGGACCTGCGCGCACTCGCCGCCGCCCAGCTCGACAGCATGCGAATGCTGTACCCGGACACCGAATTCCGTCTCACCGGCGACGCCGTCACCGTCTCCGCCGATCCCGAACGGATCACGCAGATCCTCACCAATCTGCTGAGCAACGCCTGCCAGGCCATGCGCGACCACGGCTCGGCCACCGTCGACGTGCGACGGTCCGAATCCGGTTCCAGCACAGTCGAACTGACCGTCTCCGACACCGGGCCCGGCATCCCCGCCGCAGCCCGCGAACGCGTCTTCGACCGCCTGGTCCGCCTCGACTCCGCCCGCGACACCCGTCCCGACGGGTCCGGTCTCGGCCTGGCCATCGCGCGCGGTCTCGCCCGCGCCCACGGCGGCGACCTGGCCTGTATCGCCCCCGAGTCCCACGGCGCGCAGGGCGCGGTCTTTCGTCTCACCCTCCCCGCCTGAAGATCACCTGAAGAAGCCCGCCGGCTTCAGGGAGGCTTCAGGTTCGGCGGGCAGATTCGACGGCGAACCCACCCACACAACCTGGAGTGAGCATGAAACGCACCCTCGCCGTGGCCCTCGCCGGAGCCGCCGGAGCCGCCGCCATCGCCCTCGCGATCCCGGGCACCGCCTCCGCCGACACCCCCACCTGCGGCCCCGCCGCCGCGGCCGCCGCGCGCGCCGACTCCGCCCCCAAGGTCGCCGCCTACCTGGCCGCGCATCCCGATGTCGCCGCCGAGATCGCCAAGGTCAAGGCGCTGCCGAAGGATCAGCGGCGGGCGGAGCTGAAGGCCTGGCGCGAGGCCAACCCGCAGCAGGCGCAGGATCTGAAGGCGGCGCGCCAGGCCGTCATCGACTACCACAAGGCTTGCGGCAAGCAGCACAAGTAGTCGGTCATCGCGTGTGGGGCCCGGTCGAAACGACCGGGCCCCACACGCGTTTCGGGACTTCTACACCGTCGCGGCCACGGGTGCGGCCGCGATCAGCCAGTTGCTGAACTCCGCGGCCAGATGCCACCGATGCTGCCGGATGAACCTCCCGGGCAGGCTCGCCGGAAACTGAACGGTGAGAAGCGCATTCACAGCGCCGCCCCGATCGCCGAACTGATGGCGGACGCCGCCGATGACCACACCATCATCGAGAACCGCTTGCCCCGCGATCTGAATCGGATATCGCGGGTCGACCGGAACGGTCAGGGCATCGGTCGTGGTGTAGTCGACCAGGAACCGCGTCGGCATCGGCGATCCGCCGGTGGTCTCGACGACTTCCTGCCGTCCGTCGGGCAGCCCTCGGAGCAGATAGTGATCCGGGCAGGCGTCGACCATCTCGGCCTCACGGTTGTCGACGACCAGGTTCTCGAACCACGCGGCGAACCGTTCCGCGGAGTAGCCCGGGACCTCCAGACGAATCACGGAGTGTTTCGTCCGGCCCCGGCTCATCGCCATCCCAACGCGAGCCATCCGCTCCGACATGACCAGATCCCGCTCGAGCAGCGCGTAGATCCCGGCATGCCCGAGTCGAACCTTCAAGTCCGTCAATGTGACTCGCTGCCCAGAGAGGGGCGCGTCGAGCAACTCCGCCATCGTGCGATCCGGCAGCAGTTCAGCGACAGCACGCTCCCCGAGCCGGGAGGCGAGCTTTCTCAGAACAGCACCGGCACGCCGCGATTCCCACGCCCGCACCTGATCTCGCGTGATCCGCCGTCCCCCCAGGTCCGCACGAATCTCGATGGGCTCGGCCATATCGTGTCCTCTCATCCCCATCCTTAACGCAAGCGAACCTAGCATTAAGCCCGGTTCGAGGGGAATGCTAAAGCCAGGATTGTTAGCTTTCAATCTCGGAACCTGTTATGAACAGGGCATGGACCAGCCCGGAGACCGCGACAACCCGGACTCGAGCCCCCGCCGCAGGACCGGAGGCCGATCCGCGCGAGTCCGCCAGGCCATTCTCGCCGCCACCCTCGACCAGATAGCCGACAACGGCATCGAGGGCCTGACCATCACCGCGGTAGCCGCCCGAGCCGCCGTCGCCGAAACCACCATCTACCGCCGCTGGGGCACCCGCACCGCCCTCATCGCCGACGCCGTCACCGAACTGACCGCCGAAGCCAACCCCATCCCCGACACCGGCACCCTCCACGACGACCTCCACCACCTGGCCGCCCAGATCTCCGCCCTCATCACCCGCCCCGGCATCTCCCGCCTGCTCGGCACCGCCCTCGCCCTCTCCCCCGACCCGGAAGTATCAGCCGCCCGCGATCACTTCTGGACCACCCGCTTCACCCAGAGCGCCGCCATCGTCCACCGCGCGATCGCCCGCGGCGACCTCCCACCCCACACCAACCCCCACGACCTCATCGAAACCCTCTCCGCCCCCCTCTATTTCCGGCTCCTCACCGGCAACCAGCCCCTCGACCCCCCTTTCATCGCCCGCTGCATCGCCCACACCATCACCCTCTACGCCACCCCGAAATAGCCGGGGTGGGCACGCCGCAGATGGTCGTTTGACCAGGAAACGGATGATCGAAGGCCCATCTGACATGGGTTCATTTCGGAATTGGGTCCATAGAAGTAAACGGCGTGATCTAATTCCGCCAACTCGGGTGAATCCTGCCTCGATGACGATATCGAGGGCGCCCGGTGCGTGGGAGAAACGATGGTGGACAGAAGTATGCAGCGGGCGGCCGGGTCGGTTGCCGCGTTTGCGGTGGCGGCCGGGTTCGCGGTCGCGGCGATGCCCGGCATGGCCTCGGCCGCGTCCGGAACGGTGACCTGGAACGACGGGAACAGCAAGTTCACCCGGACGGTGTCCAACACCAACCCGATCGCCGGCGAGGTCGTGACCGTGTCGACGAAGTTCGAGCGGACCGGCATCCCGGTGGAGTACATCTACTCGATCAAGGATGAGCACCCGACCTGCCTGACCCCGGTCGCGGGCTCGGCCAAGATGGGCGGCGACCAGGTCTCCATCGACACCACGCCGGACGCCGTCAGCGCCTCGTTCAGCATCGTCAAATACCCTGTGTACCCGAACATCTCGCCGAAGTCGCAGACCTTCGAGGTGCAGTACACCGTGGGCGTCAACTGCGCCCGCGACACCCCGCTGGCGACCTCCATGAGCTACAGCGGTTCCCTGGGCTCGGGCAACTACACCGACAAGGGCCCGGCCATCACCGTGTCCAGCGACGCCGTGTCGACCACCGTGCTCACCGACGTGAGCGGCGCCAAGATCAACACGCCGGTCACCCTGGAGGCCACCGTGTCCCCGGCGGCCGCGGGCGGCACCGTCCAGTTCAAGGCGGGCGACCAGATCCTCGGCGACATCCCGGTCAACGCGAACGGCAAGGCCACCATCGTGTGGACCCCGGGCGCGGCGGGCTCGTACACCATCGGCGCGAACTTCTCCGGCCGCACCGGCGTCGCCGCCTCGTCGACCACCAAGGTGGTCACCGTCGCCGACGTGACGACCCCCACCCCGACCCCGACCCCCAAGCCGAGCACCGGATCCTTCGGATTCTGATCCCCGCCACGGACTCGGCCGGCTACCGGCCGAGTCCGTGCTGGTGCGCGAACACCACCGCCTGAATGCGATCGCGCACACCGAGTTTGGCGAGCACCCGGGACACGTGCGTCTTGATCGTCTCCTCGCCGACACCCAGCGCGGCCGCGATCTCGCCGTTACTGCGCGCATCCGCCAGCAACAACAGCACCTCCCGTTCCCGGGCGGTCAACTGCGCCAGCGCGGGCGACTCCACCGGCGGCGCGATGCCGAGCGCGAAACGCGTTGCGAGCCTGCGTGTCATGGACGGGTCGATGACCGCGTCCCCACGCACCGCGACCCGGATCGCGGCCACGAGCTCCTCCGGGGGAAGACTTTTCAGCAGGAATCCGCTCGCGCCCGCCGACAGGGCCCGATGCAGATTCGCCTCGCTGTCGTACGTGGTGAGCAGCAGCACCCGGGTGCCGCCCGCGGCGATGATCGCCTCGGTCGCGGCCAAACCGTCCAGCCTGGGCATGCGGACATCGAGAATCGCCACATCGGGATGCGTCCGAGCGGCCGCCTCGATGGCCGCGCGGCCGTCACCCACCTCGGCCACACACTCCAGATCGGGGTGAGCGTCCACCACCGCGCGCAGGCCGGAACGGAAGACCGTGTGATCGTCGGCGATCAGGACCGTGATGCTCATGCGACTCCGATCGGGACGGAAACCCGGATATCCCAACGGGTTCCGGAGGAATCGGAACCGTGGACCACGGTCCCGTCGAACAGTTCGGCACGGCGGCGGATCCCGTCCAGACCGCGATGCACATTCACACCCGGCGCTCTGGCCGTGATCGGATTGGTCTCGCGGATCTCCACCGAGCCGGGCCGGTAGACGATTTCGAGCTCGGCCCGCTCGCCGCCATGACGCAGCGCGTTGGTCAGCATCTCCTGCACGACCCGATAGAGCATGACGTCGAGCGACTCCGGCAGCACCGGCGCATCCCCCGAGAAGGTCACGCCCACAGTCAATCCGGCATCCCGCACCCGGTGCACCAGATCGTCGATATCGGCCAGCCCGGGCTGCCGCTCACCGTCGTCCTCGCGGCCGTGCAGCAGATCCAGCTGCCGCCGCAGATCCACCATCGCCGCCCGGCTACTGGACTCCACCGCATCGACCGACCGGGCCGCCGACTCGGAATCACTGCGCGACAAAGCCATTCGCGCCACTCCCGCATGAATCCCGATCGCGCTCACATGATGCGAGATGACATCGTGCAGATCCCGCGCGATCGCCTCCCGCTCATCGGCCAGCGCCCGATCCAGCGCCGCCCGCTGCTCTTGCCGCCGCAGCCGCTCCCGCTGCTCCAATTCCGCGATATAGGCCCCGCGCGCCGCCGTGTACCGGCCCACCAGCCACGGCACCACCCCCGCCCCGAGCGCCGAGATCACCAGCCGCACAGGATTGTTCGTACCCGCCAGCGCCGCCATCGCGTTCACCGTCAACGCGCCGCCCGCCAGCAGCGTGACGGTCAGCACCGACACCACCCCGCTCAGCCACGCGCCCGCCTGATACCCGGCTACCAGGAACCCGACATCGAAAACCCTGGCGGTGAGCCCGTAATGGTGCGCGAACACCGCCACCGACACCTTCACCACCACCTGCGCCACCGCCACCGCGGCCGCCGTCGCCGCCGGAGCCGCCAGCGCCAGATCCGCGGCCACCGTGGCCACGGTCAGCACGGTGGCCGCCACCGGGGCCAGGCCGAAGCCGCCGCACATCACCATCTGCGCGCCGTCCAGCACGGCCGCCACCGCGGCCACCAGCAGCGACTGCCGGGCCAGTGACCTGGTCACATCCATGGCCGCACGGTACCGTCCGGCCCCCTCCTCCCCCGTGTGGGGGACGACCGAATCCCGCGCCCGCGAACGCGGAAGGGGCGCTTCGTCGATGACGAAGCGCCCCTTCAGGCTCGGTTCAGCGTGCGATTACGCGACACCCTCGGCGCGGGCGGCATTGCCCACGGCCTCGGCGACCGCCGGGGCCACGCGCGGGTCCAGCGGGCTCGGGATGATCTTGTCCGCGGACAGCTCACCGGCGACCACATTGAAGATCGCCTCGGCCGCGGCCACCTTCATGCCCTCGGTGATGCGGCGGGCGCCGGCATCCAGCGCGCCCTTGAAGACGCCCGGGAAGGCCAGCACGTTGTTGAGCTGGTTCGGGAAGTCGCTGCGGCCGGTGGCCACGATGGACGCGTACTTGGCGGCGACCTCGGGGTGGATCTCCGGGTTCGGGTTCGACATGGCGAACACGATGGATTCCGGCGCCATGGACGCGATGAGCTCCTCGGCGATGGTGCCCGCCGACAGGCCCAGGAACACGTCCGCGCCCGCCAGCGCCTCGGCCGGACCGCCGGTCACATTACGCGGGTTGGTGCGCTCGGCCAGCGCCGTCTTGTACTCGTTCAGGTCGCCACGGTCCCCGCTCACGATGCCCTTGGAGTCGAGCACCACGATGTCGGAAACACCCGCGGCCAGCAGGATGTCGGTGCACGCGACACCGGCCGCGCCAGCGCCCGAGACCACGACCTTCATGCCGGACATGTCGCGGCCCTGCACCGCGGCCGCACCCTTGAGGCCGGCCAGCACCACGATGGCGGTGCCGTGCTGGTCGTCGTGCATGACCGGGCAGTCCAGCGCCTCGATGACGCGCTTCTCGATCTCGAAGCAGCGCGGGGCGGAGATGTCCTCCAGGTTGACCGCGCCGAAGCTCGGGCGCAGGCGGATCAGGGTCTCGACGATCTCGTCGGGGTCCTTGGTGTCCAGCACGAGCGGGATCGAGTCCAGCCCGGCGAACTTCTTGAACAGCGCCGCCTTGCCCTCCATCACCGGCAGCGAGGCGCGCGGGCCGATGTCGCCCAGACCCAGCACGGCGGTGCCGTCGGAGACGACGACGACCAGGCGCTCGGCCCAGGTGTAGGTCTTGGCGAGGGACTCGTCCTCGGCGATGCCGAGGCAGACCTTCGCGACGCCCGGGGTGTAGGCGATGGACAGATCCCGCTGGGTCTCCAGCGGTGCGGTGAGTTCGACCGAAAGCTTGCCGCCAAGATGCCCGGCGAAAATTTCTTCCGTGGTGATGTCGGACAGGTTCGCGCCATTGGACGCGGGGGCCTCGGTGGCATTCACTGCTTCAGTCACGGGTGACACGCTTTCACTCCTGATCGGTTCGGACTCAACCGTTTGACGGTTACCGTTCGGTAATAGCTGTTTTTATGGTTTCGGTGCTCATATATATCTTTTCGCCGCGATGTAATGGTCGACGGCGGCACAGATCGTCGAGCGAGAACCGGAGGGGTGTGTCCGGACGAGACAGTCGGGGTGATCCCGGGTGAACCCGCGAGTCGGAGTTCGTGATCACCGAGTGTCCCGGGCCGGGCGGTGGCTGCGGCCGGGATCGGCCCATTCTGCCAGTCGCTGCGACGGGGTGCCAAATCGACCCCGGGTCTGTCGCGTCGCCTCACCATCGTTGAAGAGTAAGTCAGCCGCGTCACGCGCAGGTGAACGGAAACTCGCTGGTGGGAACCCGAACTCGGAGAACTGTCACAACCCGGTCGCGGGGACGGCTGTGAGGTTGTCAAAGGGGCTGCACGACCGATCAGTAACCTACCGCCCGGTTCACGCCGGCGCCGCCTCGGCTACCACGGGTTGCGGTCGTACCCACACGGATTCGAGACCGCCGGAGAGCAACCGTACCCGCCAGTCATTTCCCGCGCCTGGGTGGTCGGTACGCCGATGCATTCCCCGTGTCTCGGTGCGGGCGAGTGCCGAATATTTCGTCCAACGCGCCACCGCGAGCAGCGCCGCGGCCTGCCGGGCCCACAACCGATCGGGACCTTTTCCGCCCAGCGCCAACTCCGCACCCGGCCACAGGCCGTCCAGTTCGCCGATGCTGTCGCGCAGACTGCCGTCACTGCGCCAGTAGCTGCGGCGCAAGGGCAGAGTGTGCTCCTGAACCAGCCCCACCACCGCGCGCGGATCCAGGCGGGACTTGTCCCCCAGGCCCACCCCCGGCACCGGCCGCGCCTTGCCCAGCTTGCGCCGCGACGCCGCGAAACCGGCCGCACCGGCACCCGCCCACACCCCCGACGAAATGGACCACGCGCCGTTCTGGCCACCGAAACCGCTGACCGCGCCGGTGATCGGCTCCCGGGTGGTGACATCCCCCGCGCCGTAGAGGCCCGGCACGGTGGTGGCGCAATCCGGTCCCACCAGGCGCAATCCACCCGTACCGCGCACCGTGCCCTCCAGCACCGCGCCCATCGGCACCTGACCGGTCGGGCTCGGGCCCAGCCGCAGCAGCTCGGCGCGGACCGCCTCGGGCAGCTCGTCCAGCGCGGCATACACCCGCCGGCCATCGGCGATGGCCGCGAAAGCCTGTGCCCGCGAACCGCATCCCTGACCCCACAGCACCGACCGCGATTCGTCGTACAGGGTCGCGAAATGCATGACCTGATCCGAGGCGAAGACCGCCGACACCGGGCGACCCCCGAGCGGCCGGGAATCAGCCACCGGAGCCAGCGAATACGCGTTGGAGAACTCCATGCCCGACAGTTCGGCCCCGGCCTCCGCGCCCATGAGCAGGCCGTCCCCGGTATCCACATCGGTGCCCGCGCCGCCGGAGAGGAACGCGCAGCCGCCGGTCGCCAGCACCACCGCGCGAGCACGAACGATCCAGTTGGGCGACTCGCCGTGCAGCGCCACGCCCGCCGCGCCGGACACCACGCCGTCCTTGTCGGTGATCAGCTGCAATGCCGGATGGTGGTCGAGGATGCGGACCCCCGCGATCACCATGCTGCGCCGCAGCCTGCCCAGATATTTCGCGCCGTCGAGGTAGACCCGCGCCGGACGCTCCGCGTGTTCGCCCTGGAAGCGGAAGCCGCCGTGCACCAGCTGGCCGACCCGCCGATGCGTCTCCTCCAGCACGCGGTACATCCAGTCCGGTTCGCCCAGCCCGCCGCCGTGCGCGAAGTTCTGCCGCACGGCGTCCTCGCGGGCCGCGCCCGACGGGATGTTCCACAGGGTGACCCCGCCCCGCGCCGTCGGCCCGCTGGATCCACAGCGGCCCTTGTCGACGACCAATACCCGCGCGCCCGCGGCGGCCGCGGCAAGGGCGGCCCAGGATCCGGCCGGGCCACCTCCCAGCACCAGCACATCGGCGTCGAATTCGGTCATAACGACAAATGTTCGACGACAGTTCAACTCGCCGCAACCGTTATGCGTATTTCAATTCCACCACTGCGCCCACAGCAGATATCCCGCTATCCCGAAAACTACCAAGCATCCGAAAAAAGCGGCAAAACCTTGACGTCTATCCGCATATATCTGGGCGGCGACAACCGCGAGCGCGGCGGCCACATGCCATGTCACCGACTCCGCTCCGGGGCCCGGAAAACCGCGCCGAGCACCGATGCTCGCGGCCCCGGCGACCGTGACCGCCAACACCACCGTGCCTCCGGCGACGATCCCGCTCAGACCCCGGAACACCTTCACGCGGTGATCACCGGAACCCCACTGGCTTTGCCCACAATTTCCTCGAATTGTGTTGGGTCGGTGGTGAATTCACCGAGCCGAATGGTCTTGTTGGCGCCGTGGTAGTCGGAGGATCCGGTGGTCAGCAGCCCCAGCTCCGCGGCCAGCCCGCGCAGCACCTCACGGTCGGCCTCGCTGTGATCGATGT
This sequence comes from Nocardia sp. NPDC004151, assembly GCF_042874235.1. Classification (NCBI taxonomy): domain Bacteria; kingdom Bacillati; phylum Actinomycetota; class Actinomycetes; order Mycobacteriales; family Nocardiaceae; genus Nocardia; species Nocardia sp. NPDC004151. Next base: position 80,243 of record NZ_JBIAMR010000010.1, on the reverse strand, counting down.
GGTCGATCTCCAGACCGCCCAGCCCGAACTCGGTCAGCTCGCGAATGTGGTCCAGCGCCAGCAGCCGCCCCCGCTTGCGGGCGCGCGGATGCGCCACCACCGACACCCCGCCCGCCGACGCCACCATCTCGACCGCCCGCCGCAGCGGCGTGTCGGCCTTCTCGACGTAGTACCGGCCGTGCGGGGCCAGCAGATCCTGGAACGCGGCGTCCACCGTCGGCACCACGCCCGCGGCCACCAGCGCCCGGGCCAGATGCGGGCGGCCCGCCGACGGGCCCACCGAGGCCATCACTTCCTCCGGATCGATGGGCAGGCCGTCCGCGGCCATCTGCTCGGCCATGGCGCGCAACCGCACCACCCGCTCGGCGCGCAGCCGCTCCCGCTCCTGCGCGAAGGACTCGTCGGTCGGATCGAACAGGTAGGCCAGCAGGTGCACCGGCACCGGGTAACCGTCCTCGCCGAGCCCCACACACGACATCTCCATGCCCCGGACCAGCGTCAGACCCGGCGGCAAGGCGTCGACGGCCTCGGCCCAGCCGGACGTGGTGTCATGGTCGGTGAGGGCCACCACGTCGAGACCGGCGGCGGCAGCCTTCGCGATCAGTTCGGCCGGGGTGTCCGTGCCGTCGGACGCGTTGGAATGGGTGTGGAGATCGATGCGCACCCCACCTATCTTGCCTGCGGCGCAAACGATCACCCCGACCCGGGACGATTAGCATCGTTGATGTGTCCTCCCTACCGCCGCTGCCCTCGTTCCACTGGCCCGGGCGGCCCGGCGAACCGACGCCCGCCAAACCGGCCGTACCGCACGGCGCGATCGTCGACTGCGCCGTCTACGTGGACGGACAGCGGCTGTGGGACCGGTGCACCTACAAGAACGCCCTCGCCGAAGTGCGCGAACGCAAGGCGGGCTTCGTCTGGCTGGGTCTGCTCGAGCCCGGCAAGGAGCTGATGACCGACGTCGCCGAGACCTTCGGCCTGCACTCGCTGGCCGCCGAGGACGCGGTGCACGCCCACCAGCGCCCGAAACTCGAACGCTACGACGACATCCTGTTCCTGGTCATGCGCACCGTGCAGTACCTCGAGCACGAACTCAAAACCGTCGCCGAGATCGTCGATACCGGCGAGATCATGGTCTTCACCGGACCCGACTTCGTCATCACCGTGCGCCACGGCGAGCACGGCGGACTGGCCGGACTGCGGAAGGACCTGGAAGCCGACCCCGCGCAACTCGCGCTCGGCCCGGGCGCGGTGCTGCACGCGGTGGCCGACCACGTCGTCGACACCTACGTCACCGTCACCGCCGACATCGAGGAAGACGTCGACGCGATGGAGGAAGAGGTCTTCACCCCCGCCAACAAACTCCAGATCGAGGCGATCTACCAGCTCAAACGCGAAGTGGTGGAACTACGCCGGGCCGTGAAGCCCCTCCAGCTACCCCTGCAGGTGCTCACCCACGACACCACCCTGCCCCTGCCCAAGGAGATTCGGCGCTACCTGCGCGACGTCGCCGACCACCACACCGCGGTCACCGAACAGATCCTCGACTTCAACGAATCCCTCAGCGCCCTCATCAATGCGGCGCTGGCCAAGGTGAGCGTCCAGCAGAACACCGACATGCGCAAGATCTCGGCGTGGGCGGCCATGGCTGCGGTGCCGACCGCCATCGCGGGGATCTACGGCATGAATTTCGACTTCCTACCGGAGCTCCGATGGCACTACGGCTATCCGATCGTGATCGGTGTCATGGTGCTGCTGTGCACGATGCTCTACGTGAATTTCCGTCGGAACAAATGGCTTTGAGCAACCCCGCGGCGCGCTAGAGGCTCGCAGCCGGGCGGGCCGGGTCGCGGACGTCGATGCCCGCCTCGGCCCACGCGTCGCGCAGCGCCGCCGCGCCGCGGATGCGCACCCACGCCGCCTCGGTCGCCGTGATCGGCGCGACCGTCAGGAAGCGCACCGGGTCCGCGGGATCGGGCAGCACCACTTCCGGGATCTCGCTGTCGCCCAGCAGGACCGCCGTGAACGGCGCGTTGGCCCAGATCGGCTCGCCCAGGTCCAGCAACGCGTCCGCCTGCAGCACAACGCCTTCGACCGCGGGCGCGGCCACCAGCACGCCGAGGGTCCGGGTCAGTCCCGAACCCGCGCCCGCGCCGCCGCGCAGGGTCAGTACCAGCTCCGCGCGCGGCCCGCGCACCGGATCGGCCAGCGCCGCCGCCGGATCGGTCATCGGATGCCGGGACCCACCCAACGTCGAATAGTGCACGAACTCGCCGTCCGGGATGCGCAGGATGTCGATGGGCTCCAGACCCAGGAACGTCACCGACGCCGCGTCCGCGGACTCCACGCCGAAGTGACCGAGCACCGCGGCCCGGACCTTGTCCAATACCTCCATCGATTCAGATGGCTAGTCTGGCGAGCATGTCGCGCGCCTGCTCGGCGGTCTTCGGATCGCACAACACGTCGTAACGGCCCGCCACCAGCTGCATGGTGGAGGCGAAGTCACGCTGGCCCCGGGTCGCCGCGTACGGGATGGACGCGGAGATGAGACCGAAGATGATGCCGCCGACCAGGCCGACCACCAGCGGGCCCAGGGTGCCGCCGGTGGTGAACATGCTCAGCAGCAAGCCTAGGAACAGGCCCAGCCAGGCGCCCGAAACCATGCCGCCGCCAATGACTTTGCCCCAGGTCAGCCGGTACAGCACGCGCTCGACCTGCATGAGGTCGACACCGACGATGGTCACGCCCTCCACCGGGAACTGGTTGTCGGCCAGATAGTCGACCGACCGCTGCGCCTCCGCGTAGGTTGGGTAGGAGCCGATCGGCCAGCCCGACGGCGGCGTCGGCAGGGCGGGCTGCCGGCCCCGGCTCGCATTCCCCATGGGATTCGTCATGACTCCATCATGCTATTTCCGGCCGACACCCGCCCGATCGCCGTGCCGGATTCACAGAGCTCGCGCGGTTCGCGCCATTCCAGCGGCCCGACCTTTGTCAGCGATCACCTGAGCCATCTTGGCGCTGGCCTCGTCGATCATCTCGTCCCCGAGCATGACCGCGCCGCGTGCGCCGCCCTCGACGGAGGTGTGGAAGGCGTACGCGTCGAGGATCTCCTCGGCCCGGTCGTAGTCGGCCTGGCGCGGGCTGAAGATCTCGTTGCACGCGGTGATCTGGTCCGGGTGCAGCACCCACTTGCCGTCGAATCCCAGCGCCGCCGTGCGGGAGGCGTTGCGGCGGAAGCCGTCGATATCACGGACCGCCAGGTAGGGGCCGTCGATGGCCTGCAGGCCGTGGGCGCGGGCCGCGAGCAGGATCGTCATATAGATGTGGTGGTAGGCGTCGCCGGGCTCGTAGCCCTCGGGCTGCTCGCCCACCACGAGGGTGCGCATATTGATCGAGGCCATGAAGTCGGCCGGGCCGAACACCAGGGTCTGCACCCGCGGGCTCGCGGTGGCGATGGCGTCGATATTGCGCAGGCCCAGCGCGTTCTCGATCTGCGGTTCGATGCCGATCCGCCCGACCGGCAGGCCGTTGGCCTTCTCCAGCTGGGTGAGCAGCAGGTCCAGCGCCTGCACCTGGCCGGCGTCGGTGACCTTGGGCAGCAGGATGGCGTCGAGTTCGGAGCCCGCGCCCTCCACCACCGTGATGACATCGGCGTAGGTGTACTCGGTGGTCCAGTCGTTGACCCGCACCACGCGGATCTGGGAACCCCAGCCGCCGGAGTTGAGAGCCGCCACGATGTTCGCCCGCGCGGCGGCCTTCGCCGCCGGTGCGACCGCGTCCTCGAGATCCAGGAACACCTCGTCGGCGCCCAGCCCCTTGGCCTTCTCGATCATGCGCGGGTTACTGCCGGGTACGGCCAGCACCGATCGACGCGATGTCATGGGTCACTCCTTCTCGTGGCGCGGCGATTCCGACGCGCTGGACCCACTAGCCTTATCAAACATGGCAGCGACGAAGGTTTTCGCCGCCCGGTTGGCGGGCTTGGTGGTACTGGGACCGGACGGCGAGTCTATCGGCCGCGTCCGCGACATCGTGATCTCCATCCGATACGACCGGCAGCAGCCCCGGGTACTGGGCATTCTCGTCGAACTGCCCACCCGGAAGCGGATTTTCGTGCCCATGTTGCGGGTGCAGGCCATCGAACCCGGCGCGATCACCCTCACCACCGGAACCATCAGTGTGCGCCGCTTCGAGCAGCGGCCGGGCGAACTGCTCGCCATCGCACAGATTCTCGACTCCACCGTGCGCGTCGCCGACCCCGAGCTCGAGCATCTGGCGGGCGTGGACGTCGTGGTGGTCGACCTCGGCATCGACAAGGGCCGCACCCGCGACTGGGTGGTGTCGCGGGTCGCGGTGCGCGAACGCCGCCGCCTCGGTGTGGGTTTCGGCCGCCGCGGCGCGGTGCACGTGGTCGACTGGGCGCAGGTGCGCGGGCTCACCCAGACCGAACTGAACATGCCCGGTCAGGACGTCACCCAGCTGCTGGGACAGTTCGAGGGCATGCGGGCCGCCGACGTCGCGCACATGCTGCGGGAACTGCCGCCCAAGCGCCGCATCGAGGTGTCCGCGGCCTTCGACGACGAACGCCTCGCCGACGTGGTCCAGGAGCTGCCCGAGAACGACCAGGTGGAGCTGCTCGAACAGCTCGGCGTGGAACGCGCCGCCGACCTGCTCGAGGCCATGGACCCCGACGACGCGGCCGACCTGTTGGGCGAACTGCCCGCGGGCGAGGCGGAATCGCTGCTGGCGCTGATGGATCCGGAGGATTCCGAACCGGTCCGCCGCCTGCTCGAGCACGCGCCCTACACCGCGGGCGGTCTGATGACCCCGGACGCGGTGGTGCTGACCGCCTCCACCACCGTCGCCGAGGCGCTGGCCCGGATCCGAGATCCGGAGCTCACCCCGGCGCTGGCCTCCATGGCCTTCGTGGTGCGCCCGCCCACCGCCACCCCGACCGGCCGGTACCTGGGCTGCGTGCACTTCCAGCAACTGCTGCGGGAACCGCCGGCGAACCTGGTCGGCGGCATCGTGGACACCGATCTGGTGCAGCTGCGCCCCGATGCCCCGCTCACCGCGGTCACCCGATATTTCGCCACCTACAACCTGGTGTGCGGACCGGTGGTGGACGCGGAGAATCATCTCTTGGGCGCCGTCAGCGTCGACGACGTGCTCGACCATCTGCTCCCCGAGGACTGGCGTGAGCAGGACGAGGACAATCACGACGCGCACGGGATGCCCGTGATCGAAGGGACGGGAGGCCGCTCATGAGCGAACGGCTCGACAAATCCAGTGCGCGCCAACGCCTGGAGACGCCTCTCGAGAATCGCTTCCGCGGCCTGGACTGGGACGCCGAGGCACTCGCGGTCACCAGCGAGCGGATCGCCCGATTCCTGGGCACCGGCCGCTATCTGGTGATCCAGACCGTCATCGTGGCGGTGTGGATCCTGCTCAACGTGTTCGCGCTGCGGCTGCAGTGGGACCCGTACCCGTTCATCCTGTTGAACCTCGCGTTCTCCACCCAGGCCGCCTACGCCGCGCCGCTGATCCTGCTGGCGCAGAACCGGCAGGACAACCGCGACCGGGTCTCGCTCGAGGAGGATCGGACCCGAGCGGCCCAGACGAAGGCCGACACCGAGTTCCTGGCAAGGGAGCTGGCCGCCCTGCGACTCGCCGTGGGTGAGGTCGCCACGCGCGACTACGTGCGCAGGGAACTGGACGACATCAAGGAAACCCTGGTCAGATTGGAAAAACTGGCCGTCGACGGGGAGATCGTCCAATCGCGGAAAGCAAAGAGGGGTACCGATCGAAAGGCTACCGAGGTCCCGATTTCGGCACAGAAAGATGGCGACTGACCACAGAAGCTGTACCGAACAAGCTGACTCATGGGTAACCTGGATCACGTTGTTCCGAGCGACCGACCCAGACACTGCCGCAGCACACGTGTCACCACGGGGCTCCGGCCGCACGACTGAGGGGATTGTGTGGTGGCGAAGAGAATTTCTGCTCCGGTGACAGCGTCTGCGCTGTTGATAGCGGGCCTGGTCACCGCCGGTTCCGCCACCAACACGACGGTCCACCCCGTCGCCCCGCAGGCCGCGCCCGATGCGTTGCTCGCGGCCTCCGCCGCGACCGACGCGAGTCTGAACACTCCCGTCGACACGCCGTCGGATCGGCTCGTCGGACTGGTTCCGGCGGCTCCGGAGGCGCCCCGCAAACTCAGCGCAATGACCCCGCCCGCGGACGGCATGCCGCTCTTCGGCGGCACCGTCCCGCTGCGCGACATCGCCCTGCCTGGCGGCGGCGGACTGCTCGGCATCCCAGAGATCGTGCTGGCCGCCTACCGCAATGCCGAACTGGCACTGCAGTCTTCGGACCCCAACTGCCATCTGCCGTGGTACCTGCTGGCCGGTATCGGCCGCATCGAGTCCAACCACGCCAACAACGGCCGCACCGACGCCGCGGGCACCACGGTCACCCCGATCTATGGTCCGGCGCTGGACGGGACACTGCCCGGCAACGAGATCATCAAGGCCGCCGACGGCAAATACGTGCGCGCCGTCGGGCCCATGCAGTTCCTGCCCAGCACCTGGTCGCTGTACGCCGCCAACGGAAAGGGCAGCGGCACACCCGATCCCAACAACGTCTTCGACGCCGCGCTGGCGGCCGGGAAGTACCTGTGCTCGGGCGGCCTGGATCTGGCGGACTCGCAGCAGCAGCTGCGGGCGGTGCTGCGCTACAACAATTCGATCTCCTACGCGGCCAATGTGCTCAGCTGGGCAAACGCCTACCGGACCGGCGGCGCGCCGCAGCAGGTGAGCATCTCGCCGGATCTGGTGCCCAACAACTACGTTCCGGTCAACGGCCCGGACATCACGGTGGCCTCCACCACGATTCCGGCCGGGCCCGCGCCGGAGCGCACCCAGCAGACGGTCGTGACCACCACGCCCGGCGCGACCCAGGTGATGATCACCATCGCGGGCCTGCCGCCGATCCCGTGCGGCATCTTCTGCCCGGCCACCCCGGCCGTGCCCGCCAATCCCTGTGAGCAGGTGGCGGTTCCGGCGCCGGCGCCGGATCAGAAGCCCGCCGACGCGGCCACCGACCCGGCCGCCGAGGATCCGGCCAAGCCCGCCGACACCAAGCCCACCGACGCCCAGCCCGCCGACACCAAGCCCGCCGACCAGAAGCTGGGCCCCGACGGCAAGCCGTTGCCGAAGGATCAGCCCATCATCACCACCTGCACCGCGCCGGTGCAGCAGGCCGAGAACAAGCCGCAGGATCAGCCGCAGCCGGGTGTCCAGCAACCGCAGGACCAGCAAACGGTGACGCCCTCCAAGACGCCGGAGCCGCAGCCGCAACCGCCCGCGGACACCGCCCCGGAGGCCGTCGATCCGATCACTCCGGCGCCCGGCATCACGCTGCCGTTCGGCATCACGATCCCGCTCCCGGCTCCGGCCCCCGCGCCGGTTCCGTAACGAAGGTGTGATTCGCGAGTTTCGGCGCGCCGCTCCGGAACTCGCGTTTGACTAGGCATTCCTTCAAAACCTGAAAGTTGATCACGAAGATGTAACAAGAAGGTCTCGGATGAGGTAACGTGACCTGTGTTGCATCTCCCCGGTATCAACCGATGGCAATGGAGGGTCACCACACAGTGGGTCGTCACCGTAAACCCCCGGTCCCCAGAGTTCGTCGTGGATCGGTCATCGCATTGACCGGGCTCGTGCCCGCAGGGCTCGCCACAGTTACCGGAGCGGGTGATGGCCACATCACCGACAAGCTCGCGGCAACCTTCCAGCACCAGTTCGGCGGCGACGAAGACCAGCTACCCGAACCGGAGGCGGCCCCGCCCGCCGCCCCGGCCCCCGAACCCCTGCTGCACGAGGCCAAACAGGTTGCGCCCGTGGGCCCGCCGGAGATCAAGTCCGTCGCCCTCCCCGAAGGCCGGGTGCCCGCCGCCCGCGCCGCCGGACCGCTCGGCATGCCCGGCATCGCCCACGACGCCTACCAGAACGCCGAACGCGTGCTGGCCGTGGAGAACCCGACCTGCAACATGCCGTGGAACCTGCTGGCCGGCATCGGCCGGGTGGAATCCACGCACGGCTTCGGCGGCAAGGTCGACGAGGACGGCAATCCGCTGCAGCCCATCTACGGCCCGGTGCTCGACGGAAGCCTCTACGGCAACAACGTCATCCAGACCTCCGACGGCGGCGACCTGGACGGCCTGTCCGGCAGCTATCGCCGCGCCGTCGGGCCCATGCAGTTCCTGCCCGAGACCTGGCGCAAGTACGCGGCCGACGGCAACGGGGACGGCATCGCCGATCCGCAGAACATCTACGACGCCACGCTCACCGCGGGCAAGTACCTGTGCTCGGGCGGCCTCGACATGCGTGACCCGGGCCAGCAGACGCGGGCCATCCTGCGCTACAACAACTCGATGGCCTACGTCGCCAACGTGATGGCGTGGGAGACCGCGTATGGCTCGGGCATCACTCCCTCGGCCGCCGCCCTCCCCCGCATCTGACATGAGTGTGCCCCGCATCGGGGCGCGAAACCGGCGCTCCTAGACTTGGGCCCATGCCAGTGGTTACGGAATCGGATGTGCGGGGCGCGCTCGCGAAGGTGAACGACCCGGAGATCCGGAAACCGATCACCGAGCTGGGCATGGTGAAGAGCGTCGACGTCGGCGCGGACGGCGCGGTCAAGGTCGTGATCTACCTGACCACCTCGGCCTGCCCGATGAAATCCGCCATCCAGGAACGGGTCACGAAGGCCGTCAACGACGTGCCCGGAGTCGGCGCCGTCAGCGTCGACCTGGACGTGATGAACGACGAGCAGCGCACCGAGCTGCGCCGCAAGCTGCGCGGTGACGCCGCCGAGCCGGTCATCCCGTTCGCCCAGCCCGGATCGCTCACCCGCGTGTACGCGGTCGCCTCCGGCAAGGGTGGCGTCGGAAAGTCCTCGGTCACCGTGAATCTGGCCGCCGCCATGGCCGCGAAGGGCCTCTCGGTGGGTGTGCTCGACGCCGACATCTACGGCCACAGCGTGCCGCGCATGCTGGGCACCGAGCAGCGGCCCACCCAGGTCGAGCGGATGATCATGCCGCCCATCGCGCACGACGTGAAGGTCATCTCGATCTCCATGTTCACCGAGGGCAACACGCCCGTGGTGTGGCGCGGCCCGATGCTGCACCGCGCGCTGCAGCAGTTCCTGGCCGACGTCTTCTGGGGCGACCTCGACATCCTGCTGCTGGACCTGCCGCCGGGCACCGGCGACGTGGCCATCTCGCTGGCCCAGCTGATCCCCAATGCCGAGATCCTGGTCGTCACCACCCCGCAGCTGGCCGCCGCCGAGGTCGCCGAGCGCGCGGGCAGCATCGCCCTGCAGACCCGGCAGCGGATCGCGGGCGTCATCGAGAACATGTCCTGGCTGGATCTGCCGGACGGCTCGCGCATGGAGCTGTACGGCTCGGGCGGCGGTCAGACCGTGGCCGACAACCTGACCCGCACCATCGGCGCGAATGTGCCGCTGCTGGGCCAGATCCCGATCGAGCAGCAGCTGCGTGAGGCCGGCGACGAGGGCACCCCGATCGTGCTGCGCGCGCCCGAGAGCCCCTCGGGCAAGGCGCTGCTGGACATCGCCGAGAAGCTCTCGGTCCGCCGCCGCGGCCTGGCGGGCATGTCGCTGTCCATCGACACCACCCGCCACCTGTAGCGAAGGGGCGGTGCGGAATTCGACGGCCGAATTCCGCCGGGGTGTGGGCAGCCGCCCACGACGGTGACCCCTAAGCTCGGGGCATGCTCACCATGCTGCTGTACGTGCTGATCGTCGGACTGGTCGCCGCCCTGCTGTTCCTGGTGGCCAGTGCGATCTTCGGGCGGTCCGAGGAGCTCGGGCCGCTACCGGAGGGCACCACGGTGACCGTGCTGCCCGTGGCGGGCATCAGCGGGACCGATGTGCGGTCGCTGCGCTTCCAGCAGGTGTTCCGGGGGTACAAGGCCGGCGAGGTCGACTGGGCGCTGACCCGGCTCGCCGCCCGCATCGACGAACTCGAGGGTGAGCTGGCGCGGGCGACGGCCCCGGAGGTCGCGTCCGAGGAGACGCCACGCCCGGACGGCGAACGGGAAGTTCCCGAAGTGCTGACGGCCGATCCCGCCGAGCCGGGCCCCGAGGCCACTCGATGACCGTGCCCGTGGAATCCGACGGACGAATTCGGTGCGGTTGGTCGGAGGGCTCGCAGCTGTACCGGGATTACCACGATCAGGAGTGGGGCCGCCCGCTGCACGGCGATGACGCGCTGTTCGAACGGGTCTGCCTGGAGGCCTTCCAATCGGGGCTGGCGTGGATCACGATTCTGCGCAAGCGGCCCGCGTTCCGGGCGGCATTCGCGGGCTTCTCCATCGAGCGGGTGGCGGGGTTCGGGGAGACCGATGTGGAACGCCTTCTGACCGACCCGGGCATTGTTCGCAATCGAGCCAAAATCGAGGCCAGCGTCCACAATGCGCGGGTTGCCCGGGATCTCGACGAGAGTCTCGACACGCTGCTCTGGAGCTTTGCCCCGGCCCCGCGGAAGCGGCCGCGGAAAATGTCCGATGTACCCGCTGTCACGCCCGAATCCACCGCTCTCGCAAAAGAACTCAAGCGGCGCGGGTTCAAATTCGTGGGACCCACCACGGCGTACGCACTCATGCAAGCGACAGGGATGGTAGACGATCACATCGCCGATTGCTGGGTGAATGTGGGGACACGCTGAACGCCACGTCGGTCGGTTTTTGGAACTCAGGTACCCGCCCCGATCCGCGATAGGGAAGAATGGGCAAGGTGTAGCCCGCCACATACCGGCGGGCTGCCTGGTTGGTGACAACTGGAGTTCCATGAAAGTGCGCAGCAGACCGCGCAGATCTGGAGGGAGCAGAGGATGGCGGCCATGAAGCCCCGCACCGGGGACGGTCCCCTCGAGGCAACCAAGGAAGGGCGTGGAATCGTGATGCGGGTTCCACTCGAGGGTGGCGGGCGTCTGGTCGTCGAGCTCACGCCGGATGAAGCCGCGGCGCTCGGTGACGAACTCGTCAAGGTCACCAGCTGATCGCTGCCGGTGAGCCCAACCCGGGGGCTCCTCCCCGGAGCCCCCGGCTTACCGGTATCGCGGTGAACGACAACACACAGAACCCCGTAGTCGGCACGGCCCAGCCCTCCCCCGCGGATCGGCTCCTGGCTTGCGCCGACCTGCTGGCCTGCCCACAGTGCGGCCACCCCCTGACGGCCGGCGTCGACCCGGCTGCCGACGACTCGCCGGCCCGAACCCTGCGCTGTCGGCTCGGCCACAGCTACGACCTGGCCAAACAGGGCTACGTCAGTCTCCTCACCGGCGCGTCCACCAAGATGACCGGCGACACCCCGGCCATGCTCGACGCCCGCGCCGCCTTCCAATCCGCCGGCCACTTCACCCCGATCGCCACCGCCCTGGCCGCCGCGATCGCGACGCCCCTACCCGGCCGCGCTGCCGACTCCTCACTATTCGGAGCGGACTCGCCCCCGGCTGCCGCTACCACCGACGCCCGCCACCATCGAGCCCGCGCCGGTATCGCCACGCCCGGGATGTCCGTCGCCACGGCCTCCGCCGCACGGCTGGCCGCCACGCTCCTGTCCGCCGACCCGGCCGCGACGAGCGGCGGGCGCACCGAGGCCCCCGGCACGCCGGAGAGTCCGGTCGCCAGCCGATCCTGGGCGGGGCCGGACCCCGCCGCGGAATCGTCGACGCCCGTTCGGACCGAAGCGGCCGATCGCGGCCTCGCGGTCCTCGAGATAGGCGCGGGCACCGGCTATTACGTGGCCGCGGTACTGGACGCGCTGCCCGGAGCACGCGGCATCGCCCTGGATGTGTCGAAGGCGGCGGCCCGTCGGGCGGCTCGGGCGCATGCGCGGGCGGGGTCGGTGCTGGCGGACGCGTGGCGCGGGCTGCCCGTGCCCGACGGGGTGATGAGCGCGGTCGTGTCGGTGTTCGCGCCCCGGAATGCGGACGAGGTCGCTCGGGTACTGGCCGAGGGCGGGCGGTTCGTGGTGGTGACTCCGACCTCGAGGCATCTGCGGGAGCTGATCGAGCCGCTGGGGATGGTGAGCGTGGACGCGGCCAAGGAGGATCGGCTCGCCGAATCCCTCGGGGAGCGTTTCGAGCTGGTGGGGCGCGAGGCCGTCGAGTACACCATGTCGCTCACGCACGAGGATGTGGCGCGAGTCGTGGCGATGGGACCGTCGGCGTTCCACGGGGACGAGGGCCGCGCCGAAGCTATTGCGGCGCTGCCCGATCCGGTGGCGGTGACCGCTTCGGTGACGGTCTCGGCGTACCGGCCACGCTGAGCCTGGCCTATCCGGTCCCGGAAGAGCCTGGCGCCCACGGCTGTTCGCGTGGTGCGGTCGGGCGGTGCGGGAGCAGGGCGAGCAGATTGTGGACCAGCGGCCGGTCGTCGCCCACGCGGGTCGCGGTGTAGATGGTGGTGGCGGCCTCGGTTCCGGTCAGAGGGATGATGCGGACCGAGTCGGGGGCGGTGAAGGTGGCGCTGCGCGGGGCGATGGTGATGCCGAGGCCCGCGGCCACCAGGTAGAGGATGATCGTCCAATTGGTGGCTTCCTGGACTATGTGGGGTCGGCGGCCGGATTCCAGGAGCGGCGTGAGGTTCTTCTCGTAGGCGAGTTCGCCTGCCGCGCGGGGGAAGAAGACCACGGGGTCGTCGGCGAGTTCGGCGCCGGTCAGGGTGGGGCGGGCGCCGTCGGGGTGGTCGGCGGGCAGGACCGCTACGAACGGTTCGGTGATGAGCGGGGTGGTGACTGTGCCGGGCTGGTCGTCGGGGTCGCGGACGATGGCCATGTCGAGGGTGCCGGAGGCGAGGCGGGCCATCAGGTGGCTGGTGAAGCCTTCGGTCAGGTCGACGTGGACGAGGGGGAAGCGTGCACGGAATTCGCGGACGCCGCGCAGGGGTTCGAGGGGCAGGACCGAGGGCACGAAGCCGAGGTGCAGGGTGCCCTGGCCGCCCTGGCCGATGCGGATCACCTCGGCGAGGTCGCGATCGGCGTGGCCGAGCAGGGCGACGGCGCGGTCGCGCAGCACGATCCCGGCCGGGGTGAGGGCGACGGTGCGGGAGGTCCGGTCGAGGAGCCGGGTGCCGAGCAGGGTCTCCAGGCGCTGGATCTGCTGGGTGAGGGCGGGCTGGGCGATGTGCAGGCGGGCCGCGGCGCGCCCGAAGTGCAGTTCCTCGGCGACGGCCTGGAAATAGCGCAGGTGCCGCAGCTCCACCCCAGCGTTCATAAGCTGATGATATCGATATCAGCTATCAAGTATTGGACGTTATGGTTCGAAGTCCGACATGCTTTCGGGGTGACTCAGCAGACGGACGCCGAAGCCCCCGAGCTCGATTCGATCGTGGTCGCACCGATGGCCGGACCCGAGGACGCGCGCGCCTTCAGGGACCTGAATCTGGAGTGGATCGAGGCCTTCTTCACGGTCGAGGCCGCCGATCTGGCCACCCTGGACAATGCCGAGGCCATCGTCGCGAACGGCGGCGAGGTGCTCATCGCCCGGCTGGGCGGTGCGGCCGTCGGCTGCGTGGCCCTGGTCCAGGAGCATCCGGGAGTCTTCGAATTGTCGAAAATGGCTGTGTCGCCGCGCTTCCGGGGCCGGGGCATCGGCCGCGTGGTGTTGCAGGCGGCCATCGACCAGGCCCGCGAGTTGGGGGCGGAGCAGTTCTTCCTGGCCAGCAATGCCCGCCTGGCGAGCGCCGTGCACCTGTACGAGTCGATGGGTTTCGTCCACGTCCCGCCGTCGGAGTTGCCGCCCAGCCCCTACGACCGCGCCGACGTGTTCATGCGCTACCCGCTCTGATTCAGCCCTTGCGAACCTGGTCGTAGATCCGCGCGGTGCGGGCCGCGATCTGCGTCCAGTCGAAGTGGTCGATGGCCCGGACCCGCCCGGCCGTCCCCATGGCGGCGGCGGTGACGGGGTCGGCGGCCACCATGTTGACGGCCCGGGCCAGGCCGCGTTCGTAGTCGTGGGGCGCGTGCTCGTCGTAGTGGACCAGCCGCCCGGTCTCCCCTTCGGCCACCACCTCCGGAATGCCGCCGACGTCGGAGGCGACCACGGCGGTCCCGCAGGCCATGGCCTCGAGGTTGACGATGCCCAGCGGCTCGTACACCGACGGGCACACGAAAACCGTTGCGGCGGCGAGCACCTGCCGGACCAGTTCGGTCGGCAGCATCTCCTTGATCCAGAACACCCCGTCGCGATCGTCGCGCAGCGCGCGGACCGCGGTCGCGACCTCCGCCTCCATGGCGGGGGTGTCGGCGGCACCGGCCAGCAGGACGAGCTGGATGTCGGGGTCGAGGTGCCGGGCGGCGGCCAGCAGGTGCGGCACGCCCTTCTGCCGGGTGATGCGCCCGACGAAGGCGGCGATCGGCCGGTCCTGTGACACCCCGAGTTCGGTGAGCACGTCACGGGAGCCGAGGGCGGGCCCGCCCGGATGCCAGACCCGGGCGTCGATGCCGTTGTGCACCACGTGGACCTTCCCGGGGTCGATGTCGGGGTAGGCGTCGAGGACGTCGGCCCGCATGCCCGCGCTGACCGCGATCACGGCGTCGGCGTAGACCACGGCATTGTGCTCGGACCACGACGAGAGCCGGTAGCCGCCGCCGAGCTGTTCGGCCTTCCATGGCCGCCGCGGTTCCAGCGAATGCGCGGTCAGCACATGCGGAATCCCGTACAGCTGCGCGGCCAGATGCCCGGCCAGCCCGGTGTACCAGGTGTGCGAGTGCACCACGTCGGCGAAGCTGGCGGCGTCGGCCATCCGCAACTGCGCCGACATCATCTGGACCGCGGAATTGGCGGCGTAGAGCATCGGATCCGGTTGATGCACCACCGCATCCGGGCGCGCGACCCCCATGCAGTGCACGGTGACGTCGCACAGTTCCCTCAGCCTGGGCACCAGTTCGGTGACGTGCACCCCCGCCCCGCCGTACACCTCGGGCGGGTATTCACGGGTCATCATGGCCACTCGCAGTCCACGAGATGCTCTGTCCATGGCCTCCGCTTCGCTCCGGCTGTTCGCGGCCCCGGGGTCTCTCATCCCCGGCAGTTCATCGCGACGTGTGCACGGGTCCAACGTAAACGCTCATCGTGGAACCATCCAATCGACGTGGCCAGCAAGATCGCGATGAACACGGCACATGCTGGACATTCCACGTTCGGGTGCACCCGGTAGTTTCAGTGGTGTGAGGAGCCAGCCGCACGTACTCGGGATCGTGCTCGCCGGTGGCGAGGGCAAGCGACTCTTTCCGCTCACCAAGGACCGCGCCAAGCCCGCGGTGCCGTTCGGGGGCGCGTACCGGCTCATCGACTTCGTGCTGTCGAATCTGGTGAACGCCGGTTACCTGCGGATTTGTGTACTGACGCAGTACAAGTCGCATTCCCTGGACCGGCACATCTCGCAGACCTGGCGGTTGTCGGGGTTCGGCGGGGAGTACATCACCCCGGTGCCGGCGCAGCAGCGGCTGGGGCCGCGCTGGTACACCGGCTCGGCGGACGCGATCATGCAGTCGCTGAATCTGATCTACGACGAGGACCCCGAGTACATCGTGGTGTTCGGCGCGGACCACGTGTACCGGATGGATCCCGAGCAGATGGTGCAGGCGCATATCGAGTCCGGGGCGGGCGTGACGGTGGCGGGCATCCGGGTCCCGCGCAGCTCGGCCAGCGCCTTCGGCTGCATCGATTCCGACGAATCCGGCCGCATCGTCGGCTTTCTGGAGAAGCCGGTGCACCCGCCGGGCACCCCCGACGACCCGAACGTCACCTTCGCCTCCATGGGCAACTACGTCTTCACCACGAAGGTGCTGGTGGACGCCATCCGCGCCGACGCCGACGACAACGACTCCGACCACGACATGGGCGGCGACATCATCCCGTCCCTGGTGCGCGGCGGTGCGGCGGCGGTCTACGACTTCTCCACCAATGTGGTGCCCGGCACGACCGACCGCAGCCGCGGCTACTGGCGTGACGTCGGCACCATCGACGCCTTCTACGACGCCCACATGGATCTGGTGTCGGTGGATCCGGTGTTCGACCTTTACAACAAGCACTGGCCGATTCGCGGTGCGGCCGAGAACCTCCCACCCGCCAAGTTCGGCCGCGGCGGGCTGGCCCAGGAGTCGATCGTGGGCGCGGGCAGCATCCTGTCGGCGGCGACCGTCCGCAATTCGGTGCTGTTCTCCAACGTGCTGGTGGAGGACGGCGCGACGGTGGAGGGCAGCGTGCTCATGCCGGGAACCCGGATCGGCCGGGGCGCGGTGGTGCGGCACGCCATCCTGGACAAGAACGTGGTGGTGACCGAGGGCGAGATCATCGGCGTCGACCTGGAGCGCGATCGGGAACGCTTCGCGGTCAGCAACGGCGGCGTCGTGACCGTGGGCAAGGGCATCTGGGTCTGATCGCGACACGGTATAGGAGTGGACAGTCGGCGGTCGTTGGCCCGAAAATCTTTCGATAGGGAGCGCTGCCGACGCAGGGCCGCGCGGGAGGGATCATCATGGGCCGTCCGGCGCGTGTCGTCACCGCACTCACCTGTCTCGCCTTGATCGCCGCACTGGCCTCCGGCTGCGGCCGTTCGGGCACCGCCGTCCCCGGCGAACTGGATGTCCGGACCCTCGACACCGGGACCTATCCGGTGAACCGCTACACCTACGACCGCAACAACGGCGGCAAGGGCGCGACGCTCGAGGGCATTCGCATGACCGCCGCGGTGGCTCCCGCGGTGAAGATCGATCCGGCGTTGAACATCGGCCGCGGCGGCGCGGTGCTGGCCAGCGTCGACGATGTGCTCAATGTCAGTCACCTGGCGTCCGCGGTGAAGAACGTGCTGGTGAATCGCGGCTTCGTGGCCGGTTTCGCGGCCAGCGGCTCCGATCGTGAGGACGTCAACGACAATCCGGACCCGAACGGCACCACCATCACCACCCGCGTGCTGCGCTTCCCGACCGCGGATGCCGCGAAGCTGGCGGCCCGCGAGCTGGAGGACGCCGACTTCACCGTGGCGTTGAACGTCAATCAGAAACTCACTCTGCCCGACTATCCGGACGCGTACGCGCACTGGCGGCCGGGCGTGCCCACCATCGGAGTCGCGATGGCGCACAAGGATTTCGTGATCTCGCTGTTCATCCTGCGCCCCACGGCCGATCTGCAGAGCCTGCTGTCCTGGTCCAAGAAGACCCTGGACGCGGAGGTCCCGGTGCTGGACGCGTTCGCGGCGACCCCGAACGATCAGATCGCGCAGCTGCCGGTGGATCCGGATCGCCTGCTGGCCCGCACCCTGGTGATGGACCGCGACCACCGCACGGTGGATCCGGACAAGTTCGCGGTGTTCCCGGCCAACTGGCTGGTGCTGCCGTCGGATGATCTGGGCTTCTGGACCAAGCTGGTGGCCGATACCGGCGCGAGCGAGATGTCGGTCGCGGACGGCAGTTTCGTGATCCGGGTGCGCGACACGCAGGCGGGCGCGGATCTGATGGCCGGGATGATCCGGAATCTGCAGGAGACCACCACGACCGCCGTGGACGACAAGGTGCCGGATTCCCAGTGCGTGCACCGGTCCTCGGACAAGAAGCCCAGCCGCTGCTATGTCCGCTACAAGCAGTACGTGGGCGTAGCGGACGGGGCCAATGACGCCGAGGCGAAGAAGAAGGCGGTCGCGCAGTACGCCCTGCTGGCCAACAGCCTGTAGCGAATCCGGGTGCGGCGCTCAGGGCGCCGCATCTCAGAAGCGGATGCGATCCGTGTCCAGCAGTCGCCAGGCGGCGGGTCGACGGGCGCGGTCGCCGGTGGCGGGTTCCGGCTCGTCGCAGTGGCGACACTCCGATTCCACTACCGCGCAGTCGGTTTCATTGTCGGCCGGACACGGCGCGGCCGCGCTGCGGGAGACGGTGTGCCGGGCCCGGGTGAGCCCGCCGCGCGGCGTGCTGTCGTCCCGGAACCGGTAATCGCGAAAACCGAACGGCTGCAGCAGCGCTCGCAGGAATTCCGCGCCGTCGGCGGGCAGCACGGTACGCTGCCCGCCGAGTATGTCGACGCCCTGGTGATACCAGACCCGCGCGACCAGGCCCTCCATCGGATCCACCGCCCGGAAGGTGACGCGGCCGTCCGCGGCGAGCCGGAATTCGGCGATGCGCCGCCACTGCCCGCCGTCGCGGAAGTACAACCCGACCACGGCCGGTACCCGCTGACCCATGGGAACCCCCACTCGTCGAACTATTCTCGTGGAGTATCCGGCGACGCCGACCGGAAACCTCTACGCAACCGATCAGTTCGTGATTCCGGGTCTCATCGGGAGCCCGGGCGCGGGTGTGCCGGTGCCACAGAACGGCTGACACGAGCCCGTCGTGGTCGGCACGTAGCGGGATTCGCGGTCGTCGAACCGGGCGCCGCTCACCAGCATGAGCACCAGTAGCGCCGCGCCCAGGATGCCGCCGAAGACGACCAGTGCCGGCCACAGCCATCCGGTCGGCAGGTGCACCCCGAGGGCCAGTCCCTCGAACATCTCCCCCACCTCCTAGCGATAAATCGATCCCTTTCTGGGGTACACCCCCGGCCCGGCCCGAATCCACCCCTGGACACTGCCCCTGCACCGCCACCGCTGCCCTCCCGCCATACCCGCACCGGCAGCTGAGGATTCGCTGCCGGTTCGCGGGTGTCCCGGGCACGCGAACGGCCGCCCCGGATGTCCGGGGCGGCCGTTCGCGGGGCGGTCGCCGTCAGGCCGAGCGCAGGTCCCGGCGGCGGAATGCGATGAGCCCCACCGTGATCAAGGCCACGTCCACCAGCAGCAGCACCACGATCGGGGTGGCGGTGAACGCCGCGCCCGGCACCTTGGGCGCGTGCTCGAAGGGGTTCAGGTCGCGCAGCCATTGCGGCGCACCGGACAGCGAGCCGAGCAGGAACGCGGCGATGGCGGCGGTCAGCACACCCCAGGCGACGGAACTCCAGCGCGGCAGCAGCCCGAACAGGGCCACGGTGATGGCCGCGAAGGTCCACACCGCGGGCACCTGCACCAGGGCGGCGGCCAGGGTCTGCCCCAGCTTGCCGCCGACGTCCCCGGCGGCACGGCCGTAGACCAGCCCGGCGAGCCCGGCCGACACCACCAGGGCCAGCAGCGGACCGAGCAGCCCGTACGCCAGATGCGATGCCACCCAGCGGGTTCGCGATACCGCACCGGTGAGCAGGGTCTCGGCGTGCGCGGTGCTCTCCTCGGCGTGCAGCCGCAGCGTGGCCGATACCGCGTACGCGGCCGCGCCGACCGCGACCATGGTGAACGCGTAGTTCACCATCGCCTTCTCCAGCGAGTCCGAGCCGCCCATGCGGGTGATCAGGTCCTTGATGGTCTGGCTGGTGCCGAGCTCGTCGCCGATGCCGTGGATCACGCTGCCGATCAGCAGCCCGTACAGCCCGAGCCCGACGGTCCAGGCCAGCAGGGTGCCGCGCTGCAACCGCCACGCGAGTCCGAAGGGACCGCTCAGGGCGGGCCCCGCGCCGGCCGCGCCGGGTCGCTCGGCGATCAGGCCGGCGCCGATATCCCGGTGTGCCAGCAGGTAATACGCGGCCACCGTCAGCACCGCGGTGGCGGCCAGGTGCAGCAGCAGGATGGCGAAGTGGTCGCCCGCGTACGGCCGCACCTGCAGGGACCAGCCCTGCGGCGAGAGCCAGGTGAGCGGACTGGTCGGCCCGTCTCCGGCGCGTGCGTCGCCGATGGCCCGCAGCGTGTAGGTGACGCCCAGCACCGCGAAGGCGAGCCCGCGCGCCACCCGCGCGCTCACCGACAGCTGCGCGGTGACCGCCGCGACCGAGGCGAACACGATGCCGGACGCGGCCAGCGCCAGCCCGAACGCCAGCGACCCGGTCCTCGGCACCGAAGTGCCCGCGAGACTGACGAATCCGAGCAGTCCCGTGGCCAGTGCCGCACCGTAGGTCATGATCAGCACCGCGGTGAGGCCCGCGAAGCGTCCCACCCGGGTGGCGGCCAGCAGTTCGGTGCGGCCGGTCTCCTCGTCGGCGCGGGTGTGCCGGATGACGGTGAGGATGGTGGCGATGCCGATGAGCGTGTGGAACATCCCCGCCTTCCAGATGCCCACGGCCCCCAGGTCGGTGGGGTTGTAGACGGGCCCGTACATGGCGAGCTGCGCGGGGCTGGCGAGGATGCTGGTCGCGAGGTGCGCCAGATCCTCCGGTGTGCTGTACACCTTCTCCACGCTCTTGATGTAGACGCTGCCCAGGGGCAGCGACAGCAGCAGCACCCACAGCGTCAGCACGATCCGGTCGCGCCGCAGGTACAACCGCAGCAGCTGGCCGGTGCCAGTGAAATCGGCAGCGCGCAACGGTGATTCGGCGATGCGGGGCGCGGTGGCGGTGACGGCGGTCATTTCGACACCTTCTCGCGCTCGCCGGCGGGCGCGCCGCCGTCGAGCGAATAGTGGCGCAGGAACAGTTCTTCCAGGGTCGGCGGCTGGCTGACCAGGCTGCGCACCCCCGCGTCGCCCAGCACCCGGATGAGTTCGCCGAGGTGTTCGCTGTCGACCTGACAGTGCAGGGTGTTGCCCTCGACGCTGATGTCCTCGACACCGGGCACCCGGCTGAGATCACCCGGGCTGCCGATCATCTCGGCGGTGATGGAGGTGCGCGACAGGTGCCGCATCTGCGCGAGCGTGCCGGTCTCGACGGTCTTGCCGGACCGGATGATGGTGACCCGCTGGCACAGCTTCTCCACCTCGGACAGGATGTGGCTGGACAACAGCACGGTGGTGCCGCGCGCCACCGCCTCGGCCACGCATTCGCCGAACACCTGCTCCATCAACGGGTCCAGGCCGGAGGTGGGTTCGTCGAGCAGCAGCAGTCGCGCGTCCGACGAGAAAGCCGACACCAGAGCCACTTTCTGCCGATTGCCCTTGGAGTAGGTGCGCGCCTTCTTGGTCGGGTCCAGCTCGTAGCGCTCGATCAGTTCGGCGCGCCGGTCCTGGTTGATGCCGCCGCGCATGCGGGCCAGCAGGTCGATGGTCTCGCCGCCGGACAGCGAGGGCCACAGCGTGACATCGCCGGGCACGTAGGCGATGTCACGGTGCAGCGCGACGGCGTCGGTCCACGGGTCCCGACCCAGTACCCGGGCCTCGCCCGAGGTGCGGGACAGGATGCCGAGCAGGACGCGGATGGTGGTGGACTTCCCGGAGCCGTTCGGCCCGAGGAAGCCGTGCACCTCGCCGTGCGCGACCTCGAGGTCGAGGCCGTCCAGGGCGCGCACCTGCCCGAAGTTCTTGTGCAGGTCCCGGACTTCGATCGCGGGAGTGGCAGGATTGTTCATCGAATCTCCTTGTAGGAAAACGACTTCTGTCAACAGCCGGGAATTACCCGGCCTGTTCGAGGTAAGCGTCCAGCATCGAACTGTCGGCCAGCAGCCCGCCGCTGTAGATCTCGAGCGCGGGCAGCATCATGCGATCGGCATACTCGCGCAACGCCTTCCGGTAATCGACGGGTCCGTCGTGCTCGGCGGCGTACAGCTGCAGGAACATCATCATGCCGCCGCCGTTCTGGGTGGCGATATAGCGCGCCATGGCCGCGATGTCGCGCACCTCGCGGACACTGCCGGAGGCGATCCCGGCGCGCAGGTATTGCTCGGTGTCCTCGACCATGTGCTCGAAGAAGTTCCGCAGTAGCGGCCCGCCCGATTGGAGACTGCGCATCAGGTAGGCCATCAGTGGCGCGAAGTCCTCGATCTCGGCCAGTTGCCGCATCGTCGTGGTCGGCGAGGGGCTTTGCACCGATTCCAGTTTCGCGGCCCGGACGGTTTCGCGGACCTGGTCGTCGCACGCCTCCCGGAGTCCGTCCTTGGACCCGAAATGATGGATGACCAGTCCCGGAGAAACCCCGGCCGCCGTGGCGATGGCCCGCACGCCGACCCCGAAACCCTGCTCCCCGAAAACGGTGATCGCGGCATCGCGAATTCGTGCCCGGGTTGTCAGATCGTCGGTTGAACGCATGTTCAATACATTAAACGCGCGTTCAACGAGAGCGCAAGGGTCCAACGGGTCGGATCGCAAGGATTTACGGAATCCAAATACCCGCCATGCCGCGCATCGGGACTTTCCGTGCGCGGATAACATCGCGTCGGCACTGGTTGCGACGCGGAATATCGACGAACGGAACGCTACGATGGGATCGAAATCCGCATCGGGCGTTGCGTTCTCAGCCGCGCGAGGCGCAGAGCAGGCCGTCCCCCACCGGGATCAGCACGCTGGTCAGATCCGGATCCTCGGCGATCGCCCGGGTCGCGGCGCGCACGGCCGTGGTCTGCGGGTCGCGCTGGTTCGGATCCGGCACGCGCCCGCCGAGCAGCGCGTTGTGCAGCAGGATCGCCCCGCCCTCGCGGAGCAACCGGACCGCCTGCTCCACGTACTGCGGGTGCTCGAGCGGCGCGGCGTCGATGAAGACCAGGTCGTAGGCCCCGTCGGCGAGCCGCGGCAGCACGTCGAGGGCGCGGCCGTTGATGAGCCGGGTGCGCGCGGGCGCGATCTCGGCCGACCGGAACGCCTCACGGGCCGCGCGCTGATGCTCGGGCTCGGAGTCGATGGTGGTCAGCGTGCCGTCCTCGCGCATGCCGTCGAGCAGCCACAGCCCGCTCACCCCCGCCCCGGTGCCGACCTCGACCACGGCCCGCGCCCCGAGCAACTGGGCGTACATGCTGAGCAGCGCGCCGACGGCCGGCGCGACCGGGGCGGCGCCGAGTTCGAGGGCGCGTTCGCGCGCGCCGACGAGGATGTCGTCCTCGGCGACGGATTCCTCGACGTATTCGAGGTTGCGCTGCAGGTTCTGTGCCGCGGGAGTCAGGCTCACGCAGTAGAGGCTAATGGCGATACACCGGTAAGGCGTGGCGGTGACCGGCCGGTGTGGCGATTTTTCTCAGGTGTCCCTCAGCCTCTGCATACGGCTGCCTCATCACGACCGACCAGAGTAATGCTCACGCCAGGCCAGCGACCGCGGTCTCGGGGAACGGGAACAGCCGATCGAACGGATGGGTTGACACCGGTAACCGAGGTTCACGGTCCCGAGTAGGAGGTAACCCCATCCACATGGTCGACGCGGCGCGTGAACACGCCAACACCCTGCACCCGCAGATCCAGCCGCACGACAGCGACACCCCGCTGGACAGTGCTCTGCTGCTGTCCCCTGCCGACGACGAGGCCGCCCTCACCGGGACCGCCGCCTTCGACGCCACCGGCGACCGCAATGTCATGCCCACCTGGGACGAACTGGTCCGTGAGCACGCCGACCGCGTGTACCGCCTGGCCTATCGCCTCACCGGTGATCCGCAGGACGCCGAGGATCTGACCCAGGAGACCTTCATCCGGGTCTTCCGTTCCCTGCAGAACTATCAGCCCGGCACCTTCGAGGGCTGGCTGCACCGCATCACCACCAACCTGTTCCTGGACATGGTCCGCCGCCGCAACCGCATCCGCATGGAGGCGCTGCCCGAGGACTACGACCGCGTCCCGTCCGAGGGTCCCGATCCGGAGCAGGCCTACCACGACGCCAACCTGGATCCGGATCTGCAGTCCGCGCTGGACTCGCTGGCCCCGGAGTTCCGTGCCGCCGTGGTGCTCTGTGACATCGAGGGCCTGTCGTACGAGGAGATCGGCGCGACGCTGGGCGTCAAGCTGGGCACCGTGCGCAGCCGCATCCACCGAGGACGTCAGGCACTGCGCGAGCAACTCGAGCATAATGGGGTGGAGCGGCGCATCGCCGCCGAGCAGATCGGGTGACCCGCGGGCAGCGCTCGCCCGAAGACCTCGAATCGTCCGGAAGGGTGTGCAGCGTATGAACGGCGAGGACCGACCGCACCGTCGTCCCCCGCGTTTCGCCCCCACCGAGCATCTGGCCAGTGAGGCCATCGCCGCCTACGTGGACGGCGAACTACGGATGAACGCGTATCTGCGTGCCGCCCACCACATTTCCGTGTGCCGCGAGTGCGCGGCCGAGGTGGACGCCCAGCAGCAGGCGCGGATCGCGCTGCGGCAGTCCTCGGATCAGATCTCCGCACCGCTGAGCCTGCACGACACGCTGAGCCGCATTCCGCGGGCGCTGTTGCAGGAGTGCGCCAATCACCCCGCGCCGGATCCGGCCGATCGGGATCGGGGCCCGCTGGCGCGCGGCATGAGTTCCTTCGGGCTGCGCCAAGATTCGTTCGACAGCAGACGGTGGACCTCATGGTGGCGCAAGTAGAGTCCATAGCGTGACCACCGAATCGAAGAACACCGGGCCCGAGCCCGAACGGGAGGCGACCTCCGATTCGGCGGCCGATCGGGGGAACCTGCGGCCGTCGGACGCACCGGTGCTGGGGCCGCGGCCGGTGTACCGGCCGCACGTGGACAATCACACCGCGCGCGCTTTCCGCCGCCCGAACGGCCAGAACGGCTCGTTCGCGGCCCGCACCGCGGGTGCCGCGGCCGCGGCGGCGCCGGGGGGCTCCGAGATTCAGAACCGGCCGCCGGACGCGGTGCTGGCAGAGGCGTTCGGACGCCCGGAGGGTTCGTCCGAGCTGTTGCAGCGCGATCCCGAAGCCAAGGGCGAGAGCGCCGCGCCGAGTGCGCCCGCCGACCCGTGGCGGGATCCGAATTCGGCCGCGCGCCTGGGCACTCCGGCCGTGCCGCAGCCCCCGGCGCCGCCGCTCGCCCCCGGACCCAAGCTGGGTGCGCGCGAGGTGCTGTTCGGTGGCCGGGTGTCGTGGCGGGCGCTGTCGCTGCTGGCGGCCATCGCCGCGGTGATCGGCCTGATCGGTGGGGTCGTCGGGGCCTTCACGGGTTCGTCGGCGTCAGTACTGACCTCCCGCAAGGTGTCGTTGCAGTCCGCGCCCGCGGCCCCCGAATCACACAACCAGATCACCAAGGTGGTCAACGCGGTGATGCCCGCAGTGGTGACGGTCCGCGCCTGGCTGGGCGACACCGGTTCCACCGGTTCGGGCGTGGTGATCGACGGCGAGGGCTACATCGTCACCAACAACCACGTGATCTCGCTGGCCGCCAATGACAAGTCGGGCAAGGCCAAGCTGGACGTGGTGTTCTCCGACGGCCAGCGGGTGCCGACCCGCATCGTCGGGCGCGACACGAAGACGGATCTGGCGGTGCTCAAGGTCGACGTGAAGAACCTGTCGGTGATCCAGCTCGGCAGTTCCGGCGACGTGCAGGTCGGCGACGAGGTGCTGGCGCTGGGCTCCCCGCTGGGCCTGGAGAAGACGGTCACCTCCGGCATCGTGTCGGCGCTGCACCGGCCGGTGAAGGTGGGCGGCGAGGGCACCGACACCGATGCCACCCTGGACGCCGTGCAGACCGACGCCGCGATCAACCACGGCAACTCCGGTGGCGCGCTGGTGGACATGCAGGGCCGGCTGATCGGCATCAACTCGGCCATCAAGTCCGAGAGCGGCGGTTCGGTGGGCCTGGGCTTCTCGATCCCGGTCGATCAGGTCAAGCGCATCTCGCAGGCGCTGATCCGCGAGGGCAAGGTCTACCACCCGATGCTGGGCGTGAGCGCCAAGACCAAGCTGGTCGCCAATGACGTGATGAGCGGCGCGGCGGTGGCCGACGTGCAGGCCGGAAGCCCGGCGGCCAAGGCGGGCATCGTCGAGGGCGACGTCATCGTGAAGGTCGGCGACCGCGACGTGGCGGGTCCCGAGGAGCTCACCGTGGCGGTGCAGTCCCACGAGATCGGTCAGACCGTGAACGTGAAACTCATTCGCGACGGTCGTGAGGTGGATGTTCCGGTGACGCTGGAAACGGATAGAAAGAACGA
This sequence comes from Nocardia sp. NPDC004151, assembly GCF_042874235.1. Taxonomy (NCBI): domain Bacteria; kingdom Bacillati; phylum Actinomycetota; class Actinomycetes; order Mycobacteriales; family Nocardiaceae; genus Nocardia; species Nocardia sp. NPDC004151. The sequence goes on along the minus strand of NZ_JBIAMR010000010.1, from coordinate 54,382 downwards.
GTAGGTAGCCTGTACTCGTGTTCAGCAATATCGGCTGGGGCGAGATGCTCATTCTGCTTGTCGCCGCCCTCGTGATTCTGGGTCCGGAGCGACTGCCGGGCGCCGTTCGCTGGACCGCGCACGCCTTGAAACAGGCCCGCGATTACGCGACCGGCGCTTCCCAGCAATTGCGCAATGAGCTCGGCCCGGAATTCGACGAGATCCGTAAACCATTGGAGCAGTTGAACGAACTGCGGGGTATGAATCCACGGTCCATGGTGACCAAACACCTGCTGGACGGGGACGACTCGATCCTGAACAGCTTCACCGATCTGACCAAATTCGACAAGCCGGGCAGCCCCGCGAACAGCGGAAACGGTTCCAGCAATACGGGATACGGCCCCATTTCCATGCCGGCGGAACAGAAACCACTGGAGCGCAACGAACGTCCGCCGGTGGATCCCGACGCCACCTGAGATCAATTCTGTCTACCGGACTTGACGCATGATGCTGTCCAGCTATCTAGACTGCGCACATGTCGGCCGACGAGGTGGCCCGGGTATTCGCGATCGAGGACAAGGTCGAACGCCTGAAAGCCGCCACCGAAGGCGTGGCAGCCGCGCAGCAGCAGATCAATGAGCTGACGCGCATCCGCCGCGCAGTCATCCGCGAACTACATGCCGAGGGCTGGACGTTCGCCAGAATCGGTGCGGCCGCGGGTCTTTCCCGCGCCCGCATCCATCAGGTGAGCACGCAGGGCCCGGTGCCCGAGGGCCTGTTCTTCGGTCACGGTCCGCTCACCATCCTCACGCCGGACGTGCGCAGCACCACCCGCTCCATGGCCCTGGTCGGCGCACCCGACGCGGCCGCGCCGCACCGGCTGGTGGAGCTGCTGCGCGAACTCGGCTTCACCGCGAATGTCCAGCGGTTCCTACCCGGCCGCCCGCTCGATCTGGACCGGGACGGCCTGATCGTGCTGGGCGGGCCCGAATTGTCGCCCAGTCTGCGCTATCTGGTGGCCGCCGATCCCCGGCTGCGCCGCACGGTGGCGCGGGCCGGCCGGGTGCGGCGGGGCATCGAGGACCGGGCCGCGCGGCGGGTCTACCGCCCGGGCGGCACCGAGCCCTACGACATCGCCTACCTGGCCCGCCTCCCCCGCCCGGACGGCAAGGGCAGCGTGCTGGTCATCGACGGCCTGCACCCGCCCGCCTCCCTGGGGGCGATCCGGCTGCTGGCCACCCGGCTCGCGACCCTGCACGAGCGGGCGGCCACCCACCCGTTCTCGACGGTGGTGGGCGTCCGCTACGACCGCTCCACGGGAGAGCCGATCGAAGCGGACCTGCTCACTCCGATCTATCGCCACGACCGAGCCTGATCGCGGCTGCCGCGGCGGGTCAGGCCGCGGCCTCCTCGGAGCGCAGGGTGTTCATGGGCGGGCGGTCGGCGAGCGAGACGTCGGTCGTGTTCGCGATGAATTCGCCTGCCACCATGGGGAATTGGGTCAGCGCGGCGCCCGAGTCCTGGATCCCGCTGCGACCCAGGACGGTGCCCAGGATCTGGCGGCTCATGACGCCCAGGTCGGCCAGCGGGCGGTTGCGGTGCTGGCGGACACCGAGATTCACCTGTCCGATGGACGAGAGGCCGAGCAGGTCGTAGGTGTCGAGCAGCAGGCCGATCTCCACGCCGTAGCCGGGGGCGAAGGGCACCGCGGTGAGCAGTTCGCGGGTGCCCGCGTACTCGCCGCCCAAGGGCTGCAGCACATTCGAGAGTTCGGGGCGCAGCGCGGCCAGCAGCGGGCGGGCCACCAGTTCGGTGACGCGGCCGCCGCCGTGGTGGTCGACGGATTCGCCGGTGCGCAGCGGGCGGCGGTAGTACGCCTTGACCAGGTGCATGCCGTCTACCGTGAGCAACGGGCCCAGCAGCTTGGGCACGAAGTTCGGATCGGGATCGATGAGGTCGGAGTCGACGAACGCGATGAGGTCGCCGCTGGTGACGGCCAGCGACCGCCACAGGCATTCGCCCTTGCCGGGGACCGGGTCGAGTTCGGGGACGGCCTGTTCACGGGTGACCACGCGGGCCCCGGCGGCCTGTGCGCGGGCGGCGGTGGCGTCGGTGGACCCGGAGTCCAGGACGACGAGTTCGTCCACCAGCGTGCCGAGCAGGGGCCGGATGCTGGCCACCACGGCGGCCACGGTGGCCTCCTCGTTGAGGGCGGGCAGGACCACCGAGACGGTGCGGTCACCCTTGGCCGCGACGAGTTCGGGGACCGACCAGTCGGGACGGTCGAAGGTGTTGGTGTTCACCCAGTCTGTTTTCATGCGAGACCTCGCAAAGTACGGGCGGGTGGGCGGTGACCCTGGATGGCGGCGATCATGTCCACGACCCGGCGGGTCTGGGCCACCTCGTGCACTCGAAAGACGCGAGCACCCGCGGCTGCCGACCAAGCAGTCGCTGCCAATGTGCCCTCCAATCGTTCGGACAGCTCGACACCAAGAGTCTCTCCGATGAAATCCTTATTGCTCAGCGCCATCAAGACGGGCCATCCGGTTTTCACAAGAACGTCTATCGCCCGCAACAATTCGAGCCCGTGGTAGGTATTTTTCCCGAAATCATGGGTCGGGTCGATCAGAATCGAGTCCTTCGCCACCCCGGCCGCCGCAGCATTTTCGGCCGCGGCCACCACCGTCTCGGTGACCTCGGTCACTACATCGGCGTACCGCACCCGGTGCGGACGGGTTCGCGGAATCGCGCCCCCGGTATGTGAGCAGACGATTCCCACACCCAGTTCGGCGGCCACGCCGACCAGTTCCGGATCCGCGCCCGCCCAGGTGTCGTTGATCAGGTCGGCGCCCGCGGAGACCGCGGCCCGCGCCACATCGGCGCGCCAGGTGTCGACGCTGATGAGCAGCTCGGGATAACGCTCGCGGATAGCCGCCACGAAAGGCACCACCCGGCGCGACTCCTCCGCGGCGTCCACCTCCGACCCGGGCCCGGCCTTCACCCCGCCGATATCGACCAGATCCGCGCCGCCGGCGACCGCGGTGTCCACGGCCCGCAGGGCGGCCTCGTCGGTGAACGTCGCGCCCTTGTCATAGAAGGAGTCCGGCGTCCGGTTCACGATCGCCATGACAAGCGCCCGATCCGTCGCCACCGGCTTCCCGCACAATGTCGGCAACGGCGCACACATGCCCCCGACTGTACTGCGTCTAATTTGCCTCCGCTTCGCTGCGGCGGTTCGCGGCCCTCGTAACCCCGATCTTCCCTCCTCCGCTCCTCCGCTTCGCTCCCCCGCTCCGTCAGTCCAGATCGGGGCGGGCCGCGAACACCGGGTTGACCTGGCTGTAAAGGGATTTGGAGAGAGCGACCGACGGTGCGATATTCAGTTGCCGGGCGCGCGCCCCGCGGCGACATCAGCAACGTATTCGGGATAGGCCGGGACGTAGCCTTCTGCGCGGCCCGCGAGGACGTAGAGAGCGCTCTCGGCGTCCGGCGAACAGCCTTGTTTGCGCAGTTCCACTTTGCGGTTCTTGAACGTGGAGGTCTGCTCCAGTTCGGGCACCACGCGGATGAACAGCGGGACCGCGTAGGTGGGCAGGCGGTCGTAGAGGGCCTTGGCGGCGACCTTGCCGTCGAAGTGCGCGTCCTCGTGCAGGGTCACCGCGGCCATGCCCGCCTTGCCGTCCGTGCCGGGGATGTCGACGCCGTAGACGACCGCCTGGGTGACCTCGCCGATGCCGTCGAACGCGCCCTCGACCTCGGTGGTGGCCACGTTCTCGCCCTTCCAGCGGAAGGTGTCGCCGAGCCGGTCCACGAAGGCGATGTGACCGAAGCGCTGGTCGCGGACCAGGTCGCCGGTGTCGAACCAGCAGTCGCCGTCGGCGAAACCGTCACGCACCAGCTTGGATTCGGTGGCGGAGGCATCGGTGTAGCCGTCGAACGGCGAGCGGTCGGTGACCTTGGCCAGCAGCAGCCCGACCCCGCCCGCGGGCACCCGGCGCAGCCTGCCATCGGGGTGGCGCAGCGCCTTGCCGGTGGCGTCGTCGTATTCCACGATGGCGAAGGGCAGCGGGGTGAATCCGGCGGTGCGGGCGACGGAGAAGGCGTTGATGAAGGCGACGTTTCCCTCACTGGCGCCGTAGAACTCGACGATCCGCGCGATGCCGAACCGCTGCTGGAACTCGTCCCACAGTTCGGGGCGCAGGCCGTTGCCGACGCACAACCGGATCGTGTGCTGCCGGTCGGTGGGCTTGGCCGGCTGGTTGAGCAGATAGCGGCACAGTTCGCCGATGTAGACGAAGGCGGTGGCCCGGTTGGCGATGGCCTCGTCCCAGAAGCGGGTGGCCGAGAACTTGCGGCCCAGCGCGAAGGTGGCGCCGCCCGCGATCACCGAGGACAAGGCCACCGTGAGGGCGTTGTTGTGATAGAGCGGCAGGCAGCTGTAGAGCGTGTCCTTGCCGTCCAATCGCACTCCGAGCCCGCCGATCCCGGCCATGGACTTGGTCCAGCGCATGTGGGTCATGACGCTGGCCTTGGGCAGGCCGGTGGTGCCGGAGGTGAAGATCAGGTAGGCGCGTTCCTTGGCCGTGATCTGTTCGGTGACAGCGGGATTCGAGGGGTCGGCGGTGGCGGCCTCGGCCTCCAGCTGTTCGGTCCACAGCAGGGCGGGCCGGGTCTCGGTGAGGGTCTCCAGCGCGTCGGCGCACTCCTCGCCGATGACGTCGAGCACCGAGTTCAGCAGCCCGAAGCTGTGCCGCAGCACCACGTCTCGCTGGTTGTGGTTGAGCAGGCCCGCGGTGGCGCCGAGTTTCACCGTGGCGAGCACGGTGAACAGCGCCTCGGGCCGGTTCACCATGAGGATGCCGACCACGTCGCCGCGCGTGACGCCGTGCGCCGCGAGCACCTTCGCGTACCGATTGACCAGCGCGTTGGCCTCGCCCCAGGTGTATTCGCGCCCTTCGAATCTCAGGAAGGGCCGGTCCGGGTGCTTGGCCGCGCCGCGCTGGAAGAACAGTCCGATCGACGCCTTGTCGCCGGCTTTCACCGCCAGGCGCCCGACATTGCGGATCATGCCGGGTGCTTGCAATGCCATGCCGGGCAGGGCGCGAACCAGGTCGAGCAGGCTGACCGTCGATCGGGCGTCGGTACTCACTTCGTTGTGCTCCTCACCGGGTCGTGCGAACGCCCCGCTCTCGTGTGCCTACCCTGACCGATTTGTCCGATCTTGTCGAGTGAAACCGAGGAGTTCCGGTCAGCGGGTGGGACGCAGCCCGGCGAAGGCGGTGTCGAAGCTCTTGGTCACCAGCACCCGGTCGATGGCCTCCAGCCCGGCGTAGCCGCGCACCCGCAGCTCACCGATCCAGTCGAACAGTCCGCGGTAGTGGTCCTGCGGGTCGAGCACCACCACCGGTTTGGCGTGCACGCCCAGGTAGGCGCCGGTCCAGGTTTCGAAGAGCTCCTCGAGCGTGCCGATGCCGCCGGGCAAGGTGAGGAAGGCGTCGGCGCGCTCGTCCATGACCTGTTTGCGCTCGCGCATGGTGTCGGTGACGATCAGCTCGTCGGCGTCGGTGTCGGCGACCTCCTTGTGCACCAGGTGCTTGGGGATGACGCCGACGGTGTGCGCCCCGGCGGCCCGCGCCGCCTGCGCGACCGCGCCCATCATGGAGACGTTGCCGCCGCCGGACACCAATTGCCAACCGCGACGACCGATCTCGGTGCCGACCCGGGTGGCCAGGTCCAGCGCCACCGGATCGTCGACGCTGGCCGAGCAGTACACGCAGACCGCGTAGGCATCGCTCACCATTGCTCCTCCGCCCCTGTCTCGTTCATCTCCCGGCGTGCCCGCGCGGCCAGGGTGACGATCTCCACCACCTCGTCGACGCTGTCGGTGACGTGCAGCAACCCCAGGTCACCGGACGCGATCTTGGCCGAGCCGAGCAGCGAGTGGCGCATCCAATCCACCAGTCCCGCCCAGTATTCGGTGCCGAACAGGATGATCGGGAAGCGGGTGATCTTGTGGGTCTGCACCAGGGTGAGCGCCTCGAACAGCTCGTCGAGGGTGCCGAAGCCGCCGGGCATGCATACGAACGCCTGGGAGTACTTCACGAACATGGTCTTGCGCGCGAAGAAGTACCGGAAGTTGATGCCGAGGTCGACCCACTCGTTGAGGTGCTGTTCGAACGGCAGCTCGATGCCGAGGCCGATCGAATAGCCGCCCGCCTCCGACGCGCCCCGGTTGGCCGCCTCCATCACGCCCGGCCCGCCGCCGGTGATGACCGCGAAACCGGCATGGGCCAAAGCGCTTCCGATCGCGACCCCGGCTCGATACTCGGCCGAGTCGGCGGGCGTGCGGGCGGAGCCGAAGACGGCCACCGCGCGCGGCACCTCCGCCAAAGCGCCGAAGCCCTCGACGAATTCGGCCTGGATGCGCAGGACGCGCCACGGGTCGGTGTGTACCCAGTCCGCCGGACCGCGCTCGTCGAGCAGATGCTGATCGGTGGTCCCGATCCCCTTCTTGCGGTCCCGCCGCAACATGATCGGGCCCCGGAACCGTGGTGTCTTCGACAAAGCCACACCCTCGTTTTCGCCGTCAGCAGACATAATGGCAACCGTACAGCGAGCGAATGGTCGTTGTCGGTCGCTCGTTCAGCGTGGTGCTGAACAGTTCATCGGCTCTTCTCGCCGGTGAGGTAGCTGCGCAGCATCGAGGCCACCTGGGTGATCTGGTCGACGGGCAGGTGCTCGTCGCGCTTGTGCGCCAGGTTCGGGTCGCCGGGACCGAAATTCACGGCGGGCATGCCGCGGGCGGCGAATCGCGAGACATCGGTCCAGCCGTACTTGGCGCGCACCCCGCCGGAGCCGTGCGCGTGCACGATCTCGATGAGGTCCTTGGCGGCCGGATTCGACAGGCCGGGCAGGGCGCCGGGCGCGCCGTCGGTGCGCTCGAAATCCAGTTCCAGTCCGGCGAACACCTCGCGCACGTGCTCGGTGGCCTGGTCCAGGGTGCGGTCGGGGGCGAAGCGGAAGTTCACGTCCACGGTGGCGACGTCGGGCACCACATTGCCCGCCACGCCGCCCTCGACGCGGACCGCGGACAGGCCCTCGCGGTAGGTGCAGCCGTCGATCTCGACCTCGCGGGCCTGATATCCGGCCAGCCGCTCCAGGATCGGGGCGAGGCGGTGAATGGCGTTGTCCCCCAGCCAGGCTCGCGCGGTGTGGGCGCGGACGCCGGCGGTGGTCAGCCGGACCCGCAGGGTGCCCTGGCAACCCGCCTCGATCCAGCCGCCGGACGGCTCACCGAGGATCGCCAGGTCGCCCTCGAGCCATTCGGGGAGTTCGCGTTCGATGCGGCCCAGCCCGTTGTACTCGGCGGCGATCTCCTCGCAGTCGTAGAAGATGAGGGTCAGGTCGTGCACCGGGTCGGCGACGGTGGCGGCCAGGTGCAGGAAGACCGCGTCGCCGGACTTCATATCGACGGTGCCGCAACCCCACAGCTGCCGTTCGCCGTCGGCGGTGGTCTCGAAGTGGCCGGGCACATTGTCGGCGATCGGCACGGTGTCCAGGTGCCCCGCCAGGATCACCCGGCTGGGCAGGCCCCGATTGGTCCGCGCCAGCACGGTATTGCCGTGGCGCAGGATCTCGAATCCGGTGGTCTGCTCGCGCATGGCCTTTTCGACGATGTCGGCGATGACCTTCTCGTTCCGAGAGACGCTCGGAATATCCACGAGCGCGGCGGTGAGTGAAATCGGGTCGGCTCTCAGATCGATGGTCACTCGATCCACCCTAAAGGAGGAATAACCGCAGTTCTTCGCACGGTCGCTGCGTTGGCACAAATCGGCACCGCATGCGGTATGAATTCGCAGCCCGGTAACGTGTGGGGACGTGAGTACTCAGGGAGCAGCAGCAGTCGGCCTCGCCACCATCACCGTCAACGGGACGGTCCTCGACACCTGGTACCCGTACCCGACGCTCGGTGAATTCTCCGCCGACGAGGTGGGCACGGTGCGGCTGGACGCCTCCGATCCCGAGTACGCCAAGTTCGCCGCCTCGGCCGGTGTCGACGAGGACCGGCGGGTCGAGACCGTGGTGGTCCGCACCGTCATCGCCGACCTGGCCGCCGCGCCGATCGACACCCACGACGCCTACCTGCGCCTGCACCTGCTCTCGCATCGCCTGGTCCGCCCGCACGGCGCGAACCTCGACGGCATCTTCGGGCTGCTCGCGAACGTGGTGTGGACCAACCACGGTCCGTGCTCGACCGAGGAGTTCGAGCTGACCCGCCTGAAGCTGCGGGCCCGCGGCCAGGTCACCGTGTACGGCGTCGACAAATTCCCGCGCCTGGTGGACTACGTGCTGCCCTCGGGTGTCCGTATCGCCGACGCCGACCGCGTACGCCTGGGCGCGCACCTGGCCTCGGGCACCACCGTCATGCACGAGGGCTTCGTCAACTTCAATGCCGGCACGCTCGGCAATTCCATGGTGGAGGGCCGGATCTCGGCCGGTGTGGTGGTCGGCGACGGCTCCGACGTCGGCGGCGGCGCGTCCATCATGGGCACCCTGTCCGGCGGCGGCAAGCAGGTCATCTCGCTGGGCGAGCGCTGCCTGCTGGGCGCCAACTCGGGCCTGGGCATCTCGCTCGGCGACGACTGCGTGGTGGAGGCGGGCCTCTACGTCACCGCGGGCACCAAGGTGGCGCTGCCCGACGGCCAGATCGTGAAGGCCGGTGAGCTGTCCGGCAAGTCGAACCTGCTGTTCATCCGTAACTCGCTGACCGGCGCGGTCGAGGTTCGCCCGCGCAAGGGCACCGGCATCGAACTGAACGCGGCCCTGCACGCCAACGACTGAGATGTAACAAACGAAAACCCCTGTCGGCTCGGGCCGCAGGGGTTTTCGTCATTTTCGGGCTCAGCCGCGGGCTGCGCTCACTTGTACAGGGCGCACCACGGAGCGGGCTGTCCGTCGAGCGGCGGGATCGGGCTGGTGTTGTTGCACTGGCCCGAGCCGGTCTGGAGAGCCTTGATCAGGTTCGAGGAACCGGCCGCCGACGGATCGAACGATCCGGTGCCGGTGGGCCCGGTGTTCACCGATCCGGTGCCGGTGGGTCCGGCGACGGGCTCGGCGGGCTGCGGCATCGAGGTGAGCGGCAGTGGCGCGGCGGTCGCCGCGGCGGCGGGGGCCAGCAGTCCGGCGAGGACGGCGGTGGCGGCCATGGTGGTGCGCAGTGCGGTGGGCATCGTTCGGCCTTCCTGGATGACGGGAAACAACCTCCAGGACGCTAGGGGCGGCCCCGAGCCGCGGCCAGACCCCGAAACCCTCGGCAGCAGAACCTCGGTGTCAGTCGATGCCGAAGGCGATGACGCGCTCCGGGGTGATGCGGATGATCTCCGGGGACAGGCCGGGGTAGAACGGTTCGACATCACGCAGAGCCTGTGCGGTGCCGCGGATTTCGAGGCAGCGCACGGTCCACGGGTCGACGGAGGGCACGTCGTCGACGACGAAGGCGATCCGGTCCTCCTTCGACAGATTCCGGAACTTCTGGCTGGCGCCCATCTGGTGGCCGCCGATGTCGATGGTGCCGAGCGCCGCGTTGTAGCGGTAGCCGACCGGATTGTTCTGCGGGGAGCCGTCGGGCCGGACGGTGGCGAGCCGTCCGAGCCGCTGACTGTTCAGGTAGTCGATCTGGGCGGGCGACAGGGATACGGTCATGGCGATCACGCTAGAACCTCGACCGCGCTTCAGGTCAAGACAAGAGCTTCTTCTGCACCTTGCCCATGGCATTGCGCGGCAGCGCGTCCACCAGGCGCACCTCGCGGGGCCGCTTGTGCACCGAGAGTTCCCCCGCCACATGGGCGATGAGCTCGTCGGCGAGGGCTTCGTCGGCGCTGTCCCGCGGCACCACGTACGCGACGATGCGCTGCCCGAGGTCCTCGTCCGGGACGCCGATGACGGCGGTCTCGGCCACCGCGGGATGCCCCAGCAGGGAGGTCTCGATCTCACCGGCGCCGATCCGGTAGCCGCCGGATTTGATCAGGTCCACCGATTCCCGGCCCACGATGCGGTGGAAGCCCTCGGCGTCGATGACGGCCACGTCACCGGTCTTGAACCAGCCGTCGGCGGTGAAGTTCTCGGCGGTCACCTCCGGCTTGCCCAGGTAGCCGTCGAACAGCATGGGTCCCCGAACCTGAAGTCCGCCAACGCTTTCCCCGTCGTGCGGCACCGGCGCGCCGGACTCGTCACGCAACCGGGTCTCCACCCCGGCGACCGGGGTGCCCACCCAGCCGGGGCGGCGTTCGCCGTCGGGCCGGGTGGAGAGGGTGATCATGGTTTCGCTCATGCCGTAGCGCTCGATCGGGGCGTGCCCGGTGAGGTCGGCCAGCCGCTCGAACACCGGCACGGGCAACGGGGCGCTGCCGGAGATCAGGATGCGCGCTTTCGCCAATTCCCGTGCGGCGTCCGGCTCCTCGACGATCCGCGACCACACGGTGGGGACGCCGAAGTACATGGTGCCGCGCGCGTCGGCGTAGGCGCGCGGGGTGGGCTTGCCGGTGTGGACCAGCGGGCTGCCCGCCCGCAGCGGGCCGAGCAGGCCGAGGATCAGGCCGTGCACGTGGAACAGCGGGAGGCCGTGCACCAGAATGTCGTTCGAGGTCCAGCCCCACGCTTGGATCAGGGCGTCCAGCCCGGCGGCGATGGCGCCGCGGCTCAGCATCACGCCCTTGGGCGCGCCCGTGGTGCCTGAGGTGTAGAGCACGAAAGCCGTTGCGGTCCCGGCGGGTTCGGCGTACCGATGCCAGGATCGGGCGTGCTTGCGGACCGGGATCACCGGCAGGTCGGAGCCTTCGGGGACCTTGCCCAGCCAGGCCTGGGCCTCCGAGTCGCGCAGGATGTGGGCCAGTTCCGCGCTGCCCGCGTCCGGCGGGACCGGGACCACGGTGACCCCGGCGATCAGGCAGCCGACCACCGCGAGCACGGTGGCGACGGTCGGCTCGGCCAGCACCGCGACCCGGCGGGCCTGGGCGACGCGTTCGGCGACCGAGGTGGCCGCGCCGAGCAGATCACTGCGCGACAGGGTCTCCCCGTCGATGGTGACGGCATCGGGGATATCGGCTCCGGCGGCGATGGCGGCCGGATTCAGCGAACTCAGCAACAGCGGCGACACGGGCTCACGCTACCCGAGGCCGCGGTCCGCCGACCCGCTGCCGCGACGCGCAACGGTTCGCTTGCGAAGCCGTCGCGCCGGTTGACAGACCACCCGAGTGGGTAAGACAGTTTCTATACAACCTTCTCACCCGAGGATGTGGTCAACGATGACCAGGCCGCTGCCCCACCCCGGCGAATCCGCCGCGCCCGCACCGGAGATCGATGTCCGCCGCTACCTCGACGGCGCGGCCGGCTTCTTCGGCGCGGCCGCGAACGTGATCATGCAGCTCTCCAACCCCCCGGTCGGCCACGGCGTGGTAGAGAGCCCGGTGGAGTCCGGGAACGTCATGATCCACCCGTTCAAGCGGCTGCGCACCACCCTGACCTACCTGGCCGTCGCGCTGCTGGGCACCGAGGAGGACCGCGCCGCCTACCGCCAGGCCGTGGACGCCGTGCACAAGTACGTCCGGTCCCGCCCGGACAGCACCGTGAAGTACAACGCCTTCGATCCGAGACTCCAACTCTGGGTGGCGGCCTGCCTGTACTGGGGCGCGCGCGACCTCTACGAGCGCATGCACGGCCCGATGGACGACTACGCCGCCGACGCCTTCTATCACCACGCCGCCCGGCTGGGCACCACCTTGCAGGTGCGGCCGGAGATGTGGCCCGCCGACCGCGCCGCCTTCGACCGGTATTGGGCCGAGAATCTCGCCAGGACGCGCATCGACCCGAAGATCAAGGCCTACTTCGACGATCTCATCGACCTGAAGATGCTGCCCCGCCCCCTGCGCCCGCCGTTCGCCGGCGTGCACCGCTTCTTCGTGACCGGCCTGCTGCCGCAACACCTCCGGGACGAGATGGGTATGACCTGGACGCCGCGTCAGGACCGGGCGCTGGCCGCGATGCTGCGCACCGCGGGCGTGGTCGAATCCGTGGTGCCGCCCACGCTGCGCGCCTTCCCGCTCAATGTCTATCTCACCGATATGCGACTGCGCCGCAGACTGGGCCTGCGGCTGGTGTGAGAACGCCTGCCGGTCAGAGGATTCGGAAGCTCGGGATGACGTGGTCGCGGGCGAACTGCCGCAGGGCCGCCGGATCGTCGAGCGGGATGACGGTCTGCGGGGTCAAGGCCAGCGACAGCGCGGCTCGGGCGGTGAACTCCGCCAGCGGCAGCGGATCGTACTGCGGCAGTTTGCCTTCCGCCTGTAACCGGGCGATGAATTCGGCCAGGTAGTCGCGGCCCAGCTCGATCACGGGCGCGCCCCGCACGGTCAGGTAGGGCAGCACGATCTCGGGTTCGGTCTTCAGCAGCCGATCCAGGAGCTGGTTGCGGCGCAGCCCCTCGGTGAAGGCCACGAACAACGCGACGATCTGTTCTTCGGCGCTGGCGTCGGCCTCGATCGGACCCTGCACGGCGGCGTCCACGTCGTCGATGAACTGGCGGGCCTGCCGCAGCCCGACGGCCTGGATGAGATCGTTCTTCCCGGCGAAGCGCCGGTAGAGGGTGGCCAGCGAGAGTCCGCCACGCCGGGCGACCTCGACCATGCTGGTGCGTTTGATACCGAAGTCCAGGAAGGCGAGCAGGGCGGCGTCGAGGACCTTGGCCTGATTGCGGTCCTCGGGGCCGGATCCGCGGACGAGCGGCAGCAGTTTGGCCAGTTTGGCCATGGTCCGGGCCCTTTCCGGTCGCAAAGAAACGGTGAGGCACTAATCTTCGCACATTGACACCGGCACCCCACGATGAGAAGGTGAGTGGCGAAATTTCTCACACTCTCCTCACCCGGCGAGGAGTGACGACCGAGGAGTCGAGTCAACGATGACCGCCCCGCTGCGCAAGTTCGACGAGTTTCCCCCGGCCTATCAGCCGTTGACCCCCGCGGACATCCGTGAGCACATCGACGGCGTCGCGGCGTTCCTCGGCGGTGCCGCCAACGTCGTCATGCAGCTCTCGCTCAAGCCGGTCGCCTACGGCGTCATGGAGAGCGACGTCGACAGCGGCAAGGTGACCCTGCACCCGGTCAAGCGGCTGCGCACCACTCTCACCTACCTCTCGGTCGCCCTGCTCGGCAACGACCTGGACCGCACCACCTACCGCGAGGCCGTGAACGGCGCGCACCGCAGCGTCCACTCCAAGCCCGGCGGACCCGTCAAGTACAACGCCTTCGACCCCAAGCTCCAACTGTGGGTGGCGGCCTGCCTGTACTGGGGTGTCGACGACCTGTACCACCGCATGCGCGGCCCGATGGATCCCGAACTGGCCGAAGCCTTCTACCAGTACTGCGCCCGCCTGGGCACCACGCTGCAGATGCGCCCGGAGATGTGGCCCGCCACCCGCGAGGACTTCTACGCCTACTGGGACGAGAACCTCGCGACCAAGTCCATCGACGGACCCACCCGCAAGTACTTCAACGACCTCACCGATCTGAAGATGGTGTCGTGGCCGGTGCAGTTCGCCCTGGGCGGCCTGCACCGCTTCATCGTCACCGCGCTGCTCCCCCAGCACCTGCGCGACGAGATGTCCATGACCTGGAGCGCCCGCGACGAGCGCGTCTTCACCGGCTTCCTGCGCGTGATCTCCGCGGTCTGGACCCGCATGCCCACGATGCTGCGGCTGTTCCCCTACAACTTCTTCCTGGCGGACATGCGCCTGCGCCGCCGCTTCGGCCGTCCGCTGCTCTGAGCCCGACGAAGTCGGCCTCAGCCGCGCTCGGCCAACGCGCGCAGGAAGAAGCCGAGATTGGCCGGGCGTTCGGCGAGACGGCGCATGAGGTAGCCGTACCACTGGGTGCCGTAGGGGATGTAGACCCGCAGCGAGTGGCCGTCGTCGACCAGGCGGCGCTGTTCGGCGTCGCGGATGCCGTAGAGCATCTGGAACTCGAAATCGCCTGGTTTGCGGTGGTTTTCGGTGGCGAGCGCGAGCGCTGCGGAGATCATGGCCGGGTCGTGTGAGGCGATCATGGGGTACCAGGCGTTGCGCAACAGCACCTCGAGGCAGCGCAGGTAGGAGGCGTCCACCTCGGCTCGGCGCTGGTAGGCGACGGTGCCGGGTTCCTGATAGGCGCCCTTGCACAGGCGGATTCGGGTGCCGTCGGCGGCCAGGTCGCGGGCATTGCGCTCGGCCTGACGCAGGTAGGTCTGCAACGCTACCGCCAGCCACGGGAATTCGGTGCGGGCATTGCGGACCGCTGCGAGGGTGTCGGCGGTCGTGGTGTGGTCCTCGGCGTCGACGGTCACCCAGACGTGGCGTTCGACGGCCTTCGCGCACAGCTTGTGCAGGTTCTCCGCGGCGATGGCCGGACCGTCCTGCCCCAGGGACTGGCCCAGCGCCGACAGCTTGAGCGAGACCTCCACCCGCGGGATGTCGGTGAGCACCCCGGCGGCCGTCCGGTCCGCCTCGGCCAGGTCGTCGATGAGCGAGAAGTATTCCGCCACAGCGGCATCCGCCTGGGAGCGGTCGGTGGTGTACTCGCCCAGGAAATCGACGCTGACCGAGCGCCCGCTCTCCAGCAGCGCCCGCGCGACCGGCACCATGTCCGCGCGGGTCTCCCCCGCGACGAACCGCCGCACCACGGCGGCGGTCGCCGGCACCTTCGTGATGACGTCCTTGATCCGGGACGACCCGGCGGCTGCCAGGATCGCCGGGCGCAGTGGGTTCATCACGCCTCCATGTGGGGGTAGCGGTACTCGGTGGGCGGGACGAACGTCTCCTTCAGGGTGCGGGGCGCGACCCAGCGCAACAGGTTGAGGTGGGAGCCCGCCTTGTCGTCGGTGCCCGAGGCCCGGGCACCGCCGAAGGGCTGCTGGCCGACCACCGCGCCGGTGGGCTTGTCATTGATGTAGAAGTTCCCGGCCGCGAATCGCAGTGTGCCGGTGGCGGATTCGACGGCCTGGCGGTCGCGGGCGAAGATGGCGCCGGTGAGGGCGTACGGGGAGGTCCCGTCCACCACGTCCATGATCTCCTCGAAGGCGTCGGGCGCGCCGTCGTCGTAGACGTAGACCGACAGGATCGGGCCGAAGTACTCGGTCTCGAAGGATTCGTCGCCCGGGTCGTCGCTGAGCAGCACGGTCGGCCGCACGAACCAGCCCTCGCTGTCGTCGTAGCCGCCGCCCGCCGGAATCGACACGCCCTGCTCGCGGGCACGCCCGATGGCGGCCACGCACTTGGCGTAGGAGCGGTCGTCGATCACGGCCCCACCGAAATTCGAGAGGTCGGCGACATCCCCGTAGGTCAGCGACTCCACCTCGGCCAGGAAGTCCGAGCCCATCCGCCGCCACACCGATTTCGGAATGTAGGCGCGCGAGGCGGCCGAGCACTTCTGGCCCTGATACTCGTAGGCGCCGCGAATCATGGCCACGCGCAGCGCGTCCGGATCGGCGGAGGGGTGCGCGAGGATGAAGTCCTTGCCGCCGGTCTCGCCCACCAGCCGCGGATAGCCGTGGTATCGGCCGATATTCGAGCCCACCGTCTGCCACAGGTATTGGAAGGTGCGCGTCGATCCGGTGAAGTGGATGCCCGCCAGCCGCGGATCGGCCAGCACGGCCTCCGACAGCTGCGCGCCGTCACCGGTCAGCATATTGATGACACCCGGCGGCAGGCCGGCCTCCTCCAGCAATTTCATGGTGTAGTAGGCCGAAAGCGTCTGTGTCTGAGAGGGTTTCCACACGACCGTATTGCCCATGAGCGCGGGCGCGGTGGGCAGGTTCCCGGCGATGGCGGTGAAGTTGAAGGGCGTGACGGCGTACACGAACCCTTCGAGGGGCCGGTAGTCCATCCGATTCCACACGCCCGGTGAGGATTGCGGCTGTTCCCGCAGGATCCCCCGCGCGAAGGCCACATTGAACCGCCAGAAGTCGACCAGTTCGCACGGTGCGTCGATCTCGGCCTGCTGCACCGATTTCGACTGTCCGAGCATGGTGGCGGCGGCGATGGTCTCACGCCAGGGTCCGGACAGCAGGTCGGCGGCGCGGAGCAGGATGGCGGCCCGCTCCTCGAAGGGCATGGCCCGCCAGCCGGGGGCGGCCGCGGTCGCCGCGGCGATGGCGGCCCGGGCTTCGTCGTGGGTGGTGTTGGCGTAGGTCCCCAGTACGTGCCGGCGCCGGTGCGGCATCACGATTTCGCGGCGTTCACCCGCGCCGGGCTGATGTTTGCCGCCGATCACCAGCGGCACTTCAACGGCTTCGGCGGAGAGTTCGGCCAGCCGCCCGGCCAGCAGCTCGCGTTCGCGGCTGCCGGGGGCGTAGGTGTGCACCGGTTCATTGACGGGAGCGGGGACAACCGTGACAGCGTCCATATCCAACACTATCGCGATCGTCCCCGCCCGGCCGGACAGAACACGCCCCGGCGGCCGCTACAGAGGAATTTTTACGTCAGTGAAAGTCCACTCCCCCGCCTCCCCGGGACTTCCGCGGCCGACTGGGTGCCGTCCGCCGATACCGCCCCGGGCTGCGGTAGGAACCGAACCGATTCTGGCCGTACCTGGGGAGTTACCCCCACGGTTCGAGATCAGATGTCATCTTTCGACTCAGTGGAAGTCCTCGGCGATGATCTTCTCAATGTTGCGTTCCGCCAACGCCGTAATCGTGACGAAGGGGTTGACGGTGGTGAAGCCGGGGATCAGCGAGCCGTCGATGACGTAGAGGCCCGGGTAGGACGAGAGGCGCCCGTAGTTGTCGGTGGCCACATTGAGCACGCAGCCGCCCAGCGGGTGATACGCGAAGTCGTCGCCCCAGGTCTTGTAGGTACCGAACAGGTCGGTCCGGTAGATGGTGCCTTCCTTCTTGTTGATCTTGTCGAAGATCCGCTTGGCCGCGTCGATGCCGGGCTGGTTCCAGGCGGTCTGCCAGTTCAGGTCGACGCCGCCGCTGCCCGAGTTGTAGGTGAACTTGGCGCGGTTCGGGTTCTTAGTGATGGCCAGGTACAGGCTGGCGAAGGTCTCGATCCCGGCCGGGAACGGCGACACCTCGGCGAAGGCCGGGCCACCGGTGTCGGCCAGGTTGTCGATGCCCAGGCAGGGGATGCAGGACTGCAGGCTGCCGGTGGCGTCCCAGGCCTGGTTCTGCCGGGCCACCATGACATTGCCGTTGTTACCCCAGCCCGCGCCGACCGAGTCGGGCAGGTTGGGCAGCTTGCCGGTGGCCTTCTGGGTGACCAGCAGTTTGCTGGTGCCCACGCTACCGGCCGCGAAGAAGACCTTCTGCGCCGTAACCGTTTTCGACTTCACGGTGTTGCCGCTGGTGTCGATCTGGTTCATCACGACCGAGAACCCGCCGCCGTTGGCCGGGGACACGGTGGTGACCACGTGCTGCGGGACGATGGTCACCTTGCCGGTGGCCGAGGCGTCCGCGAGATAGGTCTTGTCGAGGGAGTTCTTGCCGTAGTTGTTGCCGTAGATGACCTCGGCGTTGAGGGCGGAGCGCGGCGCGGTGTTGGCCTGCTCCTGCTTCATGTAGTTGAAGTCGTAGACGTTGGGGACGAAGGTCCAGTTGAAGCCGGACCGCTCGGCCTGCTTCCGGCCGACGCGCGCGAACTGGTAGCAGTCGGCGCTCTCGAACCAGTTCGAGTCGATGTTGTTCACCTTCAGCCCGGCATTGGCGCGCGGGTAGTAGGTGCTGTACATCTCGCCCGGGTCCACCGAGGGCAGGATGGTCGGGAACCAGCTCTGCTGCGGCGTCACCGCCATACCGCCGTTGACCAGCGAGCCGCCGCCGACGCCGCGGCCCTGGTAGATGCGAATCCCGCTGAACTGCTCGGAATCCAGCACGCCGGTGTACCGGGAGATGGACTTGTTGTAGGGCGCGCCCATGAAGTGGTTGACGGGCTGGTCGGTCTCGGTGCGCAGCCAGAACGAGCGGCCGTCCGGCTTGAGCATGGTGCAGAAGACCTTGCCGTCGGAGCCGGGCTGGCTCCAGGACATGCCCTTCTCGACCATGACCACGTTCTGCCCGGCCTGCGCGAGCCGCAGGGCCGCCACCGCGCCGCCATAACCTGTTCCAATTACCAGGACCGGCATCTGGTCGCCGTCATTGATGGACCCGGCGGGTAAGGCCCGGGCCGCTGGGAGCTTCCCTAGTAGCGCGGCCGCCCCGAGAACAACCCCCGTTGCAGCTAGGAACCCTCGTCGGCTGACATTGCTGCCATAGACACTCTTGCCGGGGGTTTCATAAGACAATCCACGCACTGAAATACTCCTCATCGAGTTGCGATGAGAACTTGTTATAGATGTTCTGGAGTGAACGTGTGTCAGTTTTCACAAAACGAGAGCTGACAACATATCTCGCTAACCGAGAGCAACCGGGGACGCGCCAAGCGGGGCGGGCAGCAAAAAGCCTCCCCACCGAAATCGGTGGGGAGGCTGTGTACTTGCGACCCTGACGGGACTCGAACCCGCGACCTCCGCCGTGACAGGGCGGCGCGCTAACCAACTGCGCCACAGGGCCTTACGAATCGCTCGGCCATCCGGCCTGGCGACGTCGTAGACGGTATCACGCGAGCCCGGGTAACCGAAAATCAGCTGGTCAGACGATCAGCCGCGGTCGCGATGCGCTCGTCGGTGGCCGTGAGGGCAATGCGCACATGCTGATTCCCGCGCGGTCCGTAGAACTCGCCCGGGGCCGCCAGGATGCCGCGCGCGGCCAGCCAATCCAGGGTGGTGCGGCACGGCTCGTCGCGCGTCGACCACAGGTACAGGCCCGCCTCGGAATCGTCGATCCGGAATCCCGCGCGCAGCAGCGCATCTCGCAGCACCACCCGGCGGGCACGATAGCGGTCCTTTTGCTCGACCTCGTGCGCGTCATCGCCGAGCGCCGCGGTCATGGCCGCCTGGATCGGGAAGGGCAGCATCATGCCGGAGTGCTTGCGCACCTCCAGCAGCTCCGCCACCAGCTCCGGGTCACCGGTCACGAAACCCGCGCGGTAGCTGGCCAGGTTCGAGGTCTTGGACAGCGAGTGGATGGCCAGCAGGCCGGTGTGATCACCGTCACACACCTCGGGATCGAGGATCGAGACCGCGCGGCCCTCCCAGGCCAGGCCCAGGTAGCACTCGTCGGAGGCCACGATCGCGCCGCGCTCGCGGGCGAACCGCACCACCTTGCGCAGATGGTCGACGCCGAGCACCTTGCCGGTCGGGTTGGACGGCGAGTTCAGGAAGATCAGCGCGGGCCGCTCGGGGCCCAGCGCCACGGTGCTGTCGGCGCGCAGATACCGGGTACCGGCGAGCAGCGCGCCCACCTCGTAGGTCGGGTAAGCGACCTCGGGGATGACCACCAGATCCGCGGCGCCCAGCCCCAGCAGCCGCGGCAGCCCGGCGATGAGCTCCTTGGTGCCGATTGCCGGCAGCACCGCCGCGGGGTCCACCCCCGTGATCCCGAATCGCCGCTTCAGGGCCGCCACGACGGCCTCACGCAATTCGGGCGTGCCGTGCGTGGTCGGGTACCCGGGAACCTCCGCCACCGACGAAAGCGCCTCGCGGATCAGCGGATCCACCGGATCGACCGGGGTTCCGACCGACAGGTCGACGATGCCGTCCGGATGCGAAGCGGCCTTCGCCTTCACCGAAGCGATGGTGTCCCAGGGAAAATCGGGTAGCAGTGCGCTGACCCGGCCACGCGCGGTCAAATCTCGGTCCTACTCGCTCGCCATCGGCGGCAGCGCGGCGATGAACGGCGGGTCGTAGTCGACCTTGCCGACCTTGGTGGCGCCGCCCGGGGAACCCAGGTCGTCGAAGAAGTCGACGTTGGCGTTCACGTAGCCGGCCCACTGATCCGGGGTGTCGTCTTCGTAGAAGATGGCCTCCACCGGGCAGACCGGCTCACACGCACCACAGTCCACGCACTCGTCGGGTTGGATGTACAGCATGCGTCCGCCCTCGTAGATGCAGTCCACGGGGCATTCCTCGATGCACGCCTTGTCCTTCACGTCAACGCACGGTTCAGCGATGATGTACGGCACTGCCGCTCTCCTAGTCTGTCCACACCTGAGGGGGATACCTCCCCCCGGCGAAACCCTATCCCGGCCAGCCAACATTACTCTTGCACAGCCTGCCCTAACTTCGCGCGGTCACCTCGGGCCCCAGGCTGGGCCGCGGGAGGTCGTCCCAGTCCTGCCACGGCAGGCCCTTCGGCCGCACGTCGGCGGCCAGGCCGGTCACCGGATCGGTCAGCGCGGCCACGTGGCCCGCGATGCGCGGATCGATCCAGGGCTCGCCGGCCAGCACGTATTCCGGATGGGCGGTGACGCGCTCGGTGAGCACGTAGCCGCAGTCGGCGGTGATCCGCGCCAGGGTGTCCAGGTTCGGCCACGGGCGTTCCGGGTTCACGTGGTCCGGGGTCAGCGGCGAGACCCCGCCCCAGTCGTCGATGCCCGCCCCCAGCAGCGCCCGGCATTCTTCGAGCGACACCAGGTTCGGCGGGGCCTGGATGCGCATCCCCGGCCCCATCACCAGGCGGGTCACCGCGATGGCGGCACGGAACTCCTCCATCCCGGCGTCGGGGCTGTGCCGCATGGCGGTGTCGTGCTTGGCCAGGAAGTTCTGCACGATGACCTCCTGCACGTGCCCGAAAGCCTTGTGCAGCTGGTGAATCGCGAGAATGGACTCGGCCCGCTCGACGATGGTCTCGCCGATGCCCACCAGGATGCCGGTGGTGAACGGCACCGAGAGGCGACCGGCGTCGGTCAGCGCCCGCAGCCGCACCGCCGGATCCTTGTCCGGCGAACCGTAATGCGCCTGACCGGGTTCGGTGAACAGCCGGGTGGAGGTGGTCTCCAGCATCATGCCCATGGACGGCGACACCGGCTTGAGCCACGCCAGTTCCTCATGGCTCATCACGCCGGGGTTCAGGTGCGGCAGCAGCCCGGTCTCCTCGAGCACCCGGATCGCCATGGCGCGGATGTAGTCCAGGGTGGAGGCGTAGCCGCGTTCGTCGAGCCACTGCCGGGCCTCGGGCCAGCGGTCCTCGGGACGGTCACCGAGCGTGAAAAGCGCTTCCTTGCAACCGAGTTCGGCGCCCTGCCGGGCGACGTCGAGGATCTCCTCGGGCTCCATGTACATGCCCTTGCCCTGGGCGCGCAGCTTGCCGGGCACGGTGACGAAGGTGCAGTAGTGGCAGCGGTCGCGGCACAGGTGGGTAATGGGGATGAACACTTTGCGCGAGTAAGTGATCGGCAGGGTCTCGCCCGCGTACCCGGATGCCCGCAGCCCGGCGTCGCGCACCCGCGCCGCCGATTCGCACAGCTCGACCAGGTCCGCGCCGCGCGCCCGCAGCAGCACCACGGCCGCGTCCAGGTCGAGCGTCGCGCCGTCCCGGGCCCGTCCCAGTGCGGCCCGCATGGCCTCGGCATCGGGTGTCACCTGCTCCCGCGGCGCGCTGGGCAGGCTCGGGGTGGGTAGATCCGTCACGTCCACGATCATGCGCCATCCATCCCGCTGATCCGACTCGGGTGCCATGGAACGGGGCAACCCGCGAGCCCGCCGAGGTTATTCCAATGCAATTACTTGCATCCTCGAGTACATCTATTCAAATCTCGGAAACGATCCCATAGCCTCGCGGGCGACTACTTCCCAGCAGAAAAGGGAGAGATCTTCGTGCTCGCGCAAATCCGACGTGCCGCCGTCGTCGCCGGCCTCGGCGCCACCGCCCTGCTCACCGTCGCCACCAGCACCGCATCGGCCTTCGGGCCGCTCCCACCGGCCAATCCCTATCTGGGACCGGTCGGCACCGCGACCATGCACGGCGATTCGGAAGCCTCCGACACCACTCCGCTGCCGGGCGTCGGCACCGGCGGGGTGAACGCCGACTTCCATGAACAGGGCGCGGCCTGCCCGACCATCCTGCAGGGCGCGGACGGCCTCCCGCAGGCGCTGTGCACCAAGATCACCGACCGCGCGCCCGAGGTGCTGCTGCTGGATCCGAGCAACGGCAACGCCCTCGCCAAGCTCGACCTCACCAAGGGCAGCCTGCTCGGCGGCGTCTACGCCTACCTCGACAACCAGGACCGGATGGTCACCGTCGACGGCTCCGGCAATCTGCTGCGCATCGGGCACCAGCGCGGCTCCGACGGCAAATGGTCGCTGTCCATCGCGTCCAAAACCGATGTGACACAGGCGGTCACCGGGCATTGCGGGGGCGGCGACTGCGACGCGGTCAGCTCCGTCTCCCCCGACTACCAGGGCCGAGTCTGGTTCGCCACCGACGGCGCGGCCGCCGGATTCGTCAACCTCGACGGCAGTGCGCGCTCCATCGTGCTCGCGCCGGGCGAGAACGTGGCCAACAGCATCGCCACCGGACCCCAGGGCATGGCCGTCGCCACCGACCACGCCCTCTACCTGCTCGATGTGGACGGCGGCGGCAACCCGCGGATCGTCTGGCGGCAGGCCTACGACCGCGGCCCCGCCCGCAAACCCGGCCAGCTGAGCTGGGGCACCGGCGCCACCCCGACCTTCTTCGGCCCCGGCGACGGCACCGAATACCTGGCCATCACCGACAACGCCGCCACCAAGGAGAACCTGCTCGTCTACAACACGGCCACCGGCACGCCCGTCTGCTCGGTGCCCGCCATCGACGGCACCGAGAACTCCCCCATCGGATCCGGCAACAGCGTGTTCGTGGCCAGCACCTACGGCTACCCGTACCCGGCACTGCCGCCCAACGCGGGCACCAGCCAGCCCGCCAGCGCGCCGATCTCGGGCGGTATGACCCGCATCGACGTCACCGGCTCCGGCTGCACCGTGGTGTGGACCAACACCGTGCCGTCCTCGGCGGTGCCGCGACTGTCCGTGGCGGACGGCAAGATCTACACCTTCACCCGGCACTCGCTGCTCGGCAGCGGCAGCAGCGCGCTCGGCAGCGGCAGTTCCGCGCTCGGCAGCGGCAGCGCGGGTCTGGGCAGCGGCAGCGCGGGCGTCACCGACAACTACAGCTTCGCGGTGATCGACGCCGATACCGGCAAGGTCGACTCCGAGCAGTTCGTCGGCGCGACCACGATCAACGACACCCTGGAAATGGTCGGCACCATCGCGCCCGGCCGAATCCAGTACCAGGGCACCACGACCGGGCTGTACCGCGTCACACCCAAGTAGGCGTCTGCCGCGGGGGCGGAGGCGAAAGAACCGAGCGTCCGGTACTCGCTCGCAACAACCGCCTCCGCGGCCCGATTCATGCAAGCATGGGCACCATGTCCCAGCCCCTCGCTCCCGGCGGCCTGCTGGCCGACCCGGCCCGGCGGCCCAGCCCCCGCGCCAAACTGCTGTGGGCGCTGAGTGCCGCCCTGTCCTGGGTGGTGCCGGTCCTTGGAGTGGGGGTCTGGGCGTTGTTCGACACGCACCGGCGCGGGCTCCAGGGCCTGGTGCTCGGAATCGTGCTGCTGGCAGCGGTTTTCAGCATCGTGGTGATTCCGCTGTGGCGGTACGCGGTGCACCGGTGGGAGATCACCGACGAGGCCGTCTACACCCGGACCGGCTGGTTCACCCAGGAGAGCCGGGTCGCGCCGATCACCCGGGTGCAGACGGTCGACACCTATCGCGGGCCGCTCGAGCGACTGCTCGGGCTGGCCACCGTCACCGTCACCACCGCCTCCTCGGCGGGGGCGGTGCACATCAGCGCACTGGCATTGGCCGACGCGCGGGACACCGTCACCCAGCTGACCGCGATCGCCGCCCAGCACCGCGGGGACGCCACGTGAGCAAGCCGCCCCACCAGCCGGACGACTTCTCCGATTCCTATCCGACAGAACAGCTTTCACCGCTGCCCGCGAGACTCGAACCGGCCGGCGCGGGCTGGCAGCGGCTCGACAAGCGCATGCTGCTGGTGCACCCGGTCACCGAACTCATCCGCTTCATCCCGGTGCTGATCGCCACGCTGGTCGCGGGCGCCCGCGCCGACAGCCCGCTCTGGAGCCTCACCGTGGTCGGCGTGATCGTGGCCTTCGCGCTCACCCGCTGGTTCACCACCACCTACCGCATCACCCCCGACAATGTGGAACTCCGCACCGGCCTGATCCAGCGCAAACGACTCTCCGTCCCGCGCAACCGAGTCCGCTCGGTGGACGTGGAGGCCGACCTGCTGCACCGGGCGCTCGGACTGGCCGTGCTGTCCATCGGCACCGGGCAGCACACGGACAAACGGGAACAGTTCAAGCTGGACTCCCTGGACGCGAAATTGGTGCCGGACCTGCGGACGACACTGCTGGCACACACCCGGGCGGGCACGGAATCGGCTGCCCCGCAGTCGATCACGCCCGAAGCCGCCGCCCCGGCCGTGGCCGGTGACGCCGTGGAGATCGCGCACTGGCAGGCCGAGTGGGTGCGGTACGCCCCACTCTCACTGACCGGCTTCGCCATCATCGCCCCGGTCGTCGGTCTGGCCTTCCAGTACGGCTTCGCGCAGATCTTCCTGAAGTCCGGCACCGTCCAGGATGTCGGCCACCGCAGCGCGGGCGTCATCGCGGGCGTCATCGCACTGCTGATCGTGCTGCTCGTGGTCGTGGTCAGCGTGGCCGCCTGCGCCCGCTACCTGCTGACCTGGTTCGGGCTCCAGGTCCACGACGACGGCAAGACCCTCACGATCCGGCACGGCCTGCTCACCACCCGCCAGACCACCCTCGACCTGGCCCGCCTGCGCGGCGCGACGGTGAACGAGCCGCTGCTGCTGCGCCTGGCCGGGGCCGCCGAGCTCGAGGCCATCATGACCGGCACCAGCCCGCGGCAGAAGATCCTGCCGCAGGCTCCGCGCGCCGCCGTGCACCGGACGCTCGCCCACCTGCTCGGCGCCGTCCGGGCCGGAACGACCAACACGACATCGTCTGCCACACAACCGATCTCCGCCGTGTCGGCGGTGGGCGCCGCCGATGCCCCCGCGCTTGTCACCGTGCCGCTGCTCCCCCACGGACCCGCCGCCCGTCGCCGCCGCTACACCCGCGCGCTGGGGCCGCTCGCGGCGGCCGCCGCGGTCCTCCTGGTGATCTCCCTTGCGGGAGGGCATGTTCCGCCGTGGGTCTGGATCGCGTTCGCCGTAGCCGTGCCGCTCGCCGTAGCCCTCGCGTGGGACCGGTACCGCGGACTCGGCCACGCCGTCCTCCCCGCCACGGACGGCAAGCCAGCCTGGCTCATCACCCGCAGCGGCTGCCTGGACCGCGACCGCGACTGCCTGGAAGCCCCCGGCGTCATCGGCTGGACCGTGCGCCAGACCTTCTTCCAGCGCCGCGCGGGCGTCGCCACCGTGGTGGCGGCGTCGGCGGCGGGCAAGAAGCGGTATCACGTCATCGATCTGCCGCTGGAGCGGGCGTGGGAGCTGATCGAGGCGGTCACGCCGGGACAGCTGGGTCTCCCGGCTCGGCGGTGATCCGGCTCAGCCCTGGACCGGGTAGTTGGCGCGAATCACGGTGTGCGGGTCGCGCTCTCGCTTGACGGCCCGCAGGCGGTCCAGGGTCGCCGTGTCGAACGCGGCGGCCGCCGACTCGCCCGGGGACAGGAAGGTGAAGGGCTTGCGCCCGGTGACCTGATCCCCCAGCTGCGCGACCAGCGTGTCCACCTTGGCGTGCACCGCGTCCCGCAGCTGCGGCAGTCCGATGCCCAGCAGATACACCAGGTACCCGTCGGACAGCGCACCGCGCGCGCCCGCGGCGGGTCCGGCGAACGCGCCGCCGAGGCCGCGCACCTGGATATTGGCCAGTGGCGCAACGGATTCGCCCAGCAGGATCTTCTCCGCCTCCGCCGTCAGCTCGGGCAGCAGCTCGGTGCGGCCGATGGCCGGGCTGGGATCGGTCGGCTCGGAGGTGATGGTCCCGATCTCCGCGACCGTCATGGGCGCCCGCGAATCGGAGACCGCGCCGCCGATCCGTTCCAGCGCCGACACTAGGTCCCGGCCCGTGCCGGCGTCACCGAGGTAGGCGACATCGAGGGCCACCAGCTCCGGCGACTGCGGGAACTGGAAGCGCTGGAACCACACCGACAGCTCGTCCGGCGCGTGCGCGGTCAACGCCCGGAAGGCGTCCCACACCTCGGGCAGCCGCTCGGCGGGCCACATCACCCGGCCGCCGTACAGTTCGGGCGCGAGGAACAGCTCGAATTCGAGCCCGGTCACCACCGCGAAATCGCCACCGCCGCCGGACAACGCCCAGAACAGGTCCGGATCGCTGTCGGCGGTCACCCGGGCGGGGCGGCCGTCGGCGTCCACGATCTCGAAGGCGCGCACCGCGTTCGACGCCCACCCGTACTTGCGGCCGAACCAGCCCGCGCCGCCGCCCAGCGTGTAGCCGGTCACCCCGACCACCGGATTGCTGCCCGCCAGACCGGTGAGCCCGTGCTCGGCGGCGGCCGCCTGCACCCGGCCCCACTGCACGCCCGCGCCGACCCGCGCCACCCGGGCCGCCGGATCGATCTCCAGGCGATCCAGCGCGCCCGTGCGCAGCAGGATGGCGGTCTCGACGCCGCCCGCCGCGCCGTGCCCGGTCGGCTGGGTCACCACCGGACGGCCCGCGGCGCGCGCGTACGTCACCACGGCGGCCACGTCCTCGGCGTCGGCGGCCTCGGCGACCGCCGCGACCGGCTGCGCCACCGCCAGGCTCCACGGCCGCGCGACCTGATCGAAGTCCGCGTCACCGGCCTCCAGGACCCGGCCCCGGACGGTGTTGCGCAGTTCGTCGAATCCCATCGTCTTCCCCTCGTCTCTCTCGCGAACGCGATTCCGCAAGAAGGACGAGACACGACGACGAAGTGTGACAGCGCCCCGGAGACTCAGGCTCCGGCCGACGCCAGACGCGCGGTGGCGCGGTAGTAGAGGTACATGCCCGCGGGCAGCAGACCGCAGATCAGCAGCAGCATGGTGGGCCAGTCGCCCATGAGCAGCGCGTAGCCGCTCGGGCTGAAACCCGCGCAGATCAGGAAGCCCAACGCCCACACCAGGATCGGCAGCGCCATCACACCGATCCGATCGGTCGCCACGCCCATGCCCATCACCAGCAGCACGTTCACCACCGCGGCCGCCAGGGCGGCCACCGGCACCGGGATCGCGCCCGAGGTCATGTTCGAGGCCAGCGAGCCGGCCGCCAGCACGGGAGCGGGCTCGGAAATGGTCGCCTGCCCGGCGTAGAGGGGCAGGAACAGCACCTCCAGGCCGAGCGTGATCACGGCGTCGATCAGCAGCAGCCCGGCGATCACCGCGTTCAGCACGACGCGGCCCGGGCCCGGGCCCGCCACCGCGTCACCCGTGCGGGCTCCG
Organism: Nocardia sp. NPDC004151; assembly: GCF_042874235.1. Classification (NCBI taxonomy): domain Bacteria; kingdom Bacillati; phylum Actinomycetota; class Actinomycetes; order Mycobacteriales; family Nocardiaceae; genus Nocardia; species Nocardia sp. NPDC004151. The sequence continues at coordinate 27,055 of NZ_JBIAMR010000010.1, read as the reverse complement.
ACGGCGGCCGTCACGGCACCGGCGGGAAACCGAGCAGCGTCAGCAGGTGACTCTGCATGTCCACGAAGCCGTACAGCACCGACAGATACAGCTCGTGCTGCCACTCGAAGTAGGGCCGCTGGCTCTCGACGAACGCCGCGATGGCGTTCTGGAGGTCCCAGTTGTACATCGCCTCAGTCTCTCATTCCAGCCCGCCGAAGAGATCATGTTCCCGACCGTCGGGGCCGAGTGGGCCGCGCTCACCCCGCACCAGAATGTAATGCTCCTCCGGCAGCACCGGCTGGGCGACATCGTTCGAGAGCGCGAACTCCCGGCCCGAGGGCGCCACCGTCACCTGGGTGGCGTGCGCCCGCAGCGCCGCCCGCTTGGCCGTCAGCACATCGGACACGTCCACCGCGGTGGTGACCGATTCCGCCGGGACACAAGCCAATTCGCCGTCGTGCGGCAGCCGCCAGCCGTGTGGCAGCGCACCCGGCAGCTGATCCACGGTGCGGCGCTTCAACGCCTCGGTGTGCATGGCCAGCACCGCGGCGTCGGTGACCGTCCAGTACACCTTCGGGACCGTCCAGCCCCAGTCCGAGGCCGCGTCCACGGCCGCCATGGTGATCTCGTGCGCGCGAATGTGATCGGGATGCCCGTACCCGCCGCGCGGGTCGTAGCCGATCACCACCCGCGGACGCAGCTCCAGCAGCACCCGCACCAGCGCGTCGGTGGCGGCGGTCCCGGAATTCACGAAGGCCCGCGGATCGCGCGCCGACGGTGACCCGGCCATGCCGGAGTCCCGCCAGCGGCCCGCGCCACCCAGGAAATGCGGCGTGCCCGCGTCCAACGCGTCCAGGGCCCTGGTCAATTCGGCGATCCGGTAGCCGCCCAGCTGATCGGCCGACCCGGCCACCAGCTGCGCGAACTCCTCGCCGATGACCTCGCCCTCCTCACCGAGCGTGCAGGTCACCACGGTGACCGGGACGCCGCGGCGGCGGTAGTGGGCGATGGTGCCGCCGGTGGTGATGGATTCGTCGTCGGGGTGCGCGTGCACCAGCAGCAGGCCGTGGCGCGCGGAATCGATGGTCACGGCAACCTCCGCCAATTGGCGGCATCCGCGAAGATGCCGGTCTGGATGGCGCCGCTCAGCGAGGCCCCGTCCACCCGCGGGCCCGCCGCGGCCACCTGGGTGTCCTGCACGATCGGCAGCACGGTCGACATCTCCCACAGCCGGGGCTCGGCCTCGGCGATCACCTTGCCGGGATCCAGGCCGCGCAGCGCGGCGTCGATAGCGGGCTGCAAAGCCGCGTCACAGACCCCGGACAGATTCGACGGCGACTTCTTCGCGCCGTCCGCGACCGTGGTGTCGCCGTTGTCGCCCGGCGGGGCCACCGGCGCGCACCCGTACCGGGAGGCCAGCACGGTGGCCGGATCCTGGCCGGTGCGCTCCCAGCCGACCACCGCGTCGATCCCGGCGTCGGTCAGTTCCTTGCCGTACAGCGTCGCCGCGGTGACACTGCGGACAATGACATCGATTCCGGCACTGCGCAATTGGTCGGCCGCGGTATTGGCCACCGCCAGCGAGGTGGTGTCGCCGTCCACCGCGCCGATCCGCACCGTCAGGGATTTGCCGTTCTTGGCCAGCGGACGCGGTTGCGGCGCGGGCGACGTCGCCGACGGCACCGCGGGCGCCTCCGCGGCCCGCGCGAAACCGGCCTCCGCGAGCAGCGCGAACGCCTCCTCCACCGGCGGCCGCGGCGGCTGCGTGGCCGCGTACCCGGGATCAGACGGCGAAAGCACCTGCGCCCGAACCGGTTCCACCCAGCTGCCGGTCTGCGCGCCGACCGTGGCCAGCAGCACCGGATCCAGCAGCGCCAGCACCGCGCGCCGGACCCGCACATCGGCGAGATCCCCGCTGCGCCCGTTGAGCACCAGCGACATCTCCCGCGACTGCGCCATCACCGCGGTGCGCACCGAGGGGATCGCCGCCAGCTGCGCCTGCAACGCCACCCCGCCGTGTACCAGCGCCATCTGCGCGTCCCCGACCCGCAGCGACTCCGCCACCTGCGCGGGAGTTCCGCCGCGCCGCAACAGGATCTGATCCGGCACTGCGGGCTGACCCCAGTACCGGTCATTGCGTTCCAGCAGGATCTCCTCGCGGCCGCGATCGGCCTGCTTGATCCGGAACTGACCGCCCGAGATCCGGATGGTGTCGACCAGGCCCTGCTCGAAACCGCTGTCCTTCACCAGATGCTGCGGCAGCAGATCCGTGAACAGCTGCCGCCAAGCCGGATACGGCTGCGTCATCGTGACATTCACGGTCTTGCCGCCCGCCGCGGAACTGACATCGGAGATCAGCCGATACCCCGCCGGATCCACCGTGCCCGGCTGCGTGATCATCTGCTGCCACAGGTATTTGAAGTCCTCGGCCGCGATCGGCGCACCATCGGACCAGGACGCCTCGTTCTTGATCTGGTAGCTGATCGTGAACGGCTCCTGCGAGCTCACGTCCGCCGACACCATGAGCGCCGGATTCAGAATCCAGTCGGTCGCACCCGGCACCCCTGGCGTCGGCGCGGCCTTGAACGGGCTCGGCAACACCATGGACGCCACCGCCGCCGTCGCGGGCGACTGCTGCGACCGCAGATGCGGATTGAACCCGATCCCGATGTCGTCCACCGCGACCACGACCGAATTCTTGCCGGGCTTGGCGGGCTGCGTCTTGGGAGAGTCCGTGGACTCGATGGGCGGCGGCGGATTCGCGGTGCAGCCGGTCGCGACCGCCAGCAGGGTCGCCACCATCAACAGCACCGCGCGCACCGATGCGCGCCTCCGGGCCCCCGTCATCACGTTCGGCACTCTATATCCAATCGGCCCTCCGCTTCGCTCCGGGCGGTTCGCGGGCCTCGTAACCCCGGTCTTCGCTCCTCCGCTTCGCTCCCCCCGCTCCGTCAATTCAGACCGGAGCGGGCCGCGAACACCGAGGCGGGCCTGACCAGGCCGGTGAGGCCCTCGGTTCGTGGTCGGCACATCACCACAGCGCAGCCGAGGCCGACGGCAAGCCAGTGTGCTGGCTTGCCATCGGCCTCGGGCGTGGCGTGTTTGCTGTTACTGCGCGGCGCGGTCGCGGGCCTTGCGGCGGGAGATCTCGCGCTGGCGGTCGGTGGCGCTCAGCGTCACCTTGCGCACGCGCACGATCTCCGGGGTGACCTCGACGCACTCGTCGTCGGTGCAGAACTCCATGGCCGACTCGAGATCCAGCTGCAGCGGCTTGGCCAGGGTCTCGAGCACGTCACCGGTGGCGGACCGCATATTGGTCAGCTTCTTCTCGCGGGTGACGTTGATGTCGAGGTCCTCGGCACGCGGGTTGATGCCGACCACGTGGCCCTCGTAGGTGTCGGCGCCCGGCTCCACGAAGAACTGACCGCGGTCGGCCAGCTGGATCATGGCGAACGGGGTGACCGAGCCGTTGCGGTCGGAGACCAGCGAACCGGTGTGGCGGGCGCGGATCTCGCCGGCCCACGGCGCGTAACCGTCGAACACGGCGTTGGCGATACCGGTGCCGCGGGTCTCGGTGAGGAAGTCGGTACGGAAACCGATCAGGCCGCGCGACGGCACGATGAACTCCATGCGCACCCACCCGGCGGAGTGGTTGCTCATCTGGACCATCTTGCCCTTGCGGGCGGCCAGCAGCTGGGTGACGGCGCCGAGGTACTCGTCGGGGCAGTCGATGGTCAGCTCTTCGAACGGCTCGTGGGTCTTGCCGTCGACGACCTTGGTGACCACCTGCGGCTTGCCGACGGTGAGCTCGAAGCCCTCGCGGCGCATCTGCTCGACCAGGATGGCGAGCGCGAGCTCACCACGGCCCTGGACCTCCCAGGCGTCCGGGCGGCCGATGTCGAGCACACGCAGCGACACGTTGCCGACCAGCTCCTGATCCAGGCGCTGCTTCACCATGCGGGCGGTCAGCTTGTGGCCCTGCACCCGGCCGACCAGCGGCGAGGTGTTGGTGCCGATGGTGACCGAGATCGCCGGCTCGTCGACGGTGATGCGCGGCAGCGCGACCGCGTTCTCCGGGTCGGCGAGGGTGTCGCCGATCATGATGTCCGGGATGCCCGCGATGGCGACGATGTCACCGGCCACGGCCTCCTCGCCGGGCTGACGCTCGACGCCGACGGTCTTGAGCAGCTCGGTGATCCGGACCGACTTGACGCCGTCACCGTTCATCCACGCGACGGTCTGGCCCTTCTTCAGGGTGCCGTTGTGGATGCGCACCAGGCCGATGCGGCCCAGGAACGGGGAAGCGTCGAGGTTGGTGACGTGGGCCTGCAGCGGCTTGGTCGCGTCGCCCTTCGGAGCCGGGACGTACTTCATGAGGACCTCGAACAACTCGTCGAGGTTCTCCGCGTCCGGCACCTGGCCGTTCTCGGGGCGGCTGGTGGAGGCGACGCCCGCACGGCCGGAGGCGTAGAGCACCGGCAGGTCGAGGGCCAGCTCGGCGGCTTCCGAGGCCTCGTCGTCGAGGTCGGAGGCCAGGTCCAGCAGCAGGTCGTGGGATTCCTCGACGACCTCTTCGATGCGGGCGTCCGGGCGGTCGGTCTTGTTGACCACCAGGATCACGGGCAGCGAGGCGGCGAGGGCCTTGCGCAGCACGAAGCGGGTCTGCGGCAGCGGGCCCTCGGACGCGTCGACGAGCAGCACGACGCCGTCCACCATGGACAGGCCGCGCTCGACCTCACCACCGAAGTCGGCGTGGCCGGGGGTGTCGATGACATTGATGACGGTGACCGATCCGTCGGCATTATGCCGGTGAACAGCGGTGTTCTTGGCGAGAATGGTGATGCCCTTCTCGCGCTCGAGGTCACCGGAGTCCATCACTCGGTCGACGAGTTCGGCGCGTTCGGCGAACGCACCGGATTGCCGGAGCATGGCGTCGACCAGTGTTGTCTTGCCGTGGTCGACGTGCGCCACGATGGCGACGTTGCGGAACTCGACAGACGACACGTTTGATTCCTCCTGGTGAAAAGTCTGTTGCCGACCCGGATGGGTCTCATGCGTGGGGCTGCCTACGACGAGACATGGCGAACTCCACCGGGCATGCGGCGAGCTACACATTACCGGGCGACGTGGGTCACCTGTTCAACGGCCAGAGGTTAGGTTAAGCTAACCAACATGGGCAAGGTCAAGGCAAAGGACGTCTCGCGTCTCAAGCCGAAGAAGAAATGCTGCCGCAAGAAAACGCGGTGCATGAAATGCCCTGTGGTCATCATGAAGATGAAGAAGGCGGAAGCCGCGGGCTGCTGCGGCAAGGAACTCAAGAAGTGCCTCAAAGCCGCACGCGCCGCCTGAAATCGGAGTAGACCAGGACTTATGAGTCCTGTGTTGCTCTCCGACGACGAGATCGCCAAGGCCCTCACCGACCTGCCCGAATGGACCCGAACGGGCGACAGCATCAGCCGCACCGTACAGGCCGACTCGTTCCTGGCCGGAATCGAGCTGGTCCGCCGGGTGGCGGCCGCGGCCGAGGCCGCCGACCACCATCCCGACATCGACATCCGCTGGCGGCGGGTCACCTTCACGCTCTCGACCCATTCCGCCGGCGGCCTCACGCCACTGGATATGGCTCTCGCACGGGAGATCGATCGACTGCGGGAGCAGGGCTGAGCCGCTTCACCGCGATCATCCAGCCGAACAGCACCAGCACCCCGGCCGCGTTGGCCGTACCCGCCCAGGCCAGGTACCAGGGCCGGGAGATCTCCCACATGTTCGTCTGCACCGTGCCCAGCAGCCACGGGATGCCGACGATCGTATTGAACAGCCAGAACGCGCGCATCAGGCCCGCGCCCGGCGCGTCGCGCAGCGGGCCGAAGCGCAGCCACAGCACCAGCGGGACCAGGCAGATCCAGTGGTGCGACCAGGAGATGGGCGCGGCCATCATGCCGAACAGCTGCACGATGAGCAGGGTGCCCAGCCGGTCGTCGGAACGCAGTGCGCGCCAAGCGAAGAAGGCCAGCACGGCCGTGGCCAGCACCGCCGCCTTCCACAGCAGCCCGCCGCCGATATCGTGCCCGGCCAGGCGGCTGAGCGCGCCGCGCAGCGACTGGTTGACCACCGAACCGACCGGCCCGATGCGGTGCGGGTCGCCGACCAGCTCGCCGAAGTACTTCTTGGTCTCGTTGGGCGTGAGCAGGTAGGTCAGCCCGATGGTCCCGGCGAACGCGCCCACCGAGGCGGCGATCGCGAGCCACTGCTTGCGGGCCACGAAGTACAGCCCGGTCACCGCCGGGGTCAGCTTGATGCCCGCGCCCAGACCGACCCACGCGCCCGCCAGCCACCACCGGGTGCTGCGCGCCGCGGCCATCGCCATGAACACCAGGAACACGTTGACCTGGCCGTAGTCGAGGGTGGACCGCACCGGTTCCAGCCACATGCCGCCCGCGGTCCACGCCACCGCGGACGTGCGCCAGCGCTGTTCCTGCATGGCTTCCGAGCCGAGGATCATCTCCAGCGCGATCCAGATGATGCCGAACAGTGCCCCGACGGTGGCCAGCAACCAGCCCACGGCGACCACGCCGAAGGGCAGGAAATGCAATGGATACAACAGCAGCGCCGCAAACGGCGGATACGTGAACGGCAGCGGAAATTGTGGTGACCGACTGGAATCGGTCCATTCGTAGAGGTTCCCGCCGAAGAGATTCGCGGCGCCTTCGACATAGACGTGCAGGTCCACGAGGATCAGGTTGCTGGGCCAGAACAGCGCCCAGGCCACACGAGCCAGCACCGAGATGCCGAGGGCGACGGCAGCCAGCTGGAAACGTCGATTCACAGACGGACTTTCGGGTCGGATTGGTCACCGACCGGAGTTCACGGCTGGCGATCTCGCCTGACGGCGCGCGGATAAGCGTAGCCGTAGTAACGAATATCTCGCGCACCCCAAGAAACGTGGGCACCGGGACCCGCCTATTGCGAATTTCACACCGCGACTTTCACTTCAGCGTCGGCCTGGCTACGACTCGCGAGGCGACCAGCCCAGATGATCCAGGCGAACAGCGCCAGCACGCCGATCACATCCACCGCGCCCAGCCAGGACAGGATGCCCGGCCGCGAGATGGTCCAGATCGAATCCTGGAAGAACCCGAGCACCCATGGCACGCCGATCAACGTCACCACGAGCCAGTACCCCGCGAGCACCCGCGCCCCGGGGGCATCGCGCAGCGGGCCGTAGATCAGCCACAGGATCACCGGCACCAGCCAGATCCAGTGATGCGACCACGAGATCGGCGACACCATCAGCCCGAACAGCTGCACGATGATCAGCGTGCCGAGCCGGTCGTCGGAACGCAGTGCGCGCCAGGCGAAGAACGCGAGCACCGCGGTCACCAGCGCCGCGGCGATCCACACCGGGCCCGACACCACGTCGTGGCCGAGCAGGCGGCTGAGCGCTCCGCGCAGCGACTGATTGGTCGACGAACCCACCGGGCCGATCCGCTTGGCGTCGCCGAGCAGCTCCCGGAAGTACTTGTTGGTCTCCCCCGGCGTCAGCAGGTAGGTCAGGCCGATGGTGCCGAAGAAGACCACCGCCGACCACAGCGCGGTGAACCAGCGCTTGCGGGCCGCGAAGTACAGCCCGGTGACCGCCGGGGTCAGTTTGATGCCCGCCGCCACGCCGACCAGCGTGCCCGACACCCACCACCGCGAGCTGCGCACCGCGAGCATGGCCAGCAGCACCAGGAACACATTGACCTGGCCGTAGTCGAACGTGGTGCGCACCGGCTCGAGCCACATCCCGACCGCCGTCCACGCGACCGCGGCTGTGCGCCAACGCTGTTCGCGCATGGCCTCGGACCCCAGGATCATCTCCAGCGCGAACCACACCACCCCGAACAGCGCCGCCACCGTGGCCAGCAGCCACCCGATGGCGACCACGCCGAAGGGCAGAAAATGCAGGGGGTAGAACACCAGCGCCGCGAACGGCGGATAGGTGAACGGCAGCGGGAAGTCCGGCGTCTTACTGGCATCGGTGTACTCGTAGAGGTGCCCGCTGCCGAGATTCGCCGAGCCGTCGACATAGACGTGGAGGTCCACGAAGTTCATGCCATTGGGCAATAGCAGGACCCACAGCAGACGGGCCAGCACCGAAATACCCAGTGCCGCGGCGGCCATATGGAAGTGTCGTTTCACGGCACGTCTTTCAGCTCGGGCGGTCTACGGCCGCGGCCAGCCTAGTCGTAGCCCGAAATGCGCCGCGCATCGGACGCACTGCGTAACATTTGCATCACCAGCCCCATTCGTAACACGCATTCTGGTCGGTCGTTCGATAGCGTCAGCTGATCAAGTTCGCCAAGATCACACGCTGGCTGTACAACACGGCAGCCCGGTCCCTAGAGTGGCGCGGAGCGATGGGGCTCCATCGCCGCTAGTTGTACCCGAGGTAAGGACGGCTACACCAGTGCTTCGCACCCGAGGAACGCGGTTCACAGTCTCCGCGCTGGCCCTGGCGGCCTGCGCCACCGTCGCCGTGCCGACTGCGGCAGAGGCGAAGCCCGCGCCCGCCCTGAGCGCGGTGTCGATTCCGATGATCCCCGAAGGGGTTCCGGTCGACGCCCTGGCCTCGCTGATCCCCGCCATCGTGGGCGCGGCCGCCGGGCCCGCCGATATCGCCGATGCCGGTCCGAAGAACACCATCCTCGCCCAGGCCAAGCAGTTGCTGGAGAACAGCAATCTGCCGCCGCAGGTGAAGACCACGCTGCTCGCGGTCATCAAGTTCCTCGACGGCAGTGGCGGTGGCGGCCCGGACATTCCGGAGGACGGCCCGGCCATCTCGCAGTTCCTGTGGCCGACCATCGGCAAGGGCTGCATCTCCTCGTCCGCCGACTCGGTGGGCACCGCGCTGGCCGTCGCCGGTCCCGCGCAGCTGCCCCCGCCGGGACCCGCGCAGGGCCAGGCCGGTTTCGTGTTCACCGCGCTGGGCACCAAGCGGCCCACCGACCCGCAGCCCATCCCGATGACGGTGCAGTGGCTGAACCTGGACACCCGCGCCACCGGCACCATGAACCTGACCGACGACGCCAAGATCAACCCGGACGGCCCGGCCACCCTGTCGGCCATCGCCAACACCGGCGCCGGTCGCGTGGTCGCCATCGTCTCGGGTTCGCTGACCACCCAGTCCGACCCGGAGGCGCAGCCGATCACCTGCTCCTTCCTGCCGACCATCGGCTTCTTCACGGTCTAGTCTCGGCGCACGCCGAGAATTCGCCCCCGTCCCTCCCGAGCGAAAGCCAGGGAGCGGCGGGGGCGAAATCGTTTGCAGGAGCGGATTCCTGTGGTAGACCGCTAACTATGGCCGCTGTTTCCAACCCTCTGCGGGGACTGCATTCGCGCCGATCGATCCTCTCGATTCGCTCGGAGGGATCGATCCTGTCGATCGGCTCGGCCTATTCGATCCTGTCCATCGGCAGCGTGGGTTCGGTGCTGTCGATCGGGTCGGTGGGCTCGTTCGGCTCTCTCATCTCCTCGGCGTCCTTCGGCAGCCTGGGATCCGCCTTCTCCGGCCTGTCCCGCTTCTCGCTGTTCTCCTGGAACGGCAACGGGCAGGCCTTCGCCAATGGCTCCGACGAGGAACACAACGATCCCCACCTGATGCTCCGGGTCGTCCCCGAAGAGCCCGATCTGGTGCGGGACCCCACCTGCCACTGCCAGACCTAGAGACCGTTGCCAACTTCGTCGATTGCGTGAAGTCGGGCCACTACGCGGACACCGTGTTCCCGGCCCACTTCCTGTTCGCCTTCGTGTCCCGCTGCCACCGGCAGCGGGACACGAGAGCCGCGAGAGTGGGGTGTCACCACCACTGGCCGTACTGCGGTGCCAGGACGGAGTTGACGTCCACGGAGATGCCGCCCACTTCGCGCTCGTCGATCTCGAACTGGTGCAGGGTGGCGGCGGGGTGGACGTAGCCCTTCGGGGTGCCCCAGTTGTGCTGCCAGAAGAACGAACCCAGCCCGACGTCGCGAATGTTGTCGATGGTCGGCGAGTTGGCGTACACGCCGGTACGCCCGTGCCCGATGACGGTTTCCCACCCGCGCAGGTAGGGCTCGATCATCGACTCGAACTCCTCGTCGCTGGGGTTGTCGTCGATGGAGGCGTAGATGGGCGCGCTGTCCGGGCCGCCCGCGGCCTTGTGCAGCACCAATCCCCGTGCGGCGTGCTTCAATCCGGCCGGGTAGCCGCCGCGCCAGTCGGCGGTCGGGCCCTTGCCGAACTGGTAGCAGGACACCACCGACAGGCCCGCGGCGCGCAGGGCGTCGACCTCGCGGGCCAGCAGCGGTTTGCCTTCCATCCATTCCGCGCCGGGCCGCCGGTCGGAGACGTAGCGGATGACGCCCATATGGCCGTCGTCGCTGATGGATTGGGCTGCGGGGACGCCGCCCGCGTAGTCGAGCAGGGTGCCGAGGGATTCCTTGGCGGCGGCGGTGGCGGGTGGGAGGGCCATTCCAGCGGTGATCCCGGCGGCCAGGGCCGTCGCCCCGGAGAGGAAATTCCGTCGGTTGACAGGGGCAGAACTCATCACGGCTCCTTCGCGCACTGGTCGAACATTCCGATCGAGTGCTGGAGGAGTCTGGCTCTGGACCTATTCGGTCCACCTGCGGCGTGCCCGGCGCACCTTCCCCGATGACAACAAGATCATCCGTGCGCCGGGAGCCCCTGAACGTGTCCTCATTTCACCATATTCACATTGGAATCGCCAGACTCATCGAGCACATCGGCACCATATGTCACATCAATGGAAGACCAGGTAACGACCGGCCGACAGCGAACAAATAGCTATGAATTTTCGTGGCCGCCGGCAGCCGTCAGACGCGGGTCTTGTTCAGCTGCGCGCCCACATCGATGGTCCGGCGCGATACGTCCGCGACCTCGGTCCGCACGACCATCGCCACCTGCGCGGCGATCTGCTTGCGCATACCCGCGAGCTTGCCCAGGGCGGCGGCCCGCCAGCCCTCGGCGATCATCTCCAGATCGATGTCGCGAGCCCGGGGCGGGGCGGCGTCGATGACGATCAGCAACGGTTCGGCGGCGCGCGCGGTGAGGGCCACGGGCACGTTCACCTCGGCCCGGTAGCGGTTGGTCTTCAGCACGTCGACGCTGATGTCCAGGCTGACCGGAATGGTGAGGTCGAAGCGCACCAGCGCGGGATCGTGGACTTCGGCGGCAGCGGCTTCGGCGGCCTGCGCGGCCGCGGCGGATTCGGCGGCGGCCCTGGGCAATTCGGCGATCCGCGGCGCGGGCGGGGCCGCCGGGGCGACCGGCGCGGCGGCGGCCACCTTGGGCAGGCGCACGCTGCCCTGCACCCAGACCTCGGCCTTGTTGCCGGGACCGGTGCGCAGCGGCCCGACCTCGATGGGTTTTCCGGCCATCGACTCCACCACCTGCCGGACCCGGTCCGCGGTGACGATCAGGTCGAAGAATCGGTGCCCGAACTCGTCGTAGCCGATCCATTCATGGGTGGGGCGGCCCCTGTAGGGCGAGCGGGTGCCGTCCAGGATGGCCTGCACGTCGAAGGTGCGGCCGCGCTGCGAGTCCGGGTCGGCCAGGATCGCGTTGATCCGGTTGGCGACCTCGCGCTGCACCAGCTGCGCGATCGGGTTGAGCAGGACTTCCCAGGCGGTGCCGATGGCTTGCGCGCGCATGACGAAGCTGACGTCGCGGCCGGTGACCGGGGGGATGTCGATGACGATGAGCAGCGGGGCGGCGGTGCGCGCGTGCATGGTGAGGTCGATCTCCACGACCGCCTCCAGCCGTAGCCGCTGTCCGCCGAGGGTGACGTCGACCCGCAGGGTGACCGGGAGCATGACGTCGAAGTGCACGTGGGGGGCGCGCCGGATGATGGTGGGCTTGCCGATGCTGCCCTTGGCCACGAAGCGGGCCAGTCCGGCGGGCCCGATTCCGAAGGGCCCGATGGTGATTCCCCGCCCGGCCACACTGGAGACCGCGGATTCGATCCGGGATTCCGTCACCGCCGCCGCCACGAAACGTTCGCCGAATTCGGCGTAATCGATCCAGGTCGGTGCGTCGGGCAACGTCATCCAGCTCTTTCGTCGGGCGGGGACCCCTGTCCTGCCGATGAGGGGGCAGCAGGACAGGGATCAATCGGCGACGCTGCCGGGCGCCGCCGAAACCATCGTAGGCGGAAGATGCGCTCGGTTGTACACCCCGCCCCGCGTGTTTCCAGAATGTGGAATCAGCGTGTTCCCAATCGCCCGAAACCGACCAGCCCCGTTGTGCCGGATGGGCGGAATTCATGGATGGCGACGCCACCGGATTCTCCGGCTTCATTGCCACCCACCGTGGTGATGGTATCCGAATCCACCGCGATCACAATATTCGTGTGCTGATGGAACACACTGGAATCGGAGTACAGGACAACGTCTCCGACACGCGGTAGATAACCCGCGTTCGCCTCCTCGAAACGGCGCTGACCCCGGTAGTACTCCTCCAACGTGTAAACGCCGGGTATACGCCAGGATCCGGAATTCGGATTGTGCAGCGGTTGCCCGGCGGCACGCATCACCCAGCTCACGAAGTCGGCGCACCACGGTTCGGCAATACCCTCGGAGTATTTGTCGCGTCCGTCCTGTTCCTCGAATTGTTGCCGCAGCACATCCACCACGCGGTTCTGCGCGGCGGTCAAGCCGGTGGAATCGACGGCCGGAAAATCGTGCACCAGGCCGCCGGCCAGGTTGCGCGGACCGGTGAACGGATTCGTTCCGGGGTGTCCGTGCTGCCACCAGCGCACCCCGGCCACTCCCCCGGCCACGAGGCCGCCGACCACCGCCAGTACCAGCACGGCCACCAGCATCCGGCGGCCGCGCACCCATTTCGTCATGTCGCCCTCCCCCTGCGGCCGGTGATCGGCCTTCGAAGGTTAGGACGTCTCACACCGGTGGGAAGTTCCCTCACCCGCCCGCACGGCCGATTCGGCGGACGGTTCGAGGCGGCCGTGGCCGATCGCGCCCAGCCGCCCGGCCCGCATCAGGCCCAGGCCCGCGGGCGCGAGCTCGCCCAGCTGGGTGCGCAGCCGGGCCTGGAGTTCCGTCCCAGCGGACCGGTGTCCGGCGGCGCGCGTGTGGTCGCCGAGGTAGGTGGCCAGTTCGGCGAGCACGAAGTCCATCGGACCCATGGCCGAGGCGCCCGATTCCAGCCCGCAGACGGTGCCCGCGTACGGCAGCAGCTTCGCGTAGATGTCGCGCGCCTCGGCGGGTTCGTCGAGGGCGATGGCCAGGCGGGCCTTCACCGCGGTGAAGGTGGACCAGAACTGCGGGGCGAGGGGTGGCGCGGCGGCGAGGGTGCGGCGGGCCTCCTCGGGGCGGGCCGCGTCCACGAGCGCGAGCGCGTAGCCGTGGACGAACAGCTCGGGTTTGAGCGCGGTGCGTTCGCGCAGGTCGTTCAGGTACTCCGACATGTCGCCGCGCAGCCAGCCGATGGACACGGCGATGCCGACGTGCAGTGCGTTGGTGTCGCGGGTCGGTTCGGCGGCGCCCTCCAGCGAGTGCGCCACCAGGTCGTCGACGTCCGCGCCGCCCTCGGCGAGCAGGCGCAGCACCTCATCGGTGTTGCCGCGCAACAACTCCAGCACCATGCCGAAGGGCGCGATGGCGTCGAGCAGGTGCCGCAGCTGCCCGTCGGTGGCGTAGGCCCCCGCCTGGGCGGCGTGTTCGGCCGCGGCCACCAGGTCGGCGTCGGCGAGGGTGGCGCGGAACAGCAGATAGTGTGCGAGCGCGCGGAATTCGGTGAGCTCGGCCTCGGTGGAGATGCGCAGCAGGTGGGTGGCGTAGCGCCGCAGGTCGTGGGCACGCAGGAAGCCGCCCGCCGCGAAGGCCGCGAACGCCTGCGCGTTGAGCACCGTGCACAGCAGATCCGGATCGCCGAGCGGCTCGGCCAGCGCCATCGCGGTGGCCGCCAGCACGCAGGCGGCGGCCGGATCCTCGACCGCGCGATCGAAAACAGCGGTGACCTGCAACATGATTCGGGTCCGCACCGGCTGCACCGGATCGGCCGACGCGGCCCGCAACGGCCCCCGCAGCCCCGGATCCGGCGTGTGCCAGTCGTGCACCGACCAGATCAGCGGCGTCGGCCAGCAGGTGACGGCGTGCGCGAGAACCGCTGTCCCACCGACTGATTGGGCCAGATCCAGCGCCTGCGCCCGCGCCGCCCGCGCCGCGATGTGCTGCCCGTCGTAGGCCAGCGCCACCACCAGCTCGCACCGCGCCTCCAGCACCGCCAGCCGATCCCGCTGCGCCGCGCCCTCCCCGGTGTGCCCCGCCAGATCGTGCAACGCCAGCACCGACCGCCACCGCCGTACGGCATCGGCCCGCATGCGCCGTTCCACACACCGCCGCGCCGCCGCCCGCACGTAGGGCAGCGCCACCGTCGCGGTCTCGCCGTCGGCGCCGAGCGCGGCGTGATGGGCCAGCTCATCGATATCCCGGCCGTGCGGCACTTCGATCTCCTCGGCAGCGGAATGCGCTCCGGTGAAGGGAAACTCGGCCACGTACCCGCCGACCCCCGAGGCACTCAGGGCCGCCATGGACGATCGGTACGTGCCGCCGGCGGCGTGCCTGATGCCGGCCTGGAACAGTCCCGCCATGCGCAGCGAAGCGGCCGAGAGCGCGGCGGGATCGGGTTTCGGCGCGTGCGGATCGGGGTCGTTGCGGGTGGTCGCGGCGACCTCATTCGCTCCGCGCAGCGCCGCCAGCGTGCGGTCGATGCGAGATCCGTTGGCGTACCGCGGCATTCCGAGCAGGGCGGCGACCACTTCGTCGGCCCCGCGGAGCGCGGACAGCGCCCGGTCCGCCGCGACGGGGAAGCCCGCGCCGTCGGTTCGATGGTCAGCGGACGGTCTTCCCGCATCGGAGGCGTAGGGCTGGTTCGACGCCTCGGTCTCGGGGTCGTGGCGCAGGTATTCGAAAGCGGCCCAGTGCATTCGGGTGCGGCGCAGCGCGGGCAGGTCGTAGTAGACGGTTTCGCGGACGAGCGTGTGGTCGAAGGTCACGCGCCCGGCCCGGTCGGTGCGCAGCAGCCGCGCGGTTTCGCCGGTGGCGACGAGGTCGATGACGGTGTCGTGGGACTGCCGGGTGGAGCCCGCGAGGGTGGCGATATCGCTGTCGCCCCAGACCGACAGGTGGCGCAGCAGGTCCACCACGTCCGGCGGCAGCTGGGCGATCCGGCGCCCGAGCAGGTCGCGCACGCTGTCCGGCAGCGCGTCGGTGATGCCCTGGGTGGCAACGAGTTTGGCTAGTTCGCGCACGAACAGCGGGTTGCCGCCGGTGCGGCGGCGCAGCAGTTCGACGGTGCGGTCGTCGAGGGCGGTGAGTCCGGCGGCGGCCGCGGCGCGGCGGGTCCCGGCCATGTCGAGTCCGTCGAGTTCGATGCGGTCGGCGGTGAACAGGGCCAGGGCGGCGGCGGTGTCGCGGACGCCGGGTCCGGCCTCGGTGCCGCGCAGGGTGGCGATGATGAGGATCGGGCTGTCGCGCAGCCAGTTCACCACCTG
Source organism: Nocardia sp. NPDC004151 (assembly GCF_042874235.1). Classification (NCBI taxonomy): domain Bacteria; kingdom Bacillati; phylum Actinomycetota; class Actinomycetes; order Mycobacteriales; family Nocardiaceae; genus Nocardia; species Nocardia sp. NPDC004151. The sequence continues at coordinate 11,526 of NZ_JBIAMR010000010.1, read as the reverse complement.
CCGCAGTACCTGCAGGGTGGCGGTGTCCGCGCCGTGCACGTCCTCGAGCACGATGGCGACGGGTGTTCCGGCGGACCGTTCCCGGCAGGACCGGACCACGCGGCGGGCCAGGGTGAAAGCGTCGGCGGCGGTGAAGGTTTCGGGGTCGGCGGCGTCGAGTCCGGTGAGCACTTCGGCCCAGGACCAGGCGGGCGGCGCGGAGTCGACCTCGGGGCAGCGGCCGAAGACGGTGGTCCAGCCGCGTTCACTCAGGTGCGTGGTGATAGTGGTGGCGAGGGTGGTCTTTCCGGCCCCGGCCTCGCCGGACAGCCAGACCAGCCGCACGTGCCCTTCGGCGGCGGCTTCGGCGGCGGCCAGCACGGCGTCGCGCTGGGCGGCATATCCGCTGTCCGGCAGGGGTTCCGGGGCGGGCAGGGGTTCGGGTTCGGCGGGCCGGGCCACCACGGCGGGCGGTGCGGTCTCGGCGTCCACCGAGTGGGTGAGGATGGCGGTTTCCAGGTCGCGCAGCGCGGGTCCGGGGTCGACCCCGAATTCGAGGGTGAGGAATTCGCGGCTGCGGCGCACCGTGGCGAGCGCGTCCAGCGACTGTCCCAGTCGGTATTGGGCGAGGGCCAGCAGCCGGGCGGTCTCCTCGCGGCCGGGGTGCTCCTCGAGGATGGGCCGCAGCGCCAGCACCACTTCGGCGGGCCGGTTCATCTCGAGCGCCGCCTGGGCGCGCAGTTCGGCCGCGGTCATCTTGAGCGCCTGCAGCCGCGCGGTCTCCTGGGTCGCCCAGGTCATGCCGGGGAAGGATTCGAAGGCGCCGCCGTGCCAGCAGGCGAGCGCGGAGTCGAGCACCCGCACCTGTTCGAGGGGTTCGGGTCGTCCGGCGGGATCGCGCATGGCGGCCTCGTGGCCGTGCAGGAGTTGTTCGAAGAGCCAGGAGTCGACCTGGTTGGGTTCCAGGTTGAGCGCGTAGCCGTGGGATTCGGACACGATGACGCGCGAGTGGGCGCGGCGGGGCCGGTCGGGTTCGAAGACGCGGCGCAGGTTGTGGATGTACACCTGGAGCGCGGCAACGGCTTTGGCGGGCGGGTCGCCGTGCCAGAGGTCGTCGATGAGCCGTTCGGTGGGCACCACGCGGCCGCCGGCGGCGACCAGCCGGCCCAGTACCGCGCACTGCATGGGCGCGCCCGGGGGCACGCGCTGGCCATCGATGCTGATGTGCAGCGGGCCCAGCACCCCGATCCGTATCAGCGCCATAGCCGGTGTCCGACCCCCGTACCCACTTCGAATAAAACCAAACAGGATGCTCTCAATATGGCAGAAATTCTGCGACAGTACCCAGTCTTGTGATCCGGCTTAACTCGATACGAAGTCATTCCGAAGAGCTATCCCGCACACTGCCTAGGGTGTTCGACCCCTCTCCGCCGCCCGACGCCGATCTCGCGGTGCTACACAGCCTCCCGCATCCGGCCTGCCTGCACGACGGCGGCTACGACGTGGTCGCGGCCAACGACGCGTTCAAGAAATTGTTCCCCGGCACCGGCCCGGGCGCGAATCTGATGACCGCGATCCTGCTCGAACCCATGGCCCGCTATCGGCTGGGCGACTGGGAGGCCGAGGCGCAGGTGATGGTGTCGGCGTTCCGTGCCGCCGCCCCCGAGCTGCGGCCGGACCGGGTCGAGGAGATCGTCAATCTGGCCCGCCGCTCCCCCGACTGGGATCGACTGTGGGACAGCGGGGTCGTCCCGGCCGCGCCCTACGAGCGCACGGTGCTGATGAATGATCCGCTGACCCGCAAGGAGCGGCGGATGTACGTGCAGACCTTCGAGTTCCGGTCGCCGCAGCGGCCGTGGTGGCTGCTGACCGTGGTCCCGTTCGACTAGGCCTCCGCGGCCGGGATCTCGAACCAGCCGTCCTCGGGTTCGGCGTATCCGTGGTACATGAGCGGGATGCGCCGGTCGACGCCGAAATGCCGGTAGACGGCGAGCATGGCGGACCGGACGGCGTAGTTGTGGAAGTCGTCGATGCGCCGCGGGCCGAGCCAGTGTTCGGGGAGCAGTTCGAGCCGGGCCAGCTCGTCGGGATCGTCCGCGTCCAGCCCCATGGGGGGCTCCGGATCGGCGATGAAGTGATCGTGCAGGACCACGTGCATCCGGTGCGGGTCGTGCTGTCCGGCGGTGAAGGCCAGGAATCGGGTTCGGATGCTGGGTGCGCCGTGCGCGTGCAACCACTCGACGAGGTGGGGGTTGGGGCTCGGGATCGGGTCGGGCGACCAGCGGGGTCCGGCGGCGAGCGGCGCCTGCTCGACCAGGTGCAGGACTCCGGCTCCGGGCACGCGGGGTTCGGGGACGAGGAACAGGCTCAGGACCGGGGATCCGGACACGCTGTCGGAGAGGCAGACTTTCGTGCGCATGGGGTCGGGCATGCGCCGCTCCTTCGGGAGAAGGGTTGCTGGCATGGTCATCCGAGGTGGTGCCGGCTCGTCGAGTGACCAGACTCGGACAGATCTCTCCTCGACGCCCGACCGGTGCAACACCCGGAATTATAGTCGCCGGCCATCGATCGGACCGACCGGTCTTTCGGCCGGTCCGATCGGGGTTCGCGGGCGCTTCTCCGGTCTACGCGCCGACCAGACGACCGCGCGTCCCCGGTGCGGGCAGCGCCGCCAGTTCGCCCTCGATGATGGCCCGGACATTGGGCCACTCGTCCTCCAGGATCGAATAGAACGCGGTGCTGCGCACCTCGCCGTCCAGCCCGCGCGAATGCGCCCGCCGGACCCCGTCGCTGGTGGCGCCGAGCCGTTCGATCGCCATGCGGGAGCGCAGGTTCCGGACGTCGGCGCGCATGGCGATGCGCCGCACCCGCCACACCTCGAAGGCGTGTTGGAGTAACAGCAGTTTGGACTCCAGGTTGATGCCCGCGCCGCGGGCCTCCCGGGACAGCCAGGTGTTGCCGATCTCGGCGGCGTCGGGCACCGCCAGCAGCGGATCGTCACTGGGCGCACCGTGGACCAGCGGCCACACCACCGGACCCTGCCAATAGTCGAAGCGGGTGAACCGGGTCGAGCCCAGTATCCGGCCGCCGGCCATGGCCACGATGGCGAAGGCCACCGAGGTGCCCGCGGCATGTCCGGCCAGTGCCTGGGCGATGTATTCCAACGCCTCGTCCACACCGTGCGGGACAGGAGTGAACGCATAGTCGTCGCGATTTCCCGCCGCGGCCTCCGCGAGACCCGACGCATGCTGCGGCGCAAGGGGTTCCAGCCGTACCAGACGGCCGGTCAGAGTAACGGGTACGGGCACGTTCCCTCGATCTTTCGGAGACGGTCGGGGGTCGCGTCAGGCATTGGCCGCCCCGGCCACCCACTCCGGAATCGACGAACCAGCCCTGGCGCGCCAGTAGCAGCATCGGATAGTGGGATGAACGATAGCGGAACACCAGCGCACCGCGCCGCAGGCGGCATGTAAATTTCGAGCGCTTATCCGCGCGTCGCGCCGCTATTTTCACAGGTGTCATTCAGCCGATTCCGAGCCGACCGTCCGCTACCATCCGGCGACCCCGCCGCGAGCTCCGGAAACGTCGAATACCTATGCGCTGGAAGGTATTACTACGCCGTCGTTCCGCGCCAGAACCCGCCGTGCACGGCCCACGCCTCCGCGAGCTCGACCGGCCCCACCACGGCGATCCCCCGCTGCCCCGCCGCGAATACCGCCCGGCACGACAGCGCCATCGTCGGGTTCTCCCGATTCGCCCCGGTCAGCCCCAGAAGCTGGTCTTCCCCGAGTGCATAAACCACCCGCCCGATATTCGCCCAATAGATCGCCCCGGCACACATGACACAGGGCTCGCAACTGGTGTAAACCGTACAGCCACGCAGAAACTCGGCATCATAAGCCGCACTGGCCGCCCGCACCAGATTCGTCTCCGCGTGCCCGGTCGCGTCCCGTCCGGTCACCACCGTGTTCTCGGCTTCCAGCAACACCGCCCCGTCTGGCCCGGTGAGCAACGCCCCGAATGGGTGATTGCCCCGTTCCCGCGCCCGCCCGGCAATGGCGACAGCGGCCGCGAGAAGACGGGTATCCAGGTCGGTCGGGACGCTCTCCTGCGGACCGGGGTTCATCGCACCATCATCACCCACCGGGTCGGCGCGCGTCGCTCCGCCCGCGAGGTCCGAGCCCCCCGCGCCGGATACCGGAGGGGGCCCGGAGTCGTCCTCGCTCGCGAACTCATCGAACGATTCGAGCGGATGCGATCGAACTCGGGAATGGCTCTGTCGTCCCGGCTCGTCTCGACGGCCATGGCGATTCGCGTGTTCACGAGTGACGCGGCAGCTCCGGCGGCTGCCGATCCTGTTGCACCGGTACCGGATTCGTTCGATTTGCTCCGGCGGACCTGGCCGGGCGCGCGAACGGCTACGTCCTGCGGACCCGGAGATCACCGTGCGCGGACTGCGTAAGACGCCGCCGGGCCGGTGATACATCGCCCGGAAGACGCTGGCGTCCAACCGTATTCGGGAATCGCGATGATCCTGGTGTCGGTTCAGCGATCGCGGTACCGCCGACGAGGTCGTCACGGTCGACGGGGTCGGACGCACTGGTCGCCGGGTACTGCGCCGATGGAGCGACCGTGCAGCGCGTTCGTTCGAGCGTCCCGACGCACACCTTGTCGGCCTTCGCCGAAGTGCCCGCGGCCCTGAACTACCCGTCCGCCCGCTTCGCCGGTGAGCTCACCCCGAGCACGTGCTGAAGCGGGTCGCGATCGTCACCGGCGCGGGCTCCGGGATCGATCGGCGAGTACCGCCTGTTTCCCTGCCTGACCGGGCGACTCATCGCCCGCTGAACGCCGCGGCGTCGACGCTGACCTGGGCTGCTTGAAGCACAGTGCTGCAACATCCACGCCAATCCGGCGAACTTTGGGCTAGCTTCCGAAGGGTGCGTTCACTGTGGGCACTCGGCACGAGGAGGCATCCCATGAGATCCAAGCGCGCGGCATTGGGACTGGCCACGGCCATTCTCGCGGTTGCGTTCGGCGCGGGCATCGCCGCCGCCGATCCCGACGATCCCGGCACCGCGGGCACGGGCCCCGACACAGAGCTCTGCCCGTACCCCGATGTGAACAATCCGTATTGCACGAACTTCCCCGACGATCACAACAACGAGGGCGATATGGGCAACGGTCACGACGAAGGTGGCGTGGGCGGCCACCGCTGAACCGGGCCACCAGGAGCCGAACCCCAGACCCGGACACCGGGCCGGGGCTCAGCTGATCGGGTTCCTCCGCGACGGGATCAGAGTGCGGTCGAACAGGGCCAGCAGTTCGCGGTAGTGCCGTTCGGAGGCTTCGGAGTCGTAGGCCGCGGTGTCGGCCTGGGTGTAGCCGTGCTGGGCGCCCGCGTAGACCTCGGTGCGGTGGCGGACGCCGGCGGCGTCCAGCGCCTTGTCGAATTGGGCGATGTGCTCCGGGGTCATGTGGTGGTCGTCGCCCGCGTGGGCGAAATACAGTTCCGCGGTGATGTTTTCGACCATCAGGTGCGGGCTGTCCGGTGTGTCGGTGACGAGTGGACCACCATGGAATCCGGCGACCGCCGCGATCTCACCCGGGAACATGGCCGCGGCCATGACCGCCAGCCGCGCACCCATGCAGTAGCCGGTGACGCCGACCTTCCCCTCGGTGACCTGCGGCGACGCCGCCAGCCACGCGAGGTAGGCGCCGACATCCGAACGCAGGACCTCCGGTGTCAGCTCGCGGATCATGGGGAAGAGTTGCTGGAAGATCTCGGGCCGCTGCACCGGGTCGATGAGGTCGGGCAGCTCGATCACCGGTGCGCGCCCGTGCCGGTAGTAGGCGTTGGGCAGCAGGACGGTGTAGCCGTGGGCGGCGATCCGATCGGCCAGCGCCCGCAGGCTGGGCCGCAGTCCGAAACCGTCCTGAATCACCAGCACTCCCGGATGGGCGGCGCCATCGTCCGGGTAGGTGAGATACGCGTCGGCGACACCATCGGGTGTGTGCACGTCGACCGACATACCGCGCGTGTGAGTCATCGTCGAATCCTCCTGTCGTAACCGATAGGTCGGTGCCCTTGGGGAAGTATTGGCGCAGAAGGCCATTGGTGTTCTCGTTGGATCCGCGTTGCCAGGGGCTGGCGGGGTCGCAGAAGTAGACCGGGATGTCGGTGGCGAGGGTGAATGCCTTGTGCGCGGCCATTTCCGAGCCTTGGTCCCAGGTCAGTGAGCGCCGCAGGTGCGGAGGAAGTGTTCTCACGGCCTCGACCAGGGCATCGCGGGTGCTGGCTGCGGTGTGGTCGCCGGGCAGATATGCCAGCATGACGTAGCGGGTGCTGCGTTCGACCAGGGTGGCGATGGCCGATTTGTGGTCCTTGCCGATAATGAGATCGCCTTCCCAATGTCCCGGAACGGCGCGGTCGGCGGCCTCGGCGGGCCGGTCGCTGATCATCACCATGTCCTTGATGGCGTGGGGCAAGCGCTTGTAGGACTGGCGATGCGGCCGACGCATCGCTCGGCCGGTCCGCAGCGCCTTGGTCAGCTCGCGGCGAAGCTCGCCGCGGCCCTGGACGTAGAGGGCCTGATAGATCGTTTCGTGGACCACGTGCATCTCCGGCCGATTGGGAAACCGAGCACGTAGAGCGTGACAGATCTGCTCGGGGCTCCACCGCAGGTGCAGGTGGTGGGCGATGAAATCACGCAGTTGCCGGTTCTGTCCGATCTTGCCGGGCTTGGGACGGGGGCGACGTGCCTCGGCACGGCGGTGCGCGGCATGGGGCCGATAAGCCCAACGGGATATGTTGCCGTGCACCGGAATTCCGTTGCGGCGGATCTCCCGGCTGATCGTGGAGGGGCTGCGACCCAGCTCCGTGGCTATCTGCCGGATCGTCGCTTTCTCTCGCAGCCGGTCGGCGATATGGATGCGATCGTCCTCGCGCAGGTAGCGAGACGGACCGCAAGCCGAAACCTCCACATGGATCGGGGGTTTCGGCTTGCGGCCGTTGGGCGGCGAGTGCCAGCCGTTGCGCCATCTCTTGCCGGTGCGCGGGTTGATGCCCACGATCCGGCACGCTTCCACGCTGCTGTAACCCTGACGCATGAGCTGGAAGTATGCCTCGGGCTCACGCGTCAGACGGCGTCCGGCATCCCTGGTTCGGTCCTCCCGAATCTTGAACTCCATCGCACCCCTCGAGCTGGGGTGTTGCGACGACCACTAGAACTCAAGTTCCGGGCGGGGCTCAGCTGTGTCTTGGCCGGCCTGTCTTGGCCGGTGCGGTCGGCGCGGTATGCGGCATGTCAGGACGTTTGATCCTGGTCGAACCACTGGCGGTGGACAGGTATCAGGATCCCGCCCCCTGCGGCAATCCTCAACTCTGCGACACTTCAAGCATTTACTAGAACAGTATTGACTAGCGAAGTAGATCTCGCGATGCTTGACTCATGCGAACGACCGATACCGACCTCACCGTCGAGCAGGTCGCCGCGCGGGCCGGTGTCCCGACGAGCACCGTGCGCATGTATCAGTCGAAGGGGTTGCTGCATGCACCACGCCGGGTTGGCCGCACCGCGCGCTACGACAGCTCACACCTGCACCGTCTCGAATTGGTGCAGCGTCTGCAGGACCGCGGCTTCTCACTCGCCTCGATCGCCGAACTGTTGACCGCGCGTGAGCAGGGGGCGACAGTCGCCGATCTGCTCGCGTTGCCTGGCGGGCCCGAGGACTGGGTACCACTTGGCTTGGGCGATATCCGACTGATGATCAAGCCCAAAGCCCTGCGGCCCACCTTGCTGCGCAAGGCAACTCAGCTCGGATTGATCCGATGGCGACGCGGCCGACCGCAGACGCGACGCTGGGCACTCACCAGCGGCCTGCGAGTAGCCGAACTGGACATACCGCCGAGCGAGGTGCTCGACCAGATCGTCCGATTGCGTGCACACACTGATCAGATCGCAGCCGACTTCGGCGACATCTTCGAGCGCACGCTGTGGCCCCGCATCCAAGCCGACAGCACCGAGACCGACCAACTCGACCGAATCCGAGCACTCCTACAGGAACTGACTGACCTGGCCGAAGGAGTAGTGGTCAGCGCCTTACGAGAATCGGTCCGCCACCTCGCTGAACAATTCGTCGAACGACACGAACTACTGCCCGCAAACGGCGAACCCCCCGCATGGCTGGACCGCTCGATACCGATCCTCAACGAGCGCCTGCTCGAAACCGGCGACGACGACATCGAAGCGGTAGACCAGTTCCTGGCCGCCGATCGGGCCCAGGAGTAGTGATGAACTCACACTTCAACTCCCCTGTCACGAACACTGACCAAGAACGGGGCGAACGAGCACCACAGGATCAGGTGGGCACGCGAGTAGGCACCCGAAAAACGGTCTTGACCTGGATCCGGTACTGCTGGGATGTGATCCTGGGTGTCGTGTCGGGGTTCGCATTGTTCTTCTTCTGCATCCTGGCGCTGGTCGACTTCCTGTCCTTCTGGGCTCTACCGGTGGGATCGATTCTTGCGCTGGCTATTTGGGCAGTGACCGCGATCGTCAGCACAGTACGCATGCACTTTCGAGGCTGGAACTCCGCCACGATTCGATTCTTGGCCGGGTTCGGGATCATCCCCTGCTATTTCGGCACAATAATGATCATCTCCGCATGCCTCGAGGGCTGAGGTAATCCCTTCATCGGTTGATCTCGCCAGCAGCGGCAGTTCGATAACGACCGTGAAATACAAGCACGGATCCCAAACCACTCACCGCCGGACCGATACCGCCGAGCAGAGAGGGCGTAGCGGTCAGCGCACCGCATTCGGCAGTCGCGGACGTTCCGCCGGCCTCGGATCGGCGCGGCCAGTTGATCTTCCGATGCCTCGCGCTGGCCGGTTCGGTCAGCGCGGTATGGCGGCAGAAGAGTGTGTTCGGCAAGGCGACCTCGTCGAGGGATGACCGAATCCGCCGCAGCCACGGCTCTCGCCCGGGCCACACGTCGTCATAGTTGACCGCGTCCGTCGCTGCGCGAGGCGATGGCCACCGACGAGGGCGCTCCCGCAGTCAAGGGCGACTAGATCGGTTTCAGTGGATCCGTCACGAACACCGCAGTTCGTGATGGTCTTTGCCGTGCCCCCAAGACTTGGGGCGATCACGAGTCCATGCGCTGCGGTATCTTCCATGCGATCGCCGCACCCTGGTCGGCGCGCAGAGGAAGCATGCCACTTGTTCAACAAATCCTTTGCGGCCGCCGCCCTCTCGGTGAGCGCCGCTGCCGTTCTTGCGGCACCGACTGCCGCCGCCGACCCGGTCAATTGGGGCGCCGTTTCCCTCAGCGCGTGGGGCAACGTCTTCGCGTTTTCGGTCAACCACCCGACGGAGGCCGACGCTATTCGAGCCGCCGACCGAGCGTGCAAGGGTCAAGGCATCATCGACTGCCGGATGATGGTGACGTTCGCGAACGGCTGCGGTGCAGTCGTGACGAGTCCGCTCGCGATCGTCGCAGGGTTCCCGATCGTGGGCTTCGGTAAGGGGGCGACCCCGGCGGAGGCATACGCAGACGCCACCCGCAACCTCCCCACCGGCACCGGAAGCGTCGGCTCGTTCAATCGCGAACATGCCTGCACCCAGCCTTGATCCGGTTCCAGCACGGTCCTCGGCAGTAGCGGACGTTCTGCACCGCAACGGGATCCGGCCGCCGACGCCCCGCGCTGGCCGGTTCGGTCAGCGCGGTATGCGGCAGTAGCGGACGTCTGCGGCGCTCAAATCGGTGTGGCATGCGGGCGGCAGAGGCCGCGAGCCCTCAGCTACCAGTAGTCGACCGGAGGGCGGCCCGGAAGTAGGCCTTCTCGCCATCGGGCAACCACGAGATCAGCTGCCCGCGAATAGCTTCGGCTCCTTCTTGCTGCTCTCGTTCTTCATCCACGTCAAACATGTGCAGATCCACTTCGGCATCGGGTGCGATGGCGCCCACGCAGTCAACAAACGACTCTTCGAACTCGGGTTCCCACGACCAGAAGCGGCTCATGATGATCAAGCTGTAAGAGAGGCCGAAGACGGCCCAGCCGCCCTCGGCAAGTTCGTGACGGTAGACCGCCACGTCACCATCGATGCTCTCTTGCTCGAGTAGCTCATCGATGGCTTCCTCCACAGCTTCAGCCTGAGCGCCGTCGGCCAGGTCAGCAATGAGGAAGTGGATCGCAATGTTCACAGACACGATCGAGACGGTAATCGACAAGCGGCTTGTGCGACGCGCTCGGATCAAATGCTCACACGCTCATCGGCATGAGCGTGCGTTCTGTGCCGCACCAGGTTCCGGCCGTCGGCGCCTCGCGCCGGCCGGTTCGGTCAGCGCGGTATGCGGCAGAGAGTGCGTAGCACGTTGCTTACATCCCGGTATTCACTGGGATGTTCGAAACTCCGTCACGTCGGCATTGGCAGTCCCGGCATCGTTGAGTAAGTCGAGAGCGCGGTCTGAAACCACCAAGCACAAGCCGCGGGTCACACCGAAGTCCGATTCACCTGGCCGCCCAATGGCTTTCATCCATCTCCAGGGCGGGAGCTCGGTGTCGATCAGCTCCTCACCCTTGGCTGACACCGAGACAAGTACGTCATCGAAGCACACACCGGTCAGGCCCTCCTGCTCAATGCGCTGTGAAAGGTCCTGAGTGACGATGAAGCACGGGCTCGATTCGACCAACGCATCGCCCAGCCAGTCGGCGAACTCGTACTCCAACCTCGTAACGGTCACCGGCACTGTCGACCTGTCGTACTCGGTCCGAGGCCCGTGCCCACCAGCTACTTCGGGCTCAATGGCATGGAAACGCACCAATGCATCCTAGGTTCACCCCGTATGGGTTCATCTGGATCGAAGTGCACGCAACTCGGGATGGTGCGTTCTGGCGACCGCGGGCTGGCCGGTTCGAACAGGCGCGCCACGCGGCAGTAGCGGACGTTTGGCCAGCTTCAGATCAGGGCAGCCGAATGGTCTAATCCAGATCATGGAGAAGTTCGACGCCTGGCTAGCTCAGATTCACGATGATCAGGACGAGTTCGCCTATCGTGCAATCTATTCCGCGTACCTCAACGCTGCGGGCGTGACGGGACCCCGTGATTCGGTCCACCGGGTGTGAGAGCCGGTTATCGGTGGATGCAGATTGCAGCGTATCCGGCCGGGGTGCTGTAGCCCAGGGCGGAGTGTCTTCGGCGGTGGTTGTATTCGTCCTTCCAGTCGCTGATCACGACGCGGGCCTGGGTGAGCGACCAGAAGCTGTTGATGTTGAGACATTCGTCGCGCAGGCGGCCGTTGAACGATTCGATGTAGCCGTTGCGCCAGGGCTGGCCGGGTGGGATGAACGCCAAACCGACCCGTTCACCGGCCCAATCGGCCATCGCCGCGCACGCGAATTCGGGTCCGTTGTCGCAGCGCAGCGCGGCCGGATAGCCGCGGTCGAGGCCGATGCGGTCGAGTTCGTCGATGAGCCGGTCGGCGGTGATCGAGCGTTCGACCAGGCCGCCGAGGCATTCGCGGGTGTGCTCGTCGACGATTGAG